>CAZTLV010000004.1:0-140966 GCA_964614635.1 uncultured Occallatibacter sp.
GCACGTCCGGTGGTGTGGGAGGACGGCAGGGGCGACCCTGCCTCCTACCCGATCCAACGCTTCAGTGTTCACCCAGATACTGGATAGCGCGTGTATTCTCGATTTGGAAAGGAACCGGAAACCAATCCTCGACGGAATCCGTCCTTATCCGAAGATACCCAGGAATACCCGAATGGAGATTTCACCATGTCATTGAAGGCCCTTGCCCTTGCAACCCTCGCCGTTATGCTGCCATTTGCAAGCCTTGCGCACGCCCAGGCGAGTGGCCCTTATCAGGTGCTCAAGATTCAACTAGTCGGCGGCGATGGCGGATTCGATTACGTAACTGCCGACCCGGACGGCCGCAATCTTTACGTCGCCCGCTCTGGCCCCGCCGGACATATTGGCGTCTTCAATCTCGATACCCTCGCCCAGGTGGGTGACATCCCCGGCGTCAGCGCGCACGGCGGCGCAGTCGACACTGCGACCGGCCACGGATTTGCAACCTCCAATCCGGTAACCATGTTCGATGCAAAGACGTTTGCCATCCTCAAGAAGATCGACGTCCAGGGCAATCCTGACGGCTACCTCAACGACGCCTACAATCACCGCTTCTACATTCTCAGCCACTCTGCGCCCAACATCACCGTCCTCGATGACAAGGATGGCTCTATCCTCGGCACTATCGACATTGGCGGAGCGCCCGAGCAGGCTGCCGCCGACGGGAATGGCAAGATCTATGTCGACATCGTTGATAAGGCCGCCATCGCGGTCATCGACGCCAACACCATGCAGGTGACCGCAAAGTATGACGTATCGAGCAAGGGCAGCGGCTGCGCCGGGCTTGCTCTCGACGCGAAGAACAATATTCTTTTCGCCGCGTGCCGTGAGAAGCAGAACATGATCATTTTGTCCGCCGTCGATGGGCATATCATCACTGACCTCCCGACCGGCAACGGTTGTGACGGCGTCACATTCAATCCCGCGACGATGGAAGCATTCAGCTCGCAGGGCGATGGCACGTTGACCGTCATCAAGGAAGATTCGCCGTCTGCGTTTTCCGTCGAGCAGACGGTCGCCACACCGGCGCGGGCCAAGACGTTGACGCTGGACAAGAAGGCCAACCAGATTTTTTTGATCACAGCCGAATACGGCCCGGTGCCCGCCGCCGCTCAGCCACCTGCTCAAGGGCCAGCCGCTCAACCCCCCGCGACAGCTCCGCAGGGCCCACCTGCCAATGCGCTTCCGGCCTACATGCGTGGCCCTCGGGCGCCCATGATCCCGCATTCTTTCCAGATTCTTGTGATTGGCAAGTAATCAGTGGAAAGATGAGCGGCATGGCATCGCCGAGTTGAAAATCACCCGTTGTTGTCACGATTAGCGTGAGGCCGTGGCCGTGATGCGCACGCCCATGGAGTTAAGCTTGCTCCGCGCCTGGGCAGCTTCAGGCGTCTGCGGATGCCGCTTGATCAGCAGCCGGAGTTCATTGATTCCTGCATCTTTCTTCTTCAACTCCAACAAGGCAAGACCTTTGCGCAACTGGGCGGCGGGCGCCTTGGCGCTCCCCGGGAACCCTTCCAGCACCGCGTTATAGGCCTTCACCGCATCTGCGAAGTTCGACTGGCGATAATCGATCTCGCCCAGGTAGAACTGTGCTGACCCTGTCAGGTCGTCAAGCGGGTAGTAGCGCATGACATCCTGAAACTCCCCGGTCGCAACATCGTAGTGCGCGGCGTTGTAGTCGCGGACGCCGGCTTGAAACGTCTCTGCAAGCGGCGGAGCCACATTGGCCGCGGGCGCGCCTCCCTGTGGACCGTTGCCAGGATTTGCCCCGCCCTGTCCACCCTCCGTCGGATTTCCGCCAGGAGCGGCGCCCGCCGGTTGGGTTCCCGCAGGCGGCGACTGAATATTCTGCAACTGGGTCTGCAAATCCTGAACCGTCTTATCCAGCTTGGCGATGCGCGACTTCAACTCGTCCACTGAATCGTTCAGCGACTGAACCTGCCCGGACATGCTGTCCAACTTGCCGTTATTTGCCTCGCTCTGTGCGTTGATTTTCTGCTGCAAGGTATTCACTGTGGCAGTCATCTGGTTCGCATTGTCCGCGGTTTGCTCCACCAGGTGTTGCAACACGCCAAATCTCCCGTCGAGCGTTGACTGTAAGCGCTGCACCATGTCCAGCAACTGCTGCACCTGCGTTTGCAGCTCGATGATCTCTTTTGATGCTGCGTGGGCCGGCATGGGCGTTGAGACAAGAACCATGGCACAAATTGCCGAGGCCAGGAGACGATTGCGCAATGTACGTGTCTTCAGCATGAGTCACCCGAATGAAGCAGAATCAAATGTCGCAAATTGTAGATCTGCGGCCGTTGTTTAAAGAGAGGTCTTGCAACATGCCGGCTTCGATTCGCCGGCCCCTGTGCCCAGGATCTCTTCTGCGAGGTCCCGGGCTTCAGGTGCTTCTTAGCACGTCAGCGCTACGTTAGCGGTCCAATGTGAATCCTGCGCGGCGGTTCTGCTGCCAGCATTCTTCTGTGGACTCTGAGCAGAACGGCTTTTCCTTGCCGTAGCTAATTACTCGAATGCGGGTTGCGGCCACGCCTGCAGTCACCAGGGCGTTTTTGGCGGCGTCGGCGCGGTTCTGCCCCAGCGCGAGGTTGTACTCATTCGATCCACGTTCATCGCAATAGCCGCCGATTACAACTTTGATGTCAGGATGGCTGGCGAGCCACGAGGCATCGCGCGATAGAGTCGCCTGCGCATCGCCGCGAATGTCATAAGTGTCGTAATCGAAAAACGCATCCTGAACGTTGGATTTGAACTCCTCTTCCGAGCTCACCGTCGTCGTCGGAACCACCACCGCCGGAGGAGCAGTCAGAGTTACGCGGGCTGTGGCGTCAGCCGAACCGCCCGGTCCCCGGGCAACAAGGTGATAGCTCGTCGACTCCGTCGGTGTCACGGTCTTGACCCCTGATGTGGGCACATCGCCGACGCCATCGATCGAGACGCTGGTTGCATCCGTCGTCTTCCATGAAAGCACCACCTGGTCACCCGCTGAGACCACTGACGGGGTCGCCGTGATTTGTGCTGTGGGCGTTTGAGCTGAGGCGACCGGAGGAGCTTCTTCCGGGACTGGCGGGGTAGCAGTTTTCTTCTTGCAGCCAGCCACAGTCAGCATGGCTAGAAGTACGGCAACAGTCAACAGAATGCGATTGTGTTGTTTCAATGGATTACTCCTTCAGCGAACTCGAAATTGACTTCCCGGCGAAGCAGGCCTTTGTGTTTCCGGTCTGACATTCGCTCTTGGCCTTTGACCCTTTTCACGAAAGCCTGCAAATAGTGGCAGTGCCTTGGAACACGGGCAAATCGCCCTGATTTGATAGATGCGGAAAACGGCCTGCAAGAATCCAAGAGGACTCAGTCTGGCCCGTCCACAGCTTCTTCAACTCGACTACAGAGCCCGATCGGACGTCGAAAACATAGATTCAGTTGGTCTCAATCCGCCCCGCAACGGGCCGAAGAGAGAATGCAGCAACGATAAAATGATAGTCGAAAAAAGTCGGATTCGTTTCATCCATTGGCACCTTTCAGGCATGCCTCGAACCTCGTTTGCATAGGCTCCATCTGCAAAAGGTCTTTCTTGATCCACACCCGCCAGGGTCACTTCCAACTCCAGTCAGGCATGAAGTTGTCGCCTGTATGCGTCAGTTCGTGTTGCTCTGTCCCATCGGCCAGCATGGTCCAGATCTGCGTGTGCTTGCCAATCGTGCGCTCAAAGACGATATGCCGATTGTCGGGCGCCCAGAATGGATAGTCGTTACTCCCCGATTCGTGTGTGAGCTGGATGTAGTTCTTGCTGGCAATGTCGATGACGTGAATGTCTACGCCTCCAGGGTCTCCTGGGCCATACTTGCGATTCCAGCTGAATGCGAGCAACTGCCCATTTGGCGACCATGAAGGGGAGACAGCATAGCCGCTGTCCGTAATGCGCTGAACGTTGGAGCCGTCCTGCTCCATGGTGTAAACCTGCGGCTCTCCGGTTCGGCCGCTTACCCAGGCCAGCTGCGCGTTTGTCCGCGGGTTCCACGTGGGCGCCACATCAGGTCCGCGAAAGGTTGTGAGACGGCGCGGGTTTGCGCCGCTGGCATCGGCTACCCATATTTCAGAGTCGCCGGTGCGCGCGGACGAAAAAGCGACCTTCGATCCGTCCGCCGACCATGCCGGCGAAAAGTTGCTGCCCCCCGCGGTGCCCGCTGGAAACGCAACCATGCGGTTCAGTTCCAGCGAGAACATGCGGATCGACCAGCCTTCGGGACCAAGGGCAGAGAACGCCAGCCGATTGTTGTCCGGGGAGACGCGCGGCGACAGCGCCGTGGTGCCCAGGTGGGTGACCGGGTGCTGGTTCTGTCCGTCGTAGTCCATCACCCAGATCTCTTTGGAGCCTGTCCGTGTGCTTACAAAGTAAATCTTGGTCTCGGCTATTCCGTTGATGCCGCCGCCCAGGCGAAGGATGATCTCGTCGGCAAAACGATGTGCAATCGTCCGTGCCATGTCCTGGCTGGCTGCTTCGTTATATTGCTTGCCCAACACCTGTGGAGTTGTTGCGTTGCGGACATCGAACAGCCAGCCCAGAACGCTCAGCCGGCCGTTATCTGACGACAGCGATCCAAATGCCACCATCGCTGCACTGGCCGGTGCCGCGGCCCATTGCCCCAGGTTCATCTCCTGCGGCGAGCCTGGCGTGGCCTGCGGCGCGAGGCTCTTCGATACCATGTCGAAAATTCCCGCGCTGGCCAGGTCGCTGTAGAGCGTCGCGTCAAATGTTGCCTTCAGTGCAGGAGCCTGCGGATCTCCACCAACAGGTTTAAAGTCAGCCGCGGCAATCCGGATTCGGTCAGCGCCCAGGTTCGTGCCGGTGTGAACCCAGTCCTGGGCCTTCAGATGGCTGGCCAACAATACCACCACAGAACAACCAACAATGAAATGGCAGCGGAATCTCTTCAGGGAATGCATCTTCATGCGATGAGCGGTCCTTCCGGATGGGTGGGAATGGCGCGTCTCTGTTCCGGCGCGCCAGGACTCAATACGTACAATCATAGGTCACGTCGAGCCATTGATCGTTGGATTCCCGAGGCAGATCCCCAAAAGTATCAACGCGTTCGGTCGCCAGAAGGCATGATCGGTCAAGGGTCGGGCTCCCGCTTGCGGTACTGATCTTGAAACTGGATGGAACCCCCTGCCGATTCACTCTGAAGTAGATCTGTACCGAGTTCCCCTTGGGCGTGCGTGGATCGACCTGCCCGCGAATCCAGTTCTGGCTCACCTTCCGTTTGATGCCGTCCACGTACCATGGGAAGCGGCTGCCGAAATCGCCATTGGCCACGCTCACCGGCGCATCGGCCGTCGCGGTTTGTGCCATGGTCGACCGGGCCATCGACATGCCCGCTTGCTCGCCGAACTGCGCGCGGTTATCCTGCTTCGGTTGTGGCTGGTGTGGCTGGGTCTTCGCCACGTTCTGTGCCTGCTTTTGAGGCTTTACCTGCTTGCCGGAGATGGGGATGGCGGTTTCATCCACGGCCTGTTTCGCCTTGGACGTCGGCTCGGCAGGGGCCTGGCTCGGCGTCTCGGTCGACAGCACATTTTGATTCGGCGGTTGGTCCGCGGGTAAGGGAAGCGCATTCGACACCAGGCTCACCTGGATTGCGCCGCCTGCTCCGGGGTTTCCCCACAAATTGTGATGAAAGAACCCATTCAGGACTCCTAGAAGAAGAAGCGTGCCTAACAAGGCTGCGTGCAGCACCAGGGAACCCACGGCCGGCGCAGCAATGCGCTCTCGAGTTGGTCCAAGCTCGCGCTCGAGTTGCTCGCTACCTTCCAACAGGCTGGCCATGCGGCTACTGGTTTCCCCCTTCCGCTGAAGCCCGTGCTTCCAGCGGTTGGGTGACGATCGAGATGTTGGTAATTCCGGCTTGTTTCACGGCGTCCATCACGCTTGCAAAAGCGCCGAAAGGCACGTTCTCGTCAGCCCTGAGATAAATGATCTGGTGCGCAGGGTCCGAGCTCTGCTGGTGCAATGTGTCGGTCAACGCGTGAATATTCACCAGGTGGTCGCCAAGATAAATGTTTTGATTTCGGTCGATGGTCAAGACCACGCGCTGTTCGGTGACCTCTTTGATCGTGCGCGTCTTCGGCACGGATACTTCAATCCCAGACTGCAAAACCGGCGCTGAAATCATGAAGATGATCAGCAGCACTAGCACCACGTCCACCAGCGGGGTCACGTTGATCTCCGCAAGTGAGCTGCGGGTCTGGCCAATGTTACCGGTAAAGGCCACGTTCCACCGCCTCTCGTGGAGGATTGGGTGTCGGTTCAGTGGTGCGTGCCCCGGCGGCGGCCGCGCGCTGCGGAATCTCTTCCATCGAATTCAGCAATTCGCGGCAAAAGTCGTCCGTTGCCGACGCAAATACCCGAATCCGCGCAGTGAACTGGTTGTAAGCGACCAGCGCGGGAATCGCCACAAACAATCCGGCGGCGGTGGTGATCAATGCTTCTGAAATGCCCGGAGCTACTGCACGCAAGGTTGCCGATCCAGCCGTTCCCAGGCGCTGGAATGCGTCCATGATGCCCATGACCGTACCAAAGAGGCCCACGTAGACGGTGGTCGAGGCAATGGTTGCCAACCCGGTCATCCGCCGTTCCAGTGCGGTGATCGCCTCAGAAGCAGCCGTTTGTGCCGAGCGCTCCAGCGGGATCAGATTGCGCGGTGGGCCGGATCCACCGGTCTGGCGTTTGTACGTCTCGTACACATCTTCGAAAACCTGCGCCAATGGGCTGGCCTTGCAGTCCGCCGTCAGCGCAGAAATCTCCTGCAAACGGCTAGCCTTGCGGAAAGCCCGGATGAATTTCTTGCTCTGGCTCGTGGCATTTCCGAAAGTGGATATCTTGCCCAGAATGATGAACCAGGAATAGAAACTGGCGATGCCCAGCAGCACCAGCACAGCTTCGGCCACCGGCCCAATGTTGTTGATAATCTCTACCAGCGCACTTGAACTCGAAGCGGTCGGAGGTGTGGCGCTATCGGCCTGCATCATCAAGAGGAGGGCGGTGTTTAAAATCGGCATTCACCTCAATATCAACCGTATCAGACGCGATGGCAGCTTCCAAGTTATCGATTGGATGCTCCCGGGCCCCTGCCGGTTTGATGCCCAGGGGCAGGAAAGGCCTGTTCATGCTATGCTGCGCTCGGATTCCCGATACGGTTTTGCTCGATGAAAGACAGATTGCCCAAGGACAACGGAAGCTGGAATGCTCGTCGAACTTCGCGCTGAAAACTACGCCGTTATCGATCACGCTATTGCTGTGTTCGGCCCCGGGCTGAACCTGCTCACCGGCGAGACCGGTGCCGGCAAGTCCATCCTGGTCGACGCCTTGGCCCTGCTCATGGGCGGCAAATCCTCCACGGAGGTGGTGCGCCACGGCGCGGATAAGGCCGTTGTAGCCTGCGTCTTCGAGTCCACAGCAGGCGCTGAAAACATCCTTGAAGAGAATGGCATCGACGTTGAGGGGAATGAGATTATCCTGCGTCGCGAGATTCTCTCTTCAGGCAAGGGGCGCGTCTTCGTGAACAACCAGCCCGCAACCGTGGCCGTGCTCAAGCTGCTTGCACCGGAACTGGCGCTTGTTCATGCCCAAAGCGAGACCCTCAGCAGCTTTGACCAGGCTCAGCAGCGCATTTTGCTCGACCGATTCGGCGGCCTCTCCACGGAAGCTGTCAGCCAGTGCTACGCGCGCTGGAGAAACGCTTCTGAAAAGCTGGACGCATTGGTCGAGGGTGAGCAGGACCGGCTGCGCATGGTCGATCTCTGGAGCTATCAGGACAGTGAGATCCAGGCTGCGCGCCTGCTTGCCGGCGAGGACGTGGCCCTGGAGACTGAAAAGCGAGTGCTGGCCAACGCTGAAAAGCTCTATGCCGCCGCGATGAGCGCGTTCGAACAACTGTACGAGGGCGGGGCGTCTGCAGAAGCTGCTCTTCGCGCAGCAGTCCGCAACGTAGAGGAACTGGCGCGCTATGACGGGCGATTTGCCGAAGCGGCCGGCCAATTGGAGTCGGTACGCGCCACTGTGGGCGATATCGGCGAAAGCTTGCGGGATTATGCTGAAGGCATCAACGCATCGCCTGAGCGTTTGGCGGAGATTGAAGACCGTCTGGCCGCGCTCGATCGGCTCAAACGCAAATATGGAAAGACAGTGGCCGAGGTCATCGCTTTCGGCGAAGAGGTCGCACAAAAACTCGCCGAGGTCGAGGATCGCGACGAGATCCTCAAAGCTCTGCGTGTTGAACTGGACAAGGCTGCCACTGAATATCGATCTGCCGCCTCCGTTCTCCACCAGGAGCGCAAGGCCGCCTCAGTCAAGCTCGCCAGGCTTGCTGAAACGCAAATCAATTCGCTGGCCATGAAGGTCCGCTTTGAAGTGGCCGTCGCCAGTGGCGAGGCCGAGCCTGACTGGACTCCTTCCGGCTGGGATCAAGTCGAGTGCCGCATCGCAACCAACCCCGGCGAACCAATCAAAGCGCTTCACGAGATCGCTTCAGGTGGTGAGATGAGCCGCGTTATGCTGGCCCTCAAAGTCAGCGTGGAAGAGGGTGCCGTCAAGCCCAAAAGGAAGACACCCACGCCCCGGACGCTGGTCTTCGACGAAATTGACATCGGCATTGGCGGCCGCGCAGCTGAAGCTGTTGGCCAGAAACTCAAATCCCTGAGCCGGGGCCAGCAGGTCCTCTGCGTCACACACTTGCCGCAGATTGCCGCCTTCGCCGATCAGCATTTCGTCGTTGAAAAGCGCGAGGCCGACGGTCGCACTAAAATGCAGATCCGCCTTCTCGACGACCGCGCCCGAATGCACGAAGTGGCACGCATGGTCAGCGGCGCAAAGGTCACTGAAACCAGCCTGCAGCATGCCGCCCAGATGATTGCCGCAAGCCGCTAGCGGCAACGGGGGCCGTCATTTCTTGCCTGCTTTGCCGTGGCCGTCTCTGACCTCGTTGCCTTTGAAATGCTCTATCTTGTCAAGGCGCTTGGTCGGTTCGGGCTTGTCGCCGCGGTTGGGCGCGGGGCCTTTGTAGCCGTGCGATGGGTCGAAGTGGTTGTCAACATGACCGTGGAAGTTCGTGCCTCCGTGGAACCATGGGCCCGCTCCAATAAAGATGCCGCCTACAAACCATTCCGGACCGTAATATCCGTAAGGAGCGCAGGCATAGGGTGCGTAGTCGTAATACCCGTAAGGGCAATCGGGCGCAACGCCGATGTCAACGCTCACCTGCGGGGACGCCTTGGCCGCCGAACCCGCGAAGGCGGTTGCCGCAATGGCAGCGAGTGCAAAAAGTTTGAACCTGTTCATGGAGTCTCCTCTTTGAATGTCTGTAGGTGCATTGTTCCGCGTTCCCTAGATGATGTGGGCCATCCCAGACCCATCAGGGTGCAACGTTAAGCCACCAAAGCTGAAAGGGAATGAGTCAGGAACCGCTGAAGTAATTTGTGCTTGCTCAATTCACTGCGGAACATCCGACAGTCCGCTGCCAAATCAGATGAATCGGTCAACCTAAAGGATGTCCGAGCGAGATCGTCCGGGCTTGATTCAGAATGTCCGGGCACGCCTTCTTCGGCGTTTCTTTGCTGTCCTTTCAATCCCTTGGTTGGTATACTGGAAGATGTGACTACAACTGCCCTCGACTCCATCTCAAACGGAAATCACGCCGAGTCTTCCCCCAGCCAGAAGAGGGTATTGTTGCTGAAGCCGCGCGGCTTTTGCGCCGGTGTGGTGCGTGCCATTGACATTGTAAAAATCGCGCTGGAAACCTTTGGCGCGCCCATCTATGTGCGTCGCGAAATCGTCCATAACCGCTATGTTGTAAATGAGTTGGCGGAGAAGGGCGCGATTTTTGTGCACGAGATAGACGACGTGCCTGATGGCCAGCGCGTGATCTATTCCGCCCACGGAGTTTCGCCAGCGGTGCGAGAGCTGAGCAAGGGCCGCGGCTTGAAGGTCATTGATGCCACCTGTCCGCTGGTCACCAAGGTCCACATCGAGGCGGTCAAGTTTGCCAAGCAGGGTTATGCGCTGGTGCTCATTGGCCACCGCGACCACGATGAGATCGAGGGAACACTCGGCGAAGCGCCAGAAGTCACCCAGGTCGTCTCCAATGTGGCAGATGTTGAGGCGCTTGAAGTGCCCGATCCAAATCGCGTGGCCTATCTCACCCAGACAACCCTCAGCCTCGATGAGGCGCGCGACATCATCCACGCCCTTAAGCTGAAGTATCCCAACATTGCCGGGCCGCACACCCAGGACATCTGCTACGCCACTGAAAACCGCCAGGTTGCAGTGCGCAACGTGGCGCACAATGCGGAGCTGGTTCTGGTGGTCGGTTCAACCAACAGCTCGAATTCAAATCGGCTGGTTGAAGTCTCACGCAATCTGGGCACCATCGGGTACTTGATTGATAACTCCGCGGCCATCGACCCAAAATGGCTGCAAGGCGTGACAAATGTTGCGGTTACGGCTGGTGCGTCGGCTCCCGAAATCCTCGTCGAAGACGTGGTCAATTATTTGCGACTTAACGGCTATACCAGCGTCGAAGAAGTAGAAGTAATGCCCGAGAATGTCCGCTTCGGGCTCCCGCCAGAGATTGTTCAGGCCATTGGCAATGCCGGCGGTGCTGAACCAGTTGCAGTCCGATAAAAAAGCACAGGAAGAGAGTCGCTGAGAATTTGTATTCGTTTGATTGTTTTTGGTTAAACACAATTGAGGCGTTTGAAACCGCATGAGTCAACAGCAGGGGAAAACGCAGTCCGCAGAGCTGAAATCGGGGGCTCCCAGGGCAGAGTCGGCCTGGGCCGGCAACCCGAAATCGTGGTTTCCAAAATCGATCGTGCCCAAGTTCGGCCGCATCGACGCGGATCTGGCCGACGTTGAATTGGCCATTGAACGGTCGCGCGACTATCTGCTCTCTGAGCAGCATCCCGACGGTTACTGGTGTGGCGAGCTCGAGGGCGATTCGATGCTCGAGGCCGACTACATCTATCTCCACACTCAGCTGGAAAGCGGCGATCCGGGACGCCTCAAGCGGGCCTTCACTGAGATGATGCGCTACCAGAACGAGGACGGCAGCTGGAGCCTTTACCCCGGTGGCACGGGAAACATCTCGCTCTCAGTCAAGTGCTATTTTTCAGCCAAACTGATGGGTGTGGGCGCTGACGATCCACGCTTGAGCAAGTGCCGTGAATGGGTTCTGGCCCATGGCGGCGTTGTTGCCTGCAACACATTCACCAAGATGTACCTCTGCGGCCTCGGTCAGTATGACTACGATGCAGTCCCGGCCATCCCGCCTGAGATCGTTCTTTTCCCCAACTGGTTTTACTTTAATATTTACGAAATCTCTTCATGGTCGCGGTCGATTCTCGTCCCCCTGGCCATCATCTACGCCAAGAAGCCGTATAAAAAGATTCCTCCGGAACAGAGCATTGACGAGTTGTTTGTCGGCGGCCGCGCCAGCGCCGAACAGCGTCTCAGGCTTGACCGCAAGCGGATACTCTCCTGGCGGAACATGTTTCTCATCATCGACCGGGTCCTGCATTTTGCTGAGGCTGTTCACCTGCGGCCATTGCGCACCCTTGCGCTGAAGAAAGCCGAGCAGTGGCTGCTCGAGCGGCTTGAGATGACAGACGGTCTCGGCGCCATCTATCCGGCCATGCTGAACGCAATCATCGCGCTGCGCTGCCTTGGATACTCTGAGGACGATCCGCAGGTCATTCGCGCCCGCGACGAGTTTGAAAAGCTCGGAATTGAAGAACCTCCCAGCCCTGGAATGCCGGAGCCCACCTTCAGAATGCAGCCCGCAGTCTCTCCCGTATGGGATACCGCGCAGGCCGTCTACGCGCTCGGCGAAGCTGGTGTATCCCGCACTGATCACCGCCTCATCAAGGCCGTTGACTGGATGCTGGCAAAAGAAGTCCGGCACAAGGGTGACTGGTCCGTCAAAGTTCCAAACACCGAGCCCGGCGGCTGGTACTTCGAGTTCAATAACGAGTTTTACCCAGACACCGATGACACCGCGCAGGTACTGCTGGCGCTCAACAAGGTGGATAACCCGCGCGAGAGTTATCAGCACAAGGTGGCGCAGCGCGCCATTGAGTGGGAGTTTGCCATGCAGTGCAGGAACGGCGGCTGGGGGAGCTTCGACAAAGACAACACCAAGATGATCTTTCAGTACATCCCCTTCGCGGATCACAACGCCATGTTGGACCCCCCGACGGTGGACATCACCGGCCGAATTCTTGAGATGCTGGCAACCTATGGTTATACCCGCGAAGACAAGCGCGTGGAGAAGGCTATCAAGTTCATCTTCGACCGCCAGGAATCGGACGGAAGCTGGTTTGGACGCTGGGGCGTCAACTACCTCTATGGGACATTCCTTGTCTTGCGCGGGCTTGAGGCCATCGGGATCGATCATCTTGAACCCCAGGTGCAGCAGGCGGCGGAATGGATCCGCATGGTGCAGAACGCCGACGGCGGATGGGGTGAAACCTGCGGCAGCTACGATGACCCCAACACGCGCGGCGTCGGCCCAAGCACGCCATCGCAAACGGCCTGGGCCATGCTCGGCCTGCTTTCCGCCGGGGACGACCGGTCAGACTCGGTTGCCAAGGGAGTACGGTGGCTGCTTGCTCGCCAGGATCCCGATGGCACTTGGGATGAACGCGTCGGGTCCGGGCCCACACGACAGGCCTTGTACACTGGAACTGGCTTCCCACGAGTCTTTTACCTGGCTTACGAGATGTATCGTCAGTACTTCCCGCTGCTGGCTTTGACCAGTTACAGACGGGCTATGGAACGCGCCTCGTAGTGCGCGCTGGAGGATTTTCATAAGATGGCTGTTCCTATCTCCCAGATGTGGACTGTTGCCACCTACGTTTTGAAGAAGCGGTTGACGGGCGACAAGCGGTATCCGCTGGTGCTGATGCTTGAGCCTCTGTTCCGCTGCAACCTCGCCTGTGCGGGCTGCGGCAAGGTGCAGTATCCCCCGCATATTTTGAAGAAGCAGCTTTCACCTGCGGAGTGCTTTGCCGCGGTCGAAGAATGCGGCGCTCCGATGGTGTCTTTACCCGGCGGCGAGCCGCTGCTGCACCCTCAGATCGTTGAGATCGTTAACGGACTGATCGCCCGCAAGAAGTACATCTATCTTTGCACCAACGCTCTGGAGCTCAAGCGCCGCCTGCCGGAGTTTACGCCGTCGAAGTACCTCACCTTCTCAGTTCATCTTGATGGAGACCGCGAGCACCACGACTTTTCAGTCTGCCGCGAGGGTGGATATGACATCGCCGTCGAAGGCATCAAAGAGGCCGTCAAAAGGGGTTTCCGCGTCACTACCAATGCCACCTTCTTCGATGGCACCGATCCCAATACCGTCCGCGGATTCTTTGATGAAGTCATGGACATGGGCGTTGAAGGCATCGTGCTCTCGCCCGGTTACAGCTACGACAAGGCGCCCGACCAGACAAAATTCATGGGCCGCGCCCGCGTGCGCCGCTTGTTCCGCGCCATTCTTTCCAACCGCAAGCCGACATGGAAGTTCAATATGTCGCCTCTGTTTCTCGAGTTCCTCATGGGCGATCGCAAATATGAATGCACGCCCTGGGGATCGCCGGCCTACAACATCTTCGGCTGGCAGAAGCCCTGCTACCTGCTTCAGGATGGTTATACAGAAACCTACAAGGAGTTGATCGAGACCACAAAATGGGAAGAGTACGGAGTGGCCAGCGGCAACCCCAAGTGCGCCAACTGCATGGTTAGTTGCGGATACGAGCCGACCGCGGTGATTGAAGGGTTCGGTTCTCTTAAGGGCTTCTGGGGCATGGTGCGCGGCACCTTCAGCAGTTACAAAGATGCGCACGCACTCAAGCTGCTCAACGATTCCGCGCCTCACGGGCCGGCCAAGCTTGTACAGATTGCCGAGCCTGCGCATGCTTCAATGGCGGAGACAAACCAATGACCGCTGAAGTGATGAAATACACCCTGCAGCAGGTCGAAGATCTCGAGTTGGCGCCGGGCTTTGAACATCAAAAGCTTGAGGGCTGGATTCCCGCGCTGGCCAGCGAGGACGAGCTGCGCCAGGCGCTTGAAAAGGCATTCGACTATCGCGGTGACGTTACTCTTACACTCAAGTCGGGCGAGCGCATCGAGGCATTCATCTTCAACAGGGTAAGCGGCGCCACCCTTGTCAATTCCTTTGTCCAATACTTCACGCCCAGTGCGACCGACAAGCGCAAGGTGAGTTATGCCGATATTGCGCGGCTCGAGTTTACCGGCAAGGATCGCGCCGAGGGCAAACACTGGGAAGACTGGGTGAAGAAATACAACGAAAAGAAGGGCGCCGGCGAGAAGAACATCGCCCTCGTTCCGGACGTCCTGGAATAGCTCAATGGTGGGTAAGGTACAAGAGTGCGGTTGCATTGCTTTGCCTGAATCTGTGCAAGAGAAGACAGGTCTGTATCCCGGCGCGACCTATCAAATTGAGGTCATGCCAGAGGGCGCGGGGCTTCTCCTGTTGCCACTCGAAACCCGCAAGCCAGCTGACCTCAACCCCGGTTCTCACTGCGGTTGATTTGCCATGCAAGACATATGAAAGTTTTCCTTACAGGCGCGACCGGATTTGTAGGCCATCATGTCGCGCACGCATTGGCCGCGCAGGGCGCCGAGTTGCGCATGCTTGTTCGCAAAACAAGCAACCTGTCTAACCTTGAAGGCATTGCCGGCGATACGCATGTCGGCGACCTGAGACAGCCTGAGACTCTTCGCGCCGTGCTTGCCGGCTGCGATGCAGCGATGCATGTCGCCGCCGACTACCGCCTTTGGATTCCCGACCCCGCCGCCATGTACAAGGCCAACGTCGAAGGAACGCGCGAGCTTCTGCGTCTTGCCCGCGAGGCTGGCGTGTCGCGGTTCGTCTATACCTCCAGCGTCGCCACCATGCATTTTCGCACCGATGGCATCGTCATCAATGAAGACACGCCCGTCTCGCTCAAAGACATGGTGGGTCACTACAAACGCTCCAAGTTCCTTGCCGAACAGGAGGCCATCACCGCTGCTAAAGCCGGACAGCAGGTGATGATTCTCAACCCCACCACGCCGATCGGGCCGAACGATGCCAAGCCCACTCCTACCGGTCGCATCTTCGTGGATTTCCTCAACGGCAGATTTCCCGCCTACATGGATACCGGCCTGAACCTTGTCGACGTAGCCGAGGTCGCGCGGACGCACGTAGCAGCCCTGACCACTGGGCAGCCGGGGAAGCGCTATATCCTCGGCGGCGAAAACCTGACACTCAAACAGATCCTCGACAAGATGTCCGCCATTACCGGAATTCCATCGCCCAAAGTGAAGATTCCGTTTCTTGTCGCTGCCACCTATGCATTCTTTGAGGAGTGGATCACCGGCCGAATGCGTGGCATCGAACCGCGCGCCACTCTTGAAGAAGTCCGCATGGGCCGCAAAAAGATGTTTGCTTCCAGCGCTCACGCCCAGCAGGAACTGGACTTTCGCATCATGCCGGTTTATCCAGCCATGCGCGCCGCAATCGAATGGTTCCAGGCTCACGGTTACGCACCCCAGGGCCAGGCATGACCCGAGTCGCCATCATCTCCGCCTTGCCGGCCGAACTTAAGCCCCTGGTGCAGGGCTGGCAGCATGAAACCCGAAACGCCGTCGACCTGTGGCGCTGGCAGTTCGATGAAGGCCAGTGGGTGGCAGCCTGTGCCGGCGCGGGCGTCGATGCCGCCACGCGCGCCTTTGCAGAGGTTGAATTGGACGGCCCCATTGACCGCGTGGTTTCATTCGGCTGGGCTGGGGCCTTGTCGGAGGAGCTCGAGGCTGGCAAAGCCTATCAGATCACCGGAATCGTCGATGCCCGCACTGGTGAGCGCTTCTCCGTTTCCAACTGGCCCGAACCCGATTTGAATGCAAAAATGGCCGGCTTGGTGACCAGCGCAGTCGTTGCCGACGAGCCTGAAAAACGTCGGCTGGCTGCCGCGTATAGCGCCGGCCTAGTCGATATGGAGGCCGCCGGGCTTGCCCGCCTGGCCGCCATGCGCCGCATCCCCTTTAACTCTATCAAGGGAGTCAGCGACGCGCTGCGCGACAAACTCCCGGATTTCAACCGGTTTATCGCTGAAAACGGGCAGTTTCGCATAGCCCGGTTTATCCTTTTTGTCCTAATTCGACCTTGGTACTGGCCCGCACTCGTCCGGATGGGCGAGAATAGCAAGAAGGCAGCCCGGGGGCTCAAAGAGGCCCTGTTAGAAAATCTCGATAGACGAGGAGTATTAAGGACGCGGAATGGCTACCCAAACTTCAAACATTGAAACCCCGCTGGTGGGCAAGGTTCCAGCTACCATGCAAGCCGTCGTCTATCGCGGCGTCAATGACATGCGCGTTGAAACCGTGCCTGTGCCGGAAATTGGGCCGGGAGAAATTCTGGTCAAGGTAGCCACCTGCGGCATCTGCGGCACCGATCTGAAAAAGATTCATACCGGCTCTCATTCTGCGCCCCGCATCTTCGGACATGAAATGGCCGGAACCATCGTCGAAGTGGGCCAGGGCGTCACCTGGTTTGCACCCGGGGAACGGGTCGTGGTGCATCATCACGTGCCTTGCGGAAACTGTTACAACTGCCGCAAGCGGACGCCCACCCAGTGCGCCTTGTACAAGAAAGTGGGCGTTACGGCGGGGTTCGAGCCTTCCGGCGGTGGTTTTGCTCAGTACATTCGCGTAATGGATTGGATCGTGGCCAGTCGCGGCGTGGTCCGAATTCCCGACGGAGTTCCATTTGAGCAGGCGGCATTTGTTGAGCCCGTAAACACGGTACTCAAGGGCGTAAAGCTTCTGAATCTTCAATCGGACGACACCGTTCTGGTCATCGGCCAGGGCCCGATCGGCTTGATGCATGCTGTTTTGGCCCGTCGCACCGGGGCGCGCGTGCTTACTTCGGATCTTTATCCGGAGCGTCACGCCATCGCCGCAAAGTTCGGCCTCAAGGATCCGATTCATGCCGGCCGCGAAAACGTCGTCGAGCGCGTGTTTGCTGAGACTGAAGGCCGCGGCGCCGATGCCGTAATCCTTGCCGTCGGTGGCAACGCGCTGATTCAGACGGCAATGGATGCGGTCCGCCCGGGCGGGAGCGTCATGCTCTTCGCTCAAACCCAGCATGGCGAAGTCGTCATCGATCCCGGCGCTGTCTGCATGGACGAAAAAACTCTCATGGGTTCTTATTCATCTTCTTTTGAAATTCTCGATGAGGTAACCGATCTGGTGTTTGCCGGTTACCGCAACGGATTTGATTTGACCCAACTGATTTCGCATCGCTTCCCGCTCGATCAGGCGGTTCCGGCGATCGAAATCGCGTCGCATCCCAAGGCCGACTCAATGAAAATCATGCTTGAGCCTGTGTTGGGAGGCGGAGCAGAGTAGGAGGGCATTGATGGCCACAACCATGAAGGCCGCAATCCTCCACGGCCGTGAAGATATTCGCATCGAGCGGGTGCCCATCCCAGAGGCGCTGCCGGGCGAACTTATTGTGCGCGTGGGCGCGGCTCTCACCTGCGGCACAGACTTGAAGGTCTTTCGCCGCGGCTACCACGCCCGCATGATTGTTCCTCCAGCCCTCTTTGGCCACGAATTGGCGGGTACCGTTGTTGAAGCCGGCGAAGGAGTCTCCGGCTTTGCCTCCGGCGATCGCGTTGTTGCCCTGAACTCCGCGCCCTGCGGGCAATGCTTCTTCTGCGGACGCGGGCAGGAAAACCTTTGTGACGATCTTCTCTTCAACAACGGCGCTTACGCTGAGTTCATCCGCATCCCTGCGCGCATCGTCGCCAAGAACACGCTTCACGTTCCAGATCATGTGCCGCTGGAACACGCGGCCTTGACTGAGCCCCTGGCTTGCGCTGTACATGGGTTTGAAGATTCGCGCCCCCGCGCCGGCGACACGGTTGCGGTGATTGGCGGCGGCCCATTGGGATTGATGATCTTGCATGTCGCCGCGCTCGCCGGTTACGAGGCAATCGCCATCGTCAAGCACGACGGCCAGGTAGAGGCGGCTCGGCAACTCGGCGCAACTCACGTGGTGCAAACAACCAACGTCCGCAAGGCCATCCGTGAAACACGTGCTCTTACGCCAAAGAACCGTGGCGTGGACATTGCCATTGAGGCGGTCGGCGTGCCCGAAGCATGGCAGGAGGCGGTGGAGCTTGTGCGCAAGGGCGGCACAGTCAACTTCTTTGGAGGCTGCGCCGTCGGTACGCAGGTGACTCTCGATACCAATCGGATTCACTATAGCGACATCACCCTGCGCGCCACCTTCCATCACACCCCGGCCATTTGCCGGAAGGCGCTTGATCTGATCGCCGGAGGACGCTTCCAGGCGCAGGCCTTTATCACTGGTCACGCCCACCTGTACGAGCTCAACCGCGTCTTTGAGAAGCTGATGAAGCGTAGCAGCGAGATCAAGACTGCCATTGTGCCCTGATGCGAACGTAGAACCGGGACGGCAAATCGTGCAATCACATAATGGAAAGGCTGATGAAGAGTTGGAGATTGAAGCGCGCTACAGGGACGCGCTCATCGAAGGCGGCTGGGCCGCTTTGCCGCCAAGCTATCGGATCCCTGACGTTGCTCCCTCATTAGAGCAGGCGCGCGCTTTCTGCCAGAATCTGGCCGAAACACACTACGAAAACTTTCATGTTGTCTCCTGGTTCCTGCCTAAAAATCTGCGCCCGCATTTCCATGCCATCTACGCATATTGCCGCATCTCAGACGATCTTGCCGACGAGGTGGCCAACAAGGATTCGGCGCTGGCTCTGCTGAACATCTGGGGAGAGGAGCTCAACGCATGCTTCGAAGGCGATGCTCGCCATCCCGTTTTTGTGGCCCTCGCCGAGACGATCCGCCAGTGTGGGATTCCCAAGGAGCCGTTTGCTGATTTGCTCACCGCGTTTCGCAAGGATCAGTCAACCACCCGCTACGCAACCATGGAGGACGTGCTCGGTTACTGTCGGTATTCTGCCAATCCGGTGGGCAGGCTCGTCCTTTATGCGTGCGGCGAAGCCGATGAAGAGCGCTTCCGCCTTTCAGACGCAACCTGCACAGCACTGCAGCTGGCCAACTTCTGGCAGGACGTGCGTCAGGACTATGCGCGAGGCCGGATTTATTTGCCGCAGAATGACATGGAGTTCTTTCATGTCAGTGAAAGGGTGATCTCCGAGGGCATTGCCACACCCGAGTTTCGAGGACTCTTGCGTTGCGAGGTCGAGTATGCCCGCAGCCTCTTTGAAGAAGGACTGCCGCTCATCGGAATGGTGAATCGGGATCTGGCCTTGGATCTCGATCTGTTCAGTCGCGGCGGACTCGAGATTCTCAACGCAATCGAGCATGCGGACTATGACGTACTGACCGCGCGACCGGCAATATCCAAAGGCACCAAACGGAAACTCGCGATTCGCGCCGTTGCGAGTAAGCTGCTGCCCTTCTTGGGCCTCGCAAAAGGTGGCCGGCGCGCAGAGAATGGGTCTTGAGCCGCCTGGATTCAATCGACGAGCACAAGTTGGAAGCGGCCTATGCGGTGTGCCGCACGATTGCCAGGCGCGAAGCTAAGAACTTCTACTACGCCTTTGTCGCCCTGCCCATCCCGCGCCGCAATGCCATTTGCGCCATTTATGCATTCATGCGCAAGGCAGATGACCTTGCCGACGACGAGAGCTTGTCTCTCCCTGAGCGCCGCCGTCATCTAGATGAGTGGCTCGCGCAGTGGCGTGCCGTCTGCCAGGGCAGCGATACCTCTGACCCTGTCTTTATCGCAGTGCGCGATGCTACTGAGCGATTCGGAATTCCGCTCGGCCTTCTCGATGAGCTGATCGATGGCGTCACCATGGACCTCACCCCCAAGGCAGGCGGCGGGCCAGATACCTATCAGACCTTTGCCGACCTCTACCGTTACTGTTACCTGGTCGCCTCGGTTGTTGGCCTCGTCTGCATTCATATCTTCGGCTACACCGACCCGAAGGCCGAGAAACTGGCAGAGGAGACTGGCGTCGCGTTCCAATTAACCAACATTCTCCGCGACGTTGCAGAAGATGCTGCGCGCAATCGCATCTATCTTCCCCTTGAAGACCTGGCCGCTCACGGCGTCAAATTAAATTCACTTCTGCATCGGCCTTCATGCAAGCCCCCAACAACGCAGGAACGAGCACTGATCGTCGAAATCGCTGCGCGAGCTGAAGTCTTTTATCACTCAGCGGAGTTGCTCTTGCCCAAGATTGATGCTGAAAGTCGCCCGGCAATGTGGGTCCTGGTTCGCATCTACCGCGCTTTGCTCAAGCGAATTGAACGCGCGGATTATGATGTATTCTCTCGCCGGGCGAGCGTGTCGATGGCGCAAAAGGTTTGCATCCTTGCAGCAGGAATCATCAGAATGGGCTGGGCGCGGGTGTTCGCTTGATAGTGCAGCCTCAAAACGGGCGCAAGTCTGTCACGGTGATCGGCGGTGGCGTTGCCGGCATGAGTGCCGCCTGCGCGCTGGCCGATGCGGGGTTGCGCGTGCAACTCGTCGAGGGTCGCGGCTATCTTGGCGGGCGGGCGAGCTCCTACTTGCATCCGGGCGTTGGCGAGGTCATCGACAACTGCCAACACGTGCTTTTTAAATGCTGCACAAATGTGGTGGGGTTCTACCAGCGTATCGGGGTTGCGCACCAGATCCACTGGACCAGCGAGATGACCATGATCGAGCCAGGAGGGCGCCAATCCCGGCTCGGCCCCTTCAAGCTCGGTCCGCTCGGTCTGCCATCTCCTCTGCACAATGCTCCCAGCTTTGTCAGCGCGAAGGCCCTCACCGGTGCCGACAAAAGGTCGCTGGCACGCGCCATGCGCGCCATGATGCGGCCTGAAGCCATGCACGATACCGGGGAGAGCCTGGAACATTGGCTCAGGCGTCACAAACAAACAGAGGGAGCGATGAATCGCTTTTGGCGACTCGTGATTGCCAGTGCGCTCAATGCTGACCTTGATTCCATCGCCGTGCCTTACGCGACCCGGATTATTCGCGAAGGCTTCTTGAATACTTCAGAAGGCGGCTACATGGGCATGAGCCGCGTGCCTTTGAGTGAGTTATACGCAGGTGTACCGTCGTTTCTCGCAGAGCGAGGCGGTAGCATTCACCTGAATACGCGCGTTGAAGGCGGAGCCCTGGATGAAGAGGTCGGCCAGTGGATCATGCAGACGAGGACAGGCGAGTTGCGGTCCGACTTCGTCGTCTTGGCGCTGCCGTTTGAGGCAATGGAGGGGCTGCTTGCTCACTTGCCTCCGGTCGAGGGTTCAGACGGCCTTGCTGGCCAGATCGCCAAACACCTGCATTGGCCAATCTGCAGTGTCCACCTGTGGTTCGACAGGGAAATAACCGCTCTTGAGCATGCGGTGTTGCTTGATCGCGAAGTCCATTGGATGTACAACCAGTCACGGCTGCAGACGGGCAGAGGCGGGCACTATGTTGAACTCGTCATCAGCGCGTCGCGCCACTTTGCCAAACTCTCCCGCGACGAAGCGCTGTCGCTCACCCTCGCAGAGCTTGCCGAGTTTTTCCCAACAGTGAACCAGGCCAAGCTGGAGAAGTTCGCGTTTGTCAAAGAGGTGCGCGCCACCTTCGGCGTACCGCCGGGAATCGATGCGGCGCGCCCGCATACGCTCTCGCCGTGGCCCAGTTTATTTCTTGCCGGTGACTGGTTGGCCACTGGATGGCCTTCCACCATGGAGAGCGCGGCCCGCTCAGGCCATCTGGCAGCAGAAGCAATTTGCGAAGAGATCGGGGAGCCGCGGGCGATTCTCAATCCTGATATGAAGCCCGCCGGATTGACGCGGTGGCTCAGCTCATAGCCTGCGTTCCTGACAGTCCGCAGAATCCCTCCGTGCCCTGACCCTTGCCTTTCAATGCGCCAGAAAATAGACGCCGATGCAGACCAGCACGGCGGCGGTCCACCGTCTGCGGTCCACGTTCTCTTTCAAAAAGATCTTTCCGGCAACCGCGTTGGTGACCAGCGTGAGCGAGGCTGAAGCAGGCGCCACCAAACTCAGGTTCAGGTGATTCAGTGCGAACAGCAGTGAGAAAAACGCCAGCGCCAGAAAGCTCACTCCGGCAAAAAAAAGTGGACAGGAGACCACCGCGCGGATTGCGCCTTTGATGCCCGAGTGCGCGCGAATCTCGTCCAGATCCCCAAGCGATTTCATGGCCGCTGCCGTCAGCACTTCGCCTGTAGTTGAGCAGAGGACAACGCAGGCAATCATCGTTGCTGCGGACCATGGATTGATATGCCCGCCCTGGGAAGCGAAGTTCATCGCAGCTGCTCCTCAACCGCTTCCTCCGAGTTGTCGATTTCATTTGTCGCGGACTGAAGCACCCGCTTCGAAACGTCAACCCCTGCCGCTGAAACTCCCGGCCTTTCAGTCCGCGATGGGCCCTGCGCCACAAAGCTTACCCCCAGCGTGATCAGTGCAATGCCCGCCCAGCGCTGAATCGAAATCGGCTCATGCAGCCAGAACCGAGACAGCAGCGCGACTATCACGTTGCCGAAGGCCGTTGCCGGAAGCACAAAGGTCAGGTCGGCCCACGAAAGCGCCGTCAGGTAGCTGGCGAAGAAGCCAATCAGCAGGGCGATGCCCGTGGCAATCCACGGCGTGAAGACCGCGGCAATCAACGCGGCCGGATGGGTAAGCGAAACAGTCGGAAGTCTGGTCATGCCGCGCGACAGGCAGGAATCACCGAGCGGTGCGCAAATCGCCACCAGCCCCAGGATCATGTACTGTCTCGGCAATAGTCTTGCGTGAGTCATCCGTCTTTTGATGATCCTAGAGCGGTCTTCAGATACAAATTGAGGGCGGCGCAATAGCGTCCGCCCTCGATAAGCTCAACCCGTGCTTGGACTACGCTCCAGCGCTTGCCGGAGCCGGTGGATCGGCCTGGTGGCTGCGCGCCAATTTCACCATCTTGTTCCGCTGTGCGCGAAGCTTCAAAAATGCCCTCGCCTCTACGTAAAGGCGGGGCAGATCGCGATTCACAAATGCTTTCCAAACCACCCGGAACGCTGCCTTGGGCCGGAAGTAATACTCATCGTAAAACTTGTGCACCATCTCCATCACGTAGTCGGTCGGCAAGCCCGGATACTCGATATGCGCCATTTGATGGCCGCCGCCGTCCTCCATGCGTTCGTTGGTGATAAACCCATTGGCCTTTGCGTAATCGTAGAACTCAGTTCCCGGATAAGCGTGGGCCACTGATACCTGGATGGTCTCGCAATCCAGTGTCTTGGCAAAGTTGATCGTATTCCAGATCGACTCCTTGGTCTCGCCGGGAAGTCCCAGGATAAAGTCGCCGTGGATCACCAGGCCCAGGTCGTTGCAGTCCTTGGCGAACGCCCTGGCGCGCTCCACCGTGGCGCCCTTCTTGATGTTCTTCAGGATCTGCGGGTCTCCTGACTCAAAGCCCACAATCAGCAGGCGGCAGCCTGCTTCTTTCATCGCTTTAAGCGTGTCGCGGTCCGTGGTGACGCGCGATGTGCAGCTCCAGGTAATCCCCAGCGGCTTCAGCTTTTCGCAAAGCTCAATGGTCCGGCCCTTCTGGATGTTGAAGGTATCGTCGTCGAAGAAGAATTCCTTCACCTCGGGGAAGTTCTGCTTGGCCCATGCCAATTCGGCCGCAACATCGTCTGAAGACCGCTTGCGCCAGGCATGGCCGCTCAGCGTTTGCGGCCACAGGCAGAACGTGCACTGCGCCGGACATCCGCGCGTGGAGTAAAGCGCGATGTAGGGGTGCAGCAGGAACGGAACGTTGTACTTTGTCACGTCCATATCCCGCTTGTAGATCTTTGTTGCCCACGGCATCGCGTCCAGGTCTTCGATCTGCGGACGGTCCGGGTTGTGCTGAATCTTGCCGTTCTCTTTGTAGCTGATGCCAAGTATCTCGCTCAGCTGCTTCCCCTGGGCAAACTCAACCACGGAATAGTCGAACTCGCGGCGGCAGATAAAGTCGAGCACCGAACATTCGTTGAGCGCGCGGTCGGGATCAGTGGTTACCGGCGGCCCGACAAAAGCGATCCGGATCGAGGGATTGACAGCCTTGATGGCCTCGGCCAGGCGTTGGTCGCCCTCCCAGCCGACGGTTGAAGTAAACAAGACCAGAAACTCGAAGTCCTTGCAAATATTGATGGTTTCTTCAGCGGAGACGTGGTGCGGCGGCGCATCCAGCACCCGCGACCCTTCCAGCAGTCCCGCGGGATAGGTCAACCAGACGGGGTACCAATAGGATTCAATCTCGCGCGTAGCTGGCCAGCGCGAACTCGCGCCGCCGTCAAAGTTCTTGAACGAGGGCGGATTCAGGAAAAGTGTTTTCAGAGGCATAAGCATCTCTTCAATTCTAGCATTTTGAGTGATTTTGAGCCGCTTTCTTTCGGTTCCCGAACCTACTTGGAACGCAGCTCGTTCAGCCAGTCTTCCATGTGTCCCAGCGCCTTCAACAGGCTAAGCCGTGCTTTCGAAAGGTCAAAGCCGGCGTCCAGCGCGTCCTGCAGTTTCTGGCTCTGGTCAATCCGCGCCAGCTGTTCGGCCTTGGGGCTCAGTTGAGGCTGCGCAGCGGCTCCGCTGCTGGCCCCATTCCCCAGTTCAAGTTCGGCGAGCACCGTCTTGAGCTGCTCGTCGGCGATCTGTTGCTTTAGACTCGCAACTTCGGCCATCGCATCCAGTTCACGCAGGTTTCCTGTAAGCGATTGAATCTGTACATCATTCTGCTGGCGTGCCTGTTCCGCCTCCACCGTGGCCCGAAGCGCTTCCGCCGCCGATTGCCTGGCCTTGTCATGCTGGGCGCGGTCGAAAATCGGAATTTGAAACTCAATCCCGAAGGCCACATTGTTGGGCGTGAAGTTGTTGAAGTACGTGGTGTAGTTGTTCAATTCGTTGGAGTCGTAGTTATACTGCGCTCCAAAGGCAATCTGCGGCCGCCGCGTGGCCAGATCGTCGCCGTGTGCCTGCAGTTGTTTTGACTGGGCAAGCAAGTTGGCGGCCTCGATACCGGCAGTGGTCTGCGGAGCTTCGTCAGCCTTGATCGCCGGAATTTCCGGGATGCTTGCATGATTTGTGCTGATGCCTCCCACCGGCATTCCCGTGAGCACTGAAAGCTGCTTGGCTAGGGTCGCAGCTCGAGTCTCCAGGTGGAGGCGCTTCAGCCTCAACTGCGCCCCCGTCAGGCGGGCCTGCAACAAGTCGCTTAACGAGTCAACGCCCGCTTCTGAGCGCTCCTGCTCAATGCTGACCAGGCGTCCTGTGAACGACTCTTGCTGCCTGGCGGCGTCCAGTTCGATGTTAACCGTATCCAATTCGATATAGGCCGTCGAAACATCCAGTGCAACCTGTTCGCGTGCCTCTTTGAGAGCCAGATCCGCAGCCTTTACGCCTGTCCGCGCTGCCCGTGCATACTGCCGTTCTGAATAGCTCAGAACCAGTGATTGCAGCTGCGCATTTGCAACGGAAGGCTGCCCCGTTGGAAACCCCTTTGAGTAGCCAACCGTGGATCCGATGGTCAACGTGGGAATATATGCATCGTGAGTTTGCGCCAAAAGCGCGTCTGCCTTGTGTACATCTGCTTCGGCCAGTTTAACCACCGTCGAATGTCCCTGGGCCATGTCAACCATCGTCGCCAGCGAGACTTGTCCCCGCACCAATCCAGGCGTTGCCATCACTGCCAAAGCCATCAAGACTGGCGCCAGTGTCCCGACCGAATTTGCATTTTCCTTTTCCCGCATCTTTTCGATTCCTGGGTTCAAGCTGTCGCCGCTCGCCATTGAGCCCACTGCTTTTCAAATCTCGCTAATGCCCGGAATTCTCCACGGGCTTGTATTCATTGGCCATCGCCAGGGCTGCTGCTCGTTCCCGGTTCGCAGCCGCGGTTTCGCCAAGCTGATCCCTCAATCTCGCCAATCGAATCAGTGCGGCAAATGCCGGGGCCTCCTCGGTTTTTGGGGAACCGGCGAGATAGTCATCCAGCATCCTGGCCGCCCGCGCCGGATCGCGATGTGTCTCAGTCAGCAGTGAAGCGCCGTCATAAAGTGCTAGTCCTTCCACCCTGTCCCGTTGGGTAACGGAGTCGCCGAGGCGGATCGCAAACTCCATGTCGTCCCAGCGTTGATGCCGGCGATAAAATCCCGCAAGCTCCATCCATTGCGACCCTGGATGCGGGCTGCTTGTGATCGCTTGCTTGTATTCCCGCTCCGCTGTTCCATAGTCCTTGCGCTGTTCCGCGATCTGCCCGCGCAAGTGATGAGCGCGCGGCTGATCCAGGCTCTCCAGTTGCGCGGCGATGGTCTCAGCCTTTTCAATTCCACCACCCACCACGCTTGGCGCCTGCTCATAAAACTGGCCAAGGTCGGCTAGTGCGCCCGCATTCCGAGGATCGAGGCGAACCGCTTCCTCAAACTCGCTTCTCACTCGCTTTGCCAGCCCGAACGCGGTAAGAAACGATGCCCGATCTGCTTTCTCTCCCAGCGCCCGGCCGAGCCACACATGATAGTTGGAGTTCTGGCCATCCATTCGAATCGCTCGCTCACACGCCCCGATCGCAGCGTCCCACTGCTCCAGAGTCATGCGCACGCGGCACTCCAGATTCGCTGCCTGAGCCGCGCTGGCGTCGGATTGGGGTATTGCTCTGAGCAGCCCAAGTGCTTTATCGGCCTCTCCAGCCTGCAATGCAGCGTTGGCCTGGATTAGCGCAACCGGTAAACCTGCCGCCTGAGACGAATGGACCTGCGCCATCGCGGAGAACATCATGGACGCGGTTACCAGTATCGCCGCCGGCAATCTCGGTGGCCAGCCGTGAGCGCCCATTACCGCTTGACCTGGATGGGAATGCCGTCTTGCAAGGGCAGGCCATTGGTTGTGCCTGTTGCCACCGATTCTCCTTCGACAAGTCCACTGAGGATGGCGGCCTGGGTTAGGTTGATAGCGCCGGTGGTCACAGGCGTCCGCACCAGTTGGTCGTTCACCACCTTGAACACGAATGGCTTGCCTTTTTCAAAATACAGCGCTTCGCGCGGCACGCTCAACGCATTTGACTGGCTCGAAATTGTTACCGTCACCGTCACATTGGTGTCTGGCAACAGCTCGCCATCCACATCGTCAAGCTGCACCAGCACCTCGCCCACATTGCGGGTACCGTAAATAATCACCGTCGAGGGAACTCTGAGAATGTGGCCGCGCCACGAAAGGTTCGGCTTGGCTTCCCACTTGATCTGGATCGGCTGGCCAATCGCCAACTGGCCAATCTCCGGCTCGTCAAAATAAGCGCGAACCCGTTGATGATGCAGGTCTGCAACCTCCAGCAGCAGCTTTCCCTCCTCGACAAAATCCGAGGTGCTCGCATTCAAGCTATAAACGGTGCCGGCCACGGGAGCGCGAATAGATGTCTTCGCCACAACCTGCTGTGCTGCCTCAAAATTTGCCCTCGCTTCTGAGAGCGCTGCCTGCGCCCGCGCCACCTCCGCGGGTGAATAGCGGCTGTTTGCCATCTGTTCCGAGGCATGCAGGCTGGCTTCTGCTGTATCCAGCCGTTCCTGGGCTGCGTTTACCTCGCTTGCTGATGCGGCGCCAGTTGATTTCAGTTTGATCAACGCATCCAGGTCTCTGCGAGCCTGGTCGCGGTCGAGGCGGGCGCGGGCTTCGTCTCCGGCTGCCGACTGCCTTTCCTGCTGGCTTCCGTTGTGGGTGGCCGCCTCCACTGCTGCTTCGGCAGCCCGCACACCACTCTCGGCGCTGGCCAGCCGGGCTCGTGCCTGCATGTCGTCAAGAACCAGCAGCAGCTTGCCGGCCGGCACTTCGTCGCCCTGGTGCACATACACTGCCTTCACGGTGGTGGCCAGGGGGCTGGTAATCTCGTAATTCGTCTCCGGCTCAACCCGGCCATTGGTGGCTGCCGTCTTGATCAATTCGGCCCGCGATACCTGCGCCACTCGCACCGGCAGTCGATCTCTCAACGCGGAGCGTGCAACGAAGAAGACGATGATGATTAGGACTGCCGCGCCTATCCAAAGCCAAAGCCGGCTCGACTGATTTCTTTCTTCTGCCATTGAGCTAACCTGAGTCAGTATATAGGACTCAAAACAGGGCCAATAAGAACCAAATAATTGCAGCGAAACTTGCAACGCCAACCTTCTCGAAGCCTGTTTTCAGCGCCTTTCGGCTCGTACAATATGCGTATGGCTCTCGAACCCCGTTACACCGACGAACACGCAAAAGCCGGCCTGGACTTTGCTTTTCCCGCAATCGAAACCTGGGAAAACCAGTTTCCCGGCTACGAGATCCTCATCGACGACCCGGAACTCACTTCGGTCTGCCCCAAGACCGGCCTGCCTGACTTCGGCGTTCTCACCGTCCGCTACATGCCGCGCCATCGTTGCCTCGAGCTGAAATCACTCAAGGAGTACCTCTTTAGTTATCGAAATCTGGGAATCTTCCAGGAAAACATCGTCAACCAGGTGCTGGAAGACGTGGTCAAGGCCTGCGATCCGATCTGGGCTGTTGTGCGTGGCGAGTTCCGCCCCAGGGGAGGCATTGGGACCACGGTAGAAGCCCGCTGGCCGAGGCCTGAGAAATAGAGTCGATTCGCCCTGGGCGAAACCCCAATTCAGGGCAACGCGCTTTCTCGATTGTGTACACTCGGGCAAGCAGATCCTCAAGGCCGTCACCTTTGCCCAAATCAAGTTTGATGAACCGCGCTCAGACTAACCCCGCACTGGGGACGCTGATCCTGCTCATCTGTCTCAACCTATTCAATTACATTGACCGCTATATTCTTCCTGGTGAGGTCTCGCTGATCCAGCGTGAATTTCACTCCACCGATCAGCAGATGGGCGCTCTCACCACCGCGCTGTTTGTGGTTTACATGCTTGTTGCACCGCTCACCGGCTGGCTTGGCGACCACTTCCGCCGCAAGCCGCTCATCATTGCCGGAGCCTTGCTTTGGAGCGTCGCAACGCTTGGGACTGCATGGGTCCACGACTATTGGACTCTCTACATTCGCCACGCCATCGTTGGAGTCGGCGAAGCGACATTCGTGATCTTCGCCCCTGCAGTGCTTGCAGACTTTTACCCGGAGCGAGAGCGCAACCGCATTCTCACCATCTTCTACCTCGCCATTCCAGTCGGTGCTGCACTCGGGTACCTGGCCGGAGGAGAAATCGGCACCATCTGGGGCTGGCGTGCGCCCTTCTTCGTCTGCGCAATCCCCGGCGTCATCGTCGCCCTGCTGTATGGTTGGATCGGCCGGGAACCGGAGCGTGGCGCAAGCGACCACGTGCGTGCCACCACCGACCGGTCAACCGTCCTTGGACTCTTTAAGAATCCGGCGTTTCTGACGGCCACCTTCGGACTGGCGATGCTCACCTTTGCCATGGGCGGCATTTCGGCATGGGCTCCGACCTTCCTGAATCGCTCTGCTGGCCTCTCCGTCGGCAAAGCGGGCTTGGTGATGGGTGCAATCACGGTCGCCGATGGCCTGGCAGGAACGCTTGTCGGCGGCTGGCTGGCCCAGCGCTGGCTGCGCACCAATCATCGCGCCCTCTACCTTCTTTCATTCTGGAGCGTGGCGCTAACACTGCCCTGTGGTGTCGTGGTTTTCTTTGGACCGCCGGCGTGGGTCATCCCCGGCTTATTTGTTACTGAGTTCTTTCTCTTCCTCAACACTGGCCCACTGAACGCCGCCATCGTGAACTCGGTTTCTGCCCCGGTTCGCGCCACGGCAATCTCTTTGAACCTCTTTTTTATTCATTTTTTCGGCGATACCTTTTCGCCGCAGATCATTGGAGCCATCTCGGACCGGTCCAATCTCCGCATCGGCCTCGGGGCTACTCTCATCTTTCTGGTGATTTCAGCGGCCATCCTCTTCCTCGGGGCACGCTTCGCCCCGCCTCTCGAAGACCCCGCCTGATTCTACGCTGAAATCGGGGGATGAATCAGAAAGGATTCTTGCGGAATGTGATCGCAGGGTGCGCAGTGAATACGCGGCGTAGTCTTCCAGGTCCTCAATATCGAAGTGCATCTTTATCTTGATTGCCGCAGGCCTGCGCGGACGACGGTCCACGACGCTGATAAACGGAACGAAGCCGATGCAGCCGGCAAACACCAGGCCTAATTCGCTTCCACCAACTCTTCATTCTTTGCGGATTGCCCGTAGTGCGACTCGACGTAGTGATCGAGAATCTGTTTGAACTCCGCAACAATGGTGTCGCCGTGCAAGGTCTTCAAGAGCTTGCCGTCCACATAAACAGGGGCCTTCGGCTCTTCAAACGTGCCCGGGAGACTGATGCCAAGATTCGCATGCTTTGATTCGCCGGGCCCATTCACAACGCAGCCCATCACCGCCAGCTTCAGCTCTTCGACGCCAGGATACTTCTTCCGCCACTCCGGCATCGAGGTCCGAAGGTAGCTCTGAATCTGCTCGGCGAGCTCCTGGAAATACGTGCTCGTCGTGCGCCCGCACCCGGGGCAGCTGGTTACCTGCGGCATGAAGCTGCGAATCGACAGGGATTGCAGGATCTGCTGCGCAGCCTGTACTTCTTCCGTCCGGTCGCCATTCGGCTTCGGCGTCAGGCTGACCCGAATCGTGTCGCCAATTCCCGCCAACAGCAGCGGAGCCAGTCCAGCCGTCGAGGCAATCAGCCCCTTCGAACCCATGCCCGCTTCGGTCAGGCCCAGGTGCAGCACATAGTCGCAGCGTGTTGCCAGATTGGTGTACACGTCAATCAGGTCGCGCACACCGCTTACTTTAGCCGAAAGGATGATCTGATCGCGCCGCAGTCCGTAGCGTTCGGCAGCCTTGGCCGATTCAAGCGCGCTCACCACCATCGCTTCCAACATTACTTCGCGGGCCGGCAGCGGATTTGCCTGACGGCTGTTCTCATCCATCATCCGCGTCAGCAGCGCCTGGTCCAGCGAGCCCCAGTTCACGCCGATGCGCACAGGCTTCTGGTTCTCAACCGCGCATTCCACCATCACCTGAAAATTGTCGTTGTCCTTCTTCCCGATCGACGCATTGCCCGGATTGATCCGGTATTTCGCTAGCGCTTTGGCCGTGGCTGGAAACTTTTTGAGCAGCAGGTGGCCGTTGTAGTGGAAGTCGCCAACGATCGGAACATGTAGGCCACGCTTTTCGAGTCCTTCGACGATGTACGGAACGGCCTGCGCGGCATCCTCGTTGTTCACCGTCACTCTGACAATCTCTGACCCGGCCAGCGCCAGCGCCGCGACCTGCTCGATGGTGCCGGGAATATCGGCCGTGTCAGTGTTGGTCATGGATTGCACGACGACCGGGACCTCCCAGCCGACGCGAACCTGTCCAATATGCACCGTGGGTGTTTTCCTGCGCTGAATCTCCGCCATGTACATAGTTTACCCGGAGTTGCGTTGATCGGGAAACCGCCTGCATCCGAACCGCTTCCCAGGGAATTGAGCCGGCAACACGAATGTATCGTCAACATTCCTCATTGTTTCTTCAACTAATCTCGGGCAAAAATGCGGTACCCTGTTGCGATGGCAGACCTTACGGCAAACGGTAAGGGGAAAGAATCCTCCGCTCTGGGCAACACTCGCTTGGCAGGTGACCGCGGCACCGGTGCATCGTTGCAGTTGCATGGCCTGCGCAAGGCATTTGCCGATGTTCAGGCCGTGGATGGCCTCGACCTTGAAGTGGCCCATGGCGAGTGCTTCGGCCTCCTCGGTCCAAACGGGGCAGGGAAGACGACCACCATCGAGATCTGTGAAGGGCTGACCGTTCCCGACGAAGGATCCGTTGAATTACTTGGACTCAACTGGAGCACCGGCGCCGAGCAACTGCGCCAGCGCATTGGGATCCAGCTTCAGGAAACGCAGTTTCCAGACAAGCTCACGGTGGAGGAGACATTGCGCCTCTTCCGCAGCTTCTTCAAACGCGGCATCTCTGTTGACCAGTCCATCCAGACCGCGCAACTCGAAGAGAAGCGAAAGTCGCGAGTCGGTGGGCTCTCTGGTGGCCAGAAGCAAAGGCTTGCTATGGCCTGTGCGTTGGTGGGCGATCCTGAACTTCTGTTTCTCGATGAGCCGACCACCGGCCTTGATCCTCAGGCGCGCCGCCATCTCTGGGACCTGGTAGACGGCCTCAAGCAAGCCGGACGGACCATCATTTTGACGACGCACTACATGGAGGAAGCAGAGCGCCTATGCGATCGGGTCGCCATCATGGATCACGGACGCGTGATCGCACTTGGCACTCCGCAGCAACTTATTGGGACAGTAGGTGGAGAGGACATCGTCGAATTCGCCGTGAGCAGCGGCGATCCCGGCGGACCGGATCGCGGTCACGGAGCTGTGGATACGGCGTTGCTTACCGCCATCTCCGGGGTTCAATCACATCGCGTGGATGCTGGACTCCATCAGCTTTCAGTCAGCGAATTGCACCTTGTGGTGCCGTGCATTTTTGCCGCTCTCAAAGATCAGGGGTTGCATCTCAGCGAATTCAGAACCCACTCGGCAACGCTTGAAGACGTCTTTGTGGGTTTGACAGGAAGGAACTTGCGCGATGAATAAGCTGGAGCTGAGCAGTCTCTATCAATTGACGACGGTGCGCTTCCGGCTGATTTTGCGCGAACCGGAAGCCATCTTCTGGATCTTCATTTTTCCCATCCTGCTCGCCATGGGTTTGGGGATTGCGTTTCGAAATCGGCCCGCCGATGTTCTTCAGGTAGGCGCAACAACAACCCAGCTCGCGGAGGCTCTTGCCGCGGACAAAGGGCTCACCGCCGCAACCATGGATGAGCCGACCGGTACACACGCTCTCGCCACCGGGAGCATCCTGGTGCTCGCCATCCAGACGCCGAATGGTGTGACCTACAAATTCGACGACACCAATCCCGACGCCCGAACAGCCCGCATGATTGCCGACCGCGCCATTCAAACCGCTGCGGGGCGAAAGGAGGCGGTGCATGTCGACAACAATCTTGTGCATGAAACAGGCGCTCGTTACATAGACTTTGTGGTGCCTGGCCTGCTCGGAATGAACTTGATGGGGTCCGCGATGTGGGGCTTGGGCTTTTCTATCGTTGAAGCCCGTCAGAAGAAGCTGCTCAAGCGGCTGGTTGCCTCGCCCATGCCACGTTGGCAGTACTTGATGTCATTCCTGTTATCCCGGCTCCTCATGCTCATCATCGAAATCGCCGCATTCTTAGGGTTTGCGCGCCTTGCGTTCGGTGTTCCGTTTCGCGGATCGCTGTTCGAGCTCCTGTGCGTTTGCCTGCTCACGTCACTCGCATTCTCAGCGCTCGGCCTGCTGGTGGCCTCGCGTGCTCGCACCATGGAAGCCGCATCGGGGCTTATGAATCTTGTCATGCTACCCATGTGGATTCTTTCCGGTGTCTTCTTCTCTGCATCGCGGTTTCCCGCCGCCATTCAGCCCATCGTTCGTGCTCTGCCGCTTACGGCTGCTATCGACGCCATGCGCGGCAACATGCTCCAGGGCATGACTCTCGGCCAGGAGATGGTTCCCGTGGAAATTCTGTTTGCGTGGCTGATTGTTGCCTTTGCAGTCTCCCTCCGCATCTTCCGCTGGCGATAAGTTGGGTCCGGTCTGTAGCGCCTGCAAAACGTCGCGCCTGTCTCCAGATCGGCTTTTCTGAAAGCGGCCCGGCCCTCAGACTCCTGTAACTGAAAAATGCGGCCTAGAGCACCAGCGGAGCGCCGTGCTCATCAAACACCGCATACCCATGCGCAGGAATCGTTACCCCATCATGCGTCTGCGCTTGAGCCGCAAAATTCACAATGATCGATCTTCCAGACGAAAACTTCGTCCGTTCCAGCGTTGCGTCGCCGCCAAGAAAACCATGCTCTTCCATCGCGTCCGTGCTGATGTTCGCGAACCATGCATCCACATGTCGCGTGGCCCGCATCCTTTCGTAAGCCGCACTGCGTTTTTCAAATGGTCCAAGCTCTGACAACGCCGCGTAGCCCCACAGCATATCCAGCAGCCAGGGTGGATACTCATCTGCCTTGGCCAAGGCTCCGGCCCAATTGCTGCCTGTGTAGCGCCCGCTCACAACGGCGTCGTGGTAGACCAGCGGCCACAAGGGGATCGATTCGCCGGCGACTCGGTCGTGCCGGTTTTCGCACCAGTCGATGTAAGGGATTGCGAAGTCCGCGCCCTCTTCGCTGCCCAGCACCATACCGCATTCCTTGTAGAACTTCAGTAGCCTCACCTTGTTGGCCGCGTTCTCCGCGCGCGGCTCAAGCCGCCCCGTATCGAAAGACTGATAATTCTGCACTGCCGAAGTGGTGTCGATATACATCGCGCGCGGAGCCAGCTGCTTCTCCATCTCCCAATTGCGACGCGCGTATTCCAATCCCGCACCAGCATTCAAAATGTACGCCTGCCCGCCATTCCAGTAGCCGCCGCGCATCGGCCGTTGCTCCTTGGCCCGAATCACACCGTTCGGCCAACTTGGATTGTGCCGGTAAATGTCCTGGTAGTTGTCGTGCAAAGCAACGGTAAAAGGCTCGCTGTCATTGCAGACGGCACGAAGATCTTCAATGCTTCCAAGCCTTTCATCCGGAGGCCAGATGTCAGGATGCGACCAGTCGTAGCCTCCACGAATCCAGCCGCGCACCACCACCAACGCGCGCGGCACGCCGGCTGCCGGCAATTCGCGTAGCACCTGCTTAGCCTGGCGATGTGTAAGGTACACGCGATAGGGTGTCGCCGGGTCACCAGGTGGAGGAGGCACCAACCGATCCTCGTAGAACGATGCTTTCTCAGCCGGCTCTGCTTGCTGGCATGAAATCAGCCGTCCGCCGGTCAGGGCCGATAAAGCCGGAGCGTCGCGCAGTTTTTCAGCCAGGCTCCGATGGAGGCCATGCGCCTGCGCCCACGCGCGGTAGGTCTTCGCCAGGGCAACGTAGTTCCCGCGGACAAACTGGTAACGAATCTTGCGCTCGCCCTTCCACTCACCCATTCGCTGTAACCACATGGGCGCCGCCGCCAACTCTGTTGCGGAGATCACCGCATCCGCGCACTGCTCCTCGGGCAGAATGGCAACATAGCCGTTTTCACCGCGCAGCCCGCCGAACCAGCGCATGTTCATCATGGAAAAGAAAGGCCAGCAGAAGCGCCCCTGCAACGGGGTCCGCACCCATCTGCCCAGATGCTGCGGTAGCACCAGGCTCTCGCATTCGAGCGCGGTTGGATAGGAAAGGCTGGGCAGCGAGGCATCGATCTGTGGAATTCTCCATTCGAGCCCGCCATCCTCAATCCGAAGCGTTAAGTGAAACGATCCGCGGCTTTGCCCCTCGGCATCCAAAACCCAGAATCGAAACCCATCACCCTCGGCGGTGCCAAAGAATCTCCCCGGATACTGTTCGCAGATCGATCGCTCCGTCCGCATCCAGACGGACCCGTCGTCCACAGTGCTTTCTTCCTGAAAGGCAACCGGCCCGAATCGCCATTCGGCACCGTTCCGCTCGTCCGTCACAAATGCGGTCCCGTCTGAAGACAGCTTTACGCGAAGACCGTCTTTTGCAATCTCCGCAAGGATTTGGAGGGCTGGGGAAAGGGCAGTGGGAAGAGGGTGCTGCTGAGCTTCCGCGACACTCTGAAATGCCGGCAACAGGCCAGTGGCCGCCGTCGCCGCCATCGCCTGCATTAATTCTCTACGTAGCATCGATCCCCCAATCGCAACTTCAAGGAATGGCTTCTACCATCAAAGGAGCTTGCCGCTCAATCGAACACGTGGGCAGCGACGTTGATGGATTTCGATAGCAATTGGTGGCCGGTGCAATCGATTAATTTCAGAGAAGGTTTTCATTCATGACCAAGGCCACTGCGCTCCGCAAGCGTGCCTTGTTCCCATCATGCGCAGGCCGGAGCCTTGGAGTCTTCACCAGCGGGTTACGGCGCATCTCTTCCTCAATCAGCGGTCCGACCAAACTCCAGAGCGGCGTGATATCGCCTACGATCACAATTTCTGTTGGCGCCAGCGCAGACGCAATCATGTGCAGTCCGCGACCCAGCGCCGTGCACATTTTGTCGATCGACGCCTTCCCGTCCGCGTCGCCGGCCGCTGCTAACTTCAGAAGGGCTTCAAAGTCCGGCGAGGGCTTGCTGGCGATCTCTGCGTAATAACGCATCCCTGCCCGGTTCGAGGCGACCGTCTCCCAACACCCTTTGCTTCCGCAGGCGCACGGCAGACCATTTGGGTCCACCTGAACGTGGCCGAACTCGCCGGCAAAACCGCCTTCACCGCGCACGATGCGTCCGTTCGCAAAGATCCCGGTCCCGATTCCCTCTGAAACATTCACCACCACCAGGTCATGGGTGCCGTCTGTGTCCCCAAACCAGATCTCTGACAAGGCGCAGGCATTGGCCACGTTGTCCACTACTACCGGCAGCCCTGTGGCCTGTTCCACACGGGATTTCATGTGCCCGATTGGCCAGCTGATGTTGGGCGCGAAAATGGACTTGTCGCCGTTTGACTTCTTCAGTTGCATGTCAAGGCGGCCCGGCAGGCTCATGCCAATGCCGTCGAATGAGCGGTCGCCATTTGCTGAGATCATCTCGAGAATCGCTTCCACAATGGCGGCAATCACCTTTTGCGGGTCGTCTGGAAGCACGATCAGGTTCTGTGCGAGGATTTTGCCGCTCAGGTCAAGTACCGCCAGCGTCGTCTGCGATGGATGAACATCCAAACCGAGCACGCCCCGCTGTTCATTGATATTCAGAAACGTAGGCCTGCGTCCCCGGGGTAGCCTCCCCATCGATCCTTCAACAATCCACCGCTCCGCAAGCAGCTCCTCCACAATCAGTGAGACGGTGCTCCTTTGCAGGCCTGAGACCCTTGCCAGGTCCGCGCGTGAGATCGGTTGCCGGGTGCGAATCTGGTTGAAGATCAGATTGCGATTGATTTGCCGGGGAATCTTGTTCGACGCACTCACCTTGTTGGTGAAAGAAAGGCGCGGCGCCGGCGATTTAGGCATTTTCTTCCCTCTCCTCTTCAGCCGGCCAGCTCGCAGCCGGCCATCTTATTGCGCGAGTCACTTCTGAGGGTCCCCGAGATTCCCGATCATCTTAGCAGAATCGATTTACTTGAGGATACAGTTGGATAGGTCAGATTCCAGTGAACCCTGTAAGGCTTATATCCGGAGCCATTCCCCGCGGCTCGGCGAGCTTGATTGCCTGGTCCATGGAGAATAGCTCTGAGTTTCCGTCCAGTTAGACGTTATAAGTCGATGAGGAGACACGGCCTCCTCTGCCCGTCCAGTTAGTGTGGAAGAATTGTCCGCGCGGCTTGTCGACGCGTTCATAGGTGTGCGCTCCAAAGTAGTCCCGCTGCGCTTGCAGGAGGTTGGCTGGAAGGCGCCCAGTTCTGTAGCCGTCAAAGAATGCCAGTGCGGTTGAGAACGCGGGTGTGGGCACGCCACTCTCTACAGCATCGGTCAGCGCCTTGCGCCACAGGGCCTGGTATTTGTTCAAAGCCCCTGAGAAGAAGCTATCCAAAAGCAGGTTTTCAATTGCGGGATTCTTGTCGAACGCATCCTTGATTTTGGCCAGGAAGCGGCTGCGAATAATGCAGCCGCCCCGCCACATCAGCGCGATGCCGCCCATGTTCAGGTTCCAGCCATTTTCCTTTGCCGCGGCCCGCAGCAGCATATAGCCCTGCGCGTAGCTGATGATCTTTGAGCAGTAGAGAGCGCACCGTACACGCTCGATATATGCGGCGCGATCGGCGGCAGCAGGCTTCGCGGGTGGGCCTTCCAGAATGGCCGATGCAGCCTCGCGCTCTTCCTTCAACGCCGAAAGACAGCGCGCAAATACCGACTCGCCAATCAGCGTTACCGGCTGGCCCAGGTCGAGCGAGCTGAACACCGTCCACTTACCCGTCCCCTTCTGGCCGGCTGTATCCAGAATCTTGTCCACAAGCGGTTGTCCGTCCTCATCCTTCTTGGCAAAGATGTGGCTCGATATTTCGATCAAGTAACTGTCCAGCTCGCCCTTGTTCCATTCCGTGAACACCTCGGCAAGTTCATCGGCGGTCAGTCCCAATCCGCGCTGCAGCAGGTCATATGCCTCGCAGATCAACTGCATATCCCCGTACTCAATGCCGTTGTGCACCATCTTCACGTAATGGCCTGCGCCGTCTTCGCCCACCCAGTCGCAGCAGGGTGTCCCATCCTCCACCTTGGCCGCGATCGCCTGGAAGATGGGCTTCACGTGTGGCCACGCCGCCGGATTTCCTCCGGGCATGATGGAAGGGCCGAACCGCGCGCCCTCTTCGCCGCCTGAAACGCCGGTGCCGATAAACAGAATTCCCTTCGCGGCCAGGTCCTTGGTGCGCCGGTTGGAGTCGGTAAACAGTGAATTGCCGCCGTCGATCACAATGTCGCCCGATTCAAGGTAAGGCAGGACATGGTCGATCATCTGGTCCACGGTTTCTCCAGCCTTGACCATCAGCATCACCCGCCGGGGGCGCTTCAGCAGGCCAGAGAATTCCTCCAGCGAGTGCGCTCCAACAACCTGCGTCCCTTTTGCTTCGTCGGCAATAAAATCGTCCACCTTCGATACCGTGCGGTTAAACACCGCTACCTTGAAACCATGATCGTTCATGTTAAGAACAAGGTTCTGGCCCATGACGGCAAGGCCGATTAGTCCGATATCACATGTAGCATCTGGCATAAAAGGCTCCAATCTCTCTGTGAGTTATTCGTTGCTGTTTGCAGCATGCTCCGCACGCTCGGCTAATTCTGCAGCCGCACCGAAGCTAACTTGGAATGCGGCGAACAGTGTTCATAGCAAAGTCCGCCTGAACCCGTCTTTAAGCTCTCGAAACCGGAATGACGCCGGCTCCGTTCACAACTTCCCGCAACTCGCGCTATCTGCTTTCGAAATGGCAAGAAATGTAATGCTTGCTGGGGCGAATTCAACTTCACCAGATCGCGTTGGCTTCCCTTTGAGTTCAGGCAGCGCATCCCCCTCGCCGATTGCGAGTTCAACTCCATTCAGTTTTACGCTGCCGCCCTGCAGTTCATCCGCAGTCAGTGTATAGCGCTCTGAGGCCGCTGGAACTCGAATCGACCGGGCCGCGTTTTGGTCTGCATTGATCACCAGCAAAGCCACTCCGCCTGGATGATTCCGCAAGCACTGCGCATACAGATGCAGACTTGAAACGGGAGACGGGCCAGGTTCCAGCACCGTGGTTCCCATCAGCCTGCGCCATAGCAGCGCAGCCCAGTAATTCGGTCTCGGCTCATACGTCTTCTCATCCAGCAGGCCGTAATCGCTTGAGGCCAGCGTGTTGTGCATCTGCACCTGAACCCCGCGTTTGGCCAGCGTCCCCAGCTGGTTCAAGTAGCGAAAGCTGTCGAGAAATGTCGATGCCCAGCGGTCCCCGCCACATGCTGTCTGCGCGGTTTCGGTTAGCCAGAGAGGCTTTCCAGGCTCGTACTTGTCGCGCACACCAGAATAGAAGTCCGCAATCTTGCCCGACCGGGCGAGCCACTCATCTGAAAGCGCCGCGCCAGGCGTTGTACCCATCGCGGCCCCGAACATCGAGCAGCGGCTTGAGACACCACCGTAAGAGTGATAAGAGACGGCATCGAAGACCGGGCCAGTCGCGGTAAGCAGGCTGGCGCTGGACAGCGTTTGCATGGCACTGGGAACGATCATCGTACCTTCACCCACGGCTCCTGGGCCAAGCAACAGTGTCTTGGAACCAGACTTGCTCAGAAAGTCGCGAAAGGCCAGAACGTCGCGCGCATAGTCTGCTGCCGTATATCCTTTTGGTGCGCCGCCCATTTCTGCAATGTTTGGCTCGTTGAAGTACTCTGCTGCGGCGATGCTGCCGCCCACTGACCGTGTGTAGTCCACAAAATGCTTTGCTTGTTCGGGCGTCCACGCGCCGGCAGCGTCACGCGTTCCAGCGCTGATCGCAAATGAGGTTACAAGTTCCGCATTCGCCGCATGTGAGAAATCAACCACGCCCTTCCATTGGGACCGGGCCAGAACCCCGTTAAATCCCTTGGGCGGACTACTTGGTGCTGGATCATCGGAGTCCTGAAAGAATGTCGTATTCGCCCAGGTCCCGCTTACCCGGAGATACGCGGGCCCAAGTGCCGCTGCCAGCTTGCGCAGCCGCGAGTTTGACAGGTCGATGGGCTGGCGATACTCATAGAGTGAAGGAGACAGGCCCGCCGGTTGATTTCCGCTGGGCTGCTTGTCCGCCGTCGGGACGTCAGGCTTGCTGGCATACGGCTTCCAGAAACGTCCCCCCGTTACCTCGACCATCTCGATGTTGTACGACTGAAAGCGCTCATCGACCGTTCCGATGCGCGCCATGGTCGCCGGGGTAAGCGTGATCTTTGGCGCTTGCGCCAAATCGGTGATGCTTGCGGAGGTACCCAACACGGCCAGGGCTCCAAGTGCCAGAAACCTTACGCGGATTTGCCTGTTCATCATGGCCTTTCTTCAGAACCGTTTCGACAAATTCAGTTCACAACTTCAAACGGACGTTACTGGTTTACGCCGCTTGCCAGGAAGCCGCCATCCACAACCAACGTCTGACCGGTCACGAAGGATGCACCGTCTCCGGAAAGAAACACTGCGGCTCCAACCAATTCCTCGGTCTTGCCGAAGCGCCCCATCGGTGTGCGCAACAGTAGCTCCTGGCCGCGCGCAGTACCGTCGAGGAAGTCGGCGTTCAGGTCTGTCCGGAACACGCCGGGCGCAATCGCGTTTACCGTCACACCCTTCTTTGACCATTCCACAGCCAGCGAGCGGGTGAGGGAAGAGACGCCTGATTTGCTGGCTGCATAGGCAGCCACCTCGCTCAAAGCAACAAAGCTGTTCAGCGAAGTGATGTTGATGATGCGGCCATATCCTCGTTCCAGCATGTGCTTGCCAAACACCTGGCATGCGCGCAGGGTTCCAGTAAGGTTGGTATCGATAATGGCTGCCCACTCTTCTTCGGGCATGGTCAACGTGGGTGTGCGTTTGATTCTTCCCGCGCAGTTGATCAGGATGTCCACTTTGCCGAACTGTTCCAGGACGGTAGCCAACAGCTTCTCCAGCGAGCCGCGATCGCACACGTCAGAGGCCAGTCTGAGAGTCTTGCGTCCGCGCGATTCAATCTCGTTTGCCGTGTCCTCGACCTGCTGCTGCCGGCGCGCAGAGGCAATCACATCGGCGCCCGCGTCGGCAAGGCCCAAACTCAGGGCACGTCCAATACCGGATGTTCCACCGGTCACAACTGCAATTTTGCCCTCAAGACTAAGAAGCTGCGTACCCATCATCTCTCCATTCTGGTTGTGGGCCGGCCAATGTTGCTTGTCGTTGGCCGGCAAAATGTTCAGTGAATGAATTCTTCAAAGCCTGCTGCGGTGTGCCCAGAGTCCCAATCCTGGATTTGAGATAAAGAAAACCTCTTCGCCGTCGACGTGGTTATAGCCGTCGGCAAGCTTGTCGGGGTCGTAGCGCTTGACCATCGATTCAAGGTCGCCATACTTGAAGCCGACACCCTCGATCTCGTCCCTGGTCAGATATCCGGGACACCAGGTAATGGTGAACCGGCCCTCCGACGAAGCATGAATCAGGTGCGCCGCCGCGCTCAAATCGCCAGCGATATCCTTGTTGTTGTCTACGGCCTTCAACGTCGCCGGGGTCCCGAAATAGCCGTACTTGCGGATCAATACATCGATGGTCTTGTCCTCGCCAAACTCTTTCACGCCGGGAGCCAGGATGATGAGTTCAGCATCGTCGGCCAGCGCCATGCGGGTGCGGTACACCGCCTTGTTTCCAAGCCAGGTGCTGTGGAACTCCTGCGGATCCAAATACACAACGGCCTTACGGATCGGCGTGTCCACAATCTCGAAGTTCACCTTCAGGCTCAGGTCAGCTGCCAGGTGGAAACACTCGATGTCGTCGCCGATGTAAAGACCGCGCACCGCAAGGCCACCATCCGCGCGACGTCCAACCACCGTCAGAACATAAACGATGGGAAGATGCCGAAGGAAATGATCGGCGGCATAATTCAGCACGCTGCGAACCGGATTGTCTGCACGGCCCATGATCCGTTCCATGCCGTAGACGGCGCCAAGATAATGGCTGCGATTGATTCCTTCACGGCCTCCCGTGCCGACCAGGATGTTCTTGGTGTAATTGGCCATGCCAATCACTTCATGAGGCACAACCTGGCCGATGGAAAGAATCAAGTCGAATCCGCCCTGCGAGATCAGCCGGTTAACCTGCGCCGGCCACGCATAGCTGAGCTTGCCTTCCGATTGCTCGCTGATAAACTCTGCGGGAACCTCGCCCAATGTCTCGACATCCGTCCGCCAGTTATGCACGCGGAATAAGCTCTGGTCCATCCCCGGAAACATATGCGCAAGTTGATCCGGCCGCATGGCGGTATGCGTTCCCAGGGCAGGAAGGACTGCCTTCAGATTGTCGCCATAATATTGGCCCGCATACGCAGTTAACTCGCCTGCACGGGAGTGCTCACGGCTCTGGTCTGGCGGGACGGCCAGCACACTCTTCCGCTCACCGAGCTTGGCCAGGCCTTCAGTCAGTAGATCTTTCAACTGTTGAGGAGACAAGTCGGTGTCGATGCTTCCCGTGGCGCAATGGAGGCTCATTTCGAAAACTCCACTTTCTTCAACCCAGGAGCGAGCATGAGGATAATCACAAAGGAAAGCAGGTATACGCTCGCGGCCAGAGCAAAGAGGCTGGCATAGCTGTGGGTCAGCTGGAGAATGTGCCCGGCGGAAAGAGCCAGCAGAAATCCGCCAACTGATCCGGTCATTCCGCCAATGCCTGTCACCGAACCAACTGCGCTGCGGGGAAACATGTCCGACGGAGTGCTGAACAGGTTCGCTGACCAGCCTTGATGCGCGGCCGCAGCCAGCCCCAGCAATCCGATCGCCGCCCACTCTGAGTGAAGATAGTTAATCAGGAAGACGGGAACGACGGCGCAGGCGCAGACAAACATCGCCGTCATGCGTGCCTTCACAGCCGACATCCCCAGGCGGCGGAACGGTGCGGGGAGCCAGCCTCCGCCGATGCTTCCCACAACGGAAGCGTTGTAGACGATCACCAGAGGCAATCCCAGGTGCGATAGATCAAGTCCAAATTTCGCGCTGAAGAACGACGGCAACCAATAAAGGTAAAGCCACCAAATAGGGTCGGTGAGAAACTTTCCTGTAGCAAAGGCCCAGGTCTGCCGGTAACCGAGCAGCTTGGCCCACGGCGTCGATGGACCCATCTGCTCAGCCGCTTCCTGGTAAATGAACCGCAGCTCGGCGCCGGTCAGAGTAGGGTGATCCGCGGGTTTGCGGTATTTCGAATACCACATCACAATCCACAGAGCGCTGAAGATACCGGTAGCCAGAAATGCCGCGTGCCACCCATAACGAATGGTCACCCAGGGCACAATGATGGGAGCCAGGATCGCTCCAAGATTGGTTCCGGAGTTGAAAATCCCCGTTGCGAGTGACCGTTCGCGTTGTGGAAACCACTCGGCCACTGTCTTGATCGCGGCAGGGAAGTTGCCGGACTCGCCCAGTCCAAGGCAGACGCGGGCAATGCCGAACTCAAGCACGCTGTTGGCCAGCGCATGGCCCATTGCCGAAAGGCTCCAAACGGCCATGATGACCATGTAACCGATCCGTGTGCCAACCTTGTCAACAAACCTGCCGGCTGCAAGAATGCCGATGGCATAGGCAATGGTGAAACAGGCCACAACATTCCCGTAGCCCACCTCTGACATGCCAATGCTGTGTTGCAGGGTGGGCTTGAGGATCGCGAGAACCTGCCGGTCCATGTAGTTGATCGACGTGGCAATGAACAGCATGGCGCAGATGGTCCAGCGTACGCGCCCAATGCGTGCGCCGGGAGAGGCGTCGCCCTCTTCCAGTATTTGAATATCCGTGGTCCCCGCCATGCACTCTCCTCAAAGCCGATATGCCCGCTTCACCAATCCGTATGTAAGCTCATGCGCCACTTCAAAAGCCTCGTCTTCATCCAGTCGGTGTTCGGTCACAAGCTTGGCAAGGAAAGCACAATCCATTCGTCGGGCAACATCGTGACGCGCCGGAATTGACAGGAAGGCGCGGGTGTCGTCATTGAACCCTACTGTGTTGTAGAACCCCGCCGTCTCGGTAACCTGCTCTCTGAAGCGCGTCATTCCCTCAGGGCTATCATGAAACCACCACGAGGGTCCAAGGCGCAAGCACGGATAGTGGCCGGCCAGCGGGGCAAGTTCCCGGCTATAAGTCGACTCGTCCAGTGTGAAAAGAATGATGGTCAGGTCGCGCTCGTTGCCGAACCGGTTCAGCAGGGGATGCAGGGCGTTGACATAATTCGTCGCGCTGGGGATGTCCGCGCCCACATCGCGGCCATAGCACTCATACACTTTGCGATTGTGGTTGCGGACGCTTCCGGGATGAATCTGCATCACCAGGCCGTCTTCCACGCTCATCCGCGCCATCTCGGTCAGCATCTGCGCGCGGAACAACTCTTGTTGCTGTTTGTCGGCGTTGCCGGAACGGACCTTTGCGAAAAGCGCTGTTGCCTCTGCAGCCGATAAGTCGGCAGTCTGCGCCGTGGGATGGCCGTGATCAGTAGCTGTGCATCCAAATGTCCGGAAGCGGGCGCGAGCCTTGGCGAGGGCATTCAGGTAGCCTTGCCAGGTGAGCGTATCCTCGCCTGTCTGTTCACCCAGCCGGGCAATATTGTCAGTAAATCCGGCGAATTCCGGGTCAACCACCGGATCGGGGCGGAAGTTGGGAATAATCCTCGCTTTCCATCCGGATTCGCGAATCGCCTTGTGATCTGCAAGCGGGTCAAGGGGAGAATCGGTGGTCGCGAGCACTTCCAGGTTGAACCGCTCGTAAAGCACCCGCGGACGAAACTCCGGTGTCTTCAACTTCTCTGCGATGGTGTCAAAATAGAGGTCGGCAGTCTTCTCTGATAGCCGCTCGGCCAGCCCGAAGAGTTCCTGGAACGCAAAATCCAGCCACATGCGCGTCGGGGTGCCCCGAAACAAAAAATAGTTCTTGGCAAACAAGCGCCATACCCGCCGCGGGTCCTTCATCTCCTGTGCGCCGATCTCAAGATCCTCCATTGAGATTCCCTGGCTCAGGAGCATCCGATACACATAATGATCGGGCTGGACGAAAAGCTTGGCCGGGTCCGGGAAGGGCTCGTTGGTTGCAAACCAGCCTGCCTGCGTGTGTCCGTGCGGGCTCACGATCGGCAATCCCTTGATTTCGGCATAGAGCGCCCTGGCTATAGCCCGGGCACCGGATTCGGCGGGAAACAAACGATCTTCATGGATCAACATGACTCAGGCTTTACCCTTTCAGTGGTGAGCGCAGCGTGCTGGCCGGTAAAGAGGTCAGACCACAAGTATATACCGTGCTGTGGAGCAGTTGGATCGAAAAAAGGCGCCTAACGATGGCAAAACGTCCTCTCGATCTTACCCGTCTGCGTGCCCCCTGCCCGGGCCATCGGCTTGCTCGGGTTCTGTCGTCAACTCAGGCTTTGTTTGAATATCCCATGCCCGTGAGAATCCCGCGCATATAGGCGAAACTGACTGAGACTCCAGGCATCGGATCATCGCCATGAATCTCATATTCCAGATCCACAAACCCCTTGTACCTGGTTGAAATGAGAGCGTCGAAGATCTCCCGTACCGGCATCTTGCCTTCACCAACCGCAACCTGGCTCTCCTTGGCGTCAAAGCTCGTCAGATCTTTGGCGTGCATATTGAACAGCCTGGGCCCAACCTGGTGAATGGCCTCCACCACGTCTGTCCCCGCGCGCACCGTGTGACCGATGTCGATGCAGCACCCCATGCGCGGATCCATATTCTTCACCGCCTTCAGCACATCCAGCGGTGAAGGGAACACCTTGTCTTCCGGCCCGTGGTTGTGAATCGCAAACTTGATGTCGTATTCCTTCACAAACTTCTCAATTCGAGGCAGAATTTCGGGCTTGGGATCGCCGGCCACAATCACAGAAATCCCTGCTCGCTTGCAGTATTCAAACTTGCTGCGAATGTCGTCGTCTTCGTCTTTTGGAAAATAGATCGTGCCTGCGGCGTGCAGCTTGATTCCGGCGGCGCTGTAGTCGGCAAGGGCCTGGGCCTCGAGCGCCGGATCCATTGGAAGATGGTCTTTGGTATCTTTGCAGTTCAGGTCGGAAAGGTTCAGCTGCTTCATGAAGCCGATCACCTGGGCCCGGCTGAAATTGCGAAACGTGTAGCTGGCCATCCCCAGTCGAATCGGTGAAGGCTTTCCTGACTCTGAAGCCGGCTCCGCCAGCGACGGAATCGCGGTCGATGTAGCGCATGCCGCGGCAACCAGTGCGCCCGATTGAAAGAAGTTGCGGCGAGAAAAAGATCGTTTCATTGGATGGAGCCTCCTTGAGTGCTCCTGTGTACCGCTTGGTGGTTTCTACAGATGTGGCGCCCAGCCGGGTTCATACTCGCGGCCCCACAGCTTCATCGCTTCCGGATCATTCAGTATCTTTCCGTCCTTGTTGTCGAGGTTGAGCTCACGCTTCATCTCCCAGGCCACATTTGAAAGCTGCAGCATGGTGACAGCGACGTTGCCAATTGAAACAGGAGCGTGAAGCTTCTCGCCCTTCTGAACTGCCGCGATGAAGTTGGCGAAATGCGCCACAGTCATCGAGTCGTTACCCACCAGGTCCCCAGATCCGTGCACATCGCCGAGTTTGGCTTCGCTCAACTTGTTGCCCTTCAGATCGTAAAGCTCATATCCGTCGCCGTCGATGAACATTGATCCGGTAGTTCCCATCACTGTCGAGCCGCGATCCTTGCCGTAATACTTCATTCCCGAGCAACACTTGCCTTCCCACGAGATCATCTTGTCCTCGTAGTCAAAGCTGGTGACCAGGGTGTCATAGAACTGCCAGTCATCCTTGTAGGCATATCGTCCGCCGGACGCGGTAATGCGATTTGGATAATCAACGCCGAGAGCCCAGCGGCAGACATCAATCTCGTGCGTGCCATTGTTCAGTGTCTCGCCGGTCCCATAGGTCTTGAACCAGTGCCAGTTGTAGGGATGCAGGTTGTCCTTGTAGGGCCGGCGCGGCGCAGGGCCTTGCCACAGATCCCAGTCAAGCTCCGCTGGGACCGGAACCACCTTCCCGATCCCGATCGACTTTCTCGTGTTGCTGTACCACCCCTTTGAGAAGTAGGGCGTGCCGATCACTCCGTTGCGCAGCTTGTCGATGGCTTCGATGATCAGCGTGTTTGATCGCCGCTGCGTGCCCATCTGTACATGCTTACCGCACTTTCTCTGCGCCTCAACCAACAGCGCGCCTTCTGCAGGGTTATGGCTGCACGGCTTTTCAACATAGACGTGCTTTCCGGCCTGCAATCCGGCGATGGCAATCGGAGCGTGCCAATGGTCAGGGGTGGCAATGGTGATCGCATCCACTTCCTTCAATTGCAGAATGTTGCGAAAGTCCTTGTCCGCGGCGGGGGCAATGCCCATCTCGTGCTCGGTCCTGGCGGCAAACTTCTTCAGGATGGTGCTATCCACATCACAAACATGGGAAATGCGAGCCGTTTCCTTGTTCGCCTTGAGCGACGCAAGGTGAGCGTAGGCGCGGGAGTTGAGACCGATCACGGCAAAGTTGACGCGATCATTGGCGCCGAGAATTTGACCGTAGCTTTTAGCAGTCGATCCGAGAGCGATTCCCGCTGCTCCAACTGCCATGGTGTCGAGAAACTCACGTCGTGTAACCAATTTAAGTCTCCATCTGAACAAGGTTTCAAGCAATTTCGTTGAGGTTGACTTGCGCGCCTTTGAAAACCGCGCTTAGAGCGTTCCTGAATCTTTGAGGGCCTGCTTCATCCCTGCCCAGCTTACCCGCGTGGACTCCTCCGGCGTGGCTGCCCCATGCCAGTGGGTCTCAAGGCTGACGGCGTCATGATAACCGAATTGCTTCAGCGCGCGGAACTGCGCCGCCCAGTCAATATATCCCTTGTCCACCGGCGCCCACTCGATCTTGCCGTCCGCACCCTTGACCGCGTTCTTGCAGTGGCAATGGTGAACGCGATGCTTGGGCAACGTATCCCATGCGGCAGGGAAGGCGTCCAACTCGCCGCGCATGACGGCATTTGCAGGGTCCCAGTTCAAAACGAAGTGCGCAGACTGAACCGCATTGAGCGTGCGTGCAGCCTCGCGGCCCGTCGCGGTGTTGCATGCAAACTCATTTTCCAGAACCAGCAGGATGCCTTCCTTGCCGGCAACTTCGGCTGCCGAGCGCAGCTTCTCGTCAATCGTCGCCCGGTAGGGTGCAACATCCTCAATGCGCCAGAAGTCAAAGCAGCGCACTTTGTCGGTCTTGAACTGCTTGGCAAGAGCGATGGCCCGCTCAAGAATCTCATCCTGCTGCTTGAAAGTTACTTCGGCGGCGCCATGCAAATCGCCAGGAGAGCTCTCCTTGGACTTGGGTGCTCCCGGCCAATCTGTCTTGAACAAAGGGCTGGCGATGTCCGTGACTTTCAGATTGTATTTGGCCAGGATCTTGAGCGTTTCATCGATCTCGGCCGCAGTCAGAGCGCCCGTTGTCTTGCCCCACATCGACCTCAATTCAATCCAGTTCAGTTCAAAATCGTGCGAAACAACGTAGCAGACATGATCGAAGTCCTGAGATATTTCGTCGTTAATAACAGAAATTTTGAATGGAGACTTTGAGAGCTCGGCTGCGCTGAAAAGTGGGAGTGCTGAACAAGCCGTGGTGGCCATTCCTGCGGACACTAAAAAGCGTCGCCTGGTGATGCCTTCCATGATTCTCCTTTGACGGGCGAGGTCTGATGTTGACCATCGGAGCCGGTTGAACCCTGTGAAATGGCCGGTCACTCCAGGGAAGCAGTGACCGGCCGGTAGACTTGCAGTTTGCAGCAGCGGTGCTGGACCTTGATCCGCGTCAATCACTGCACGCCCCGGCCACCAGCAATACTGCTTGCAGCGCCCATCGGCCATATTCCGCTGGACGTTGCCCGTTGACGTTCATTTCGGCCTAGAAGGTGATCTTCACCGCCGCTTGAAGCACGCGAGGACCGCCGACGCCGTTGACGTTGCCGACGCCGCTGCCGAGCGTGCCAGTGATTTTGCCCAGATTCGATCCCACAGTTCCATTGGGCAGACCGAAAGCAGGCGTATTCGTCATGTTGAATGCGTCAAACCGAGCTTCAAGAGCGGACTCGCGGAAGATTGGGAAGCTCTTGAAGAGCGAAAGGTTGTCACTGAAGTAGCCAGGGCCGCGGAACTCGTTGCGTTGCGTGTTTCCGAGTGCACATGGGTTTGGATTACTGGACGAGTATGCAACGCAAGTCGCAGGGGCAGCAAAAGCTGTTGGATTGAACCAGGTAGGTGCTGCATTCTTTCCGCCGGCGACGCTATGCGTCACCTGGAAGGCCGCGGTCTCGTTGGCGGTTTGAGTCGTTCCAGGTGTCGCACTGCTGGCGGCTTGAATCGTAAAGGGCAGGCCTGAAAGCATCCCGATGGTTGCTGAAGTTTTCCACCCGCCAATTACGTAGGAGGCGACGCCGGAGTTCAAATAATGGTGACCGCGTCCCACGGGTAGTTCGTAGGTCACTGTCTGTTCGAAATTCTTCTTTCGGTCGAAGTCGAGCAGGTTGTAATTTCGGCGCCAGTTGCCGCTGAAGTACAACAACCCTCCGTCTTGAGCGCCGGTCTGGTAGCCCTGCGCCTTACCCCAGGTGAAGGCCGTGTTGAATGCAAGGCCATTGGTGAAGCGACGAGACAGCTGGGCTTGCAGCGACTCATAATTGCTTGAGAAGCCCATAAAGTATTGGGTGATCGATGCAGTTTTTCCAAAAGCAACGTTGAAGGGATCGTATGTGCCGCTCTGGCCATAGATCGAAGGGGCATTGATGTTCTGTGCCAGGTCAATCCGCGTCCCGTGGTTTGCAACATAGGCCACCTGCAAAGACATGTTTTTCGGCAGAGCCTGCTCAATCGCCGTGTTCCATGACGACACGTAGGCATTCTTGAAGTTCAGCGGAATCAGCAGGTTCGACAGCCCGATGGTCCCGTTGGCCGCACTCTCCGCAAGAATTCCATTCGATGGGAAGGTCACGGTTGGTGTAACAGGTATGCCGGTTGTGAAATTGATAACGCCGCCTACCGGGTTCAGGGCTGGACCATACGTTGGTGTGTTCGTGTAGCCGGTGCTGGTCTTGATCGGATAGTTGTAGGCGTAGCTGTTGTCTACGAAGGGAACATAACTCACGCCGAAACCGGCACGGAAGACAGTCTTTTCCGTAAGGCGATAAGACGCTCCAAGGCGGGGAGCAAAGTTGGTGTATTCCGTTGCCATTCCGAGATTGGAAGGATTACCGTCCAGGCCAGCGATCACCAGTGAATTGTTGGTGGGGTTGTAGTTGACGAAGCCGCCCGGTTTGCGAGGGGTGGCCGGCGGATACAGCTCATAGCGAAGGCCGATATCCAGGGTCAGTTTTTGGTTTACCTGCCACTTGTCTGCGGCGAAGAAGAAGAGCCAGCTCTGGCGGAAGCATGGGAAAGTGCTGTTGGTGTCCTGTCCAACCTTATACGGAACGTCGAACAGAATGCTGGCCATGTCATTGGCCTCTCCCGTGGCGCTGCCGTTGAATGCCACCGCGCCAGGAGCGGACGTCGATTGTTCTTCGAAGTAGAACTGTCCCGCTGCGGCGTTGTTATTTCCCTGCAGAAGGTCATCGCGGACGCGGCGGATGTCGGCGCCTAACTTAATGGTGTGATTGCCGAGAATCTTGGTCCAGTTGTTGGCAAAGTCAATATTGGATTCGGCACGGAGCCAGGGAAGCGACGCCGAATAACCAATCAGAGGGCCCGAGAAGACGTTCGCCGAAATGGCGACTTGCCCGCTGCTGGTAGGCGTGTTGTCGGTTCCGTTCGGGCCATTGCCAGGGATTCCGAGCGTCGTCGCATCGTTCTGCCCGTAATCGGTCTGCTGCGCGGAGTTACGGAGATGGGCCAGTCCTACGCGTGCCTCGGTAAACAGGGTCGGAGAAAAGACGTGGTCATAGTTGAAACCGGTGCTATATGCCGCCGCAATTCCGGTAGCTTCAAATCCTCCTCCGCCTGGGCCTCCGAGGAATGCGCCGAAAAGCGGCGCCTGGTATGTGGTGGTGTTCTGATGACTGAAACGACCGCTCAGGTGATCTTTCTCACTAATTGTGAAGTCCGACTTGATGTCGTAGCTGATGGCATCCTTACTGAAAGGCAGGTTCTGCGAAAAATTGTTGGTTGTTGCTCCGGCGAGGTACGCCGCTGAGGCGAGATTCGTTTTGGGATTTCTCGCAAGTGTGTCCAGGTCTTGTAGAACTGTCATTCCAACTTTGTTTAGTCCTGGGTTCGTCAGTGGAATCAGGTTGCCTGCGAACGCTGTTCGTCCTGTCCCGCAGGCGTTGTTTGCTGTGCTGCCCACGCAGTCCACCGTATCTCCGGTGTTTGGATCGTAGACCTGGCCCGAGTATTCGCTCAAGTTGATGTTGCCGTTTGTCACGTTGTAAAAGGGAATAGTCGCGTTTGTTGTCGCCGATTCGTGGTCGGAGCTGCGCAGAAAATCGCCGAAGATGAAGAGCTTGTTCTTCACGATTGGTCCGCCGAGCGAGCCTCCCGTGTAGTTGTAGACCAGGCGCCCATTGGGCCCCTGCGCAAAGTAATTCCGGGCGTTGACGCCGTTGTTTTCCATGTTCTGGAAGGCGGAACCATGGAATGAATTCGAACCTGACTTAAGCGTCACGTTGACAACCGTTCCCACGGCGCGCCCGAACTCCGCTTCGAAGTTGTTCGTGGTAATTTCCACGTTCTGAATCGCGGCGGCCGGGGGCACCAGGATGATGTGGATGCCGGTGCGCTGGTCGTCGTCGATACCTTCAATCTGGTACAGGTTGACGTAGGAAGACTGACCGTTGGAGTTTGTGGATAGGTCGTTGTTGGCGTTGTAGAACTGCGAGTTGTTGAAGACGATAGGCGCCATGCCCGGCACTGTATTCAGCAGAGACTGAAAGCTGTTGCCGCTGCTCAGCGGCAGATTGCCGATCGTGTTTTGCTCGAGTGTGCTCGAAATGTCAGCGCGGTCAGTCTGCAGCGCCGGAGGAGCCGTGGTGACTTCGATCGTTTCCGACGTGCTGCCTGTTACCAGGTTTATGTCTACGCGCGTGGTTGTGTTGGTATCCAGGATGATGTTCTGCCGGGTTTCTTTCTTGAAGCCTTTAGCAACCACCGTGATGGTATAAGTTCCGGCAGGCAGGTCCGGTTCCGTAAAGTTCCCGCTTTCATTGGTGATCGATGTGTGTTCGACACTCTGACCGGTCAGAACAATGGTCACAGTGGCGTCTCTCACGACAGCACCCGATGGGTCGGTGACTGTCCCGAGTATTGTTCCGTTGACGGCTTGCCCAATCAGTGCCTGTGAGAATCCCAGCACCAACAGGACGACCATAGACCCCAGAAAGGGCCTCATTAACTTGTGTAGCATCGTTGGAGCCTCCAAAGTTGCATTGCTTTCAAAGTCGGACATCATATGGTTTGAAGATCGAACAAACGCTACATATCCATAGTCTCCCTTGTCAAGAATAAAATTTGAGCTTTGGAGGAAATAATTCACAGGCATTCTTGCCTCTTCTTGGAGACTTCACTCTGGTTCCATAACTTTTTTAGTTTCTTGAGTATAACTCTCCATGACCCCGATCTTTTCCGCTGGATCCGGGCGAATCAGGATTCTGAACAGTCGACATTTGAGTGCTGACCATCGCCTCGAGCGCGTCACGATATCATCAAACTCTGGGCTTGGGTCATTTCGCGATTCCAGCCCCTGGATGGGAAGATTGCAGACCTTTCCTCACGAAATGCTACGGGAGATCTACGAGCAGCCAGATGCGATTCGGCGCACGCTGGCCCTCTATCTCACTGGCGACAAACTCAAGCCGGAAGTGGCGAGCCTGCTGGCTGGCTGGCCAAATCTCGCTGGGGAGATCCTGATTGCAGCCTCTGGTTCGAGCCGTCACTGCGGCCTGGCTGCCGAGATCCTTCTCGAAGACCTGTGTGGCCTCGCCGTCGATGTTGAATATGCCAGCGAATACAGCTGCCGCGGGGGCATGGACCCAATAGACACGCGCCACCCGAGCGTGCTTGTGCTGTCGCAATCAGGCGAGACGTCCGACACTCTGGCGGCTCTTTATGAAGCGCGCCGTCGCGGACAAAGGACGCTGGCGATTACCAACGTGTCCTCCTCCACGATGGCAGAGATTGCCGACCTATCCATGCCTCTGGCGGCCGGGGTCGAACGTGCCATTCCGGCCACAAAGAGCTTTACCTGCCAGTTGACCGTTGTCTACCTGCTTGCGCTCTACGAAGGAGTGCGCTTAGGGCGGATCGATTCTGCCGAACTGACCTCGTACATCGTTCAGCTGCAGGCGTTGCCCAATATGATTCAAGCTCAGCTCGCCGGTTGGCAGCAGGCAATGGCCGGCCTCGCAACGAAATACCGTTCTGCAGCAACTTTCCTCTACCTGGGCCGCGGCATTCATTACGCAATCGCTCGTGAAGGCGCCCTCAAACTGAAGGAGGCTTCCTATGTCCATGCTGAAGGCTATCCATCCGGTGAACTGAAGCATGGGCCCAACGCCCTGGTCAGCGACCGCACCCCTCTGGTAGTTCTGGCCACGGTAGACCATGATTTGAGCGCCTCGGTGTTGCGCTATGAAAAGACACTCCAACTGCTCTGCGACCTGAAAGCGCAGGGAGCGAAGGTGATCGCCATCGCCAACCGTGATGATGAACGGATTAAGGGTCTGGCAAGTGATTCGATCGATGTTGACCCGGTGTCTGAGTACCTGTTCCCCATTGAGGAAGTGATTCCGCTGCAATTGTTCGCTTACTTCATGGCCCTCGAACATGGTATCGACGTAGACCGGCCCAGGAATCTCGCCAAGGCGGTTGTCGAAAAATAAACGTCACTCGATTTCCGGCCGCTACGCCAGCGTAAGATTGCGGTTGGGCCACCTGGCTGAAAGACAATGCCTTTTATACGTGGCAGCCGTGCAGCCTTTTCAAACGCAAGCGGAGAGCAGCGAAATGCACGAGACGATGATGGCAGCCTATCTGCCAGGTAACAGCACGGTCGAGATCCGCACAGTTCAGATTCCCGTCCCAGCGCACGGAGAAGTGCTGCTGCGCATGAAAGCTTCCACAATCTGCGGTTCTGACATCCGCTGCATTTATCACGAGCACCTAGGCAAGGGCCCTGAAGGCTACCAGGGAGTGATTGCCGGACACGAACCATGCGGCCAGATTGTAGCCACGGGTGAGGGCTGCCGTCGCTTTCAAACAGGCGATCGCGTCATTGTTTATCACATCTCAGGCTGCGGAGTTTGCAACGATTGCCGCCGCGGCTACATGATCTCCTGCACCAGCGAGAGGTTTCGTCGAGCGTATGGATGGCAACGCGACGGCGGCATGGCCGACTATATGGTAGCCGAAGAAAAGGATCTCATCGCTTTGCCCGACGAGCTATCCTACGCCGACGGTGCACAGGTCGCATGCGGCTTTGGAACAGTGTATGAAGGTTTGGAAAAGATAGGCATCAATGGCAACCACGCCGTGCTCATCACCGGGTTGGGTCCAGTTGGCCTGGCAGCGGCTGCTCTTTGCCGCAAACTGGGAGCCAACAGGATTATCGGAATCGACGTGCTGCCTGAACGCCTGAAGATCGCAATCGATCTTGGCCTCTGCGACGTGGTTCTGGCGTCAGGCGCCGATAACATGGCGCAAGTCAGGGAACTGACCGGCGGCTTCGGCGTTGAGCGCGCGGTTGACTGTTCGGCGCACCATGAGGCTCGCGCAACAGCGATTCGCGCCACACGCAAATGGGGACGGATTGTTCTTATCGGCGAAGGCGGTAAGGTCGAGATCAATCCATCGCCCGACATGATTCACGATCAGAAGACACTCTATGGTTCCTGGGTCACTTCCACATGGCTGATGGAGGAGTTGGTGGAGCGCCTGGTTCGCTGGAATCTGCATCCAGCCGATATCATCACCCATCGGTTTCCTCTCGAGCGTGCCGGAGATGCATATTCGTTGATGGCCTCCGGCAAATGCGGCAAGGTTGCCGTGTGCGCAGACGAGGAGCTGCAGTAAGTTTTTGGAATGAGCCAGTCACCATTAAAAACTGACCAACGGCACAAAGTGGGTTTCCACTTCCAAAACGGTATCTGAATCATGCGCTCGATGAAAAACCAGCTGGCGCAATCCGAACGCAATACAAGAACCCATAAAGCAAAGTCTTCAATGCTGTTCCATCGGTCGGAGGCAACAAGAGATGAAGACAGTTTGGGAGCAGGGTTACTTCATCTGGGGCCAGGGCCTGGCGTTCTCCGCCCTCGTCGCCGCTCTGCCAATTGCGGTTCTTCTTGTCCTGCTTGGCGTCTTGCGCAAACCTGCATGGGTCGCCGGCCTGGCAGGCCTCACATCCACATTTGTCATTGCGTTTTTTGGATTCAAAATGCCGGTCATGCTCACTCTCAGCGCCGCGGCCCATGGAGCGGCGTTTGGCCTCTTTCCCATTTCCTGGATCATCTTCTGGGCCATCGTGCTCTACAACATCACGGTCGAGACAGGAAAGTTCGCCATCATCAAGGACTCGATCGGCTCTCTCACTCCCGATCTCCGCATACAGGCCATCATCATTGCATTTGGGTTCAGTGCTTTCCTTGAAGGCGCTACCGGATTTGGCACTCCGGTCGCCGTGGCCGGCGCCATGATGGTTGGCTTGGGGTTTTCGCCCTATTTTGCCGCCGCAATATGCCTGCTCACCAACACAGCGCCTGTAGCCTTCGGAGCGATTGGCGTTCCCATCATCACCCTGGCCGGGGTTACCGGTCTTCCAGTCGACAAGCTGAGTGGCGCTGTCGGAGCGTTATGCTCACCGGTTGCCGTTATCTTGCCTGCCTACATGATTCTTGTCATGGAGGGAGTCACCTCGGTGGTTGAGGTTTGGCCTGCCGTTCTGGTTGCTGGTCTTGCCTTCGGTTCAGTTCAGTATTACGTTTCCAACTACATCAACGTACAGCTCACGGTGATTCTCAGCTCTCTCTCTGCCATGGGTGCGGTCGTGCTGCTTCTGCGCTTCTGGCATCCACGCTCCCATACCCGCAGAAAGCCGGCAAAAGGCATTGCCAATGAGCCGGGGCCGTTTGAGTTGTCCATCGAATCCTCGTCGGGGGGATCTGAAGCCCCTGCCCACACAGCGCCGGAGATTCTGTCTGGCTGGATGCCTTACATCATTCTCGTCATCCTCGTTCTTCTCTGGGGATTCAAGCCGTTTCAGTCCCTCCTTAATCAGGCCACATTTGCCGTTCCATGGCCGGGTTTGCACAACTTGATCCTCCGAACTCCCCCCGTCATGCCAGCCGCATCGCCTTACCCGGCAGTCTTCAACCTCAACCTGCTGTCTGCGGGCGGCACCTCATGCATGTTCGCCTGCTTTCTCTCGGCCATCTTTCTCAGGATGTCTCTTGGCGCCTTCGTCCGGGTCATCCTGGCATCGACAGGCCAACTGGCGATTCCCATCCTCACCATCTCATCGGTCCTTTCCATGACCTTCGTGATGAACTACTCCGGCGCCACCGGGACACTTGGCCTGGCATTCGCCACCACCGGTGCAGCCTTCCCATTTTTCAGTCCATTTCTAGGATGGCTTGGCGTCTTTCTCACCGGCTCGGATACGTCCTCGAACGCTCTGTTTGGAGGTCTGCAGGTGATCACCGCCGGACGCCTCGGCTTCAGCCGCATTCTCATGGCCGCTGCAAATTCTTCGGGAGGGGTGATGGGCAAAATGATCAGCGTTCAGACCATCGCCGTTGCAGCTGCTGCCACCGGAATCACAGTGCAGGAACAATCGAAGTTGCTCCGATTCACGCTCAGACACAGCATCATCCTGGCCACTCTGGTCGGGCTTGAAGTCCTGTTGTTTGCATACGCATTCAAAATCATCTAACAAGGCGAGGCTGGGAAGGAACAACTTCGCAAACCCGGAAGGTTGGTTAAGCCGAGATTGCCCGCCACTCACAAATGGATTCGGTGTACGCGGCGCTTCCATCCCGAAGCCAGGCATCCAGTTGGGCCGGCTCCTTCAGCTGCTGTCCTCGTACGCGTGGCACAAGCAGGAAGCGGCAATCCAGTTCGGGCAAAGCTGTCATATCTCCCCAGAGCTTTTCGAATTGCGCCACCGGAAAGATATCCTCCTGCCCTTTGCCCCATCGCCTCTTCACATCTTTCAACGTGACGTAGGTGGGCATCTTTGCCGCCATGTCACGCACAGCTTCGTCCACCAACGCTTGGTCATTCAGCGTGTCGCGCGTCAATCCGAACACTTTGAGCAAGGCACCAATATCAATCCAACAGGTCGCGCTGTTGTAGTAGCGCAGCCTGCTCTCCATCTCTTCGTTGGGCAACGCCAGGCCTTCAATCAAGCGGTCGCGCCCGTCCACGCGCGCCAGGCCGCCGCCGCGATCTTCCAGGTGGCGCGCGATCACTTCCGTGGTCAGCGCGGCGCCGCTATGAATGTGATACCCCAAAATCGACGGGTCAACATTTGCTCCGACCGTGTCGATGTTGTGAACCATCAAGTAGGCAAGCTGCGGGCGCATCTCAAGCAGCCGTAGCAGCGTTCCATTGCGCAGTAGATTCGAAACCTCATACCAGTGGCCTACGGGATGAAGACACTGCATCGGCACATTGGCCGTATAGTCCGATCCCTCCCCCGCATTTCGGGCCCACTGAATCAGCGCCGCATGCAGGCTTTCGCGGACCTTCTGCGCCTGGGCATCGAGCAACTGCTGCGGCATCTCTTCCCAGGCAAAGAGCAAGTCGCGTTCCATTGGAATCATGCGCAACCCAATGCTCCGACCGGGTGAAAGCAGGATCTCTCCCGGATACCCGTAGTTTCCCTCGGCCTTGAGGTGCGACTCAATGGGCTCATGTGTCAGGTAACTCGTCGTGATCACGTGTGGCAGCGAGCTGCCGCATGCGCGACTCACCATCAAACTCTTGGCAAGGTGGACCTCGATGAAATTGCGATAACGGCTGCCAAGGCTGCAAAACGGATTCAGTGCCTTCACCACTCCTGAACCCCTGGTCCAGCGAGTTCCAACGCCCCCGGCCAATGAGACTACGGCTATGCGGCCTTCGGTCAGAGCATGCATCCCCGCGGCACGATGATTGTCGTCGAGCAGGTCCGGCTCTGCATCTTGAATCAGGTGGGTAGCCCGCAGCCGATTCTGTGCCAGGCCAATTCGCCCGGCGCGAAGGTCTTCTCGAATCTGTTCGTGCACGACGCGGTCGAAGCCGAAGTCATTCAAGAGCGAATTCAGCGAATGGTTTTGATCAGCCTCCGCATCGTGGCTCGTGGGAAGCATGTGGTCAAACAGCGCATGAATCATCCCTGCGTAGTCTGCCTTTGACCGGCAAGCCGCGGTAAAGCGCTCCAGTTCCGCACGCCGGGCCGTCGACAGAAGCGAGACTTCAGAGCGAATGAGCTGTGGTACCTGCAGGGTGTAATAACCGGGTGGCATCAATGCATCGTGCCCGTCAAAGATGGTCGCCTGTGTTCCTTGTTCGTTGATCGCGAAATCGTAAACCACGGGCTCCATTGCAAATGAAACGCTTCGTTCCATCTGTCGCCTGGTCTCGCTCATGATGGCTTGCATCCGCACCTGGGCCTCAGCTTTGCGCGCCGGGTTGAACAAAAATCCCATGCCGCCGCCGCTCATCCCGCCAAGCATCCAGAAGCCCCAGAAATCCTCGCCGAATTCCTGGTGGGCTTTGTCGATCAAAGTAGCTGTGTAGAGGTTGCAGGCCCAGGGAATGATCGTCTGGATCGGGCCGTCGAAGTTGCGTTCCAGGCAGGAACCCAGTGTGCGAATGTCTCCCCTCCGCAGATGCCCGATGATTTCGTCAAGGAATTGGATCGCCCGCTTGCGGGCTTGCCACTCAGGACCGCTGCGCAGAAGATATTTCTCCGTGGCCATTTCAAGAACCGGTCCTACATCCTGCGCCATGCCGCCATGAACAAGCACCAGGCTCTGCTGAAGCCTCTCGCGGGCTTCGCGTGGAATTTCGTCCTCGCCAAAGACCCGGTGTTCGGGCAGCAATCTCCCGCGGCTGATCCCGAACTCGGGATCGCCATCGACTGCCTGAGCCCCGTGGATGAGCTTGATTCCCGGCCAGATTCCTCCGGAATCCTGCCACCCTCCACCGCTCCCGCCGAGCCATTCGCCAAGGATCGCTCGCGCGGCAAGCAACCGCCGATCATGCTCTTCCACACCTCCTGTCAATGAACGAATCTGGCTGGTTGCACGCATGCAGACCGCGATGATGCAGGCTAGAAGATTCGTCGACACAGCGAGCCGCGAACCCTTGGGAATGTCGTTGACTCTGCTGACGATTTCAATGCCGCAGACACTGTTCCCCGTGAGACGCTCCAGCAAAACGGCAAGCGGTTGTGTCGATCCTTCAATGCCTGGGGGGATAATGCCGCTGGCAATCACACCGGCTTTCAGCAACCCAAGGTAGTCGCTCGAAAAGTCGAAGACCTCGGAGATCGACGAAACATCGGCTGTTGCCTGCAGGTCAACGCTGGTCAGCCGTAAGACTGGCTGGTCAATCACCCGGAACCACGCTTCTACCGGCGGTCGTGGCTGCGTAAAGGCGCCGGCCCCTCGAACCGCAAGGTCGATCGACACATTCAGCACCCGGGCGCCCTCAGGGAAGTCCATGCCCAGAAAGAAAATGTCACTCCAGCCGCTGTGGGTGAGGTCCATGCGCACGGGTGTCGCCTCGCGCAAGATCGGAAAGACAGGGTAGCCGGCAAGAAGTTCAGAACGCAGGCGAAGCGGATAGTTGTCAGGGTGACCGGCGCGGAACATCCATTGGTTTCCCTGCACGCTGCGCACGCTGCGGCGTACCTGGTCGGCCAGAGTTTGAAAGCCGAGCGCTCTGTAACTTGCCGCCAGCGCGCTGGATATGGCCCCAGACGGCCCATTCTCTTCCTCTGCGGCCAGAAAAACCTCGAGGGATTCCTCGAATCGACGCTCAAGCAGGTCCTCATAGCCGGCAAATGGAATCAACGCAGGCGGCGACGCTGCCACAAGCTCTGGAATATGAAAACGGTGAATGGCGTAGAGAAAGAAGAGCGCCCTGACCCGCTGATAAAGGTTGTCACAGTTCCTGCGAAAACTGTCGAGTGCAAGGCACTCGCCGTGCAGTTCACCGAGCGTCAGACCACGGCACAAATCATCGAGCGCAAGATCACGTAGATCGCCGTCCCCGGTAATGACTTCAGTGAACCGGCTCACGAGGAGGCGCCTCCGCCGCTACCTCGGAGTTCGCGGTCGGCAAAAAGCTCCACCATCTGCGAGAGCACCTCGTTGCGATCACGTCCGTTCAACGCTAAAGCAAGTTGCGCAATCAGCAGGCCATACGGAGCGCCAAGATCGTAGCGCCTGCCCTCATCTTCGATGGCCAGGTACTGCTCCTGTCGCGCAAGCTCTGAGAGCGCATCCACCAGCGTCACCGGCCTACCGGATGAAACCGCCAGCAAGCGATCCAAAATCTCCATCACCTTTGTTGTGAACACATGGATGCCGAAAAAGCAGAGATAGTAACCGGCGCGAATTCCAGGCACCAGCAGGCGTCTTTCAGCCTCTGTTGGCGTTGGCTTTTCAATCACCGTTTCCACACGGTATAAATCGCTGCGCGAGGGAACCCGTCGTCCACCAACGGTTCCATAATGGGGCAGCAGGCTCTCCCGCGTCGGTTGGACGCCGCTTATCGAGCAGCGTTCTTTTTGCGCAAGGTCCACCATGTGTTGAGCAGAAGGCTTCCGCGCATTGCTGATGTAAAGATGGTCACCCACCATATGCAGGAAGGGCTCTCCGTTGGTGAAGGCCTGGGCGCAATGGATGGCATGACCATACCCTCGGGGCTCAGGCTGGGGAATGAACCGGACTGAGGAAGCATGAGTCCCAGCGGCCTGCGCATAGGGCGCTTCATCGCCCGGCCACACAATCACGGCAATCTCCTCGACGCCTGCCGCAAGCGATTGTTCTATAAGGATGCGAAGCAGTGATTTCTTGTTGCCGTCGGCGTCAATCAGGGTCTGAAGAGGAAGCTCACGCTGAGACCGCGCTGCGGCAGTGATAATGGCTTTCCTGACTAGCAAGGCAGCTCCTGCGCGTAGTTTACCATGATGGTTCTTGTACTCAGCGCCTGCACCGCCGGGTGTGTGCGACTTCAAATTCAATGCGACTGGAAGCCCACTGAATGCCTCTTGGATCTGCTAACTTGCAGTCCGCTAGAGGCATGAAAGAACAACGACCACAATATGCTGGGGTTGATGAAGTAGATTCCTTGATGAACGAGGTACGGCAACCTGGGCCAGGCCGGTTTGAACGTCTCCCACACGCGGATAATCAAGCTTGTGGACAGCGTACGAAATCTCGCGCTCCTGAAGGACTACCAGGTGTACCTGCGTGTTGAAAAAGGGCTGCGTCCACTCACCTGCGAAGCCTATGACAGTGATTTAAAGACATTTGCCGAGTTCCTTGAGGGCAGGCACGGGACGCTTTTGACGGCTGCACAGGAAGACGTGGCTGCTTTTCTTGAACACTTGCGGGAGCATGGCGTCGATTCCCGCTCCTCCGCCCGCAAGTTGAGCTGCCTGCGTGGCTTTTACAAGTGGCTGCTCCTTGACCGCCGCATCCACCACGATCCCACCGTCAACATTGAATCTCCCAGAGCATGGAAGGTGCTTCCCAAGTCCCTTGCCGAACTGGAAGTTGAGGAGATGCTGGAAAGGGCTTCAATGGCCACATCGCACCCACACGCCAATGCCACGGTGCTCCGTGATCGCGCAATTCTTGAACTGCTCTATGCCTGCGGGTTGCGGGTTTCTGAGGTTACATCGCTATCGACCGGGGACCTTGCGCTCGATTCGGGTCACGTGAAGGTTCGCGGCAAGGGCGACAAAGAACGGATTGTCCCTGTAGGGCGCACAGCGCTTGAGTCCATGGAGACTTATCTGCGCGAGGGCCGTCCGCACCTGGCACGCATCAGTTCGGCCGGGAAAGGCAATCGGGCCCGTCAGGATGCGACCCGGCTCTTTCTTTCCATGCGGGGCATGCCGCTCACACGGCAATGGGTCTGGCACCTGGTCAAATCTGCCAGCGGAGCAGCCAGTCCGCATCGCCTGCGCCACAGTTGTGCCACTCACATGGTGGAGCATGGCGCCGACCTGCGCAGTGTGCAGCTTCTGTTGGGACACGCAGACATATCCACGACCCAGGTTTATACGCACCTTGCGCTGGGACGCTTGAAGGCCGTGCATCGCGAGCATCATCCCCGGGGTCGCCGGCAGGGAAGCGAGACCGAGGCGAGCCCTGCCACAAGCCGGGGAGCTGGTCTCCGAATTGTCGGTCGTGCAGACTCAGTCGGGGGTACGGATAAGCCATGAGCACAATCATGGCACCCATTGCGCATTCGACCGGTGCGCTCGTCGCTGACTATCTACGCGTTCTTGCGAATGAGCGTTGCGCTTCAGCGCACACCTTGCGAGCCTATCAACGCGAACTGCACAATTTTGCGGCCTTTATCGCCGAGCGCTCCGGTCCGGAACAGAGTGTTGACCGCATTGAGCATACTGACATACGTGCCTATCTCGGCACACTCTACGATCGCGGCCTTTCCAAGGCATCTGCGGCGAGAGCGCTCGCGGCTATTCGCAGTTGGTTTAAATGGCTGGCTCGAGCGGGATATCTTGAGCAAAATGCGGCCTCGCTTGTATCTACGCCTCGTTTGCCCAAGCACCTCCCGCGCGTTCCCTCAATTGAACAGATGAATAGGGTTGTGGACTCGGTCAGCGATGACTCTGCCACCTGGCCGGCGCGCGATCGGGCCATCCTGGAAATGCTGTATGGGTGTGGCATTCGAAATGCGGAATTAACTGGCCTAAATCTTGAAGACATCCACTGGGCGAATGAGGCGGTCCTGGTTCGCGGGAAAGGCCAGAAGCAGCGTTATGTACCACTCGCTGACACAGCGGCAAAAGCGCTCCGCTCCTATCTCGCCGAGCGGGCAGCGCGGTTGACAGCCTCTGCCGCCGAGATGGCGAGAAAGACCCCCGCCTTGTTTATCAACCTTCAATTGCGCGGACTTGCCACGGCTGGCGGCCAGGCGCGGCTCACTACCCGCAGTGTCGGTCGCATCGTCAAGCGAATCGCGATTGGCCGCGGACTCTCTGCGGATGTACATCCACATACGCTTCGCCACGCCTTTGGGACACATCTGCTTGAGGAAGGCGCTGACTTGCGAGCAATTCAAGAGCTCCTGGGCCATGAGCGGCTCTCCACCACGCAGCGCTACACCCAGCTGACAACGGCTCAATTGACCCAGGTGTACGACAAGACCCATCCGCGTGCAAAATAGCATTCTGTTATTCCAGAAATTTGCGCTGCGGATCCGCCCCAGCAGATTTATCCCTTGGGTTTTGCCGCTGTCATGGCGACGTCGAGCTCGCCGGCAAACAAAGTCTCAACGTTGCTTTTGAATTCCTCGCGAAATAGACCTTTGCGGCCCAGATACTTCTCCATATTCAGGATCGGATCGCCAGAATTGTGGTCATCCGTGCGGCATTCGATCAAGGTAGGCCCGTTTCCGATGCGTGCGTGGGCAATCGCCTCCGATGCGACGCGATAAACGGCCACAACATCGTTGCCATCCACGTTGATCGCGGGCAGTCCATACTCGTTTTTCTTGAGCGGAACATGATTCCAGGAGAGAAAGATCAGGGGAAGGTCTTTGAGCGTGGCAACGTTCAGGGCCTCGCGCCAGGAATCAAACGGAGCGGTGGCGCCGCAAAGTGCAACAGCGATGTCTTTGTTCTTCGCCTGCTTGTTGGCCTTGGCAGCTTTGGTGGCGCTTTTGAAATGATTCGCACTGTCTGGTTTCTGAGCGCTCGATTTCAGGAGCGCGCTCAGCAAGGACTCCAGGGAGAATCCCTGTGTCTGCGATCCCTTGATGAAGAATGGGACCACGTTCCCGGGATTAGTCGCGATATGGTCTCCCGGCAACAGGTCCATCGCCAGTCCGACCATGGCCGCTTCCTGCCCCAAGGAAGCCTGTCTCCCCGAAAAGTGGTTTTGTTGAGCCAAAATCCGTGTTCGGTCTGCGATCATCCGGCACTTCAGCATGGCGGCGTAGAGCTGAAGCAGCTTTTCGTTTGAAATCAGGGAAAAGCCGTTCTGCACGGAGGGCGCCGGGCTCGAGACAGTTCTTTCCCGCAGTTTGGGCGTCATTGGAAAGGGGACCTCAACGGTAGATCGGATTGTAAATGGAACAGGGAGAGATGGATGCCTCGTGTTTTCAACAATTCCCAACTGAAAATGGAGCGTCGCTTCCGGGACATTCCTGAATCCGCTGCCTGCAGGCTGAGTCGCCTGAAAGCAGAGTTTGTGCAGGAAACGGAATCTTGTTACTATGGATGGAGAGATGAGCCGCGCTTCCCATAGCCGCACCTGTTGTCGCCTGTCGAACATCTTCGACGGGTGTACGAACTAGTCTCTGATCTCCCAGCACAATTGATCAAGAAGACACCCGTAGCTGAGCGGCCGGGTTTGTCCCCTTGTGACCGGCATTCAGCTTTCAATTCTGAATTGAGGTCACATGCCGGTAGCTGAAAGCGATACACCTTCAACCCAGTCCGCAACCAGCGCTTCCTCCGGGCGGCGGTTGAGTCACCTGCGCCTGCTTGAAGCTGAGAGCCTGCACATCCTGCGCGAAGTGGCTTCCGAATTTGAGCGGCCCGTGATGCTCTATTCGGTGGGCAAGGATTCCTCGGTGATGTTGCGCCTTGCGCAGAAGGCCTTTTTCCCAGGGCCAATTCCGTTCCCGCTCCTGCATGTCGATACTGGATTCAAATTTGCCGAGATGCTCACCTTCCGCGACCAGATGGCCCGTTCAGTCGGCGCGGAGCTACTTGTCTGGCGGAATGAAGCCGCTATTGCAGCCGGCACCAATCCCATTGCCCTCGATACCAAGCGCTGCTGCGGGCTGTTGAAGACACAGGCCCTTCTTGATGCGCTCCGCCACTACAACTTCGACGCAGCATTTGGCGGTGCCCGCCGCGACGAAGAAAAGTCGCGCGCCAAGGAGCGAATCTATTCCTTCCGCGACAGTGTCGGTCAATGGGATCCGAAGAATCAGCGGCCTGAATTGTGGAACCTCTACAACGCGCGCATCCATCCCGGCGAAAGCATTCGAGTCTTTCCGCTGTCGAACTGGACCGAGATGGATGTCTGGCAATATATCCACGAAGAGAAAATCCCGGTCGTGGACTTGTACTTTGCAAAGGAACGTCCGATGTATGTGCGCGGTGACGGCCTTTTGCCCATCGAGCAGGATTTTGTCGCCCGCATTGGCGAAAAGCCGCAAATGGTCAAATCGCGGCTGCGCTCATTGGGCTGCAGCCCCTGCACCGGCGCCATCCGCTCCCATGCCGCCACCATCCCTGACATCATCGCCGAGCTCATTTCGTTTCGCTCATCGGAGCGCGCAAACCGGGTGATCGATCACGATCAGGAAGGCTCCATGGAGCTTAAAAAGCGGGAGGGCTACTTCTAAATGGCCGCCTCCACGATTGCAACGTTTTCGATCGAAGAGTTCCTGCAACAGGAGCGCGAGAAGGACCTTCTGCGCTTCTCGACCGCCGGCAGTGTCGATGACGGAAAGTCCACCCTCATCGGGCGGCTGCTTTATGACACGCAGTCCGTGTATGAAGATCAGATTCGCTCTATCGAAGGAAAGGGAACTACCGCTCCGGGGCAGATTGATTTCGCTCTCTTGACTGACGGCCTTCGCGCGGAACGTGAGCAGGGCATCACCATCGATGTTGCCTATCGCTACTTTTCAACAGCCCGGCGCAAATTCATCATTGCGGATACACCTGGACACGAACAGTACACCCGCAACATGGCCACCGGGGCCTCTACGGCAGACGCAGCGGTTGTGCTGATTGACGCTCAAAAAGGCGTTTTAGTGCAGTCGCGTCGCCACGCTTACATCGCATCGTTGCTCAGGGTGCGCCACGTTCTGGTTGCAGTCAACAAGATGGACCTGATCGGTTATGACGAAGCCGCATTCCGCGCGATCGAACGGGATTTCCGCCTCGTCCTGGACCAGATTGCAGCCGACACCGGCAACCCGGTCGAAGCTCAGTTCGTCCCCGTTAGCGCGCTTGTCGGCGACAACATCGTTCATCGGACCGATGCCATGCCCTGGTACCAGGGACCCTCGTTGCTTGAATTGCTTGAGTCCACACCTACCTCCGTAGACACCAGCGCAGCGCCCTTCCGTTTTCCCGTGCAGCGCGTGCTTCGCCCCGATCATACGTTTCGTGGTTTTGCCGGGCAGATCGCGTCGGGAACAATTCGTCCGGGTGACAGAATTTCCGTGCTGCCTTCCGGCAGAAGCGCAGACGTTGAGCGCATTGTGACCTGGGATGGCGATCTTGCCGAGGCGCAGGCGCCGCTTTCAGTAACACTGGTTCTGAGTCAGGAAGTCGACATCAGCCGCGGCGATTTGATTGTGTCTTCATCCGTCCCCGCAAATGTAGCCAAGCGAGTTCGGGCCGCATTGGTATGGATGGATCAACGGCCCCTGGAACCGAAACGACGTTATCTCTTAAAGCACACCAGCCACACGGTCCCCGCATTTGTCTCCTCGATTGAGCACCGAACTGACATTGGCAATCTGTCGCGTGAGCCCGCCGCAACGCTCGAAATGAATGGAATCGGCGTGGTGAATATCACCCTGCTCCGGCCCATGGCACTGGACCTCTACGGTTCAAATCGTTCCACCGGTGGTTTCATTCTCATTGATCCTGAAACCAATGCGACTGTCGCCGCCGGAATGGTTACTGCAATTGCCGATCATGGCGTGCCCGGCAACGATTCAGCCGGCCCCGTCACCACCCGCGAGAGAGCCGCGCGCTGGGGTCACCGCGGGGGCGTCCTCGAACTCAGTGGTTCGGCCGAAGTTGTCGATCAGATTGAACGATCGCTCTTTCTCCATGGCGTCATCACGGTGCGCGTTGATGCAGCCGATCCATCCGGTGGAGCGGGCGCTGAGTTGGCAAAACTTGTTGTTAATTCGATTGTTGACTCAGGCCTCGTCGCGTTGGCCATCAATGAGACAGACAGCGAAGACTTGCTTGCACGCGTCAACAACGACCAGGTTGTTGTCAACGCGGGTGAAGTGTGCAAGGTCATCGCATCTGTGAATGAACTGCTTGAGCGTGCCGGCATATGCATGTCGCATGGCCAGGTTGATTGGGAAATCTAGACCCGCGCATAGCCCGGGAGAAACGAAAGAGGGACGAACAAAGTGAGCATTGCTGAGATCAATTCGCAGGTTGAAACCAGGCTGGATGCAGTGCGCGCGACGCTGGCGCGGGAAATTCATGGCGCGGGCGATGTTTGCCTCACGTGCAGCTTTCAGGCGGAAGATGTGCTTCTGACCAAGCTGGCGATTCAATTGGACCCGACAATTCCGGTTATGTTTCTCGACACCGGCTATCACTTTGCTGAAACCTACGTCTATCGCGATCGCATCGCCCAGGAATGGCAGCTGAACCTGGTCAACCTGCTACCCGACAAGACCGTCGCCCAGCAGGAATCGGAGTTCGGAATCCTGAATCAAACCGCTCCGGACCAATGCTGCAAACTTCGCAAGGTTGAGCCTTTGTTCAAAGCAGTTGCGGAGTATCGCGTCTGGCTCACGGGATTGCGGCGAGAGCAGGCGCGGAGCCGGACTGCGCTCGAAAAGTCTTCGTTGTTTACCCTGCCAGGCGGAAAGCAGGTTTTGAAGCTTGCGCCATTGGCAGAGTGGACCACGAGAGATGTCTGGTACGCGTGCGACCAGCTGTCGATCCCGCTACTGCCCCTCTATGACCTTGGATACACCTCAATCGGCTGCGAACCATGTACCTCGCTTCCTTTGGATCCTAATGATCCGCGGTCGGGGCGTTGGGCCGGCCGCAAGGTTGAGTGCGGTATTCACATTGAAGCGGCGCCCGCGAGTTAGCGCACGCGATAGAGGCTGAGGAAACGCTATGCAATACCTGATTGGATTCTTCATCGCACTGTTCATTGCGCTTACTGGGGTGGGTGCCGGCACGATCACTGTGCCTGTTTTGATTCTCTTCCTTGGGGTTCCTGCGCCGGTAGCGGTAGGTATCGGCCTGATGTTTGCCACCGCGGTCAAGTTGATCCTGGTGCCCGCGCAAATTGCTCGCCGCAACGTTGCGTGGCGCACGTTGGCCTACATGCTTGCCGGCGGCGTGCCTGGCGTAATCATTGGTTCGCTTTTCCTCAAGCATCTCGTCAATGTCGGTTCGCAGAACCTTTTGAACGCGATCCTTGGCGCGATTCTGGTCACAACGGCAGCTTGGCAGCTGTACTTTTCGATTCGCAATCGAAGCGCGGATCCTCAAAACAAGGATCGCAGCCCGTTGCTCGGCTGGCTCATGTTGCCGGTGGGCGCTGAGGTAGGCTTCTCCTCGGCTGGAGCAGGGGCACTTGGATCGGCCGCTCTGTTGAGCCTCACTCCGCTTCTCCCCGCTCAGGTTGTGGGCACAGACATCGCATTCGGGTTCGTCGTGTCGCTCATCGGAAGCGGGGCGCACTGGTTCTCGCACGCGTCCAATACGGAACTGCTTTTGCAACTGATCGGCGGCGGCATTGCCGGCGCCATCACTGGAACCATCTTGAGCACGCGGGTTCCCAAACGTCCATTGCGATTTGCCCTATGGATCTGGCTGCTCATTCTAGGCGGACAGTTTCTTTTCAATAGCTACCAGGTTTGGGCCCATCCGCAGAGAGCAGCCGCCGCGAGCCAGGCGCACGCCCAGGGGAAATAGAATTCCGGCCATGGCCGGGATCGCAGTCCTTTTAGGTCGAATAGTCCGCGTTGATGTGGATGTACTCGACTGTCAGGTCGGTCGTCCAGAAAACGCAGCTACCCTCGCCTTGGTGCAGCTGGATATTGATCACAAACTCCGGCTGTGCGATGTAATCATGAGCGGCTTTCTCATCGAACTCGGGCGCGCGCCCGCCGTCCTTGCAAATGGCAAGCTCGCCAAACTGAATATCGATACGGTCGGGATCGATCTCGGCGCCTGAATAGCCAATCGCCGCAACCAGCCTTCCCCAGTTGGGATCACATCCCGCCCAGGCGGTCTTCACCAGCGGCGAGTGTGCGATGGCCTTTGCGACTTTCAAGGCGTCTGCGTTGTTCGCGGCTCCGTCGATGCGCAGTTCCACCACATGAGTGATTCCCTCACCGTCGGCCACCACCTGCCGAGCCAGCGAAGTACAGACTTGCGTCAACGCTGAGGCAAACTCAGCGTTGCCTGCGCCAATCAAGGCCCCACTCGCTCCTGAAGCCAGCAGCAGCACCGTGTCATTGGTTGAGGTGTCGCCATCAACGGAAATGCGATTGAAGCTCACTTCGATCGATTCCTCAAGATAACCGTCGAGCACCGCCGGCTCAATCGCCGCGTCCGTCATGACGTACACCAGCATCGTGGCATGCGGCACAAGCTGCGGATGAATCATCCCCGAGCCCTTGCCCAGGGCGCCAATCCTTACTTCTTTGCCGCCCACTTCGAGTCGCGCAAACGCCGTCTTCTCGACCGTATCGGTGGTCAGGATGGCCTGCGCAACCTGCTCGAAATGGTCAATCCCCGGACCAAGCGAAGCCGCTAACCCTGGCAACGCTGCAATCAGCTTTTCTGCCGGCAATGGGACGCCGATAATGCCAGTCGAAGAGGGAAAGACTTGCTCAGCATCGCAACCAAAAACCGCGGCAGCGGCAGCACAGGTAGCGCGTGTAGCGGCAAGGCCTGCTTCTCCTGTGGCGCAGTTGGCATTGCCCGCATTGATTGCGGCAACACGAACACGGCTTCCTGAAGCGCGAAGATGAGACTTGTCCACAATCAACGGTGCCGCAATCACTCGGTTGGCGGTGAAGACGGCTGCGGCCGATGACGGTTCATCGGCGACGATGAGGGCAAAATCCGCGCGGCCGCTCTTCTTGAGTCCTGCCTTGGCCGCGCCAAAGCGGAACCCTCGGGGTATCAGCAATTCGGAGGTGTCAGACATGTCAGGCTTGGTCACGGTTTCAGGGGTCAACCCATTTAATCTAGCAGGTGAACGGGGGCGGGATGACAGAGAAGGCGGCCGGTCAAAATGGAATTCTAGAGCGGGACGAGTTTCTTGAACTCCGCCAAGTCGACGTCGCGCGCGGGGACCGGGTGGTTCTCCACGACATCAACCTTGGCATTCGGGCCGGAGAGCACGTGGCCATTCTAGGGCCCAATGGGTGCGGAAAGTCGACGCTGATCATGGCCATGACCTGCCAGGTGTATCCCATCGTTCGTGCCGGAATGGTGGTTCGGATCTTTGGCCGAGAGCGTTGGGATCTGACCCAGTTGCGCAGACACTTCGGGGTGGTTGGGGCGGAGCTTCCAGGCGAACGCACTGCCGTGACCCGTGGTCTTGACGCAGTGATTGCTGGCTTTTTTTCCGCCTCGACATTGTGGCCAAACCTGCATGTGACTGAAGCGATGCGGGGGCGGGCTCATGAGGCACTCGAACGGATGGAGGCGATCCATCTCGCGGACCGGCTGGTGGGCGAAATGTCAGCAGGAGAAAAACGACGCATCCTCATTGCGCGTGCGCTGGTTCACAGGCCCAGGCAACTTCTGCTCGACGAGCCTTCAAACGCGCTCGACCTGGCTGCCCAACGCGAACTTCGTGAAACGCTTCGCAGGCTGGCGCGTGAGGGTACCGGGCTGGTCCTCGTCACCCATCATCTTGGCGATATATTGCCGGAAATCGAGCGAATCATCCTCATGCGTAACGGCCACATCGTCGGCGACGGTTCGCGTGAAGAACTGCTCACTGAATCAACCCTGACTGAACTGTTTGGTGCAACGGTAAGAATCGGCAGGGATGAGGAATGGCTGCATAGCTGGTGAAGGCTTCTGATTGGAAGGTTTTATTGCTCCGGTAAAGCAGGTTCGGAATGCTCGAATCCGCATAAAAAGCCGCTACAAGTTTGTGGTACCATTCGGGAAATTGGCAGCTCTTTTGCCCATCGATGGAGGCCCCGTGGCAAATTACTCCAGGCGAACTTTTATCAAGACCGGACTTGTGGCAGGCGCGCTTGCCGGGGCTGGCGGTTTCCCGCTGCACGCCGAGCGGGCCACGGCGACAGACTGGGTCACTCTTGGCAAGTCCAATGTCAAGGTTACGCGACTTGCATTCGGCACTGGCAGCTTCAGTGGCCAGGTACAACGGGACCTTGGCCAGGAAGGCTTTACCAAGCTTGTGCGCTATGCGTACGACCGTGGGATTCGCTTCTTTGAGACCGCTGAGTCCTACGGAAATATGCACCACATGCTCGGAGTGGCCCTCAAAGGGATTCCTCGCGACAGCTACAAGCTCATGTCCAAAGTGACCACCTACAATCACGTTGATCCGCAGGCAAAGTTAGACGAGCTGCGTACACTGGCAAATACCGACTACTTTGACATCATGTTGCTGCACTGGCAGCACACTCCAACATGGCCCGTCGATACCATTCGCTGGCAGGAGGCGATCCTCGAGGCTGAATCGAAGAAGACGATCCTCAGCCATGGCGCATCCGTGCACGGCCTTCCCGCGTTGCGCCAGATGCCTGGCAACCAATGGATTCAACTCGGCTTAATCCGGGTCAATCACAACGGCACCCGGATGGATGCCGAAAACTATGACACCGACGGTCTCGGCAATGTCAACGAAGTGGTGACGCATGTGAGCCAGCTCCAGAGGCAAGGATTGGGCGTGATCGGCATGAAGCTGATTGGCGAAGGCACCTTTGGCCGCGAAGACCGGCAGAAGGCCATGCGCTTTGCCATCAGAAACGTTGGTGTCGATGGTGTCACGGTTGGCTACAAGAGCTCGGCGGAGATCGATGAGGCCATCGATAACTTGAACCTGGCGCTCACCTAACCGCTCTTCCCGGTCGCCCCGGGCCAATTCGCCACATGGTGCTTGACGCTTCGGCAGCTTTGGCGGTAGTTTGGGCTTACACGGGAAAGGAGGTTGATCCAGCTGATGCAAAGTGACTATTCCAGTTGTCTCGCACGTGAGGTGACTGAGGCCTGAGGCCCTTCAAGCCCCAGCCCCAGATAAGACCCGGCGGAGGAATTCCGCCAATGGCTCTGGCACTCGCGTAGGCGCGAAGGCCTCCAGTCCAATCCCAACAGTTCACCGGCAGCGGCCTCGGGAGCGAAAGCTCATGAGGCCGTTGTTGCATTTGAGCGTAAAGTATATACGAAATAGCAACCAGGCCGAACGAGGGAGGAGCCATGAACAAAGACTGGCATCAACAACACAAAATGCCTGATGGCGCATCCGATGCGGATCGGATTGCATGGCACATCGACCACGCCAGGAATTGCGGCTGCCGGCCAATTCCGAAGCAACTGATGGAAAGAATCGAACGGATTCAGCAGAAAAAGGAAGGCGCTGCCACCGGAAGGTAAAATCCGGTGCCAGCCTCTGCTGGGTTGTTTCCGCTCAGCCTAGGTTGCTTTCGCGTGCTGAGCTGTAAAAATCGCCAAGCCAAGGCAAAGTGCAATCAGAATTTCAACAATCACTGGACCGATGAAGAAATAGGTCCAGGAGTTGACCGTCAGCGCGAGATACCCCAAAACAAACGTCGCCAGAATCGGCCTGATTCCTCGTGCATCAGTCTTAGCAAGTTCGCCCAGTTGCCAGAAGGCGATGGCTTCAACCGTCAGAGAAATCGTCGCGCCGAGGCCAAGGCCGCGGTAGAAGTCTGCATACGACCGGAGATGTCCCATCAGCAGGAATTGATTCGCCTGCATCGCCGCGTAGGCCACTGCGCCGGGTCCAGGATCGGGTTTGCTGAACACTCCGCCTATGGTATGCAGGACCGAGTGAATCAGAGTCAAAACCGAAGCGATGCGAAGAAAAAGTGTCGGCTTCATAGTTCGTTCGCTCCTTCCGCGGCCTTTGCATACAACGCCAATATGCCGCTCCAGGCTCCCGGTCCGTCAAACAGCGCCCGCAGTTGCTCATATCCTTCGCCATGGCGCTCAAGCTTGCTATGTTCCAACTCAACTAGAGTTGCGTTTGGACCTTCGGCCGTGAATCTGATCTCCACCTCGCTGGCCTTGGCCATATCGGGATTGCATACCCAATCGGGTTGATCGTGTCCCGGTCCAACATGCCAGGAGAAAGTCACGCGATGCGGAGGATCCCAAGCAAGGACCGTTCCCCAATCGTTCAAATTCCCAGCGGCGTCCCTCTCGAACCACCGTCCGCCTGCGCGGGGCTCCACAAAGATCGCCTCGAACGGAGTCTTTCCAATGTGATGCGTGGCCGGCCACCACGTTTCCATCTGCTCAACAAACACTGTGAAGGCGCGCTCGATTGGAGCTTGAACGCGCACGCTTTTACGTACGACGGCGGTTTCCAGCAGGTTTGGCATGTGTCTCTCCAGGAGGATTCTTTTCGACAGTAGATTGGAATGAGGTCAGGGCACTGGTCCAAAGTTGGTCAAAGTGTGCGCGCAGGCGGGCAACGCCTTCGGGATTCAGGCTGTAAAGGCGGCGTGTTCCCGCACGCATGTCGGTCACAAGCCCCGCATCCTTCAAAACCTTCAGGTGCTGCGAAACCGCGGGGCGGCTGACCGGAAGCTTGCGGGCTAACTCATTCACAGCAATCGGTCCCGCAGAGAGCTTCTGAAAGATCGCCATGCGCGTTGAATCGCCCAGGGCATCCAGTCCGGCCTGTAGGTAAGCGTCCACTAACGGTAAGCTATCACGAACCAAACTAAACTTGTCAAGTTCCATTTGCCATGACATTGCGCAACCCGAAGGGCGAACTCTATCGTGATGTGTCTAGCAGCCGCGCCGGACATCTTTTGAGAGTGCTTTGAGCGCAGCAGTGCGGTAGACTTGGAGCCGATGCGGGTCTTTGGGATCGACTGCGGGACCGAGATCACCGGATTTGGGGTTGTGGACTCGGACGACACCGGGCAAGTGCCTCGGCTGTTTTGCAAAGCGATGGGCGCTATTCGCCTCAAGAAGGCCCAGACCACCGCTGAGCGATTGTTGTACGTGTTTCAGGAGTTGGAAGCGCAGTTGACACTGTGGAAGCCGGACTCTGTGGCGATTGAAGAGGTTTTCTACTCGGTCAACCCCAAGTCGGCTTTGAAACTGGGCCAGGTCAGAGGCGTAGCCCTGATGGCCGCCGCTGCACAGCGGCTACCAGTGGCCGAGTATGCTCCGCTCAAGATCAAGTCCAGTGTGGTGGGCTACGGTTTGGCGAAGAAGGAGCAGATGCAGTTTATGGTGGCGCGCCTGTTGGAACTGGCAGAGTTGCCCGAGCCGGCCGATGCGGCTGATGCGTTGGCAGTTGCCATCTGTCATATTCACACCGCGCAGTCCATTGCGGCACAAGGGGTTGGGCGATGACACGGTCGGCTGCAGCGATCTGGTTCGTCTTCGGTCTGGCTTTATCGGCATTGCCGTCCTTGGGAGAATCTGCCGGCGCTCGGTCGCCGCAGTTTCAGATGGAGTTCTCCAACCCTGCCCTTTCGCCCTCACACTGGACGTTGACCCTTTACCCCGATGGAACCGGCCATTTCCGTTCCGAGAAGGGCAACTCTGGAGCGTCGGCATTGCAAAGTGCTCAGGACAGCGACGAGCAAATCCAGGCCCCGGATGTTGATCGAGATATCAAGGTGAGCTCAAGGTTTGCAGACCGCGTGTTTCAAACGGCGCAGCAGCAGAGGCACTTCAACTCGGGCTGTGAAAGTCATTTGAAGGTGGCATTCCAGGGTTTGAAGAAGATTTCATACAGCGGTCCTGAGGGAGTTTGGAACTGCGAGTTCAATTACTCAAAGGACAAAGAGATTCAGGCGCTCGGAGACTCCATGTTGGGCGTTGCAGACACCATCATGGAGGGCGCCCGGCTTGAGACGCTGCTCAAGCACGACCGGCTGGGGCTGGACAGTGAATTGGAATACCTGGTTGAAGCCGCGAAGAATGGTCGAAGCCTGGAGCTTAGAACCATCAGCGGCATTTTGAGCAGGCTGGCTGCTGATCCGGATGTCATGGAACGAGTTAGAAAACGGGCCCGCTTGCTATTGGCAGGAATCGGAAGCTGAAGCCGTTGCTTGGGCAACTGGAGACGAGAGGCTTCGGCAGTGTGAAATAAATCCGTTCCCGAAGCGAATTTCGTGTGACTTTTGAGAAGCTGGAAGTGTCAAACAGAGTGTCAGTCTGCCGGGTCGGGCGGGTTGCGTCCGACGGTGGCCGGCAATAGGAAGGCGGAACGCCATGAAGCTGAGCGTTGATCCAATGGGGTTGGTGGGGTTGGAGGGACGCGGGTGGGTCGCAGCGGTTCTGGGGCTGGCTGCACTTTCGTTGACAATCGTTTTTGCAGCACCCGCGGCGTTCGCTGATGACCAGGGACAAGCGGCCAGCGCAGCCCGGCTCAGCAGCGTGGATGGCCAGGTGCAGCTCTCGCAAGGCAGGCAGGTGATCGCTGATCAGGCGGTGGCAAATGTGCCTTTGTTCGAGGGTACAAGAGTGGTCACCGGAGACAATGGACGGGCCGAGGTTCAGTTTGAAGACGGAAGCGTGGCCCGCCTCTCTCCGAACAGTTCACTCATCCTGACGGCCCTGCGCGGTCAGGGAAATACCGGCGAATCAGAAGTCACGCTCAACAGCGGTCTTGGATACTTTGAACTGCAGGGCGCTGGTCAAGGCGGAGTGATTCGCATTCATTTTGGCGACAGCCAGGTGACAGCCAGCGGTTTCAGTGTTCTGCGAATCAACCTCGACAACCCTCCGGGCGACTTGGCTGTCTTCTCTGGAAATGCGCACCTGGAACGCGGAAGCGTGGGGGCTGTCGATCTGCATGGAGGCGAGAGCGTCGCCTTGAGCGCAGCGGACCCTTCGCATTTTGATGTCAGCGAATCGATCGAGCCGGATTCATGGGACTCTTGGAATTCTGACCGCGATCAGGTTTTGACGGCGGAAGCCTCAGCCCGGACGCCGGCGACAAAGGGGTTTGCCGACAGCAGCAACCCGGCTTGGAATGACCTGGACGCAAACGGCAATTGGTACAACGTTCCCGGCCAGGGAAATATCTGGTCGCCTTATGAAGCAAGCAACAGTGGATGGGACCCATACGGAAACGGGTTCTGGATGCAGACTCCCGGGTTCGGTTATATTTGGGCATCTGGCAATCCTTGGGGCTACCTTCCCTATCAATGCGGAACTTGGAATTACTACGACACCTTTGGTTGGGGCTGGGCCCCAGGGATGGGGGGGTGTGCGCCCTGGTGGGGCAGCGGCGTTTACTACGGGCCCAACATCGGTACTGTTTTCGGCGGATACCGCCCTCCGATGCGCCCGCATCCGCGTCAACCGATTGGCCACCTGGGACTGGTCGCTGCCAGCCCCATCATCCCAGTCACTCGCAAACCCATGAGCGGAAACACAATCCTGCCGGCACGAGATCGGTCAGGACCAGTGACGATTGCCGGCCAATCCGTGCAACCATTTCGGCCGATTACACCTCGTGTGCAATATGAGCGGTCGGCTTCTGGGTTTGTGAATGGAGCGGTTCCGGCCACTCCATTATCCAGAGCAACGCCCGGTTTGGCGCCCATGCCTGGGCCGACTGCTGGCCCAGGTCGGCCAGCATTTGCGCCGAGCTCGAATGGCCCAAGACCGTTGGGCAGCAGTGGTGGCGGTCCGCGTCCGTCGGCGCCGGCACAGAGCCGTGCGCCTTCAGGAGGTGGCTATTCTGGCGGCGGAGCCTCGGCCAGTCACTCTTCAGGCGGCTATTCGGGTGGCGGCGGTGGAGGTGGCGCCTCTCATAGTAGTGGAGGCGGCAGCGCCGGTGGCGGCGGATCGCACAAATAGTGCCGGCTCTCTGTTCTTAAACCGTGTATTCGATGTATGGGCCGCGAGTTGCGATTTCTTACGAAGTCGCGACTCTCGGCCCATTCGTTGAGCAATGCGAATTCGGTTACCTCTGCATAAGTTGCTGTTAACTATTTGGTCGGCTTTTGCCGATAGCTCTCCTGAGCACCATCCGCAAGCCTTCTGCCGCTGGAATGGGTTCCATAGCTTATCCGACCGCATGGAGAACAATCATTCATATTTCTTCATGCAACCTATTTGAACTTGGACGGGTCAGTGTTTCGCCTTCCAATCTTTACTAACTTCGTTGTAGGTCAATATTATTGGACCTCTACCACAGACGCTGCCAATACCGGCGAAGCAGGGACGGTGTTTCGTTGTGACTTCGGCGTGCATGACATTCCGAAAACCAACATCGGTTATACCCTTGCGGTGCGGTAAGCAGGCGTTGCGGCAAGCTGTACATCTGGTTTCAGTTCCCGGTACCGCGATTGCTCGCTCAAGACAGAAAGGCCGCCCAGGTATCGGGCGGCCTTCGGCGTCATGGATTTCGGTTTGGTTTAGCGCCGTGCCACGTGATGTTTGTCGCGGTAAATCGAACGGGAAACGCGGTTCAGTCGATGGTTGAGCGCGACGCGATCGGCATGATTCAGGCGGCCATGGTTGGCAGCGCGCATGTGCCTTTCCGTGCGGCCAATGCGCATTTCGCGACGTTCCAGTCGGCTTGCCTGGCCGGCGTTGAGGCGTCCACTGTTAGTGCCTTGCGCGATTCGGTGTTGCTGGAAGTCGCGTCGTTGGTTGATGGTGGCGGCATGGCGTTGCGCAGGCGCCGGAGCAGGTGCCGGTGCAGTCTGGCTTAAGCCAACGGTTGTGCTAAGTGCGAGAAGTCCGACGCCTAGTAGAGAGACTTTCATGGGTGTTTCTCCTTGGGAGAGGCGGTAGCTATTTGTGATTCGTCTTTGCCAATCCGCGCTCACATACATGAAGACACGAGTTATTAGAAAGTGTTGCGAGCGGCATTTCTAAGTTGTTATTGTCGGCCAGTTACATAAAGTTAGAAGGTCAATCTGAACATTCCTGAGCCGAAGGAGTGGTCAAGCACTTAGAAAGGCTTGCCAGGGTTTCTATCGTAAGGGCCTCGGCACGCGCACGAGGGTCAACGCCGGTTTTAGCGAATGCTGCGGAGATAGCATTCGATGCAATGCCTGCCGCGCGCAGATTGTTTGAGAGAGTCTTGCGCTTCTGGGCAAATGCAGTGCGAACGAAATGCAAAAACGTCTTTGGCTCGACGCCGAGTTCTTCAAATCGCGGTGCAAAACGCCAGCGAAGAACGGTGGAGTACACATCGGGCGGCGGAGTGAACGAAGCGGGCGGCAGCGTGAAGAGCATTTCTGCCGGACCATACATCTGTACTGTCACTGAAAGCAACCCGTAGTCGCGGGTCCCTGGGCTTGCCGTGATTCGCTCGGCAACTTCGCGTTGGACCATCAGGACTGCGCGATCAACTGCGCCATGATTGGCAGCGAGTTTGAGAAGAATCTGTGAAGTAATACCGTAAGGTAAATTTCCCGCGACAGGCAAACGGTGGCCAGCCGCTGCGGAAGCAGCCGCCAAATCAAAGTTGAGCACATCTTGGTTGATGACGGTGACCCGCTCAGACGGGAACTCGGTTCGCAGCTGTGCGGCAAGGTCATGATCGAGTTCCACAGCAACAACATGAGAGGCGCGTGCAGCGAGGGCCCCGGTAATTGCGCCGGCGCCGGGACCGATCTCGACAACCGTGCGGCCAGAAAGGTCCCCGAGAGAATTGGCGATGCGCTCGACTGCCTGCGCATCGTTCAGAAAGTTTTGGCCGAGCTTCGGTTTGGTGGGCATGAGCTACCTCGATGGTAGATGATCGCGCGATTTCATGGCAGGACGCGATCTCGCAAGGAATGACATAGTAGACTGACGCTTTGGCCGAATCTCACGCCCGCTGTGGTTGTTTTGATACCAATGGAAGGGGAGATCGATCCCATGCATATTGTTTTTGCAGCTTCGGAGTGTGTTCCGTTTGCCAAGACTGGCGGGCTTGCGGATGTTGTTGGGGCCTTGCCGCCGGAATTGGTGAAACTGGGGCACGAAGTGACCGTATACCTTCCCCTCTATGCCGGTGTGAAGGCGCACATCAAAGCCCCCATCGAAGGCGAATGGCCGTATGCAGTCCGGTCGATCACCGTTCCTTTTGAGTATTACAACCGCTTTGTAGGGATCGTGGACGGGGGCAGGCGCGGCGGTGTGCAGTACTACTTTGTCGATTGCCCTGAGTTCTTTGATCGCCCTGGGCTCTACGGCACTAAAGATGGCGATTATCCCAATAACTGGGAGCGCTTTGGACTCTTTTGCCGGGCCGTGCTTGAAGCGACCAAGATTCTCGGTGTTCCGCAGGTCTTCCACGTCCATGACTGGCAGGCAGCGTTGATCCCTGTGTATCTGCGCACAATCTATTCTCTCGACCCCATGTTCCAGCACTCAGGCACTTTGCTGACCGTGCACAACGCTGGCTACCAGGGTTGGTTCCCGCCGAACACTACGGAACGCCTGCTCCTTCCCTGGGACCTGTTCACCATGGACAAGGTGGAACAGTTCGACGTTTTCAACTTCTTGAAGGGCGGTCTGGTTTTCTCTGACATGCTCACAACCGTTAGCCGGAAATATGCTGAGGAGATTCAGACGGCGGAATTTGGCGAGAAGTTGGAAGGCACGCTGCACGCTCGCGCTGCGGACCTGGTTGGAATTCTCAACGGTGTCGATTACACACAATGGGATCCAGCCACCGATGGCAACTTGGCTGCCCACTTCGGTCCTGACGATTTGGCTGGGAAACAGCAGTGCCGTGTCGACCTGCTCCACGCATTTGGCTTCGAAAAGGTGGCCGAGAAGACTGCTGTGATCGGGATCGTCTCGCGCTTTGCCGCCCAAAAGGGCTTCGACTTCGTCGCGCAGATTGCCGACAAACTGGTGGAACGGGATGTGGTGGTGGTGGCCCTTGGAACCGGAGAGCCTGTCTTCGAGCGCTTCTTCCGCGACTGGGCCTTCCGGAATGAGAGTCAAGTGGCTGTGCAGATCCGCTACGACGAGGCGCTGGCACACAAGGTCGAGGCCGGGTCGGATATGTTCCTGATGCCCTCACGCTATGAGCCGTGCGGGCTCAATCAGATTTACTCCTTGAAATATGGGACCGTGCCCGTGGTCCGGGCTACCGGCGGGCTCGACGACACGATCGAGGAATGGAATCCAAAATTGGGAACGGGCACCGGCTTCAAATTTGAAGGGCTAAATGCATGGGGGCTGCTCGATGCCATCGATCGCGCACTGGGGGCATTCAAGGACAAGAAGTCCTGGAAGAAACTGATGCTCAATGGAATGGCGCGGGACTACGAGTGGGCCCAGCCTGCCCGAGAGTATGCCAGGGTCTATGACCAAGTTGCGAAACGGAGAGGTTGACCCGTCCGCCTTTTATCATTTATCTGCGATCCTATTTTGTTTGTGGGCAAGACTTCAGGCAGCCTGAATCTCCTCAGTGCGAACCTTGCGCCGCAGGCGGTCAAATGACCGCTGTCAAAGTAAAGGGGCCGACCGTCGTCGATAAACAGGCAATGTTCATTGCCGCGGAAAGTAGCGCATCACTCCGGTGAAAGGCAGGTGGTGACCGCAAAAACACAGTTGAACGCTGGCAGATTACGCCGTGCCCGCCGCTGATAGAAGCGCACAAAACTGAAAGCCCGGCACGCACTTCGCGCGAGATCTGGCTGCCGATCAAATATCCGGAGAGAATGTGCGGCAGTTCTAATACATCACCACCGTTTCCCCGTTTGGCGCGAACTGCAATGCCTCAATTACTATTACGCGCATGAGAACTGGGCCGCTCACACGCCGGGAATTCCTGCAATCCACGGTTGCCGCAAGCTCGGGCGCCGCGCTCGCTCAAGCATCACCGAATGGTTTCTGGGAACAATCCGCGTTGCCAAGTGGCTGGGAGCCAGTCCCCGCCTGGGCCTCAAAGCCAATGCGTTGGATGCAACTTACGCTTGTGGAGGACGATCCAGTCCACTTCGACTCTGAGTTCTGGCTCGACTACTTCAAACGAACGCAGACTGACGCAGTCTGTCTCAGCGGCGGCGGATGCGTTGCCTATTACCCAACGGAGATTCCTTTTCACCACCGCAGTGCATGGCTTGGCCAGCGCGACGTTCTCGGCGAACTGGTTACCGGTTGCCGCAAATTGGGAATGTCAGTGCTGGTTAGAACGGATCCTCACGCAACCTATGATGACCTGCAGGCGGCCCACCCTGACTGGATCGCTGCGGATGCCGATGGCAAGCCCAGGCGTCATTGGTCATCGCCAGAGATGTGGGTCACGTGCGCCTATGGTCCCTACAACTTCGATTTCATGTCAGCGGTGCACAAAGAGATCATGTCACGCTATCGGCCTGACGGCATATTTCTTAATCGCTGGGACGGCAACGGCGTTTGCTACTGCGTCCATTGCGTCGAAAACTTCAAAACGGCCACAGGGTTTGAACTTCCTCGTGCGTCTTCCATGCAGGACGCCGCACGCCGCGCCTGGTTCCAATGGCGCCAGCAGACGCTGATCAGCCTCCTTGATCAGTGGAACTCCGCAATACGCCGGATCAATTCTGAAGCCTCCATGATCCCGAACAACGGCAGCGGCGCTACCAGCTCCCTCAACGCAATTGAAACTAGTCGCCGCTCACCCATGCTTGTTGCAGACCGCCAGGCTCGCCACGGCCTCGCCGCGCCCTGGCTCATGGGCAAGACTGCCAAGGAATTCCGCGCCACCCTGGCTGACAAACCGGCGATCGGGCTCTTCGGCGTCGGTGTTGAGGAGTCCTATCGCTGGAAGGATAGCGTCAACAACAACGCCGAAATCCGCATCTGGGTTCTGGAATCGATTGCCAACGGGATGCGCCCATGGTGCAGCAAATTCTCCGGCACTCTGCACGATGAGCGTTGGCTTAAGGGAGTTGAAGAGATCTACCTATGGGCCGCAAACCATCAGCGCCACCTGGTTGACCGGCAGCCGTTGGCACAGGTCGCACTTGTTTATTCCCAGCAGACCGCGTGGTATTACGGCGACGAGCACGCCGATGCCCGCGTCGAGAATTACGGTCTCGGCTGGTACGAGGCACTGGTCGAGTCGCGCATTCCGTTTGAGATGGTTCATGACCTGCTGCTTGACGCCGCGCATCTGGCCCCGTTCAAGACCCTTATCCTGCCAAATATTGCCGCACTTTCTGATGCTCAATGCAACCAGCTCAGAGCTTTCGTCGCTGCGGGCGGCAACCTGATTGCAACGCATGAAACCAGTCTTTACGACGAAGCAGGGAAGCGTCGCGCAAATTTCGCGCTCGCTGATTTGTTCGGTGTTGACTTTGCAGGAAAGCTGGAAGGCCCAATACTCAATTCGTATATCCGTCTCGAGCATGAAGCGATCCCGCATCATCCGCTCTTTGCCGGGCTAGAAGACGCGCCACGGATTATTAACGGAGTTTCACGGGTCGAAGTCACTCCGCGCGAGACCTTTGCGGAGACGCCCTTTACGCTGATCCCCAGCTATCCCGACCTTCCCATGGAAAAGGTCTACCCCCGCACGGCCAAAACGGATGTCTCTTGCCTCTATCTCCGCAAGCCGGCAGGACGTGTCGCTTACTTTCCCGTTGACATTGACAGAACCTTCTGGGAAGTCCTTAGTGAGGATCATCTCAAGGTGCTGCGCAATACGATTCGTTGGGCGAATCCTGAACCACCCGAGATTCTTGTTGAAGGGCCGGGGTTGATCGATGTCACCGCGTGGCGAAATGCGAATTCGATCACCATTCACTTGGTCAACCTCACCAATCCCATGGCGATGAAGGGGCCTTTTCGAGACTTCTTTCCCATTGGCCCGCAAACCGTCAAGCTTTCCTTACCTGACAAGATTGAGGCGAGGCAGGCGCGATTGCTGGTTGCCGACAAACGGATTGAAATCTCGCGTTCCGGCTCCTCTTTGACGTTCACTGTGCCGTCGATCCTTGACCACGAGGTAGCGGCGATCGACCTGTGACAAAGACGCCGCCTCAATCTCGGTGCGGGATGTCCAAATCCACTGCTTATATTCAGGTCACAATGCGTGGATCGCCTCGTGTCAACGCTGCTTCCTGAACGTCGCCGGAACGAAGCTCATTGTGATTGCAATGCGGGACCGCTTTGCGCATTGCGTTTGACCCCACCTCGCATGTCCTGCGTCACAGAACGGCAGCACAGCGTCCGTGTAAGATCCCCGTTTGTGAGGAGATTATGAAGAGACTTATTGCCTTCGTTCTTTGCATTTTGTTTCCAGCTACTGCACTAGCCGGCGACCCAGGGTTCAAGATTGCCTACGACGGCGGATCAATCCCCGGTCTTAAGGCTGGAACAGATATGAAGTTGTTCATCGATGGAGACAAAGTGCGCATCATCAGCGGCAAGAACGAGGTGGCCGTCATTCCTGCTGCTTCGGTCACAGAAATCAGCTATGGACAGGATGTCCACCGCCGTGTGGGAGCAGCGATCGGCCTAGCGGTCTTCTCGCTTGGACTTGGAGCGCTATTGGCTTTGAGCAAATCGAAGAAGCACTTTGTCGGCCTGACCTGGGACGACTCCGGAAAAAAGGGCGGCATCGCCTTCCAGGCTGACAAGAACGACTACCGAGGCCTCTTGGCAGGGCTCGAGGGCATTACGGGCAAAAAGGCGGTTGATTCAGACGCAATGACGGTCAAGAACTGACTTGTTGAAGACAATTCAGCAGCCCCGTCGCCTTGGACCGCCTACGAATTGCGAGCTTCATCCTTAATGCGCAAAATCAATGAGGATGCAAAATGCCTAGCGCCTTGGTTGAATATATAACCAAGTCAGTTCATAAATATGATCGTGTCTCGGGAGAGGTAACCGTTCGCTGGGTGTGGTTGCGGCCCCTGACTATGCATCCTGTGTGCTGGAGCGTCTTTGCTGGTAGCCCAGATTGTGTTCAGACAAATAGACCAGTTGCCAATCTCGAATTTCCTTCACCAGCCACGCGATCTCCTTCAAAACACCATCGATCTCCCGTTCGATTGCAGGTGCCTCGTCGGGGGCGGCCGCGAGCAAACCGGAATCGAGTGCCTTAAGCTTCTCTAATTGGGTGCGTTCATGCTTGAACAGGTCAGACAGGGTTTGAAGGGTTCTCATCTGCGAATCTCACTCTCAATGACTTCAGTTGCCTGGATGAGGGTGCATGTTCAGGAAAGCGCTTCATGTGATCTACATCACTCTTTATAGGTTGAATCCTTGCCGTCCAGTGTCGGATCCTACCGAATCGAGGGTGAAAGGCACTTAAAGGGCTCGTCAGCGTTCATGCGGTTCGGCGATATTGCTCAATCAGCCCATGCCTGTTGCAGAGACATACATATGGCCTCCCTTAATAACGGCAGAATCCAGAAAAGATTTCATTCCACCGACTCACAGCCAGCTTAGTGTCTATTTTGAGACAGGTTGACCCCCCAACATCCGCACTTTGTCGCTCAAAGTTACCGGCCTCCTTCGCCTGATGCGTCTGCCGGATGGAAATGCCGAAAGATCGCCTCGGCGGTTTTGCGGGGAACAACAGCGGCCAAAGACTCTGCCGTCGCTAGTTGAACGTCGCGCAGGCTCCCGAAATGCGAGAGCAGCCGCTGCCGTGTTTGCGAGCCAACGCCGGCAATGTTCAGCAATTCCGAGTCGCGGTCGCGCATCGCTCTCCGCTGGCGATGGTAGCCGACCGCAAAGCGATGGCTCTCATCTCGAATCAGCTGAACCAGATGCAGCACAGGCGACCGCCGATCCAGCACAATCGGTTCATCCTCGTTGCCATAGAGGTAGATGACTTCTTCCCGCTTGGCAATCGAAGCCAGTGGCTGCGATGTGAATCCCAGCGATTCCAATGCTTCGGCCGCGGCATGCAATTGTCCAAGCCCGCCGTCAATCAGGATCAGCGAAGGCATGGGCTTGTCCTCGTCCTTCAGCCTCTTGTAGCGCCGCGTAACAACCTCGCGCATTGAGGCAAAGTCATCCACTCCAAGGACGGTCATGACTTTGAACTTTCGATAAAGCTGCTTGTTCATCTTGCCGTCTTCCCAAACCACCAGCGAGGCTACTGTCTCGGCCCCCTGGATATGCGAGATATCGAAGCATTCAATCCGGCGAGGAAGCTCCGGCAGCATCAGCAGATCGGCGAGCGCCTCCTGTATTGCTTTGCGCGATGGTTCCAGAACGCGGAACCGTTGGGTGTACGACTGCTTGGCATTCTGTCCGGCAAGGTCGACAAGAGAGCGTTTCTCGCCGCGTTGAGGCATTGCAATAACGATGCGATGACCGGTACGCTGGCTGAGAAGCTCGGCAAGTGCCTCCCGGTCGTCGAATTCAACAGGAAGCAGGATGCTGCGCGGAACATACTGCTGGTCGATGTAAAGCTGTTTGAGCAGGGCAGAGAAGACATGACCGGCGTGAAAGTCTGTTTCAGCAGGCACGGAAGCGCCTTCAATATCATCGCTTTCCAGAAACTCCGGTAGATCGTCCCAGAAGAACTCGCGCCGGTCAACAATCTTGCCGGCGCGAACGTGGAAGAGGTTCACCGCCAGGCTACCGGCTTCAAAGTGGTAGCCAAACACATCCGCTTCATCATCCTGCTCGGCCGTAGCGATGCGCTGCTTCTCATGGAGTTGGTGCACGGTTGACAACTGGTCGCGCAGCCGTCCCGCAGCTTCAAATTGCTCTGCTTCAGCTGCCGCAGCCATGCGGGCAGTCAAACTGCGTTCCAACTCCGCCGATCGCCCTTCCAGAAAGAGCTGGGCGTCATGTACAGCATTCTGGTAAAGCTCCGGGGTCGTGAGTCCCTCGACGCACGGACCCAGGCAACGATGAATGTAGTACTGCAGGCAGGCGCGTGGATGGTATCGGGACAGGTCGACTTTGCAACTCGGGATCAAGAAGCTGCGATGGATGAGCTCAACAATGCGATAAGCAAGATTCCCGGGAAAATAAGGCCCGTAATAAGCGGCCCCGTCCTTCCGCAGGCGCCGGGTCACAAAGACTTTGGGGTAACGGTCGGCCAGCGTGAGCTTGACGTAGGGGTAGGTCTTGTCGTCGCGAAGCAGAATATTGAAGCGTGGCTTGCGCTTCTTGATGAGGTTGTTTTCCAGCGCAAGTGCTTCATGCTCATTGGCTACAAGGATGTAATCGAGATCGACGGCTTCGCGCATGAGAGAGCCGGTTTTCGCATTGGACTGAGCAGCTTCAAGGAGATAGGAGCGGACTCGAGAGCGAAGATTCTTCGCCTTGCCCACGTAGATCACCTCGCCCTCTGCGTTCTTGTAGAGGTACACGCCAGGCTGAGTGGGAAGAGTCCGGATTTTCTCGTAAAAGTCCATTGGATGAGCGCTGCAGTGGTCCCTTTCTAGATTAGCTGGTCATGAGGTAGAGAGAGCCTCCGACCCCGGCTGCGAAGGGAACCAAAGGAGTTACGCAAACCGAGCGCGGCTGCACTCGGATTGAACCGTTGGGACGCAATCCTTACCAATTCAGGTAAAAAGTACATTGGTAACGAGGATTAGTCGAATTCAAGCGATGGCCTTAAGCCACTCGTGATCAGGGAGTTACCTGCGTTTCCAAGGTTTGGCGGCACAGGTGCTAAGTCTTAGCTCGGAAGGCACCGCCGGGTTGAGCGGCGAACACAAGGAGCAGAATGATGATGATCCATCGATTTGGAGCTTTAGGATTGGCTGCGGGGTTGGCAGTGCTGGGCGCAACAGGTTGCGCAACCAAGAACTATGTGCGCACGCAGACAGCGCCGCTTGTTGACCACACGGATCAACTGGACGCGAAGACGGCTGCAAACAACCAGCAGATTCGCGATGTGGATGACCGCTCGCAGGCAGGCGTCAAGCAGGCTCAGGGAGCAGCGGACGCCGCTACAAAGAATGCACAGGATGCCAGTAAATCAGCTGGCGATGCAGAGACTGCGGCAGACAACGCCGTTCATCGTGCGGATTCGCTCGACAGCGTCGTCAAGGGCCTGGACAACTACAAACAGATTGCAAATGTCTCAGTCACTTTCGGTTTTGACAAGGCGGTGCTTACCAAGGACGACCGTGATCAGCTGGATGCCTTTGCGGCGCAGCTCGGGACGGCGAAGAGCTACCTTCTCGAAGTGACGGGTGGGACTGATTCGACGGGCCCCGCGCAGTACAACTATGAACTGAGCCAGCGGCGCGCCGATGCAGTGGTTCAATACCTGGCATCGAAGTATGGTGTTGCCGCTCACCGGTTCTACCTGATCGGTATCGGCAAAGATAATGCAGTGGCGCCGAATACAACCGCGGAAGGGCGCAAACAGAACCGGCGTGTCGAGATTCAGCTACTGTCAAACATGAGCGATCAGGGTGGATCGCAAACCGCTACGAATTCTGGAAGCGGACAGTAATAGCTAAAATGCGTTTGCCGCATTCAGATATTTTCCGGCAACTCACAGGGCCGATCCGCTCAACGGATCGGCCCCTTTTTTATATCCTCATGCACTACTTCTGCTGGCGGATATGCTCGGCCCGAACGTCATTCGCGCTGAAAAGGGTTAGGAATGGGGCTCCAGCTGCTGCAGTCTCAACGGCAGGCCGGCCATTGGCTTCCTGACGTTCCACCATGCAGACCACGGCTGCAACTGTCATTCCAGCCTCGCGGGCGGCTTCGATCGCATTGATTGTGGATGCGCCAGTGGTGCATACATCGTCCACAATCACCACCCTGGCTCCCTGGCGGCAGAATCCTTCGATACGGCGGCCAGTTCCATGCGTCTTCTCTACTTTACGTACCAGGAATCCATGCAGGAGCGGGGCGGCTGGAACCGTTTGGGCTCGCCATGCGCTGGCCGTGGCGACATTCGAAACGATTGGATCCGCCCCGAGCGTGAGGCCGCCAACTGCTTCCGCTGCGATTCCATTTTCTTGCAGCAGATCGAGGATAGCTTCGCCGGTGAGGCGACCACCCTCAGCATGAAGAGTCGTCGTCCGGCAATCGATGTAGTAGTCGCTTGTGCCGCCTGAGGACAGCTTGAATTGCCCGAGGCGAAAGCTGATGCGAGCGAGGATGGCAAGAAGTTGCTGGGCGTGTGTGGTCATCGATCTCGATTGTATCGGGAGTGCCGGTGGTAATTACATTTTGTCCAGGTGCTGGAAGCCGTGAGTCGTGACCAGCATGAGAGAGAACAACACAAAATTGTAAGACGCATGAACCAGCATGCTGGCGGCAAGAGAACGGGTAGCGAGCCGAACCGCGCATAGGACCAGGCTGACGCAAACCAGCAGAAGGAATGGGCCAAGCGCGTTGGCAGTTTGCTCGGCATGCATGCTTGCGAAGGGAATGCTGGTGAGGATCGAAGCAATGATCATGGCGGTCATGGACCACTGGGGGTGGCCATTCTGGTCGAGCGGATGTGGGCGGGAGTGAGTGAAGCGTTCGGCGGTCCAATCGCACGCCGTGCAGAGGGCAGGCAGAAGAAAGCCTCGGAAGAGGATTTCTTCAAAGAAGGGCGCAAACGTAATTCCGAACACGAAGAGCGACCAGGCAGCAAGTCGGGTCTGAAAGAGCTTGTCGATCGGAGCGTTGTCAGGGCCAGGCAGGACGATTTGATCGATCATCGCGAGCGCGAAGCAGACCCCCGCTGCGCCGAAAAGCCGACCACGGAGCCGGAATGCAGTTGCGCCGTTCCATTGCAAGCCCCTAAAAAGTCCCTTTTGCCAGACAATTGGGAAAATGATGAGGCATCCACCGAAGGTAAGCAGATAAAGCACAACCATGGTTCCAAGTGTGTAATGAATGTCGGTTGCTGCCTTTTGGATCGAATTCACCCCAAACAGATGGAAATGAAGGGCAGAGAATGCGAGCCCAATAGCGCCCAGCCAACCCAGCACTAGTAAAAGGGCCAGAATGCAAAGGTGGCCAAAATTGGGGATTCGCGTGGGAGGGGGAGCCTCGGGCGCTGACCATGACTGAAATAAAACCGGGCTGGTGTCTGGGACATTCTCGAAGTGAATGGGTTCGAGTTGAGCGATCGGAAGGACCTGCTCCACTGGCGGCGTGATCTCCTCTGGCGTTGTGGCAGCCTTCGCCTGAGCGGCGGAGAGTTCGGGCTCGAGACGTTCCTGTTCAGGCATATCGTTCATGCAACGCCTGTTTTCTTTTTGCGTTGGCCAGCGTTGGTTGTTGCAAACTGGTCTTGAGCTGCAAGATTCGCCTTCGCACGGGTGGCCGCAAGATCTTCTTCGGCAGGAGTGGCTCGGGAGATACGCTTTGGCTTCGTTCTCCCGGCCTCTCGATTTCCGGTATTCGGCCCCATGGTCTCTGGAATGGATGTGGTGCCGAGAACTATTGCTGAATCCTCAGCAATGGTGTCCGCGTCTGACTCCGGATCGACCGCGGCCAGTTGGCCATTTGCAGAGGAATAATACCGGGTAAGAAACTGGCCGGTATACGAGCCTGGTGTTGCGGCAATCTTCGCCGGCCTGCCCTGGCCGACAACACGGCCGCCGTCTTCGCCACCTTCGGGACCCAGATCCAGAATCCAGTCGGCGTTGCGGATCACATCGAGGTTATGTTCGATGATGATGACTGAGTTACCCAGGTCGGCAAGCCGATGGAGAACTTCAAGGAGCTTGCGGACATCGTCGAAATGCAGGCCGGTGGTGGGCTCGTCGAGCAAGTACAGCGTCCGGCCGGTCTGTCGCTTGCTGAGCTCTCGGGCCAGTTTCATGCGCTGAGCTTCGCCGCCCGACAATGTGGTCGCACTCTGGCCGAGGTGGACATAGCCGAGCCCGACGTCGACCAACGTTTGCAGCTTTTGGCGGACCAGTGGTACGTCCGCAAGAACGGTGAGAGCGTCCTCAATGGTGAGATCGAGAACGTCAGCGATGGAATGGCCTTTGAACTTTACGGCTAGAGTCTCCTGGTTATAGCGGCGTCCATTGCACACTTCGCATTGGACGTACACATCGGGCATGAAATTCATCTCAATTCGCCGCTGCCCGTCACCCTGGCACGTCTCGCACCTGCCGCCGGTCACGTTGAAGCTGAATCGACCAGGCTTATAGCCGCGCTCTCTGGATTCCGGCAGCATTGCAAACAAGTCGCGGATAGGCGAGAAGACCTGAGTATATGTTGCTGGGTTCGAGCGCGGGGTGCGACCAATAGGGGACTGATCAATGCGCACGACCTTGTCCAACTGCTCAGCACCGCTCAGCGATTCATGCGAGCCCGGCTCTTCGCGTGAACCGTAAATGGTTTTTGCGAGAGAGCGATAAAGGATGTCATTGATAAGTGTGCTCTTGCCGCTGCCACTGACGCCGGTGACCACCGTCATGACGCCAAGCGGAATGCGGATCGAAATGTCCTGGAGATTGTGCTCGCGCGCGCCTGTGACAGTAATCCATTTACCAGTGAGGGGTCGCGGGCTGGACCGATGCAGCATGGTAGCCGCTCCGGAGAGATAGCGACCAGTTAGCGATTCAGCGCAGGCCATGATTTGACCTGGTGTGCCCTGAGCTACCACGCAACCGCCAAGGCGACCGGCGCCGGGGCCGAGATCGAGTACGTAGTCAGCATGACGGATGGTGTCCTCATCGTGCTCGACAACAAGAACGGTATTGCCCAGGTCGCGCAACTTCTCGAGAGCATTGATCAAACGCATGTTGTCGCGTTGATGAAGTCCGATGGACGGCTCATCAAGAACGTAAAGGACGCCTCGCAGGCGCGAACCGATTTGGGTTGCTAGCCGGATGCGCTGACCCTCGCCTCCGGATAGTGTTGCCGCGTTGCGATCGAGGGCAAGGTAGTTGAGGCCCACAGCACAGAGGAATTCAAGACGCTCGACAATCTCGCGGCGGATACGCTCGGCGACCAGGGACTCGCGCGCGGTAAAGCCGAGGTTGATGGCGGCGGAGAGCGCGCGGTTCAATGGCAGGGCAGTGAAATCGGCAATGGAAAGGCCACCAATCTTGACCGCAAGGGACTCAGGGCGGAGGCGCTTGCCACGACAAACAGGGCAGGGCGTGGCGGACATGAAATTCATCATGTACTCGCGGTATCCCTCGCTGCGAGCTTCATCGATTGAATCGCGGAGGAACGCCAAAATGCCGTGGAACCCAGTACGGGGAGCTTCATTTTTGGGAGGCCCATAGACCAGAATGTGCTGCTGGCGAGGGGGAAGGTCTTCAAAAGGAAGCTTGAGGTCAATCTTGTAGCGATCGGCGGCAAGGTGCACGAGCTTGAGCAGGTATTGTGATGAGGAACCTGGGCCGAGGCCGCCATCAAGAAGCGGCTTCGACCAGTCCGTAATGACCTTCGCGGGGTCGAGATCGTAGAGCGAGCCAAGACCATGGCACTCAGGGCACGCGCCAAACGTCGAGTTAAACGAGAAGCTGCGCGGTTCAAGCTTAGGCACGTCGAGACCGCAGTCGGGACAAGCCATGGAGGCTGAAAACAATTGCTCGTCGGCGCCTGCAATGGCGACCAGCACCAGCCCGTTGGCTAACTGCAAGGCCTTGGCAACAGCAGCATTAAGCCTCTTTTCGACAGAAAGTTTGCCGGGCGCCGGCTGGACTGCCCCTGGGTTACCTTGCGATGTGGACTTCAGGAGAATGCGGTCGATCACCGCCTCAATGGTGTGGTTCTTGCGGCGGTCAAGAAGTAGGGGTTCAGATAGATCCTGGAGATCGCCGTCGACCCGAGCTCGGAAACCTTGCTGATCCAGCTGGTCAAGAAGGTCTTTGAATTCACCTTTGCGTCCGCGGACGATAGGGGCCATCACGGTGACGCGTTCCCCCATTCCCAGCTGCAGAATGCGCTGCACAATCTGCTCAGCGGTCTGGCGCGAGATGGGACGCCCACAGTTGGGACAGTGCGGTGTGCCAACTGAGGCATAGAGAAGGCGCAAGTAGTCGTAGATCTCAGTAATGGTGCCCACCGTGGAGCGGGGGCTGCGGCTCGTCGTCTTCTGCTCGATCGATATTGCCGGGCTCAGGCCTTCGATCGAATCGACGTCGGGTCGTTCGATCTGGTCAAGAAACTGGCGCGCATAGGCGGAAAGGGTCTCCACGTATCGGCGCTGGCCCTCGGCATAGATGGTGTCAAAAGCTAGCGAGCTTTTCCCCGACCCGGAAAGCCCCGTGACCACCGTCAAAGTGTTTCGGGGAATGCGTACGCTGATGTCACGCAGATTATGCTGGCGCGCCCCCCGCACTGAGATGTGAGTAATTGCCATGATGAGTTCCACGAGCCTGAAAAAGAATCACTTATGTTGATCGTTCGACGAATGAGCGAAGCACGGCCCGGGCTGATTTAGAGACGAAGAGGAGAATATTGAGGCTCCGGGTCTAACCTCCAGAATACATCGAATCTTCGCATCCCGCAGCTTTGTGTCGTAGCGCAGCATTGGGGGTGTTCGGGGTAAATGTGCACGGCTTGTTTTGGACCGTAGACCGTGCTCGTTTATTCAATAGGAAACAATTTGCCAATGAGAGACGTCGAGATGTATAAATCGATGCGCGGTGGTAAAGGTCGAATTTCACCTCGGCCGCGCCAGGACCATCGGCACGTTCCCCAACCCAAGGAGTGCGACCCATCCAATGCCTAGAGTTCTCGTCACGATGATTGCTGCTTCCGCGGTGCTGATCCCGGCCGTATTTGCGCAAAACTTGCCGACCTCTTGGGTTGACAAGGACACAGGCCACCGAATCCTTCGACTATCGGATGAGCCGGGCTCCTCCGGCTTCTACTTCAATGTGAATGCCTTCACGCCTGACAGCAAATCCATGGTCTACAACTCGCCAGACGGCATTCGCATTCTCGATCTGTCAACCTTAAAGACCAGGCTTCTCGTACCCAACCCTCCTCGAGCCGCCGGAGCCGTTCCCGGAACACCAGGGTTTTTCCACGGAGGGGCGCATGCCATCGTCGTCGGCAGAAAGACCAACTCGGTCTTCTTTTCGAAGATGGATCAAGCTACCAACCTGAGCACGATTTACAAGGCCAATGTCGACACTGGCGAGGTCACAACGATCGCGACCTTGCCTCCACGTGCGAGTGTGGCCACCATCAACGCCGACGAGACACTCGGAGTGGGCACATATGACGAAAATGAAACGCCGCCCGAGCAGGAATATGGACGCAACCGGCCGGAGGCGGCATCGTCAACACCAAAAGGAAGTCAGGCGCAGCAAGCAGGGAACCTTGTCCAGCCTGAAGGCAAAGGCGAAATGATGGAACGCCGCCTGGCTGCGCGCATCCCGGTGGTCCTATTCACCGTGAATTTGGAAACCGGAAAAGTTACCGTATTACTGCATTCGACCGATTGGATCGGTCACATGCTTTTCTCGCCGGTCGATCCAACATTATTGATGTATTGCCACGAGGGCCCATGGCAAAAGGTCGATCGCATATGGATGATCCACACCGACGGCACTCATAATGAATTGATCCACAAGCGGACGATGGCCATGGAGATCGCCGGGCATGAATTCTGGGGTCTCGATGGACAGACCATCTGGTACGACTGGCAACCGCCCAAAGGAGAGGACTTCTTTCTCGCAGGCTACAACCTGAGTACCCACAAGCGCGTGGCTTATCATATGCAACGCAACGAATGGTCGATTCACTTCAACCTTACACTCGGCGAGGACTTGTTCACGGGGGACGGCGGAGATCCAGGCCAAGTGGCGAAGGCTCCCGATGGCGAGTGGATCGAACTATTTCACCCGCAGCTTTTTACGGTTGGCCCCGGCGCAATCAATTCACCGGACTTCTGGCAGCCGGGGGTCTTTCATTCAGAACATCTCGTAAACATGTCTCACCATAATTATCGGCTTGAACCCAACGTTCGCTTTTCTCCGGATAAGAAGCTTGTCATTTTCACGAGCAACATGTTTGGGCCAAGTTATGTCTTCGGCGTCGAAGTGGCGAAGGCTGAAACCCCAGATGCTTCTGAGGTGCACTCGACGCCGGAACTGGCGAGCCAATTCAATTCAACGAAGCCCAGGCCGGTGAACCAGGTGCAATAGCGAATCCATCGACGGCGGCACAGGTGAATACTGGTTGGCTCCGGTCGCATTAGGTTGCCTCGTTTTTGTGAGATTTGTGAACAGGAATGATTCGATGACCCTTAAGCAGTGCAGATTGTTAAGGAATTCGCTTCTCCGATCAGTGTTTGCATTTGGGGCACTGGCGTGCACTCCTGGACTGCCGGCGATCGTGTTCCCGCAGGATTCGAACGTCGATTTGTTGAAGGAATTCCAGGACCCGCCGGACAATGCAAAACCGATGATGCGCTGGTGGTGGTTCGGTCCAGCTGTAACAAAGACCGAACTCGAAAAAGAGTTGAGGACGATGCGGGACGCCGGGATCGGCGGCGTCGAAATTCAACCCGTTTATCCCCTGATGCTTGACGACGATGCGAAAGGCATCAGGAACCTGCAATACCTCTCGCCCGAGTTTCTTGACGACGTCACTTTCGCCAACCTTACGGCTCGATCGCTTGGGCTGCGCGTGGATATTACGCTCGGCAGCGGCTGGCCTTACGGCGGTCCGAAGACAACTCTCGCTCTTTCCGCAGGACGCCTCAAAATAGTTTCTACTCCGATCAGTGGCAAAACCGTAACACCTCCTCCGCTTGCCGATGGAGAGAACATCGTCGCAGCATTCGCAGTTAACGGGACCGAGGAGAACTTTGACGCTGCCTCTGCAAGACGAGTCGATCTGGCAATGAACGTCATCCCCGTCGGAACAGGAGCGCAAACCGCGCTCTTCTTCATTGCCAGCCACACGGGAATGATGGTGAAGAGACCCGCAGCAGGCGCTGAGGGCTATGTGCTGGATCATTTCTCCCGAGCTGCAATCGACGAGCACATTGACGACGTGGCGACCCCGTTGCTGGCCGCTTTTGGCAGCAAGCCTCCATATTCAGTGTTCTCTGACTCACTTGAGGTCTACGCTTCCGACTGGACCCCTAAATTTCCGGCTGAGTTTCAACGCCACCGAGGGTACGATCTGCTCCCTCATCTCCCAGAATTGCTTGCCGGCGGCACGACAAAGGCGGACTCGATTCGGCACGACTGGGGTGAGACACTCTCCGATCTCATTCGTGAGAATTACCTGACCCCGTTAACCCATTTCGCTGAGGCGCATCACACGCTGTTCCGTTCGCAGACTTACGGGGAGCCGGCGGTCACACTCGCAGATGAGGCCGCCGCCAATTTGCCTGAAGGCGAGGGTCCGCAATGGCGCGCCTTCAGCTTTACGCGCTGGGCAAGCTCCGCCAGCCATCTTTATGGCCGCAACGTCACTTCCGCCGAGACCTGGACGTGGCTTCACTCACCCGCATTCCGCGCCACCCCCCTGGACATGAAAGCCGAGGCGGATCGAATGTTTCTGCTCGGGGTGAACCAGATCGTTGGACACGGCTATCCCTATTCCCCCCAGGGAGCGGGCGAGCCCGGCTGGTCGCTCTATGCTGCGGCAGTTTTTAACTCTCACAATCCGTGGTTTCCAGTCATGCCCGAGGTAACGAAATACTTGCAGCGGGTAAGCTGGTTGCTGCGCCAAGGAGAGCCAGCCAACGACATTGCGATTCTGTTGCCGGAGGATGACGCCCAGGCAGCTTTCACGCCCGGTCACGTGTCGGTTACCGACGAAATGAAGACGCGGATTACCCCCGCCCTTATGTCAGTCATTCTCGACGCGGGCTACAACGTCGATTACATCGACGCAGCCACCATCGACAAGCTTGGTGTGGTTTCTTATCCTGTCCTGCTGATTCCGCCAACCGACCGGATTCCACTGTCAACTTACCAGAAGATCGAGAGGTACGCAGCGAGTGTGGGTAAGGTGATCGCGCTCGAAAGGACTCCATCGCTGGGGCCTGGATTCAAGGACCAGGACGCATCATCCGCGATTTCCGCTCTTTCAGACCGGTTGTTCCGGGGCCCCGATCACAAGGGCGTGCTGGTCAACTCAATTGGTGACTTAGCCGATGCTTTGCATTCAGCAGTGCTTCCAGATATGAAAGTGACAGGCAAAGCACCCAGTCTCGGGTTCATTCACCGCAGGCTTTCAGGCCGTGATATTTACTACGTGGTGAACAGCACCAATGAGCGTTTCGACGGGAGTGCTCATTTCAGGTCTAGCCGCGCTGCAATCGAGGAATGGGACCCCGACACAGGCACTGTTGTCGGAGCCCTCAAGGGCGGTCCCGGCGCAGAAATTCGGCTGATGCTTGCACCATACGAGTCCAGGGTCTTCGTGCTCGAAGACGGCTTTGGGCCTGAGAATGGGGCAGCAGTTTTACCGATGTCGAGATCGAGTTATTTGGCCAGCGATTATTCCCCGGATGCCGGCGCTGCGCTCGCTGATTTGAGCAAGGACTGGCAGGTGCATTTTACCGGTGATTCGGAGCCACACACTCTTGGCCAGTTGACCTCATGGACCGACCTTCCTGGAAAGCAGAACTACTCTGGCGAGGCGGTGTACTCGCGAAGTTTCACAATCGAGTCTTCTTCGCCGGCTGGCGCGCGGGTTTTTCTCGATTTCGGGAACGGAACCGCTACTGCCGACGATCGGCGGCCGATTGCAAATGGCATGCATGCGCTTCTCGATCCACCGATTCGCGAGGCTGCAATCGTTTTTGTCAATGGAGAGCTGGCCGGAGCCCTTTGGCATCCGCCTTACAGGATTGACGTCACAAAGCTGGTTCGTAAGGGTGAGAACCGGATTGAAGTCCACGTTTATAACACTGCGATCAATTTGTTGGCCGGACAGTCGCCTCGTGACTACAGTGCGCTGCGAGCAAAATACGGCCACCGATTCGATCCCCAGGACATGGATCATTTGAAGCCTCTTCCGTCCGGGCTTTTTGGGCCGATCTTTCTTGAAGAGCAGAGGACCCAATGATCAAAATGGCTCGATTGAGCTTGAATGTCATGATGTTGGGCCTGCTTGCCACAGCCGCAGCCCATGCCGCTCCGAAGCCATTTGTCGTCAACGATTATGGAGCCAAGGGGGATGGGAGAGGGCTTGATACTGCCGCAATCCAGAAGACGATCGACGCAGCGGCTGTTGCCGGCGGGACAGTCACGCTGAAGCCCGGAGTTTACTTGACGGGATCTTTGTTCTTGAAATCGGGTGTCACATTGGACGTGCCAGAAGGAGCAACGCTGATTGGGTCGGAAAAGGTGGAAGATTACCCGATGCTTCCAACCCGGATTGCGGGCATCGAGATGAGCTGGCCCGCGGCCTTGATTAACGTTCGAGATCAACATGGCGTGATGATCACGGGGAAGGGAACCGTTGACGGCGACGGGCCCATCTGGTGGAAGTCGTATTGGGATTTGCGTGCAGCGTATGAACCGAAAGGATTGCGCTGGGCTTCGGACTATGATGCACGCCGACCTCGATTGATTCTGATACAGAATTCGTCGGACATTCAACTCGGCGGCGGTATTCTGCTCAAGCGCTCAGGGTTCTGGACGGTGCAAATCCTCTATTCGAATGACGTTCATGTGGATGGAGTCATTATTCGAAACAACGAGGGCGGCAAAGGGCCGAGCACCGATGGAATTGATATTGATTCCTCGCGCAAAGTAGTGGTTGAGCATGCCGACATTGACGTAAACGATGACGCTCTGGTGCTCAAGGCTGGCCGTGATTCGGACGGGCTCAGGGTCAATCGGCCAACCGAAGACGTTGTGGTGCGCGATTCGATCGTGCGCCGTGGCGCGGCGGCCATCACTTTCGGCAGCGAGACCTCCGGCGGATTTCACAATATCGAAGTCTGCAATATCACTGCTCTGGCAGGTGTTCCTTCAGGCATTCTCTTCAAATCTGCACACACGCGCGGCGGCTATGGGCGGGACATCCGCATCCATGACCTGACCCTCGAAGGAGTCGCAATCCCAATTCATATCACGATGAATTGGAACCCGAGTTTTAGCTACGCGACTTTGCCAACAGGCTTGAAGGATATCCCTTCATACTGGATTACACTCACGACGCCGGTTCCTGAGCAGCAGGGATTACCTCACTTCAGCGACGTTCACATCTGGAACATCAAGTCCACCGGAGCGAAAGCGGCGTTCAATGTGGCGGCATACCCCAACGCGACACTCGACAATTTCAGACTTGACCATCTGGACATCCAAGCCGCTGTTGCGGGTACGATTGCGAACGCTAGAAACTGGACCATCACAGACAGCAACATCCAAACGGCAGATGGCAGCAAAGTCACGTTCACCGATTCTGAAGTCAAAGATCCGAAAGACATACCGTACGGAGAGCAGAAGTAGACGCGGGCTTCGTGCGAACCACCAAGGTGAGAAATGAATCCCAGCAGGATGATGCGTTGCTTTGCGACGATTGGCTTTGCACTGGCGTGGAGTTCTTGTATGAACGTAGCCGCTCAACGCCTCGGTGCCTCACTGTCTGACCATGCAGGAACTGGATCTGTTCGATCACAGGGGCCTTCAGGGACCCAGGTCACTGACCCAGGCGCGGTTGCGCGGCCACCTTTGCCTAAGCCTGGCAATCCCACGCTCCCAACCATCTACCTGGTTGGCGACTCGACTGTGCGCAACGGCAGAGGGGACGGAGCCGGGGGACAATGGGGCTGGGGTGAGCCCCTGCTTGACTATTTTGACTCGTCAAAGATCAACGTCGTGAATCGCGCCATCGGTGGGCGCAGCAGCCGAACCTATTTCACTGAAGGCCGGTGGGATGAACTGCTTTCCATGCTGAAGGCTGGTGATTTTGTCTTGTTTCAATTTGGCCATAACGACTCTGGTCCACTCGACGATACCAGTCGTGCACGCGGCACCCTGCCTGGGGTCGGCAGTGAGAGCAGGGAGATCGATAACCCAATCACGAACAGGCATGAGGTTGTGTACACCTATGGCTGGTATATGAGGAAGTATGTTGCAGACACTCTTGTAAAAGGAGCAACTCCGATTGTCTGCTCTCCGATTCCGCGGAAGATATGGAAGGACGGCAAGGTAGCACGCAATGCGGACAACTATGGAGGATGGGCAAGGCAGATTGCGGCTTCGCAGTCCGTAGCCTTCATCGACCTGAACGAGATCATCGCCAAGCGTTACGACGCTCTTGGTGAAGCGCAGGTTGAACCGCTGTTTGCCGATCCGCACACCAGCAGGGCCGGAGCTGAGTTGAACGCGCAATCCGTAACGGCGGGCCTGAAGGCGCTTGTTGGAAATCCGCTTGGGCCATACCTGTCGGCAAAGGGGCAGGCAGTTGTCGCGGATTCAGGTCATTAAGCCCGCATAGAGAGCCCAAGGCCTGCCAGGGGTAAAACATCGGTTCCCTTTATCGGCGCATGGGGGTTCTTCTTCATCGATGCATCTGCCGGATTTCGCTGCCTGCCAACAGAAAACCGCCGACTCCGTAGGTATAACTTGAAGAAGCTTTGAATGGTTGGGGCTCCGCGCCTGTTTGTTGAATGCAACCCAGCCGCCCATCGGCGTAAACATGATGCAGCATCCCGGTCCAGGCCTTCTCAATAACCGGGCGATAGACAGCGCGATCCAAAATGCCTTTGTTCACCCCCGCGGCCAGCGCATAGGTGATAAGCGCAGAGCCGGAAATTTCTGGCAGTTCGTAGTCGTCAGGGTCCAGCAAGCCGGCTCGCCAGAGTCCGTCGGGACCTTGCAATTCAGCCATGCGTCTAGCCATTTCCTGCAACTGAACAACGTACTTGGCTCGAGAGGGATCGTCATTCGGCAAGTATTTGAGGGTTCTCACAATTCCGCCCATCACCCATCCATTGCCGCGGGACCAAAACATCTTCTTTCCGTTTGCCTCTGTCCTGGTCAGATAAGTGGAATCCCGAAAATAGAGGTGTTCGTTGGTATCGTAGAGGCGGTTGGAAGTTCTGGCCCACTCCTCATCAAGATAAGTAATGTACTTTCTGTCGCCGGTTGCTGCATACATCCGCGACCACACTGGAGGCGCCATAAAGAGCGCATCGCACCACCACCAGGGAATCTCCTTGCCCGGTATCTTAGAGTCACGCGGGGCTGCGAGTACGGCATCCAATTCAGCCTGCGTCGGCTGGATCATGGCATGGTCCCTTTTCAGCAGATAAAGCTCCAAATAGGTTTGGGCAACGCTCTGATCGTCAGCGTTGGGCAAGTGAGACCTGAGCTGCCAACCAAACTTCTGGCTCATGGCGAACATTGCATCGCGATATTTCGGGTCATCCAGCGAATCCGAAGCGGCCATGAATCCCGCGTAAAGTACGCTCCACGTCCATATGCGATCAAAGTAAGGTTGCGATCGCTGTAGCTGCCAATCGGCTACTTTACGCATTGCTTTGGCGACGGCCGCGGGTTTGGTCGAGTAAGGAAGGTCTTTGGCGAGCGGGCCTGGATCGTCCGGTGCATCGCCGAAGTGGCGCGCCTCGTTGGTTGCAATGTTCTTCAGTTCCTTCTCTGAAGGCTGATGTTGCGCGAGAGCGAGCTGCTGCGTTCCCAACACACAAATACAGGATGCAATTGCTGCGGTGATGCCTTTCCATTGCCGGGACATGCTGTTCTCCAGGTTTTGACACGCAATCAAATCGGAGCCAGGTCTCGCGATCTTCTGCAATCTCTGGCTCCGGGGTATGGAACGATCGACAAGTCTGCAGTTAAAAGTTGAGTCTTCCGGAGAACTGGAAGTCGCGGCTGCCGGTATTGCTTGTGGCCGAACCGACGGTTCCGAACGATGCGCTGTCGACGCTGACATTGATGCCGCTGAAGGTGACTTTGTTGGCTATGTTCTGGCAATCGGCGGCAAGCACAAACTGTATGCGTTCGGACCTATTGAGAGGGAAGGTGCGCCGTAGCCCCATATTGAGGTTGGGTACACCAGGATTACGGAGACCAAATGGGGCGCCGCGCGGGGCATCGCCAATCATGAAGTTGCCCGAGTTGCAAAAGGGTCCCGTTGCAGTTGCGCATGGAACCGCGGTGCCATTGATTCCGGTTGGGTTGCTATATCCATATCCTTGATTCGCACCTCCGACGTAGCCTTGGATGTAGGATATGCCGGGGGTAGCGGCATTGGGAGCCGCGCCCAGCAGTGGTGCGGTGATGCCTTTTCCCCAGGAACCGTTCTGGCGTACGGTCTTTCCAGCGAAGGCCGGATTGATGTCGGGCATGCAGGTTCCAGTGTTGGGTTCAAACGTGGAGTTGCATGACGAAGCGGTTGGAAACAACGGCGTACCGGAGTAGTAGGTCCCCAGACCAGATAGAGTCCATCCTCCAGCAATTGCCCTGACGACGCCCGGTTCACCACCGGATGGGATGTGGTAAACACCGTAGACGGAGAGCGCTTGAGGAACACTGTTCGTGCTCCATGAGCGATCGATGCGGTTTGGGGCCCATCCCTTTCCGCTTAGCATTGCGCTCCCAGGAATTGCAAAGCCGCTGCGCATGGTTCCTGTATCGTCCAACTGCTTGGAGTAGGTGTAGTTGAGGTTGAGCGTCAATCCCTGAGACATTCTCTTGGCAACCGATACCTGCAACGAGTTATAGGAGACATTCGCAATGTTTGGCCAGGTGTCAGTGGTGCCGGAGAATTGGGGCATCCAGGTGAGCGCCTGGGCGATGGTGGCCTTGCCGGCTCCTGCCGAAGTCCCTGCAGCCGTAGCAAACGTGGGATAGGGCGTGATGATGGCAGGCAGGCCAACCGCAGCGGTGGCCTGATTGGCGAGCGTGATATTTGCGGCGGTAGCGGGGAGGGTAAGAATGTTGCATTTCCCGGCGGGACAGGTCGAGCCTAGCCCGTTGGTCTCAGCATAATTGGCCGCCGCATAGTAGGACGGGTTGATCTGGCCGGCTTGTAACCCACGCATATTCCCGGCGCCGGCCAGGAAGTGGCTGTTTGAGCCGGCATAGTTCACTGTCGCCACGATGTCCGGAGTGATTTCGCGCTGGAACCCGAAGTTCCAGAAATTGAACTGCGGAGCCCGACCGGAGAGGTAGGGATCCGGATAGCCCGGAGCGCCACTCGCGGTTACATACGCACCTGAGCTGGTGACGGTATTGCCTACATTCAGAGTTTGGCTTACAGCACCCGGAGCTGTGATCGCCGGGACGGTATAATTTGGACCGCCGAAGTTGTTGTTGGAGAGACCCAGGGACGCGAACGTCGTGCTCGTATTCAGGTAGAATGCGGGTCCTGCTGAGGCGCCGGCAGCGAAATCGCCATAGGCCGGTGAACTGGTAAAGCCAAGCTGGCCGGGGCCGTTGTAAGCGCCGCCTGCGCCGCCTGTCCCTCCGGCATGTGAATACACCGTTGAAAAGGCTGCGCGGATATCGGTCTTGGAGTTGATCGCGTAGTCAAAACCAACACGCGGACCCCAGTTTTTCATGAAGTTGCTTGCCGGTGAGGAGCAGCCGCAACTGACGGAGGGACCGCCGGCGCCTCCCGCGAACTCCAGGACACCCGCATTGCCTGTAACCGGATTTGTTCCATATGGGCTCAGGAAAGAAAACCGGTTCTGCACTTCGTTGTAAGTGGGAATGTAGTCCCAGCGCAGTCCCAAGTTTAGCGTCAGCTTCTCGTTGAGCTTATAGTCATCCGCCACATAGGGAGCGATTGGCCTGTATCGTCCTCCAAGAACAGAAAACGGCTGCAGGGTGATCCCGGTACTGCTCACGGCGCCGAGGAGGAAGCTGGCATAAGAATAGCCTGTGCTGCCTGTGTATGAAGTGCCAGACACGGCTGCTGTCTCATTGGGGCTCCAGTTAAGCGTCAAGGAGGATGTCGGCCCGTCGTACACGGACGCATTCTCTTCAAGCCATTGGAACTGGATGCCAAACGTCATCGCATGTTTGCCCTTGATCCAGAGCAGGTTGTCGACGGCGGTGTACGTCTCTGAAACAGTGGTAGCGGTTACGCCCGACCCACCTTCTCCCCATTCCGATTGAGCGTTGCTACCGCCAAAGATATTCGTAGGGAATTCGGTCACGGCTTGTCCGGTTGATGGGACGCCAGTGAAGTTGATGCCCATTGTTGTGGCTTCCCAAGCCTTGACTCCTTCCGTGATGTTCTCAAGAGGCGGCCCGCCGAAGTTGCTGAACCCGAAACTGAATTGATTTACAAGGTTTGGTCTGAAGGTGTATGCATCGGAAAGATCGGCCCAGTGCCCAGCGACGATGGAGGCTGTCGTACCCAGGTAGGGTGGTGGGATAACAGTAGCTGTCGATGTATAAGGCACAGCGTGGCGGTTTCCACCGGTTACCGTCGCGAAGAGGGTCTGCTTGGGCGAGATGGTGTAGTCGATGCGGCCGGAGTAGAGCCAGTTGTCATAGCCGCTTGGCTCGCCACCGAGGTAGTTGCCCTGGATGCCGGAGACGGTTGGCGTGGGCAGGAAAGATTGCATCACTTGCGCGATCGGAGAGATTTCGCCACTGGGGATGATGTTTGTCGGGTTACCGACCGGATTGCCGTTTGCACCCTTACCGACACCGCCGCTTTGGCCGTATGCGTAACGGCACGGACCGGTCGTGCTGTTGGCAGTACAAGCGGCTAAAGTGGTCGGGTCATAGATGACATAGCCAGGTCCGCCGTTTGCCGTGAGTAGCTCTGAGAAGTTACCTTGCTGCATCAGAGTGGTTGGAATGCTGGCCGCTGCATAAGCGGGGGCGGACCTGGTATGTGCCTTATCGTAGGCAAAGTAGAAGAACAGCTTGTCGTGTCCGTTGAAGAGATGGGGAATGCTGATTGGCCCGCCAACACCCAATGCGAGCTCATTCTGGTGATCAACAGGTTTTCCCACAGGCACGGTAGTGATCACACCATTGACAAGTTTCTTTTCTGTAGCCAGGAGAGCCGTAAAGCCCCAGGTGTCAAATTCTGTATTGCGCACAAAGTCGGCAACCGTCCCGTGGTATTGATTTCCGCCGCTTTTCATGGAGTAGTTGACTGAGCCCGCACCCTGATACTCGACAGATTGACCGCTTGAGAGGGCGCCGACCTGGCCGATGCCCTCTGCGGGCACCAGATTAAAGATCGGCCGGTTATCGCCGATTTGGCTGATCGTTGTTAACGGCAGGCCGTCCAAATAGACTTCTTCCACGCGACTGGCGGTACCGGAGAACAGCGAAGACCGGGCACCGGCCTGGGCGCCGGGCAGGTAATTCGAGAACTGAGTGATATCTCGCTGCTGGTTGTTCGCAACCAGAATCGGCAAGGACATGAATTCGTTGCTTGAAATAGTGCCGCCGAGGACCGCGTTTGCGGTGTCCAGCGTTGGCGGCGCCGCAGTGATTGTAACCGTTTCCTTTTGGCTTCCAACTTTCAAAACGCCATTGAATCCGAAGATCTGATTTTCGTTGAGAACAACGCCTTCCTGCTTTTCGACATCGAAACCAGCCGCCGACACTGTGATCGTGTAAGTACCTACAATCAACGGGCTGATTTCATAAACTCCAGCCGATGAGGTGGTACGCGAAGTGGCGACCCCGGTGGCATCGTTTGTCGCCGTCACGGTTGCACCTGGAACCACTGCGTGCGTGCTGTCGGTAATCGTTCCGGTAATTGCGGCTTGACCAGCTGTTTGTGCCGCGGCATTTTCAGCCGCCCATCCCAGGCAAATTGCAAGCCCGAGTAAAACCATTGCAGCGCTCGTCCAGCAGCCAAAAGACTGACGCCGGACGCTCATCGAGTGAACTGAATTGTTGGATTTCATGCGTCCGCCTTGGAGCCTCCAAAGGTGAGAGTTTTCCGAAGTTATTGTGTTTTTTTGCGCCGACTGAATGAGGAAACTTCGACTAGGCGAAAAAGCTAATGCATTTGCAGAACTCATGTCAATAGAAAACTTATTTCCAAGAATTCAGGCAATCCTTAAAGCGCGATCTCGGGAAAAGCTTTCGAAGGCCCGATTTCGGTGACCCAAGATCTCAGTGAATTGCCGCCCCAGGGAACACATCGGTCGGCCCGCAAATTCCTCATAGGAAAACCTTTCTTATCCCTGGATCAAGGTCAGACCTTAAAGCTGCGGGGCAGACGTTCCTCGTCGGCGCTTTGTGATCCCGATCAGAATGCACGCAAGGTGTTCGCCGATTGAACAGGAGTTGCCCTGAAATGCGTTTCGCCCTGGGTCAAATCGGTTGCGCCAGCATGAACCTCAATTGTTCCCTGGGCTGTTGCTTGAATGATTGCAATGGCCCTTCCGCCGGATAGATGGTGGTGCCGCGATAGGAAAGATTCATGGTCCGAAGTGCTTCCGTTATCTGTTGCAAGAAGCTTTGCGGGACCAGAAACAGTGAATTCGATTTCCTGATTGGCATCCGGCACACGAATGCCTGCTGCGTCAACCGCGGTTGCATTAACGGTCACGACATCGTTGAGAGTGAGAGAGGTCCGGTCAGGAGTAAGAACAATTCGAGCCGCTTTGCCGGCCGTGCGGAGTTCGTCTTCGGCTACAGAAACTCCCTGGTTGTACGCCACAGCCTTGAGGGAGCCGGGAGCAAAGGGCACATTCCAGCTGAGGGGGGAGGCGTCTGGATGCAGTTGTTGGCGCCCGAGCGACTTCCCATTCAACAACAGGTCTACCTCTTGGCAATTGGTATACACCTCAATTGACTCCATGTGCGACGCGGATTCATGCGGATTCCAATCAAGCCGAAGTGTTTCCTGCATGTCGGGCGAAGTCGACTCATAGCCGGGATCAATTGCGGCGCGCTCCGCGTCGCCAACCCGCCGGGCAATGTGGGCATTTGGGACAGCCGACCACCAGCTTTGCCGTTCAAACGCACGCGGATGGGGAAGTGCAGTTCGATCGAGGAGCCCGAATGATTTGCTGATGAACGGCCATTTCCCGGCCTCACCAAGGTAGTCGATGCCGGACCAGAGAAACTGGCCGGAATAGGGCGGGTGATCTCGAAGGGCCAGCCACGGCTCGCGGCCTTGCGTGTTTTCCGTCCCGATGATGCTTCGTGAAGGCTTTTGATCGTGCGCAGCGAGAATCTCATTTTCACGATAGTTTTGCCCTACCACGTCCAGCATGTCGGCAAGCCCGTTGTCATAGTCATGGCTCACGTTGGGGCGGAAGAGCGCCTGCGTCACTGGGCGCGTCGGGTCGTTCTCGTGAAAGACGGCGATGAGGCGGAAAAGAATGCTGTGCGCAAGTTCGGTGTGGGGGGTGTCGTGAATCTCATTGCCTGCGCTCCACAGAATGATGCTGGGATGATTCCGATCGCGGCGGACAGTGTCACGGGTGTCGATTGAGGACCATTGGTCGAAATAGAGGTGATAGTCGTATGGGTTCTTGCCGATGGTCCAGCAATCGAACATCTCGTCCATGACCAGCATGCCAAGGCGGTCGCACAGATCGAGAAACTCTGGTGAAGGTGGATTATGTGCCGTACGGACGGCATTCACGCCAAGGGCGCGGAGAGCGAGCAGGCGGCGCTCCCAAATGGCGTTTGGCACGGCAATGCCCACGGCGCCACCATCTGCGTGAATTGCAACTCCCTTGATTTTCAAATTCCGCCCGTTGAGCCAGAACCCTGTGTCTGGATTGAAATGGAATTCGCGGATGCCGAGAGGAATCTCTTCATCGTCGACAACTGCGTCTGACTTGTCGAGATTGCCGCTCGATTTGAGCCGAACGAGAACCCGATAGAGCGAGGGATGGTCGATGCCCCAGAGTTGTGGATTCTGAACCGGACACTCGCCATGGAGCTTTGAAGTTGCGCCCGGTGCGATCGTCCTTCGAGGTATGACAAACGTTCCCGCGGCACTCCCATCCGGCGCGATCACGTAGACTTCAACTTCGGCGTTCCGAGACGCTTTGGAGTCGTTCACAACCGTGGTCTCCACGCGCACATTTGCCTCGCCTGCGGTTGCCGTAGGGGTCGTCACGAATGTGCTCCACGGTTCCAGATGCACATCTTGCATGAGCACCAGACGGACCGACCGATAGATGCCGCCCCCCTCATACCAGCGCGAGGCGGGCTGTTTTGACGTATCGCAGCGCACCGCAATCACGTTGTGCACCGCGGGCCCGAATCGTACATGACCGGTGAGATCGTAATAGAAACTCACATATCCGTTGGGACGCTGGCCAAGGTGAAAGCCATTGATCCAGACATCGCTGTTGGCCATCACTCCATCGAAAACAACATAGACGCGACGTGAGACATCTCTTGCAGTCAACGAGAATGTTTTGCGATACCAGGCGACGCCAGTGGGAAAGAAGGCTCCAGCGGGGCCACTTGGATTTTTCTGGTCAACGGAACCGGCAATGCTCCAATCATGCGGAACAACGACACTCTGCCACTTGGAGTCGTCAAATGCGACCTGCGGAGCAGCCGGTTCATCGCCCTCGAAGAACTTCCAATGCGGGTTGAAGTCAACCACCGAGCGAGCGCGAGGTTGGGCAATGACGGCAAAAGGGTCTAAGGCTGACAATACGACCGCGATGAGAAGGAATGGAGTGTTTGCTGCTCTCAAGGTCGAAGACTCCTGTGCAAAACCATGATTCAAAAAATGTTAGAAGAAGCCAAACTCGTCCTTCTTTCTTCAAACATAGCCTTCCGCCTGATGAAAAATGGAGAAAGTCACGGAGTTTCTGCTTCGATTCTGCCTGGTTCAATTGAGCAGTCTTCAAATCATCAGTTCCAAAAAATCAAAAACCGATATTAAAATCATTTCGATAGGAAATGCAATTCTATCCAGAAACCTGCCGAATCGGTTGACGATGAGGCGTTTGAGCGATTCGGGTTGAAGGGGAACCGATGCGCGTCTGCTTCCTGTTAAGGGTCTCTCCGGAAAAGATCAACGAGTACAAGACCCGCCACGCTCAGATTTGGCCGGAGATGCTCGATGCTCTGAGTCAGAGCGGGTGGCATAACTACTCGATCTTTCTTCGGCCAGACGGTCTGCTTGTCGGTTATTTAGAGGCGGACGATTTTGAGAAGTGCAGGGCTGCTATGAAGAACCATCCTGTCAATGCCCGATGGCAGGCCGAGATGTCCGGGTTCTTCGAGCCGATGGCGGGAGGAGCGGATGACAACATGATCCCCCTTGATGAGGTCTTTCATCTCGACTAAGATTGGCCGTTGCCGGTGCTGAAAGATCGGCAGCCCGGTACATGCCCGTAAGTATCGCAAGAATTCGCAGCCATTTCTCAATCCGCTTCCACCACGTCCGAGGAGTTTCAAGAGGAGAATCCAATGAACCCCTTCAATTCGCTACGCCGGGAGTTTCTGCGTACTGGGAGTATAGGCATTGCCGCTGCAGCAATCCCGGGGGGCTCAATGGCGTCTGCGGCACAAGACGGCGTGGCGACCGTGCCCTTGGATGGAATCTTTGATGTGTGCAAATTTGGCGCGAAGGGCGATGGCAAGACGCTGGACACAAAAGCCATCAATAGCGCAATCGAAGCGGCAGCAGGAGCAGGCGGAGGGCTGGTCGTCTTTCCAGCAGGAAAGTATCTTTGTTTCTCAATTCGCTTGAAGAGCATGGTGCATCTTCGCCTGGAGCAGGGAAGTGCCATCATTGCCTCCGACTCGCCGCTTCCAGGTCAGGAGACTGGCTATCATGGCGGTGTTTACGATGCCGCCGAGCCCAACACCGCATGGGATGCTTATCAGGATTACGGCCATAACCACTGGCACAACTCCTTGCTCTGGGGTGAAGATCTCTACGACGTGAGCATCACCGGCCCGGGTTTGATATGGGGCAAAGGGCTGAGCTTTGGTGCTGGGCGCGCGGCGCGTGGAGACTATCCCATCTATAGAGCTGAACAGCCTGGCGTGGGTAACAAAGCGATTGCGCTCAAGAATTGCCGAAATGTGCTATTCCGCGATTTCTCAATGCTTAAGGGCGGTCACTTTTGCCTTCTGCTTACCGGCGTTGACAACCTGACAATCGACAACCTCCGAATCGATACCGATCGAGACGGCATCGACATCGACTGTTGCCAGAACGTGCGAGTGTCGAACTGCACCGTGAATTCGCCGTGGGACGACGGGATATGCCCCAAGTCGAGTTATGCATTGGGCTATCCACGGCCCACCAGAAACGTGACCATCATAAACTGCTGGGTCACTGGCTACTATGAACTCGGTTCAGTTCTAGCCGGTACCTTCAAGAAGTTCGCGCCTGACTTTCATGTGCCTCGCACGGGCCGAATCAAATGCGGCACAGAGGCCAATGGCGGCTTTATCAACATCACGATCTCGAATTGTGTCTTCGAAGGCTGCCAGGGATATGCTCTCGAATCGGTCGACGGCGCACTGCTTGAAGACGTGACCATTACCAACACGACCATGCGCGATCTGGTTTCAGGGCCGCTGTTTATGAGGCTGGGAGCGCGGTTGCGGGGTCCAGCGGAAAGCACGAAAGTCGGAACACTAAGGAGGATCCTGGTGAGCAACCTGGTTTGCTACAACGCACCGCTGAAAGTTTGCTCCGTATTCAGCGGAATTCCGGGCTTCCCCATCGAAGACGTCAAGCTCTCAGACATTTATATCGAGACGGTTGGGGGGGGAACCGCTGATGATGCGCAGATTCAGCCGCCTGAGTTTGAGAACAAGTATCCCGAGCCGGGGATGTTCGGCGCCATGCCTTCTTCAGGTTTCTTCATGCGCCACATGCGCAACGTCGAGATGAGTCATGTCGAAATTGCGAATATCATGCCAGACGCCAGACCTGCGTTCTATTTGACCGGGGTCGAACGGGCGGATTTCTTCGCAGTGACAGCCCCGCGCGGGACAGATGGTGCATTTTCTCTTCACGATGTGAAAGACCTTCGCATCGGCTGGAGCCGCGCAGCCGCGGACACTGCTGCCAACACGATCGACAACAAGATGCTCTAAGAGACTCTCTGGCCAACGCGCCAGGCGTGACTCCCGCTTTATCGGAACGCAACACAGATGAATGCTGAAGGGAAAGTTGGAAATCATGATCCGAAGCACTCTGATGGGCGCTCAGGCGAATTGGCAATTAATCCCGCGCAGGACCGAAATCGTCTGGCTGTGCATGGCAATACTGTTGATGAGTTTCAATCTGGCGGCGTCGGCACAGGCCTCGCTCCCAACTCCTTCTTCTGCGCCAGAGCTTGCGGGAATTGCGCACGCCGCAATTCGAGTGTCGGATTTGGATCAGGTGCGTGCCTTCTACGAGAAGCTTGGATTTGAAGAGGCCTTCTCGATGATCCAGAATGGAACAACGACTCAATCGTTTGTGAAGGTTAACGACAGGCAGTTTGTCGAGCTCTATCCGCAACGCCAGCCTTCTGACACGGTTGGCTTCATGCATGTGTGCTTTGAGTCGGAAGACATTGAGGCGCTCAACCGTGCCTACCAGGCACGGGGCCTTTCCCCCACCGCGGTGCGCAAGGCTGGCGCCGGCAATCTGCTTTTCACCTTGGTCGGTCCTGAGAACCAGAACCTTGAATACACGGAATATATGCCGGGGTCGAAGCATACCGTTGACCGTGGAATGCATCTGGGAGCGAACCGCGTGGCACAACAGATCGTGGCCGTGAGCATTCAGATGCAGGATGTAATGGCGGCGCGCAAGTTCTATGAAGAGAAGCTGGCGTTCATTTCAGTGCCACCCCTGCAGCCCGGACAAACATGGCTCAGACTTCCTGGCCGAACGGGTCAGCAAGTTGAGATTGTGAAGCACGGGCCAGGGTCCGCTTTTCAGCTTTATCTCGGTGTGCCCGATCTTCGGCGCGCGGCGGCCCGGCTCAAGGCGCTTCAAATACCGGTCGAAGAGCACAAATCCCTGATTTCCATTCGAGATCCGGATGGCAACCAGATCATATTTGTGAAGTTGGGAACAGTTTGAGAGAGATTTGTATCGTCTCGAAGCGGCGGAAGCAAGAAATGTTCATGAAGGATGTAAATCTTTCTGCTTGAATGAGGTCGTTGTGAAGCTTATACCCGTAATTGCACTCACGGTCCTTTCCACGTCATTGTGGGCGCAGTCGCCAGGGAAGGTTCAGGTTTTCAAAGCCGCCGATGTGAATGCGCACCTCGCTCAACTCGCAGAACAGGCCGGAACGAAGGGCAGCTCGAGCGCAACCCTTGCGGATTTTCAAAGCCATGCAATCCGCCTCAATGCCAGAACGATGAGTGGAGGCGGGGAAGTCCACAGTCACTTCGATGATGTGATGATCGTGACCGAGGGAAAGGCCACCCTGGTCACAGGCGGAACTGTTGTTGACCCCCATACCGGCAGTGATGGGGAAATCAGAGGCAGCGGTATTGAGAACGGGGAGGTTCAAACTATTTCAGTTGGCGATATTGTGCACATCCTAGCGGGGACTCCACATCAACTCATCGTTGCTCCTGGAACCACGTGCAGCTACCTGGTCATCAAGGTTAGAGAATGATTCTGGGCCTTCTGGCATAATTTCTGACGGGCGTGTATTCTTGTGGTGGTCTGACCTCTTTGAGTTGTGATAAGGAAAGGTTCTGGAATCCGGTATGGCGATACTCGGGAAATTTTCAATTGGCGTTGGAGATCGGTTTGCACACCAGGCTAAAGCGCAACTCGAGGCATGCATTCTCGGCGCCAAGGCGGGCGTAGACATCATTCCTGTCTGGAACAAGTCCAACCGCGAGCACTTGATTATCGGTTCCGAGCCCACGTCAGTTCGTGCTGCAGCTGATTCAGCGGTGAGGGAACTCGGTTGGAAGCTGCCCTATTTTTGCGATGCCGACCATATCAATCTTTCCACCGTCGAACGCTTTCTGATTCCCTGCGACTTCTACACCATTGATGTTGCCGACTACATTGGCAAGCCCGCCGAGACGTCGTCGATCAATGCCTTTGTTAAAAAGCATTCTGAGCTTCTTGGGAAGACGAAGATGGAAGGTTCAGGGGAGAGCATTGAGATTACGGCTCAGCTGCTGAGTCAGACGGCAGCCAAGTTTCTCTTTGCGATTCAGGAGGCAGGCAAGATTTACCTGAGGATTGAGGCGGCAAAAGGCGAGGGCACATTCATCTCTGAAATTTCGATGGATGAGACGGATTTTGCTCAAACGCCGTCAGAGTTGTTGATTATTCTCGCGGCCATTGCGGACGAAGGGATTCCCATCCAGACGATCGCGCCCAAGTTCAGCGGACGCTTTAACAAGGGCGTGGATTACGTGGGAGACGTGAGCCAGTTTGCTCGTGAGATGGCACTCGATATGGCCGCAATTCGTCACGCCGTTGCCCGCTATGGCTTGCCTGAGAATCTCAAACTAAGCGTTCACTCCGGCAGCGACAAGTTCTCAATTTATCCCGCTATCTACGCATCGATGACTGAATTCTCAACCGGCGTGCATTTGAAGACTGCCGGGACCAACTGGCTTGAAGAGCTCATCGGCCTTGCCGAGGCTGGCGGCGATGGTCTTCGGCTGGCCAAGGAGATCTACGCTGAAGCCTGTGCGCATTCGGCTGAGCTGTGCGCGCCCTATGCGACGGTAATCGACATTGATCCGGCCAAGCTTCCACTGCCGGGGGAAGTGAATCATTGGAGCTCTGCCCAGTTTACCTCCGCATTGCGCCACGACCGCCTCTCACCTGCTTACAACCCGAGCCTTCGCCAGCTACTGCATGTTGGATTCAAGGTAGCTGCAAAGATGGGCCCTCGTTATCTCGACCTGCTTGAGGCAAACGAGGCAGTGATCGCAAGAAACGTGACGGAGAATCTCTACGTGCGACATATTTGCCCGGTCTTTCTTGGGAAGGCGCCGGCCGCCCAGGTTTAGCAAGGGAAATCCCCGAGAGCCGAGGGACGGGTCCTCGGCAGATGTGTTTAGACTGGTCCAAAGGGATTCTGCAGGTGACGGTATGAAAGTTTTGCAAATGGCGGATGAAGTTCGCTATCCCCACATGTCTACATCGGAGTTGCGTTCTACTTTTCTGCTCGAAGATCTTTTCACCCCAAATCAGGTCCAGCTTGTTTATGTCGATCTTGATCGTACCGTGATTGGTTCGGCGGTGCCGCTGGGTTCGCCTCTAGCCTTGCCTTGCCCGAAGGAACTTCGCGCAACAACGTTCACTGCGAGGCGTGAACTGGGTGTGTTCAACATTGGTGGCGAAGGGTCAGTGGATGTGAGTGGCACGACGTATTCGTTGGGGAATAGGGATGCGCTATACATCGGCAAGGGTGAGCACAGCGTTTCATTTTCGAGCGTCAGCACAGTTGAGCCCGCGGAATTTTACTTGCTCAGCTATCCTGCTCACGCCGCTTATCTCAGCGCAGTAGTTCGTGCTTCGGATCGAATGCCTCTTACACTTGGGGATAGCGCTACGGCCAACCATCGTACGATAAACAAGCTGATCCACCTGGAAGGCGCAAAAAGTTGCCAACTGGTCATGGGCTTCACCGAACTGGCGACGGGCAGCGTATGGAACACCATGCCCCCGCACACCCACATGCGCCGCTCGGAGGTCTATTTGTACTTCGATCTGCCGGAGGATCACCGTGTGGTGCACATGATGGGTCCGGCAAAGGAGACGCGGCATTTGGTTGTCGCGAACAAGCAGGTAGCCATCTCACCAGGCTGGTCAATTCATGCGGGCGTTGGAACCGCGAGCTACAGTTTCTGCTGGGGGATGGGCGGAGAAAACCAGGTCTATACAGATATGGACGCGCTCAAGGTAGTAGAGCTCCTCTAGTAATCTTCATGGGCTCCCGGGGGAACCGGCCTCGGCAAAGATTTAACCAGGCACGAAAATTCGGAGCCAAGGGAGCAATTCGTTGATCCTCGACTCATTTCGACTTAACGGCAAAAATGCGCTGGTTACGGGTTCATCCCGCGGGCTCGGTGCGGAGATTGCCGTTGCATTGGCTGAAGCGGGCGCGAATGTGGCGCTGCATGGATCGCAGTCGGTTCCCTCTGCCATGGTCCCGCGCGTGGCAGCAACCGGTGCCAGACACGTAGAACTGGTTGCTGACCTACGCTTCCCCGATCGCTGCTCGGAGCTCATCGAATCAACTGTGGCGGCATTTGGTTCCATTGACATCCTCGTCAACAACGCAGGAATCATTCGACGTGCGCCGGCGGTGGATTTTAGCGTGATTGATTGGGATGAAGTGATTGCGGCCAACCTGACCAGCGTTTTCAGGTTGAGCCAGAGCGCTGGCAGGCACATGCTGGCACAGGGTTCAGGCAAGATCATCAACATCGCCTCACTGCTCAGCTTCCAGGGCGGTGTGAGAGTGCCTGCCTACGCAGCTGCCAAGGGCGGTGTGGCGCAAATAACCAAGGCGCTGGCGAACGAGTGGGCAGAAAAAGGCGTGCAGGTTAACGCGATTGCACCGGGATACATGGAAACCGACAACACCGAGGCGCTGCGTGCTGATCCGGTTCGCTCGCGGCAGATTCTTGAACGCATTCCGGCAGGCCGCTGGGGTTCGCCTCAAGACGTTGCCGGCTCGGTTGTCTTTCTTGCATCAGCGGCCAGCGACTACATCAACGGACACGTTCTTGCGGTGGATGGCGGTTGGCTGGGCAGATAAAGGCCGCAGAGAAGCTTATCCCTTGGGCAGTCTTTAGGTTTCCACCCTTGGCCGCATGTGATTTGCGGTACTGGGGTACCCCATATGGCAACATTTCCCCGTCCAAATTCGGTGGTTATTCTGCGACAATCGCTGAAACAGTCTTGAAGCGGAGAGAAATGGAAGGACTTTCGAATTTGGTGATGTTGATTTCGGCGTCGGCGGGCTCGCTGGCATTTGGGATTCTCGGCGCATACGGCATTCTCCGCGTTGGATTTGCGCTGATGCGCTTGCAGGGTGATCCAGTTTCGGTTAAGGCACAGCCTGAGACCGCAAGATTGCAGTAAAGAGCCGCCGGATAGTTTCGCAATATATTGTTCCCAAGACTCGTTGCAGCTTACTTAACTCGACCAATCCGCAAAGAAGCGTCCCGGCGCGACGGGACGACCCTGAGAAACCAGTCCCCGACCACCGCCGTGGTCGGCCAACGTACGCATTGCCTTAGTTTTGCGGGTTGTTCTGCTGTTGCTGCTGCATCTGTTGCTGCCGTTGCTGCATCTCCTGCATGATTTGTTGAGGAGTGCGGGGCGGACCGCCGGGTGTAAAGCCAAGGCGATTCTGGGGTGGTGGCGCTTGTTGCGGTGGCGGCGGTTCTTCAGCATCGGAATCCTCGTCGCTGTTGCTCGACTGCGCGCCGTTTGCAGCAGGTGCTGAATCACCTGAATGGCGAATGGTGAGCAGGATCTGGCGCGGGGTGCCCTGGCCCTGGTCGCCAATCATCATCACGTTGTAGCCGGAGCCCTGCAAAACCGCTGAAAGGACATCCCGTGCCGGCCCTGGGCCATACACGCCAAAAATTCGTTGGTCGGTGGAGAATCCATCGACCTTGGCGCCTGTAGCAGTGGAGACATCCTTCAGTATCTGCTGAAGACTGGAGTTCGCTGCGTTGATGCGAAGTCCCTGACTGTCCCACACGATGGATGCTTCTGTTGGATGATCGTTCGCAGGCCAGTTGGGGGCCTCGGGAGTGGGAGGCGGTTCAGGCACTGCGGCGATTGGCGCCGGCGGTTCGGTCGGATGACTTGGATTGGAGTGCTTCCGGTGATGGGCCGGCTTTACGACGGTGCCGGAAGGCGCGGGCTGAGTGGGCGCCTGTGCCGCAACTTCTGCTTGACCAGACAGAATCAGGGAAACGACCAGAGCCGCCGTCGGTATCAGGGCGCAAAGCGGAGCGTGCTTTCCCGTTTGGGTGCAGGCTGCGATCTGAGATTCCAGCCGATTTGCTGTTTGCATGGAAATCGCCTCCCGGCGGGGTACTTGCGCCCAGACTGAACCGCATGTTTCTTCGGAGCTCACCATTTCCGCCCCACTGTACTAGACTAACAGTGGCTCGGAGACGCTCAAAGAAGAGTTTCGCTTGCCGGGAGGAAGTCTTAGGATGCCTGGGAAGATGCGCCTCAGGTCGACGATTTTGGTTGGCATCCCGCTGCTGGCGGTTCCGCTGGCAGGCAGGGCTACAAGTTGCGTTACGCAGGCGGAGTTGTCTGGGCAGGATCGAGCGGCACTGTCGGCTACGGGCGGCCACCTCTCTCAAGCGGTGCTGCAGCAAGACGATGCCACCTTGCAGGCGGCGCTATTGCCAGTCGAAGCTGCGGAGTGGGACGGCATTCGCGGAGCTGTGGAGGCGGCCGCGCCGCTCATGAAGGGCGGGCAAGTTCAGTTGCGAAATATCTATGTGCTCGATGCATCCAGCCTGACCGCTCCGGCCGATACGCAGTTTTTCTGTTCGAACACAAGCGGATCGCTCACGGTGACGGTGACCATGAGAACGCTTCCGCCTGGCCGTTATGCGGTTGTGCTTGCCGATGCCAATGGAGCAACTCTGGGCGGGCAAGTGGGCTTGATTCTGGCGTGGGATATAACTGCCGCCAGCCCCGCGTGGAAACTTGCCGGCTTGTCCGTGCGCCAGGGCATCTTCGATGGGCATGATGGAGTTTGGTATTGGTCGCACGCTCGAGAGCTGGCGAGATCGGATCAACCCTGGAGCGCGTGGTTCAGCTACGAAGCTGCGCGATCATTGTTGCTGCCGGTGGACTTTATTTCCTCGCCGAACCTGGAAAAGCTTACCGCGGAGCAGACGGCGATCAAAGGTTCGCCCCAGGAGGCCTTTCCATACAGCGTCCCCGATGGACCGCGCACGTGGAAGATCGACGCTATGCGCTTTGACAACTCGCTCCACCAGGCGGATCTCGGAGTGACTTACGAATCGACCGGTGTGACTGATCCCGCAGCAACGAGGACCGAAGCGGTTGCCTTGCTCAGCGCGCTCCTGAAGGCGCAACCTGGACTGCGAGAGAACTTCCACGGGCTGTGGGCCTACGCCATGAAGGACGGCAAGCGGGTTCCGGTGATGGAACTGCCCATGGCGCAGATCCCCTAAAAGCAGGGATCAGGGAACAGCGACCGAGGGAAAAGCGGGAAGGCGGATGATATGCCAATTTCCATTGCGCTCTGGCTTGGCGTTCCGATCGGATTCTTATCTTATTTCGAAGCGCGCTGGCTAATCCGTTACTGCGTGGGACGTTTTGACCAGAGGGAACGCAGAGCTGCGCGTTTTTGCGGAGCCTTCGGTGTGTTCCTGATTCCTTTGATTTACTGTTTCGGACTTATCGAAGACGCATTTCCAGGAAGGCTCGGAACGACAATCGCGTGTGGACTTTTTGCGGCTGTTAGCTTTGGATTTTTCGGTCTGATATTGAATACCCTGAATGAAAGGAAGTAGAAAGCATTGTCTGCGATTATCGATTTGCGTTCGGATACGGTTACACGGCCCACGCTCGAAATGAGGGCTGCCATGGCGGCGGCCGAGGTTGGCGACGACGTGTACGGTGAGGATCCGACAGTCAATTTGCTCGAAAAGCGAGCTGCCGAAGTGTTTGGCCGCGAAGCAGCGTTATTTGTGCCAACGGGCACCATGGGAAATCAGATAGCAATTCGATTGCACACGCAACCGGGGCAGGAAGTGATTGCAGAATCGCGAGCGCACATCCTGGACTGGGAGATGGCTACGACAGCAGTCTTTTCGGGCTGCCTGGTGCGGGCCGTTGCAGCGGAGCATGGCATCCTGACCTGGAACCACATCGAACCAGTCATTACCAGCCGTGGAGCGTTCCGCGCGGCGACTGGGCTCATCGAGATTGAGAATACGGCGAATCTTGCTGGGGGCACCGTTACACCGCTGCCCGTTTTGGAGGAGATTTGGGCGGGTGCAAAAGAGCGCAAGCTGCCCATCCATCTGGATGGTGCGCGCATCTTTAATGCCTCTGCGGTGCTCGATGTTGATGTCAAGACGTTAACCAGCGGTTTTGACACCGTGATGTTCTGTCTTTCCAAAGGCCTCGGCGCACCGGTGGGATCGATTCTGACCGGTTCGTCTGAACTGATGGATCGAGCGCGAATCTTCCGCAAGGCACTGGGCGGCGGCATGCGGCAGGCGGGTGTGCTGGCTGCGGCTGGGTTGATCGCACTTCAAAAGGGGCCTGCGCGGCTTCATGAGGATCATGCAAATGCGCGCCTGCTTGCTGAAGCTCTCTCAAACCTGGACGGCGTCGAGATTGAATTGGGTGCCGTCGAGACCAACATCGTGGTGTTCCGGTTGACCGAAGGACGAAGCGCGGCAACGTTGATAAATCGGCTCAAGACGAGAGGCGTGCTGATGAGCGCCGTCGGAAAGGATCAGATTCGGTTCGTAACCCATCTCGATGTCGACCGCGGCGCTTGCATTAGTGCCGCAGAAGTTCTGACGGAAGAGATCGAAGGGGAGTTCCCCGCGAAGAAGATTGCCGACTAAATTATAGATATTACAGCGAGTTGCGAAGAACGGTTGAGATTGACAGACAACTAATTCTGCGGCTTTGCGTTCATATCAACATACCGGAACGTAAGCAGGTTTCCGGAGACGAACAGTCCTGGAGGAGTCGAAGCACAATGAAAAAAATTGCACTGGCAGTTCTGCTTGCGCTCACTCTGCTTCCTGCGGCTTCATTTGCGCAGGTTGTCATCCGCATCGGACCACCGCCTCCCGTTGTTGAACGCCGGCCGCCGCCGCCTGATCGTGGATACGTTTGGATCGACGGCTATCACCGCTACGAGGGCGACCACTACGTTTGGACGCCTGGCCATTGGGATCGTCCCCCTCATCCTGGCGCTCACTGGGTGGCACACCACTGGGTTCACCGTCATGGAGAGTGGGTCCTGATTGAAGGCCACTGGCGGTAATCTGCATTTGTGCACCGAGAGAGCGGGGTTGCGCCTCGCTCTTTTCGTTTGCGAATGAAGATGTTTTGGCCCGGATTCCGCGCTCAGCTGATTTCAATCACGACTGTGGCAGCGGCCGCAGCGGCCTCGGCACGTTCCATCAGCTTGCCTGCAATGGCGTAGAACTCAGCAGCCTGCGGGCTCTTGGGCCCGGCCAGGGTCACAGGCAGGCCGCGGTCTCCGCCTTCGCGAATCGCGGGCACAAGTTCCACAGAACCGAGAAAGGGGATGTTGAACTGTTGCGCTGTGCGCTCTGCACCCCCGCGTGAAAAGATATCGATCTCCTGATGGCAATGCGGGCATGTAAAGTGGCTCATGTTCTCAACAATGCCCAGGACCTCGACGTTGACCTGGGCGAACATCTCAAGCGCCTTGCGCGCATCCTGAAGGCTGACATCGCTTGGCGTGGAGACGACGACCGCACCCGTGAGAGGAACGGTCTGCACAAGCGAAATGACCACATCGCCGGTTCCCGGAGGAAGATCGACGATCAGGTAATCGAGTTCACCCCATTCAACCTGTTGGAGGAATTGGCGGATGATCTGGTGCAGCATCGGGCCGCGCATGACCAGAGGTTTGTCGCCTGGTGAGATGTATCCAATGGAGATCGTCTTGACGCCGTGGGTTAGGTTGGGCTCGATGACATTGCCGGGCCCTACGTTGGGCTGCTGGGCCGAGCCCATCATCAAAGGGACGTTTGGTCCATAAATGTCTGCGTCGATCAGCCCAACACGCTGGCCGAGGCGCGAAAGCGCGATGGCCAGGTTCACAGCTACCGTAGTCTTCCCGACGCCGCCTTTGCCAGAACCAACGGCTACGATCTTTGAGACTCCAGGTAATGCAAGAGGGGAAGGCATTGAAGGGGGGTGAGCCATAGCGATTGGTTACTCCTTTGTAGTGGCCGGCGGTTTTCCAAGTAGAGGCGTTGCGCCCCATTTCTGATTGAATTGAGAGCTTCCGCCTCGATTCAAAGTCTAACGTCGGATTCGGCTTCCTGGTTGTTGGTTGCGTGTCTCGCAGCCTTGCGTCGAGCCGATTCCGCTTCGCGGTGCTCCCGGCGTCGCAAGGCATCTTCGTATCGACGAATCTCGTTCGGAGTCTCGGGCAAAAGCTCTGGGACAGGCTGGCGACGGCCTGTCTGGTCGATTGCAACAAAAACCAGGTATGCGCTGGCGACGTGCGATACTTCGGCCGTGCGCGTGTTCTCTGCCCACACCTTTACGCCAACCTCCATGGATGTGGAAAAGGCGCGGTTGACGCTGGACTTGAGTGTCAGCAGGTCGCCCAGCTGAACGGGGCGAATAAAGTCGATGTGATCCATGGCAGCAGTCACGACGTGAGTGCGGGAATGGCGGTAGGCGGCCATAGCGCCCGTCAAATCAATAAAGTGCATCAGTCGCCCGCCGAGCAAGTTGCCCAGAATGTTGGTGTCATTGGGCAGAATAATCTCGGTCATCTCCGATTGGGTGCTGGCGACGGTCCGGACGGGCGGATTGGAAGCTTGAGCAGAACTCATTCTACGATTATCCCATTCGCTGTTCGCCCGCCCCGTGAACTGCGTCCTTTGGGGAGGGCTCTACAATGAAACCTTGGTTGGCCAGTTGGAGCCTGGGTTCCAGGTTGACGCGCGAAACATGCTGTTCCAGTTTCGGCAATCGAGGCAAATTACGCAAATCGGACAGCAAAGGGTGACAAGACCGGAGATGGATACCATGGACAAGATCGCGGGGCTCAAGGGAATTCTAGAGTTGGATCCGAAGAACAGTTTTGCGCGTTACGGGATGGCTATGGAACTTGCCAACCGTGGCGAAACCGCGGCTGCGATCGCCGAATTTGATACCTTGCTTGCAACTGATCCCGGATATACGGCCGGGTATTTCATGGCTGCGCAAACGCTGGCCAAATCAGGTGACAAACTCTCAGCAATCGAGCGGCTCAAAGCTGGCGTGTTGAGTGCTGCTCGTAACGGAAACAGCCACGCTGTCAGCGAGATGCAGGCAATGCTCGATGAGTTGGAGAGTTAATTCCATTTCGGTACAGGCTCCCTAAGTCCCGTCTGAAATGGGATGGATTTGGATCTGATTCGAGCGGCGAGTAGCCTTTCTTTATAGATTTGCATCTATACTTGCGTTATGGCCAAGTATTCCATTGTTGTTCCATTTCACAATGAAGAAGAAAACGTAACGGCCTTATATGCTCGCCTGAAGCAAGTGATGGAACAGGTGAGTGATGACTTTGAGTTGGTACTGGTGGATGACGGGTCCGGCGACCGGACTTACAAGCTCCTTGAAGAAATTGCGGCGGTAGACAGCCGTGTGCTGGTGGTGAAATTGCGCAGGAATTTTGGTCAGACTTCAGCTCTGGCAGCCGGATTTGACCATGCATCCGGCGAGTTTATCCTGGCAATGGACGGTGACCTGCAGCATGACCCGAATGACATTCCGTCTTTTATTGAGAAGCTCGAAGAAGGCTACGATGTAGTCTCAGGCTGGCGCAAAACTCGCATTGACAACCTGTTGATGAGACGGTTTCCGTCGCATTGCGCCAACTGGCTCATGGCCAAGCTCTCTGGAGTGAACATCCACGACTTTGGGACCACTTTCAAAGCTTATCGACGCGAAGTAATTCAGAACATTCCTCTTTACGGGGAGATGCACCGGTTCATTCCGGCGCTGGCCAGTTGGTATGGTGCATCGATCTGCGAAATACCCATCAGGAATGTGAACCGCGAGCGAGGCAAGAGCCACTACGGAATTGGACGGACATTCCGCGTCTTTTTCGATCTGATGACCATTCGATTCCTTCTCAGATACATGAGCCGTCCCATGCACTTTTTTGGTGGATTCGGTGTGTTGGGCATCATGATTGGCAGCCTGATCTCGTCGGTGTTGCTGGGATTGAAGATTATTGAGCCAAATCGAAACATGATGGATCAACACGGGCCGTTATTTGTCATTGGTGCGGTGCTGATCATCGCCGGCATCCAAATGCTGGCAATTGGCCTGGTCGGCGAACTGCTGGTGCGCCAATATCACACCGGTCAACATCGCGCGCCCTATACGGTAGACCGCATTGTGCGTCTGGACTCAACTGAAGAGCAGAGCATGATGTCCGATCGGGACTGAGCCCCAGAGAATCTCAACGAAATTACTCCACCCAGCCAACGAGTTGACAGGGTTTGGTGTTTCGGGGAGAGGCTTTCATTGTCATTTCTTCCTATCTGTTTGACAAATGCTTGCAGCACGCGGGTCTGAGGGTGCATTCTGGCCGTGGCATGAAAGCAATCCAAATACACGAAACAGGCGGACCGGAGGTCTTGACGCTGGTCGATTTGCCCATTCCTGAGCCGGGGCCGGGGCAGGTCTTGATCCGCGTCGAAGCAGTTGGCCTCAACTTCATTGAAGTATATTTTCGTAAAGGCGTATACAAGGCGTCCTTCCCGCTTATACCGGGCAGTGAGGCTGCCGGGACCGTGGAGGAACTCGGCCCGGGAGTCACCGGTTTCGTTGCTGGAGACGCCGTGGCCTCAGTGAGTGTGCTGGGCAGTTATGCGGAGTACGCGCTGGTTCCGTCAACGCAACTGGTGAAGACCCCCGAAGGGCTGTGCCCTGAACATGCCGCTGCCGCGATGCTGCAGGGAATGACGGCCCACTATCTTTCCCACTCTACCTTTCCTATAAAGGCCGGGGAGACTGCATTGGTTCATGCGGGAGCGGGCGGAGTGGGGCTGCTGCTGACACAGATCGCAGTGCGACTTGGCGCGCGCGTCATTACGACCGTATCGACAGCAGCAAAGGCGGAGTTGTCTCGAGAGGCTGGCGCTTCAGAAGTGATTTTGTATACTGAGCAGGATTTTGAGACCGAGGTCAAGCGCATCACTGACGGGAAGGGCGTTGACGTTGTCTACGACTCGGTAGGGAAGACAACGTTTGAAGGTAGCCTCAATTGCCTGAGACCGCGCGGCCTGTTAGCGCTTTTCGGGGCGTCAAGCGGACCGGTTCCTCCCTTTGACCTGATTCACCTGGCCGGAAAAGGTTCTTTATTTGTGACACGACCCACCCTCTGGCACTACATCGCTACGCGCGCGGAACTCGAGAGTCGCGCCGGGGATGTGCTCGGCTGGGCAGCTAATGGAGAGTTGAAGCTGCGGACGGAGCATATCTATTCGCTGGCCGATGCCGCGCAGGCGCAGAGTGATCTTGAAGCTCGCAAGACCACGGGGAAGATCCTGCTGGAACCGTAGCGGCATCGGCCAGTTGTCTTTTAGCCGGAACTTTTAGATGACGAGAATTGCTGTCGGGCCGGAAGATCATGTGTTTGTACTGACGGGTGCCGGAATCAGCGCGGAAAGCGGGCTGCCTACTTTTCGCGCGTCTGACGGCCTATGGGAAGGTCACCGCATTGAAGATGTTTGCACGCCTGAGGCGTGGCAGCGCAATCCCGGGCTTGTCTGGGAGTTTTATTCGGCGCGGCGGGCTGCCGGCGCAGCGGCCCAGCCCAATCCTGCGCACCGGGCACTGGCGACGCTTGAGGCTAGTCTGGGTGATCGCTTCTTTCTTTGCACGCAGAATGTGGACGACCTGCACGAACGGGCAGGCTCGATGCGGCTGGTCCACATGCATGGTGAGCTGGCCAAGGCAAGGTGCTCATGGGAGTGCGGCGAGGCGCCGGTTCAAGACTCCGGAGTGTATGCGAGCCTGGACGAAGTGTGCAGATGCTCATGCGGTGGCCGTCTCCGCCCGCACATTGTTTTCTTCGGTGAAATCCCACGGGAGATGGACCGCATCCAGAAAGAGATTGGCAATGCGACCTTGATGGTCGTGGTTGGAACGTCGGGATCAGTCTACCCAGCTGCCAACTTTGTGCATTGGGCGGGGGAGGGCGGCGCACGAACTGTATATGTCGGACCCGAGCCACCGTTGAATGCTTCGGCATTTACCCATGTTGTTGAAGGCAAGGCGGGAGAGGTTTTGCCGGGTTTGTTTGTTGTGTAATGCGGCGCTCGGCGCAGGTCTGATATCTTCCGATTTCAAAGTTGAATCTGTACCTTCAAAGATCGGGTTTTGTCGGATGCAAATTCGAATGCTTTCACGGCGTCATCCAACGAGAATTCTTCATTGATCAGGGGGCGAAGATTGATTCGCCCTGCCGATACCAGCCGGATCGCCTCGTCAAAGACATTGCCGTAGCGCATGGAGCCAATGAAATTGATTTCTTTGTTCATGATGAGGTTTGCGGGTAGCGGTGTATCTTCCGTTCCCAAGGTGCCGATCTGGACAATGGTTCCACCGGGACGCACCAGGTGAAATGCCCGATGCAGTGCTCTGGACGAACCCGAAGCTTCAAAGATAAAGTCAAACCCTTCTCCTGTGAGTGTACGCACCTGGTCAGAAAAATCATCGGATGCGGGGTCGAGGGCCACGTCAGCACCAAGCTCGTGAGCCTTGGAACGACGGGCTGGGATCATATCGCTTACCGCGACTGGAACAGCACCGAATGCTTTCGCAACGAGCGCTACAAGTAGCCCGATAGTGCCTGCGCCGGTTACCAGGGCTCGCTTTCCTGAAACAGCGCCGGCGCGCTTGACCGCATGCATCGCAACTGCGAGGGGCTCGATCATCGCTCCTAAACGGTCGTCGATCTCTGAGGGAAGCGCGTGACATTGATCGGAGCGGACCAGGACAAATTCAGCAAGAGCGCCATCGGTAGGCGGGGTCGTGCTCGCGCTGCCAATCACAATGGTGCTGCGGCACAGATTGCCTCTTCCGGCCTTGCAGTATTCGCAGGTTCCGCACGCGCGAGCTGGGTTGACTGTGACGCGCTCGCCGACCCCGATTGCATTTACATCGTCTGCAACCGAGACAACCACTGCACTGAGTTCATGGCCGAGGACAAATGGGCGGTCGGGCACAAACGCAGCGCAATAGCCGTGCTCGAAGTAGTGCATGTCTGAGCCACAAATGCCCACCCTGCGGTTGCGAAGGAGCACCATCCCAGATCGTAACTCAGGGCGAACGGAGGTCTCGACTCTGAGATCCCTTGCGCCATAAAGCACTGCGGCTTTCATTGGTTGGCTCATTGCGAGGTCCTCACATTGCCTGGATCTGTGCCCATACCGCGGGGTCCACCGGCAGACCAAGTTCGAGATTCTCTGCCCGGATGCGCAGTGTCTGCTCTCCTGGATAGCGTATTTTTGCGCCGTCCTTCGCTGCGCGGGAGCGATGCAGGGAATCAACGATGTCGTCAGCCAACTGCGCAGTTTTCGGTTCCGGCCCAAAAGCGGCAGGGTTGATGGCAATGAATACCTGGGAGATCCCGCTTTCCTTTAAGGGATCGAGGGTCAGTTGGTGGGTCGCAAGGCCCAGTGAGGTCATTGCAGCAACCATGTCCAGCACGACGGCCAGTCCAGAGCCTTTCCAATAACCAACAGACAGAGGCCGAAGCGAGTTTTCAATCGCGGCGGGGTCTCGCGTCAGGTTGCCCTCTGCATCAAAACCGCCATCGATCGGCAGTAACTCACCGCGGAGTTTATAGCTTTCGATTGCGCCGTACGAAAACTGAGACATCGCCATGTCGAGCACAACTGGGCCCTTCTCGCGGGGCACTGCAATCACCAGCGGGTTATTCCCGATGCATGGATCAAGCCCACCCCACGCCGGCATGTTGGGCAACGTGTTGGTCCAGCAAATGCCGATGAAGCCCGCATCAGCAGCTTGCCACCCGTATGTGCCCGCCCTCATCCAATGGTTGGTGTTGCCGAGAGTCACTAAGCCAATACCATGATTGCGGCTCAGCGCAAGAGCGCGGTCCATACACGCAACTGCATTCAGGTTCCCTGGACCCCGGTGGCCATTCCATCGTTCCATCGCGCCAAAATGAGCCGTCAACTCCGGCTCCGCGCTGGAATTGACAACCCCACCCTTAATCATGGCTTCAAAGCGTGGAAAGCGATTGATTCCGTGCGTGTATACGCCATCACGTGTGGTCTCGGCAAAAAGCCGAGCACAATTCTTTGCACGAGAATCTGAAAAGCCGAGCCTGCCAAGCACTGAAGCCATCAGCTCTTGTACTTCGTCAAAGGGGATTCGATTCATAGTGCCCTTTATGCGCCAATTTCGGACGACGACTCAAATTGCCAAGCAAGTATAGTCGGAGTGTTGGACCTTTGTATTGTGTGTCGTGGCGGGGCGCTGACCATTCCGCCGCACTCACTCAATTGAGTCTCAGTTTCCGATCCTGAATTGCTGAAAGTTGAAACTAGAAATGAAATCGATAACGCAGCCCGGCAGAGAACATCCGTGGATTGTTGAAGTGAAATCCTCCAATGGTCACGGAGTTATCTTCGAGCAAGCGGTGATTGGTCACATTGATGATCGACGCTGAGAACTTCAATCTCTCACCAATGTCATGGCCGGCTGAGACGTCGAAGGTGGTGCATCCAACACGGTTTTTGCGGTGAGGAAGAATGATGAGTCGGCAGCCTGGAAAGTGATAGCCGCGCCTGTGACCGGGCGGTGTTGCGAATCGTGGACAACGCCATGCACGGTGGCGAAGACGGTGGCATGCCCCGCTGCCCCAAACGCGAACAAAGCTGCGGAAAAAAACAAGGAAAATCGGCGTATGAACAAGCGAGCCTCACGGACAGTCCGGCTGAAGGACAAGCGAACCTCACGTCCCAGGTGATAGGTGCACAAAAATGGGAATGGAAACTTAGCTTAGGTTCGATGCAGGAGGGCCGCGGCCCGCGCGGGTGCGAAGCTGGCTGAGAAGGCAAGTGGTGCATCCGCAATTGGGGTGTAGGCCTGAGTTAGAGGGACTGGCAGAGGGACAAGAGCGACGGCTAGCGCAGCGATTGTCGACGTCGGAAATGCTGAATTCCCCGGAAAGTAGGGCAGGTGGCGGGGGTTGTGAAGATAGGCTTGCCCCCGGATGCGGACTGGGCGCTGAACTCACTCATGCGCATGGACATGCCGCAGTGGTGTGCGCCGTGTCGGCGACAGCAGGCCGGCAAGCCAGACTGGCCGTCAGCCTGGAGAGTCGCCGCCAGCGGTCCCAAGCCGAGGAACGAAATCAAAAAATCGAAAGCCAGCGCCTCACCTTGAACAAATGGTACACGAGTACGCAATAGCAGGCAGATGAGACGAGTCATTGGCTGCCTGGCGGTCAGGTATCATCTGGTTATTGACTGGTTGGTATTGATTCAGGCTGATCAATGATCAAGAGGACATATCGTGTCGAAGGTGAAACATCCCATGTCGCTGGTAGAAGGTTCGGAACATGCACAGGTTGAGTCGGTGAGAAAATCCGGGAGCCCCCGCCCGCTGCGGATTGCACTTTTTGGATTTGGGACAGTCGGATCTTCCGTCGCGCGGATCCTGGTGGATTCAAGACCCAATGGCCTGGAATTGACGCACATCTTCAATCGCCGCGTGGCCAGAAAGCATGTGGACTGGACGCCGGCAGGGGTGCAATGGAGCGAGGATGCCGATGCAGTCCTATCAGCGGACGTGGACGTTGTTGTCGAACTTGCGGGCGGGCTCGACCCGGCAGGGGGTTGGGTGCGCAAGGCGCTTGATTCAGGCAAGAGCGTCGTAACCGCCAACAAGAAATTGATCGCGTATCACGGGGTGGAGTTGGAGAGATCGGCAACGGCCCACGGCGGGCACCTGAAATACGGCGCCGCAGTCGCGGGAGGCATCCCGGTGATTCCGGGCCTCGAACAAGGGTTGGCAGGCGATCGGATTGAGCGCATTGAAGGCATATTGAACGGAACCTGCAACTTCATCCTCAGCAAGATGGAAGAGGGCGCCGAATATGCATCTGTTTTGGCGACGGCACAGGCCAGTGGATTCGCCGAAGCCGATCCAACAGAGGATGTAGGTGGATTCGATGCGCGGGCTAAGCTGGCCATCTTAATGAGACTGGCACTCCGGGTTGCAGTGAACCCTGATGAGATTGTGCCCCGGCCAATCACCACGGTGTCTGCTGTGGACTTCAGCTATGCGAAAGACTTAGGCTGTACAATTCGCCAGGTTGCCCGCGCACAGCTGACGAATGGAAGAGTGGCCGCCACAGTGGGACCCACGCTGGTGGATATCCATTCTCCACTCGCCTGGTCAAGAGGCACAGAAAACATGGTCATCTTCAGTGGACTTTATGGTGGAGATGTCGTTTTTTCAGGTCATGGAGCGGGAGGCCACCCAACGGCCGTGGCCGTGGTCAGCGATCTGCTCGCCCTGGCACATGGATCTCAGAGAGTGGAGGTTCCTTCCGTCTCTTCGGAGGTTAGCGGGGAGTTTGAGGTTCCCCACTACATCCGTTTTCTTGTGAAAGATCGGCCGGGGATTGTCGCCGCGATTACGAGCTCGCTTGCGGAAGAGAAGATCAACATTCGCGGAATCCTGCAAAAGCCGGGCTATCCCCACGATGCACTTCCGTTCGTGGTAACAGTTGAACCGTGCAAGTCCTCAACGCTGCAACGGGCTTTGACCAGGATGCGGAGCATGGATTGCTTCCTGGTTGATCCGCTCGACCTGCAAATGCTGGAATAGCGAACGCAAATTCAGATTGTAAATTGAAGTTCTCCGCGAGGGTTCAGCAATGATCGGAACGACTTATCGGTGCGAAATATGCGGGATCGAGAGCGATAGCCCGGTGCGGTGGATCGTCATTCATTGCAACGACGCACAGCTGACGGTTCTCAAATGGACTAAAGAGGCGGCCAGCGCGCCCCAGGCTCGCCACTACTGCGGTGAGGCGCATGCGCAGACCTACATCAGCCGGTGGTTTGAATCGTTTTGCGGGTAGAACCGCGAATCATCCCTTGAACGGTGCGGGCGCTGGTCCGGTGGATTCGCGTACAACCAATTCAGGGGCCATGATGATCTCGGGTGGGAGGGGCGCTTCCCGGTTGGCTATGCGTTCGAGCAGGACCTGAGCACCGCGTTTTCCCATCTCCATCAGTGGTTGCCGGACGGTGGTGAGCGAAGGTGTGTAATAAGCCGCCGACAGAATATCGTCGAATCCGACAACAGAAATATCGCCGGGAACGCTGAGGCCGGAGTCTCTCAGCGCGCGGATGGCGCCCACAGCGGCAATGTCGTTGAAACAGAAGATGGCGGTGAAATCGCGGGTCTTCTCGAGCAGTGCCTGCATGGGTTTGTAACCGATTTCGGGCGCCATGGGATGATATCCATCCTTCATCGACCATCCTGCTGAGTCAATTCGGATGCTAAGCACCGGGTCGAGCTTGAGGTTGATTTCCTGCGCAACCTGCTGAATGGCTTCCCAGCGGAACTCTGAGTCGGGAATGGCGCGCGGGCCGCGCATGAACGCGATGCGGCGGTGACCGAGCAAATAAAGATGTGTGAGCGCCTGTTGCACCGCCTTGTGATGATCGAGGACGATGTTGGTTACGTTTTCAGATGCGCTGTGTGTCGAGATTGCAACAACTGGAACAGGAACATCGATGGTGTCGGACGGCGTGTTCAACAGCAGGAAACCGTCGACGGCGCGCTCGACCAGCATGCGGGGATATTTCTCGATGAGATCCTTCTTCCAGTCGTGGCAAGCGGTGAAATAGAAGTAGTGGGCGCCGGTCAGCTCCTGAACCACACCGCTCATGACCCGCGTGAAGTAGCCTTCGCTCAAATCCGGTGCAAGAACTCCAACGCTCATCGACCGGCTTTGGCGGAGAGATCGCGCGAAATAATTGGGTCGATAATTTAGCCGATTGGCAGCTTCAACTACCCGATTGCGAGTCTCCTGGGGAATGGACTTCGCGGAGGGTGAGTTGTTCAGAACAAGGGAGACAGTCGTCTGCGAAAGTTCCAGATGCTCTGCGAGCATTCGGAGGTTGACGTGCCCAGGTGGCGTTGCGAGCTTTCCCTTTGCCATGTTGGAGTTGTAACACGTTTCATACAAACGCGGAACACGTATCCGGCATTCATACATCGATTTTCCTGGAGGTGCGCGGAGTGGCTTTCCCCCGAAATAACCTCAGGATGCGACGGAATATCTGAACCCATGGCCATTTCCAGGCCGATATCTCGCCAGCTTTGCCTGTCGGCTATGGGGTTTGGATGTGGTTGAGACCCGCCTTCAGTGGCCAGACAGCTCCCTTGAAAACAAAAGTTCCCGTCAAGCTGCCGGGCAAATCAATGGTTGCGTCCAGACTGTCGCCATGTCGGCGATATTCAACCTTGATCGTGCCCGCAGGGTGCGGGAAGCTTGCCGTAAGGGACGGCAGCGTGCCCATGTGTGGCGCGATGCGAACGGAGACAAATCCCGAGCGGGCAGGTTCGATACCGGCGACCAACGTGAGAAGGTCATAAATTGGATGCGCTGTCCAGGCATGGGAATCTGAACGGGTATCGCCTGGAATCTCGGGCCAGGTGCTAAAGTGCAATGCCAGCATCTTCCGCCAGGGCTCAATGGAATTGAGGTACTCATCGGCAAGGCCGGCGTGGTCCAACGCGCGTGCCAGGTAAAATCGGAAATAGTACGAGGCGCTCAGCACGCCGTCCGGTGTTGTTCCCGGCTGAATGGTCAGAATGTTCCGGAGAACCTCCAACTGGCGGTCTTTAGGAACAACATCAAACAGCACCGCCAGAATGTTGGCCTGCTGGCTGAAGCTCTTCCTGTCGGGATTGTCGGCGACCAAACCGCGCTCAGCCGACCAGCATTTGTTTCGAATGCCCGTGCGGACTCGAGCCGCGATTGCTTCGTAATGATCTGCTCTCAGGGGATCGCCAAGAGTCTTCTCCATCTCTCCTGCTTCGCCCAGCGCTCCCAAATACTCAAGAGTTGTTACGCAGGACTCGCCGTTCGCATCGTAGGACGGCATCTCTTGTTTTCCTGAAACCCAGTCGACAAAGCTCCACCACGGCAGCTTGTGAAGAAGGCCATCAGGCTGTTCGTGAGTCGCAAACCAATCCAGGACAGTGCGCGTCCCGGGGAGAGAAGATCGCACCAGCTGAGGGTTGGGCCGGTACATCCAGTAATCGTGCACCATGCCAACCCAGAGAAGAGAAAAGGTGGGAATTATCTGCACCAGCGAACTCGGATAGCGGCTTAATGTTATTCCGTCCGGAAGTCTAGAATGATCAAAGGCTTCAATGGCCTGACGAGCCAAACGGTCATCCCCAGCCACTGCGTAGGAAATGAGGGCCTGGACGCGGGTATCGCCCGCATACTGGAGTTGCTCATAATAAGGCGTGTCCATGTATGTTTCATGCGCATCAAGTCGGGCCGTGCGCCAACTGATCTCCCAGATCCTTGTCAGTTCAGGGTCCGGTGAAGTGAAAGAGGCGCGCTCTTCAAACGGATACGCCGTGAAGCTGGCGGTCAAGGACTCCAGCACAAGCGGCTGGTCGCCGGTCTGGACGTCAAGGTCAAGGTAGCGCCAGGTGCGCCACCAGAGCGGCTCAAAGACGCGGTGCTCTCCGCCATCGGGCAGAAAACTGTCGGTCATGCCCAGGGCCGTTCTGCTGCCGACTTCATTGCGATCGCCCTTGTGCTGGTTTTTGTCGTAGAGGGCCTCAGCATAGGTTAGGCGAATCTTCGCCCCGATGCCGCCGGAGACCGTCAACCGCGGATAGGCCGTGGTAAGGGCCTCCCGATCGAGGAGCAGATGAACGTGCTTTTCTGGCGCGATCACCACGGGTTTGATGGGGAATGCAGACAACGACGAAGAATCAGTCTGGACAGTGACTCGGGCGCTCTCTTCGCCCATCAAAATCGAAACTGGATGAGCCTCGGCCAAGTCTGCCCGCACCACTTTTCCGACGTTTGTGGCTTTAAACTCCATCGCTGGAAGCTCATCCGGGACCAGCCCCCATGGGTTGTCCCCGCTTGTGTCCGCCGAATGTCCCTTGTTCACATCCGGGTAGATACTCTCGCGAATCGCCGAGGCGGCGGCGACCCACGATTGGTCTGTCGCCCCAGGGCCTTGCCAGTTCCAGTCATACTTAGCTGCGTCTATCTCCTCCCCGGGACCGGAGGCCATGTATTCCCAAAAGCCGTTGGCAACGCGTGGGACTGGCCGCTGGCCCATCTCATGCTCTACCAGCCAACCCGTCGGCGTGCTGATTGAATCGACGCCATCGCTTTCAAGTAGAAACGCCGTCCGATCTGTCATTTGAGCGATTGGGGCATAAACCCCGAAGTTCCAAACTGTTGCAGTAACTAGATTTGATCCAACATGAAGGAAAGGGCTGAGCTCAAAACGCTCATAGCGCCAGTGGGCCAGGTCGCCACGAGCGGGGCCATCACCGACTCGATGACCGTTCACAAAGAGAATGAAGCGGTTATCGGCAGAAACGCGAACCAAATAGCTGGGGGGAACAGCTGCCAGGGTGAGCGTGCGTTTGAAGTGGAGAACGATCGGATCTCGGAGGGACGCAGTTGGGTGGGTGATCCACGACGCTCGCCAGTCGCGATGAGACGGATCGGGTTGAAGAGACAACTTGTCGGTGCTGGAATCGATGGCCTGAGGGTAAAGAGCCTGGCCGGAAAGAGCTAGTGCCAGGAACATCACAATTGCGCGCATAAGTTGTAGCTTTCTGAAAGCAAACCTAGCTTACCGGAAATGAATGGGTCCAGGGGTGGAAGTTTCATTCGAAACAGGGCGTCGAACGGCGGGAAGTTTAAAAGTCAATGCTCGAGACCATCGAGGCATCATGTCGGGTTCCAGGGATCCAGGAATGCAAAACAGGACACGGCCATGTTCAGCGAGGATCGAGCCTGCAGGATTCGCGCATGAGTTGAAGCAGAAGCTAAAATATCGGCTTGTATGCACTTGATTTAGCAGCCTTGTAACCTGCCATTCACATTGACCCGTTAGCCTTGTAATCTGTGAACGCAAACATGCCTGAGATTCACATTTCCCAAACCCAACTTCAGCCGAAAGCGCCGCAACCTGGCGGAGAGGGCCCAGGGAAGAAGGCCTCGGCTGAAGTATCGCATGTTCGCATGCACCTGCTTTCGCGCGGAAACTCAGCTTGGGCTGATCGTGGATTTCAATGGTTGATGGTCCTTTGCGCGCTATCGATCTTTGGGATCGTGGCGCTCATTGCCGTCGAGCTAATTCTCCGTAGCCAGTTGGCCTGGAGCAGGTTTGGATTCAAGTTCTTTTTTTCCGTTTTCACCGATCCGGACACAAAGCTTCCTCTGTACTGGGACCCGGTCAACGGGCACTTCAGCGCGTTGCCATTCCTCTACGGGACGCTTGTCTCCTCTTTGCTTGCGCTGTTAATTGCGGTTCCCCTGGCCATCGGCGTAGCCATTTTTCTGACTGAAATGTGCCCGCAAATCCTGCGTGGGCCTTTGGCGTTTGTCACGGAGTTGCTTGCAGCCATTCCCAGCGTCATTTATGGCCTGTGGGCTGTAACCATTCTGGTGCCGCTCATGCGCGAACATGTGAATCCGCTCCTGTTCAGTTTGTTTGGGTGGACGGGATTGGTCAGCGACGACAATCCGACTGGCCTCGGCTTTCTCACCGCGGGAGTGATCCTCGCCGTAATGATCCTTCCCATTATTTCTTCCCTTACTCGGGAAGTGATGAGTACAGTTCCTCACTCCCAACGTGAAGCCGTGCTGGCCCTGGGGGCAACCCGCTGGGAAATGATTCGCATCGCCGTTCTACGAAACGCTCGTATCGGAATTGTCGGCGCGATCATTCTGGGCCTGGGCCGCGCGCTGGGCGAAACCATGGCAGTGGCCATGGTGATTGGAAACAGCCCTGAGATTCACCGTTCCATCATTGCAAATGGGAGCACGATGGCGTCGGTAATTGCCAACGAATTCAGCGAAGCGTCGGATGAACTGCACATGAGTGCCTTGATCGAAATTGGCTTGGCGCTCTTTATCGTCACAATCATCGTGAATGCGATTGCAAGGTTGCTCGTCTGGGCTGTGACTCGGGGTGCGCCTGCGCAGGCGCGTTGACAGATACAAGTAGAATGCCGACGGAAGAAATCTGGAGAGTGCGAGCTGGCGACTGAATACAAGACTCGAGCAAGAATCAGGACGATGACCGATGGCCTGGCAAGCGGGCTGGCGGTGCTTTCCACCCTGCTGGTCATCGCCCCATTGGTGGCCATTTTTGTGTATCTGATTTACAAAGGCGCCGTCTCGCTCAATTTGGACTTCTTTACCCACAATCCTGTTCCGGTCGGTGAACTCGGCGGCGGAATGGCGAACGCAATCGTCGGGTCTGCGATTTTGCTCGGAGTCGGCAGCCTGATCGGTGTCCCGGTCGGCATCAGTGGAGGCATTTTCCTTGCCGAGTTTGGAAGGGGAAGCAGACTGGCTACTGCGATTCGGTTTACTGCGGACGTACTCAACGGTGTGCCCTCGATCGTGATGGGAATTGCGATCTACGCGCTGATTGTTGTGCCGCAAAATCACTTCTCAGCCTTGTCGGGCGGGGTCGCGCTCGGGATCATGATGATTCCCACTGTCTGCCGAACCACCGAAGAAATGCTTCTCATGGTTCCGCACGCCGTTCGCGAAGCTGCCCTGGCGCTTGGGGTACCGAATTGGCGATCGGTCATGGCCATAACGGTAAAGACTGCCTCACCGGGGATCATCACAGGTTGCATGCTTGCATTCGCACGCGTTGCAGGCGAGACGGCGCCGTTGATCTTTACAGCTTTGGGCAATTCAAACTGGAGCACAAATCTCAACCAGCCCATCGCCGCTCTGCCGCTGCAAATCTATGTGTATGCGCTCTCTCCCTATGACGAGTGGCACAGGCTTGCGTGGGCAGGAGCTCTGGTGCTGATTGTGCTTATCGTGCTCGCAGTCTCCCTTGTTCGCTATGTTACGAGCCGCGGCGTTTTGAAAGGGGCAAGCTAAGTGGGAGTTGGGATCGAAGTTACAGGCCTGAATGCGTGGTACGGGACGAACCACACGCTGCAGGACATCAATCTGAACATGCCGGCCAATCATGCCACGGCGCTCATCGGCCCCTCGGGCTGCGGTAAGAGCACGTTTGTCAGATGCTTGAATCGCATGCACGAAACCAACCCTATCGCGCGAGTGACAGGAACCGTGCGCATCGGCGACTTGGACATTTACAAGGACACCAAACCGGTTGAAATCAGGCGTCGGGTGGGCATGGTCTTTCAACGCCCCAATCCGTTTCCAACGATGTCGATCTACGATAACGTGGCGGCTGGGCTCAAGCTGAACGGTTACAGCAATCGACGCGCACTCGACGAGATCGTGGAGCGGTCGCTCAAGAACTCTGCACTGTGGGATGAAGTGAAGGATGATTTAAGGAAGAAATCCGGCGCGAGCCTATCCGGTGGTCAGCAGCAGCGCCTTTGCATCGCCCGGGCGCTTGCAGTTGATCCGGAAGTATTGCTGATGGATGAACCAGCCTCCGCGCTCGACCCAGTGTCCACGTCAAAAATTGAAGACCTGATCTTTCAGCTGAAATCGCAGTACACTATTGTGATCGTGACGCACAACATGCAGCAGGCTGCGCGCGTAGCCGAAAAGACGGGCTTCTTCCTGAATGGAAGAATGGTGGAGTTCGACTCGACACACAAGATCTTCACCAACCCGAGCGACAAGCGCACTGAGGATTACATCACAGGCAGGTTCGGATGACACGCATACGCTTTCAACAAAGCCTCGACGACTTAAAGGAACAATTGCTGGTGATGGCAGGTTTGGCTGAGCAAGCCATTCAGCGCGCCATTGAGGCCTATCGGGTGCGCGATCTATCCATTTGCGATCTGGTAAGCCGCAGCGAAATTGCCATCAACCGGTTAGAGCGGGAAATAGACCAGGCGGCACTCGACTTGTTGGCCATGGAGCAGCCGATGGCGGTCGATCTTCGCTTTATTCTGAGCGTGATCAAGATCAACGCAGATCTGGAGCGGGTCGGCGATGCCGCCAAAAGCATCAGCGAGCGAGTGCGCCACATTGAGCAGATGGCAGTGGTTGACCTTCCTGTCGACATTCCCAGGATGGCATCGATGGCTGCCGACATGGTGCGCAAATGCCTTCAATCGTTCATCGAAGGAGATGCCGAAATGGCACGGGCTGTCCTGACCATGGACGACGCCGTGGATGCGATGAACAGAGCGGCCTACAAGGCGCTGATCAAGGTCATGGAAGAAGAGAGCCACCTGGCCCCGCAAGCTCTCAATGCGTTGATGATTTGCCGCAGTCTCGAGCGCGTCGCCGATCATGCCACGAACATTGCAGAGGATGTAGTTTTCTGGGTCCAGGGCGCGGACGTTCGGCATCACAAGAGCGTCACCGGTGGACGGGACGCAAATGCGGGGCTGAAAGTCGACTCGGCGCCAACCACGTAGGCCTTGATGCGGTGATTGCATCTCCATAATTCTCGGAGCAGGTGTTGTATCTGTGTGCCTTCGATCCGGTGTTTATAGAAACCGATAAACTCTGTTCCCTGGCAGAAGACTCGCGCCGTTCAAGCGTTCAATACCTTGTTTGAGCGTAGCTTATGCGGGCTGTGGCGAGCCGGCTTCGAGTTCTGCCAGAACTCGCTTCACAGCTTCATCCGCAGCCCTGCTCCCCTCCGCCGAAAGGCTCATTCGGATCGGTTGTTTAGGGTCTATGGTGATGGCGTAAAGAATGATTTCGTGCGTACCACCCTGGATGTAGAACATATCCAGAAGATCTTTCATGCCGACGTCGTGCGCGGTGATTGTGGGTGGGTAATCTCGCGTAAAGCGGGGAGTTGTTCGTGTAACAGTGCCGACCGGGTTGCCGTCGTTTGCGGCATCGATGATCAGGATACGGCCGGCTTTTTCCAACGGTTCAAGCAGCGTGAACCCGCCCGTGCCGCCATCGAGGCACTCTACGCCGGGAGGGAGCGGATGTGCCTCGATAGCCCGCACTACGTAGACGCCGATACCTTCATCGCCCATGAGAACGTTGCCGAGCCCAAGGACCAGCGTCTTCAGTTGACTGTCAGGACTTTTTGTCACTCTTCTCCCGCTCAAACTTCCATCCGCCAATGATCGAGGATACCGTACCGCGACCCTCGATGTAGTCGTGATAGAAGGCGAGATAGATGTGGATGACGATAAAAGTCACAAAGAACCACATGAACAAGTGATGCCAGAAGCGCACTCCAAACTCGCCGCCCATGAGAGGGACAATCCATGTAAACATGCGGGGGAGCCAGGAATTGCTCATGCTGGAGTAGAGGGCAAATCCTGTGATTGTCTGGAAGACAAATGCCAAGAAGGTGAAGAAGTAGATGAGTCCAGCGAGCGCGTTGTGGCCTGTGGAGATGGGCCCATGAAGCTTCGTCTCAAATACGTCGGCCTTGATGACCTCAACGATCTCAGTTTGCTGGGCCTTGGTGAATGGAAAGAATGCGCGCCAACTGGAGTAACGGTTGCCGACAAACCCCCAGTAGAGGCGGGCAATGAAGTTGAAAACATAGACAAACGCGCAGAGAAAATGAATGAAGCGAACCCAGCCGAACCAGTATTGCTGGTAAGACTCGGAGGCGTAGAACGGACTGGAAGGAGCACCGATGAGGTAACCGGTGATGCACAGTGCCACCAGGGCTACCGCGTTGATCCAATGATAGATGCGCACCGGAAGTTCCCAGACGTATATACGCACATACTCGACGGGAGGCTTCGGAACTCGCGGCAAACCACTTGTAGCGCCAATTACGGGAGCATTCATGGGCATCACTCGAAGGAGACCTGGTGAAGGTGCCGGCCTTGCGGATCGTAAAGGTGAACGGCGCAGGCCAGGCACGGGTCAAAAGAATGAATAGTGCGGATGATTTCGACTGGTTGATCAAGGTTGGCAACGGGAGTTCCAATCAGAGCCGATTCAAAGGACGATCGCTGCTGTTTGGCGTCTCGCGGGGAACCATTCCAAGTGGTTGGAACAACCAGCTGATAGTTGTCGATGGCGCCCTTTTTGATCTTGATCCAGTGTGCGAGGGCGCCGCGCGGAGCTTCGGTCAACCCGACGCCCTCTGCTTCAGCTGGCCAACTCTTCGGTTCCCAGAATTCGCCGTTGAAGGTGGAGACTTCGTTGATCTTGACCCGGTCCATCAACTGCCCATAGAACTCCTTGAGCCAGGTCATGGCGAGCGCAGCATCGAGACCGCGAGCGGCAGTGCGGCCAAGGGTGGAGAAAAGAGCGGCAACGGGCACGTTCAGCTTGCCAAGAGTGTCTTTGACCAGATCCTGCACGTCAGTTCGGCCGGAAGCGAACGCAACCAGCAACCTGGCCAGCGGTCCCACTTCCATCGCGTTTTCTTTCCAGCGTGGAGTTTTCAGGAACGAATACTTTTGAAACCCCTCAAGGGTTTCGAAAGGCGGCTTGGGGCCCGTGTAATTGAGCTTTGTTTCGCCGGCCCAGGGATGAATACCGACGTTGTCTCCCCCTTCGTAGCTGTACCAGGAGCTGGCGATGTATTCCTTGATCTCCTGTGAATCGGTCGCGTTGACCGGATGCACGGTGCTGAGGTCGCGATTGAGCACGACGCCGCGCGGATACTTGAATGATTCCGGCTGGCCGTAACCCTTGGTGGGGAACTCTCCGTAGCTGAGGTAATTCGTCAGCCCTCCGCCCCACTTTGACCAGTCTTTGTAGAACGAAGCAACTGCAAGCAGATCGGGGATATAGACCTGGTTGACGAATTCATCTGCCTGACTGATGAGCTTTGCAACCAGGTTGAGGCGTTCAGAATTGATTGCGGCCACTTCGTTCATGTTGATGGAACAGGGAACTCCGCCAACGAGGTAATTGGGATGGGGATTTTTGCCACCGAAGACTGCGTGGATCTTGACGATTTCCTTCTGCCACTGTAGCGCGTCAAGATAGTGAGCAACGGCAATCAGGTTGACTTCAGGCGGCAGCTTGTAGGCGGGATGGCCCCAATAGCCGTTGGCAAAGATGCCGAGGCCGTTGGCGGCAAAGACCTTGATCTTTTCTTGAACATCGGAGAAATAAGCGGGTGTGTTCTTGTCCCACTTTGAAAATGATTGCGCGATCTCCGCAGCCTTCTTGGGGTCAGCCTTCAACGCGTTGACGATGTCGACCCAGTCGAGGGCGTGGAGGTGGTAGAAGTGGACGACGTGGTCCTGGACATACTGCGTGGCCATCATGATGTTGCGGATTAACTCGGCGGTGGGGGGAACTGTGATTCCGAGTGCACTTTCAACTGCACGAACGCTGGTAAGGGCATGGACTGTGGTGCATACGCCGCAAACGCGCTCGGTGATGGCCCATGCATCGCGGGGATCGCGGCCGATGAGGATCTTCTCAAGGCCGCGAACCATGGTCCCGGCGCTGAACGCGTCAGTGATGACGCCGTTTTCGACCACTGCCTCAATGCGCAGGTGGCCTTCAATGCGAGTTACTGGATCGACGACTACGCGTGCCATAGGCTCACGACTCCTTTTGGTCTTCAGTGTGCACTTCTGCAATCACTGGCCGTTTGCGTATATTGGTGACCACCGCGTGCGCCGCGACTCCGGCCAGCGTGGCCACTCCAACCACAGTGCCCACTGTATCCGCAGTGCTTTCTATGCCGAAACCGGGGAACGATGCAAGATGCTGGTAGAACGGGCCGTTGTCCCAGAAGCCCTCTTCACTGCAACCGATGCACCCATGGCCTGATTGAATCGGGTAGCTTGTGCCCTCATTCCACTTGACCACCGAACAGGCGTTGTAGGTGACCGGGCCGCGGCATCCCATCTTATAGAGGCAATAGCCCTTGCGCGCGTTTTCATCGTCGAAAGACTCAACAAAGAGTCCGGCATCGTAGTTGGGGCGGCGATAGCAAGTGTCGTGAACGCGGCGGCCGTAAAACTCCTTGGGACGGCCCTGGCTGTCGAGTGCTGGGACCTGGCCGAGAACCAGAAGATGGGTGACAACGCCCATCATGACGTCGGCGATCGGCGGGCAACCAGGTACGTTGATGACCGGCTTATCGACAAGCTTGTGAATGGGGGTGGCGCCGGTTGGATTCGGCTTGGCTGCCTGAACGCAGCCGTTTGACGCGCAACTGCCCCAAGCGACAATGGCGGCCGCATCCTTGGCAACCGTCTGGAGGATGGATTCAGCGGTTTTGCCACCGATCATGCAGTAGACGCCATCCGCGCCGGTAGGAACCGCGCCCTCGACAAGGACAATGTACTTGCCTTTGTTCTTTTCAATGGTGTCTGTAAGGCATTTTTCCGCTTGAAAACCGGATGCTGCCATCAAGGTCTCGGTATAGTTCAAATCGAGGACATCGAGCAAAGCATCCACGACGATGGGGTGCGAAGCGCGGATAAAGGATTCGCTGCAGCAGGTGCACTCCTGAAAGTGCATCCAAACAACGGCTGGTCTTTCTTTTTTCTCGAAGGCCGAAACCACTTGCGCGACGCCGGATTGCGCAAAGCCGGCCACGGTGGCGGCCGTAGCGCAGAACTGAAGAAACTCTCTGCGGTTGTAGCCCTTCTGCTGCATTGATTCCCAAATGGAGATGCCCATACCTACCTCGCTCACTGTGCAGGTTCCAGTATTGAGGCCCACGTTACTCAGGACGATCATGAGTATCCAATGTGGGTTACATCACCGGATGTGAACGAAAGTACGCACTGCAAATAACAGGTCGCTGTGCTCTACATCACATAGCTTGGGTCGGGAGGTGTAGGGGGCAGGGGACGGCCATGGCCGTGCGGTGATTCAAGGGGTCCGCGGCGCGATTCGCGAGGCGCTTTCTTTGGCCAAGAATGGGGCACCCAGAACGAAGACTTCCCTCAGGGGCTTCTATGAGACGGCTGGTTGAGTCAAGGTGTTTTTGCTTTTTCCTTCAT
>CAZTLV010000005.1:0-132535 GCA_964614635.1 uncultured Occallatibacter sp.
TGAAGACAGCAAGAATGCCGACGGGAATATTGATATAGAAGGCATAGCGCCAACTGAATGTGTCGGTGAGCCAGCCGCCCAGCGTGGGTCCGAGAACTGGAGCTACGACGATGCCCAGACCGTAGGCGGCCATGGCCATGGAGCGTTTGGCGACGGGAAAGCTTTCGAGCAGGATGGATTGGGAGAGAGGCTGCAATGCGCCGCCGCCTGCTCCCTGGAGGACACGGGCGAGGAGAATGACGCTGAGCGAAGGCGCGGCTCCGCAAAAGAACGAGGCGATGGTGAAGACGATGACGCAAAAGAGCAGAAAGCGCTTGCGTCCGAAGCGGCGGGCGAACCAGTTGGAGGCGGGCAGGATGACGGCGTTGGCGACCAGGTAGCTGGTGAGAACCCATGTGGCCTCAGAGTTCGAAGCAGATAGGCTGCCGGCGATGTAGGGAAGAGCAACCGAGGCGATGGCGGTATCAAGCACCTCCATGAAGGTGGGGAGCATGACAGAGACTGTGACCAACCATGGGTTGACGCCCTGAGTGAGGGGGTAGCGGGCTTGGGCGGCGGCAGTGGTCATGATGGACAGAACTTATGAGGGTAAACGATTGCAGCGGGTGATGGTAGTGACGGCGATCGCTTGAGGAACAGCTTTTAGCTTTCAGCTCTCAGCTGTCGGCCTACCCTGGCCGCATATAAAAAATGGTGGCCAGGGCAGGGGTTCGCTTGCTACTGGATGGAGCGGAGCCAGGTGACGATCTGCCAGCGCTGCGCTTCAGGCAGGCTTGACCACGAAGGCATGCCGTGCCCAAGATCGCCCTGGCGCAGGAACCATTCAATGTCTCCATCGGATGCCGAACGAATCCGTTCGCTACGCAGCGAGGGGTGCTTGCGGCCATCACCCTGGGCATTGGGCTTGTGACATTGCAGGCAGTGGTCGCGATAGACGACTGCGCCGGCTGCGGCTGCCTGCGGCGTGCCGGCAAGCGGGTTGGGGCGCGCGTGATCCTTTTCTGGAACTTGCTGCCAGCGGGAACTGGAGGACGCGGCGACGATGAGTGTAGCACTCATGAACAGCAGAAGAACCGCAACGCCGCGGCGCATCATTCCGCACCTCCATGAGAGCCGGGCTGCTTTGACTGATGGAACCAGTCGCCGATTTGCTCGAATTCAAAGGCAAGGCCAACTCTGTAAACGCGGGCAAGGCTTGAACCGGTGAGGCCAAAACCGGGCGAGAAGCTGAGGCGTGCTCCCTTCGGCAATTGCCAACCGACAGTGGGAGCGACGTAGTGCGAGGTATCGCGCATGGTCAGTGCAAAGGTGTCACCGAGGCCACCGTAGGCCTCAGCACCTGCGGTGAACTTTTCAGCGCAAAATGTGCATTCCCGTCCGCCCGCCGCGCTCCGCAAAGGGCGAGCAACGGCGACTGCGTAACCGAACTCCCATGGGTCGTGGCCCATGTCTTTCTCAGTGATGAAGTTCTCTGAGATGTTCCAGTCGTGCAGGTTGGAGGAAAGGATGAGCTTGAGCTCGGCCTCATGCTGATGGTCGCGGCGAAGGTCGCTGTTGGGGCCGGCGAGGTCGGGCTGGCTGTCGTGTCCGACAAACTCGAGGATCGTCTTGTCTGCACCGGAAGTATTCTCGTACTCCACGTAGAGGACGGGGTTGATGGCGTGGTCGCGCATAAGCGGGCGGATCCGATTCTCGATGCGGAAGCCGGTGAAGATGGTCGAATCCTGGGATGTGGCCTGGCCATCGAGATAGACCTCGGTGGTCCACCAGGCCCGGGTGCCGTATTCGAACTCCACGGCTGTGGCCCCAAAGTTATTGCCGCCATTGGGTTTACCGAGGGCGGTTTTGGTTTCGATTTCGAGATTTCCAGGTTCCTCAAGATCATGGGAGTAGGTGACGAAGTACGGTTTGTCTTGTGCGGAGGCTGGAAGGGGGCCAAAAATCGGCAGGCAGGAAGCGGCGCAAGCAGCGTAGGTGATCAATCTAAAAGGCTTATTTAAAGGCAAGCTGGGTTCTCCAAAGAATACGACCAAAAGAGTCTTATTTAAAATAAGACTAAATTAGTCTTATATATTTGGCAAGCACGTTGATCTAAGCGGGGGGCCGACGATAGCTTATGCAGATACCATCAAATAAAGTTGACACTAACACACTCAATCATGCATCCTATGAAAGTCAGAACTTAACTGAAGAGGCAGGTAACAAAACCATGGCAAAGATTATTGGCATCGACCTTGGCACGACGAACTCGTGCGTGGCCGTACTTGAGGGCGGCGAGCCCAAAGTAATTCCAAATGAAGAGGGTGCGCGGACCACGCCCTCGATTGTCGCGTTCTCAAAGAGCGGGGAGCGGCTGGTCGGCCAGGTGGCCAAGCGGCAGGCGATCACCAACCCGGAGAACACGATTTTCTCAATCAAGCGGTTTATGGGCCGGCGCTACGACGAAGTGAACGACGAGATGAAGATGGTCCCGTTCAAGGTCGCCCAGCAGGGCGACCACCTGGCAGTAATCGCACAAGGCAAGGAGTACACGCCGCCGGAGATCTCGGCGATGATCCTGCAGAAGCTGAAGAAGAGCGCCGAGGCTTACCTGGGCGAAACGGTGACCGAGGCTGTGATCACGGTTCCGGCGTACTTTAACGACGCGCAGCGGCAGGCTACGAAGGACGCGGGCAGGATTGCCGGGCTCGATGTCAAGAGGATCGTGAACGAGCCGACGGCGGCTGCGCTGGCTTACGGGCTGGACAAGAAGAAGGACGAGACGATTGCCGTTTATGACTTTGGCGGCGGCACGTTCGACATTTCCATTTTGGAAGTGGGCGAGGGCGTGATCGAGGTGAAGTCGACCAACGGCGACACGCACCTGGGCGGCGACAACCTTGACCAGAGGATTGTGGAGTGGCTCATTGCCGAGTTCAAGCAGGAAGAGGGTCTTGATCTTGGTTCAAAGGGCAATGAGATGGCTCTGCAGAGGCTGAGAGATGCCGCGGAGAAGGCGAAGATCGAGCTTTCAACGACGATCGAGACAGAGATCAATCTGCCGTTTGTGACGGCGGACGCGACCGGGCCGAAGCACCTGGTGCGGAAGCTGACGCGCGCCAAGTTGGAGCAGCTCGTTGAAGATCTGCTGGACCGTTCTCTGGAGCCTTGCAAGAAGGCACTGGCGGATGCAGGTGTGACCGCGAGCCAGATCCATGAGGTTGTGTTGGTGGGCGGACAGACGCGCATGCCGAAGATCCAGGAGATGGTGAAGAAGATGTTCGGGCGTGAGCCGAACCGGAGCGTGAATCCCGACGAAGTGGTGGCGATTGGCGCGGCGGTGCAGGCGGGCGTTTTGGCTGGCGAAGTAAAGGATCTACTGCTGCTGGACGTTACGCCTCTGACCCTGGCAATTGAAACGCTGGGCGGGGTGGCCACACCGATGATTCCGCGGAATACGACGATTCCGACGAAGAAGACGGAGACGTTTTCAACGGCGGCGGACTCGCAGACGGAAGTCGAGGTGCACGTGCTGCAAGGGGAACGCCCCTTGGCAGCGCAGAACCGGACGCTGGGGAAGTTCAAGCTGGGCGGTATTCCACCGGCGCCACGCGGCGTGCCGCAGATCGAGGTTACGTTTGACATCGATGCGAACGGCATTTTGAACGTGACGGCAAAGGACAACGCGACCGGCAAGGACACGCGCATCACCATAACGTCGAGCTCGGGTTTGAGCAAGGACGAAGTGGAGAAGATGGCGAAGGAAGCTGAAGCGCACTCGGCCGAGGACAAGGAGAAGCGCGAGGAGATTGATGCGCGCAACTCACTGGACGGGCTGGTCTACAACATCGAAAAGATGCTGAAGGACAGCGGCGAAAAGGTGCAGGCGGCGGACAAGACTGAAGTCGAGTCGGCACTGGCCGAGGCCAAGAAGGTGCTGGAAGGCACTCCGACTTCTGGCGAGTTGAAGGCCGCGCACGAGAAGCTGACGCACGCGAGCCACAAGCTTGCGGAGGTGCTCTACAAGGCGAATGCGGCTACGGCTGGTGCGACGCCTGGTGCGGAAGCTCCTGCGGCGGAAGAAGCCAAGAAGGACGAGGGCGTGATCGACGCCGAGTACGTGGACGTGGAAGACAAGAAGTAAGGACTGGCGGCGTTCGCTGGTCAGCAGATCATCGGGGTGGGCGACAGTTTGTTGTCCACCCCGCGTTGTTAGCGCCCAGTACCTGGTTTTGAAAGGGTAGAACCTTGGGGCGCAGATGCCGTTATGAAGGAGATTGAAACGTGAGGGATTTCTTATCCCATTAGGGATGACGGCGTGGATGCTGCCACATGAAATCAGGCTGGCGCGAGGACGTTGGGTTGCTATGGTAAAGGAAAGGCGGGATTTCTTCCTGGATTCAAGTACAGGCTGAAGCAAGTACCCTTCGCGAGCAAAACACGAGTAGATCAGCCAGCGGTACGAGTAGAGGTCGCGAAGCCCAAAGCGCGGAAATGAGTTCGACGAGACTATGCCCAGTACGCAAAACAAAGATTATTACGGCACGCTTGGCGTGAAGAAGACGGCGACTTCGGATGAGATCCGGAAGGCGTTCAGGAAAGCTGCGCGCCGGTATCATCCGGACGTGAATCCGGGGGACAAGAAGGCGGAGGAGAAGTTCAAAGAAATCTCCGAAGCCAACGACGTGCTGAGCGACGAGAAGAAGCGGAAGGTTTACGACCAGGTGGGCTTCTACTCCGACCAGATTGACCCGGCGGTAGCGGAGGCGTATGCGCGGCAGCAGGGGGCAGGCGGGCGGCCTCCGGTGGACTTTGACGGGTTTGATTTTTCAGGATTCCAGGGCGGCCCGGGCGCTCAGGCTCGCCACCACGCGGAAACGCAGGAGGGGCCTGGTTCGTCGTCGTGGGGCAGCTTCAAAGACATTTTTTCGGGAATCTTCAGCGGCCAGCAGCAGCCGCAACGGCCGCGGGGGCCACAGCCGGGGACCGACTTGGAGTACCAGGCGACGGTGGACTTCTGGATGGGGATCAAGGGCGGGCAGGCGCGTCTCCAGGTGAATCGCCAGGAGGTTTGCCCGAGTTGCCACGGACAGGCGCATACCGGCGGACCCATACAGTGCCCGGAGTGCAGTGGCACGGGCCAAGTGACGCAGATGGGCGGGCGGATGAAGTTCAACATTCCATGCCCACGCTGCAATGGCACGGGACGGACCACCAATGAATGCGCGACCTGTCACGGTGAAGGGGTGGTAAGCCGCACGGAGACGGTGGAGTTCCGGATGAAGCCGGGCACGCGGGACGGCCAGCGGATTCGCCTGCAGGGCAAGGGGAATGCGGGGTTGAACGGCGGACCGCCGGGAGATTTATTTGTGATTGTGCGAACCGGGACGCACCCGGTGTTCACGCGTGTGGGCGACGACATTCACATCACTGTTCCGGTAACGGTTCCCGAGGCATCGTTGGGGGCGAAGGTCGATGTGCCGACGATTGACGGGCGAGCGCAATTGAAGATTCCGCCGGGCACGCAGAGCGGGCAGAAGCTGCGCATGCGGCAGCGGGGCGTGGAGAACGCAGCCCGGCCGGAGCAGCGCGGGGACGAGATTGTTACGGTGGAAGTGGTGGTGCCGACGTTACAGGATGAACGCAGCAAGGAGATCATGCGCGAGCTGGCCAAGCTGAATAGCCAGGACCCGCGGGTGGCGCTATTCGAAAAGGTGTAATCGCAGCGAGTAGGGACCGGGATCCAGGCCCAGGATCAGGCGCGGTGACGGTTCAGATGCGGGCGAGCATTGGGCGCGAGGAAGATTGATCGTCTGGCGAAGGAACTAGGGTAAGCTGATTTCGAGAAAGCATATGGCGGCAAAGCGTAAATCCAAGGGCGCGTACATGATTTCGGCGGTGGCCGAGATGTACGAGATTCATCCGCAGACGCTGCGCCTGTATGAGCGCGAGGGTTTGCTAAAGCCGTCGCGCACCGAGGGCAACACGCGCCTCTACACAGATGAGGACCTGGAGCGGCTGGAGTTCATCCTGAACCTGGCCCGGGACCTGGGCGTGAACATTGCGGGAATCGCCATCATTCTGCAGATGCGGGAGCGGATGGAAGAGATGAACCGGCAGATGCAGAGCTTTGTGGAGTATGTGCGGTCGGAGATGCTGACCCGGTTTCAGCAGGCTGCGCCAACCGGTGGGGCGGCGATTGTGCCCATCCGCAGGCCGACGGTGGTAGCGAGGCCGACGGCGCCTCGGAAGCCGTAGGTCGACCAGAAGAATTGGCCCGCTGCATCCCACACAAATCTTTCAGGTAGGTCGAGAAGCCAGTGATTGAGGCGCGGCGACGGGGCTCAGCGTGCGCAATCCCAGTCGCTTGACTCAGGGTGAGCCGGGTATGCTGGAAAGACTGATATGCTGTGGGTTTTGTTTGGATTGGCCGTCTTCGGCCTGATGACTTCGACGGTGTTTGCGGGCATGGTGCTGGGAGCGGTGCCCGGCTATCTGCGCGAGCGGCGACTGGCGCTGCGCCAAGTTGCAGCGAGGCCGGGTTTCACTCCACCCCTGACGCTGATGAAGCCATTGCATGGAGCGGACCCTGGGCTGGAAGTGTACTTGGCCAGCTTCTTCGAGCAGGATTATCCAACATACGAGATCCTTTTCTGCGCGCGGTCAGAAGATGACGCCGGCCTGGAGATTGCGCGCAGGGTTGCGTCGCGGTATCCGCAAATTCCAGTCAAGTTCCTGTGCACAAATGGTGAACCGGATTACATCAATGCAAAGGCTGCCTCGATGCAAGTGATGGAGGAGGCGGCCGAGCATCAGATTCTGGTGATCAGCGACAGCGACGTGCGGGTGACGCCGGATTATCTGCGAGCCGTGGCATTGCCGTTTGCGGACGCACACGTGGGCGGGATGTGCTGCGTGTATCGAGGCGTGGCGGCGGAAGGCGGGCTGTGGGCGCGGCTTGAGGCAGTGGGCATGAGCGTGGAGATGACCTCGGGCGTGCTGGCGGCGCGGGGCATGGAAGGGATGCAGTTTGTGCTGGGGCCTACGATGGCCTTCAGGCGCGATGTGATCCGGCGGATGGGGGGCTTCAAAGTGACTGCCGATTACTGTGCGGATGACTTTGTGCTGGGCAACGAGACCTTCAGACTTGGAGAAAAAGTGGTGCTGAGCCATCACGTGATCGATCACATGGTGATCAATGCGAGCTTCGTGGATTCAATGAAGCACCAGGTGCGGTGGATGAAGTCGACTCGGTTTTCACGGCCGGTGGGACACTTTGGAACGGCGTTGAGTTTCAGCGTGGTATTTGGGTTGCTGGGTTGGGCGGCAGCGGCGGCGCTGGCGCATCCTTGGTGGGGCTCCGGGCTGTTTGGTTGGAGCGTGGCCACGCGGCTGGCGCTGGCAATCACGGTGGGACGCGGCGTGGTCCGCGACACAAGCTGGTTTGGGCTGCTGGTTCTTTATCCGCTGAGGGACTTGCTGGGGTTTGGGTTCTGGATGGCGAGCTACTGCGGCAGCAAGATCCTGTGGCGTGGGCGGGTGTTCGAGTTGCTGCCGGGCGGAAAGATGCGGGCGCACGATTCGGCCCATGGGTAAATAATTCAGTCGTAGATGCGAAAATTCAGACCCTGGGCCATCCGAGAATGGCTCTACTGGAGCGGCCGGTCGGTCCAAAGTGCTTTGTCAGCGACAGACTCTACCGGGTAGAGGCGGCCGGCGAGCAGACTCTCGACTTTGAGCTGGTTTTGATCCTGGGCGAAAAGCCACTTGCGATCGCCGGTTCCCCACACTTTCGAGAGCTGATCCTCACTCAGAAAGATATCCGGAGCATCCGGGTAACACGAGCCCCAGAGCAGCGTGGAGCCTTCGCCATGCTGTCCGCAGCGTGGGAGAACGAGCAGGCTGGGCTTGTTGAGGAACTTGTGGGTGTAGAAGATGACCGAAGATGCGTCGGATTGTTCGCCGTAGATGATGAAGGTGTCAGTCGGCGCGCCCTTTTGCATGATGGTGTCTGCCATCTGCTTTGAGCTGAGCATGGGCTGAAAGCGGGCAAAAGCGATGTGTGCGGCGATAAGGAACAGAGCCGAGGTAAGGGCCACGCTCACGGTGGCAGCAATGTGCCTCCCTTTCAATCGAAGGAACCAGCCGACAGCGGGGCCGATGAGCAGCGTAATGGCAGCCATGATTGCGGGCAGGCGGAGCGCGGCAAATGATGGCCCAGTGAGATCAAAAAAGTGGGACATGGAAAGCGTGTAGTCGCCAACAGCGCGGTGTGCGAGCAGGGTGCCGATGTCGTTGACGTATGGCAAGTGCCTTGAATCCCACAATCCCCAGGCGAGAGCGGCGGCGGATAGTAAGCCGACTACGGCGAAGACAGCATGAGCGCCGGTGAGCCATGCAGTGGAGATCAGTGGCTGACTGTTGTTGCTGGCGCGGTGAGCAGATTTCTCGATGCCGCGCTTCTCTTCGACTCCTGCAAGCACTCCGGCAATGAGGATGAAGAGGGGTGGCCAGACAGGAAACGTGTAGTACTCCTGGTTGGTGGAGATGGAGAAGAAGATCAGCGAGAAAGCTGAGAACAGGCTGAGCAGCCAGATAGTACGGACGCCGAACTTGAGGCGGACGACGTAGCTGGCCACATCTTCGCGTGCGGCGTTGTCAATGTAAAAGTCGACCGTCTGGCCGGCATTGGGACGGGCGAATTGCAGCCAGTTGTGCCGTGTCTTCCACGCGACAACCGCGAGGGCAGGAAGAAAGAGACTCCAGGGAAAGAGCCAGACCAGATGCAGGACCCAGTAAGCGACGTAGGGCAACTTGTTGTAGTCGTGTGGATAGCGATGACCGAAGAAGCGAAGGAAATGTTCGTTGACAAAGTAGAAATAGAAGAAGCCGTGAACGTTGCCAACGGTGGGGTGGTTGCCGATGGGATGGCCCTGGTCGGGGTTGGCGAGGCCGCAAAGGATATGCCAGGGAGCGGCGATGGCCAGGAAAACGAGCGGGCCGGTGATGGGCTTTAGATTTCGCCACCGGCGCCATTGGCCAGTGAGAGCGAGGTAGGGGATGGCTGCGCCCAGGAAGAAGACGGGAGCGATGAGCCCCTTGGTCAGGGTGGCGAGGGCGACGGACGCCCACATGAGGTAAAAGCGGGACGGGCGCTCGTCTTCGAGTCCGGTGATGAGGCAGTAGAGGGCAGCAAGGAAAAAGAAGCTGAGTTGGGATTCGGGAATGATGAATCGGGTAAAGAGAAACGGGCCGATGGAAGTGAGGACGCCGAGTCCCGCATAGAGTCCGGCGCGGGGACCCCAGGCGCGGCGTGCCCAATACCATGAAAGCCAGGTGAGGGCGAGCATGGCGAGGGCGTTGGGCAAGTGCGATGCAAATACGTTTTGGCCAAAGATGCGGTAGAGGCCTGCGGAAAGCCAGTAGGGCAGGGGCGGCTTTTCAATGTAGCGTAAGCCGTTGATTTTTGAGGTGACCCAGTCGCCGGTTTCAGAGATGCCTTGCGCCGCCTGGGCGTGGGCGGCGTCGACGTCGTCCATCAAAGGCGGATTGAAGAGCGAGCCAATCTGGACTGCGCCATAGATTGCGGCGAAAAGCAGCCATGTAGCTAGTGCGATAGACGCAGCTTTGGGGCGATTTTGTGTGACGGTCCGGTTGGTGCTGGGGGACGATGGCATTGGAACGAGGATAACAGCCGAGGAATGAGGATCGTCTCAGGATGGGGGCAGGGATGAGACGGCGAAGCGCAGGGCGAAAGCGAAAGACTGTTATGAATCTATGGTTGCGGCATCGACTGAGCGGCAACAGACGGAAGCCGATAGAGCATGGCAGGCAGGAACATGAAGCTCTGTGCACATGCAGCGATTGCAAGCACGTACCAGAGGAACCACCAACCGATGTTAAGGGCCAGGACCAGAGGGATCGCAGCAATCAATGCTGCGCCCAGCGAGATTCCGAGACCAGATATAAGTGCACGCACGCTGACCTTTGCGAAAGGCTGGCCATCAATGTGGTTGAACCCGGTAATGGATGTGGCCTGTGTCGAAGGCTGAGTTGCTCTCCAGCGTTGAACGGAGTCGAACAGGTGGCGTTGTGTGGGGAACCAATCTACCGAATGCAGGATGAAGCCTTCAATGATTTCAGATTCCGGGCGACGAAAGCGCACCACGGGCATGAGCCGAAACCAATTTGACGGCGAGGCAGCTACCCTGGTGAGGTCAATGACGTTGGCTGGATTGAGTTCGATCGAGGTGCGCTCGCTTCGATAACAAAGCATGCCATCTGCGAACGAGAGAATCCCCGCGTCGGAAAAGCGACGGCCGCCGTACAAGAGCGGCTGGCTATCGATCGCAAGACCAACGAGTCTTCCGTTCACACCAAGTCTGGCCTCCAGCTTTCGCTGCATGGCGGCGAAGTTTCTCGCCATAACGGCGGAGGCGACACCTTTGGTGAGCAAACATCCAAGCACAATCCCCAACAGGAGTTGTAATGCCCCAGGGCCAGTTGTTTTGAAGAACAGCCAGGCGATCACCACTCCAGCAATGCTGCTGCCGAGGAGCGCAATCCAACTGTAGACGCCTACATTCATGGCCTGCCAAGCCGGGGTAAAGATTGTAGTAACGCCTTCGCCCGACGGGAGTTCGTAGGATGGACCGGGATCGTCAATGGAGCAAAGACTCTCAACTTCGGCCGGGTCCAAGCGGTAGGCAGCGGCCAATGCACGGATGCGTTTGCGCGTTGAGGGGTGGGTTGAAAGCCATTCCACCGCGCGGTTCATGTCAAGCGGACTCTTGTTATTGCGGGAGATTCTTGCCAGGGAACTGATCATGGCGCGCGGATCTCCGGTGAGCGCGGCGGCATAGGCATCGGCGCCGAACTCGCGCTTTCTCGACGAGGAGAGCGAAACGATCAGAACGGTGACCAGCAGCAAAATGGTGGCCAACAGTCCTCCGGGCAAGGAAAGGAGGGCGATATCTACCGGCGTCACAAAAAGGATCATCGCCAGAACCAGCGCGGTCCATTGACCGCGGTTGGAATGACTGGTGTGCGCCAGCTCGTGTGCCGCGACTGCATCCACTTCGCGCTTGCTGAGTGAGCCCACCAGGGGTGCGGTCATGTAGATGCTCTTGCCCGGCAGGGTGAATGCGGCGGAAGCCTGGGTGCGCGTCGAAGACGAGATATAGATCTTGATGGGGGGACGCCTCGCTTTGGCGAGAAGGGCCGATATTCGCTCTCTCAATTCGCCCTCGCTGAGCTGCCGAACCGTGGTCCGCGCGCGGGCACGAATCCATGATCGGCGCAAAAGGGCGAAGGCGGGAGCTGTTGCGAGCCAGGGAATGGCAACGATCCAATTACGCTCCATCATTGCGGGAAGTGCGCCAATGACGGAGGTGAGTATCAGCGGGATGACGGCAAATGCCCAGAAGACTTCATTGAATAGGCTGAGGGGCTTCCAGTTGTCTTGATTCCAACTGCCAAAAGCAATGCCGGCGGCAACACAGAGGAGCGGCGGCCAGAAATCCACACCCAGCGCGGCAAGGTTCGCCAGGGGGTTTGCGAAAAGGAGGATGTGAACAAGTGATGCAACCTGAAGTTGGGCTGCGGCGGCCATCCAGAGAATCGTGCCTAAGAGCAGGATGGAACGGCTGAGCCCGGCCGCTCCAATACGAGCGAAGGTTGCGGCCAGGAAAGTGATTGCCAGTGCCAATGCAACGAGAGGCAGGTAAACGCCGGCCAATTGATCGGGACGGTAACCAAACTCAATGTGGATTGACGGGGGCGCAATACCGGGATCGAAATGCGCGGTATGGATGACGCGCATTGACCCTGACTGCTCCTCCAACGGCGCGGAAATGGTTTCGAATCCAAGATGCGGGTCATTGATCCAGAGCTGAACTCCGGCCTTGCTGTCGAGCCTCTGCACGATGGGTGCCAGGTCGACCACCCCTTCTAGAGAAAGACCATTGCGCTGCAGCGCCTTTGAGCAGCTGATCTTGTTTGACCGAGTGGAATCGGGCTTGATTGCGCCCTGGCAGTGCAGGACTTCTGGCAAAACCGAGACGAGGTCATCGCTGTCTTTGCCGGACCAGGCGCCGATTGACGCTTCTCCGGTGGCCTGGGTTTCAACCTGTACGTAAACATCGGCGCCCATAGGCTGGACGGACACCAGTTGCGCATGGCCGGCGAGAGATGTGCCGAGCCAGAGCGCCGCGGCAAGAGCAACCGGAAAGCCTGCGTCGATCAACAATGTTGCGAGCTTCTTCACGTTCCAATGTCACCGATGGGGGTTCATTCAGAGACTGTTGCACAGTCGCGGCTCACGGGTCAAAGCCCGGAAGTACTCAATTGCGGACGGCTAGTCCTGAGACGAAACCCATTTGCGCGCTTCGGCGATCTCTGGTCGTCCAGGTTGATCCGCGCGTTCCGCAATCTTGAGCAACTTTCGAAAATATCCCTGCGCCCTTGGAAGATCGCCGGCCAGCCTGGCCGACTGAGCTGCCCCGTACAGCGACCGAAAACGATTTGGTTCCCTGGTCAGCGTGGATTCAAATTCTTTGAGAGCTTCAGTGGGGCGATTCGACTGGAGCAACAATTGAGCGAGCAATTCGCGCGCGGGCGCGAGAGGTCCTGGAGTGACAACGTTCTTTTCAGTGCGGTCTTCCTGTTCGGCCGCCGTACGCATCTCTGCGAGAGCACGCTCGTGGTCGCCGTCAACGAAAGCAAGCCACGCGGAGACTTCCTGGCGCTGGATATCAACCTGATTAGCCCAATAGTCTTCGTTGATGGCTATAAGTTTGTCGCGTAATTGCGCCAAAGTTGCGATAGCTGAGTGTGCGGCAGGGCGATTGGATTGATGCGCAGCGCCGATTCCGCGAGCAAAGTAGGTGATGGCATCGGTGTAGGGAAATGAGGTGGCGAGGGGTTCGAGGTTGGCCGCATCGGCCCAGGCCTGGCGTTCAAGAAAGAAACGAGCAGGAATCGCAGCGTGGGCGAAGTACGCGGCAGCGGGGCTTGCTGCACCGGTGATTGGAGCGGCCGGATCGAAACGAGCGAAACTCTGACTTGCAGCTTCAACAAGATGGCTGGCGGCATTGTCTTGCGCAGTCTGCAAGTAGGCATAGACCATGTAGTCCATTGCGTGCAACTCATCTGGAACTTGAGCTGCGTTTCGCGCTGCTGCAGCGGAGGCTATGTTGGCGTCAATGGAACTTTGCCAATCGCCGACCCTGGTGAATGTGTGCGATGGCATGTGCAGCGCATGAGGCGTGGACGGAGCGATTTGAGCATAGCGCTGCGCAGCCGCGATGGCGCGTCCGGCGAGTGGCGGCACGTCGTAGGTGTGAATGATGTAGTGGGCCAGGCCAGGATGATCTGGATATTTTGCGAACAGGCCTTCGAGGATAGCGCCTGCTTTGAGTTGCTTTGCATACGTCTTGTCGGCAGGATCGGCGGCGGAGGCAAGAGCCAGCGCGTAGAAGATTGCAGCCTCATTGTCTTTGGGATAGGCGGCACTGACAGAACCCATTGCGCTTTCATACGCTAATTGTCGTGAGCGCTGGTCAATCCTCGCGGCATCCGTGTAAAGGTGAGCGACGGCATCTATATAGGCGCGTTCGCGGGGCGACATGGGCGGAGCAGCTTGTGCTCGATTGATGGCACTCAGTCCTTCCTGGAGCTGAGTGGGGGACTTAAGGCCAGCAGAAAACGGGTTGCCCCAACTGCTGAGCGCAATTCCCCAATATGCGATTGAGCAGGAGGGTTCGGTATTGAGAATCGAGTTGAAACCGCTGATGGCAACGCCAAATTGAAAGGAATGCATGAGGGCGACGGCGCGATTGAACTGAGGTTGAACCGCGCTGCTGCAGGAGGTTGCGAACTCGACGTTGCCGAGGATCTCCGGAGCTGCGTGGTGATGCTCTTGCTGAGCACAAGTGAGTTTCGGAGACAGAAGAGTGGCCACTGCGATGAACATGAAGAAGCGATGGCGCATGCCGGCTCCTATCGATCGGCGGTATATGTGTGGAATTGTAATTTGGCGGGCACGGGGTGCTGCGAAGATTCATGGCGGCGGGGTGGTCGTGTATCTTGACGCGAGAGAATGAAATTCCACTCTCCGGGAGTGAATGGAAGAATTATGCGGACTTTTGCAGCTATCGATATCGGGTCAAACTCATGCAGGTTGAAGATCGCGAAGGTTGTAGCGCACCAGTTGCGAACGGTGGCGGAAGACCGCGAGGTGACACGACTGGGGGCAAGTGTTTTTGAGTCGGGATTGATTTCTCCAGAGGCGATGGCGAATACGCTGCGCGCTCTGAAGCGGTTTCAGCGGGCGGTGCAGACGCATGGAGTGGAAAAAATCCGTGTGGTGGCGACGGCGGCAATGCGGGATGCGCGGAATGGCCCTGCGTTTCAGGCATGGGTGAAGGCGGAGACAGGTTGGAACCTGGAGATCATTTCAGGGTTGGAGGAGGGGCGGCTGATCCACCTGGGAGTGATGGCGGGTGGGGCCACAGGACCCGGGCCGGGGGTTGGAGGCCGCGTGCTGCTGATCGACCTGGGCGGAGGAAGCTGCGAAATTACTCTCTCAGAGCACAAGCGAATCAAGGAGACAATCAGCGTTCCGCTGGGGGCTGTGCGGTTGACTGAGGAGTTCTTGAGTGAGGATCCGGCGCCCGCGGAAGGATTGGCGCGCATGCGGCGTTGGATCGGGAAGGAACTGAGGCGGGCGCATCGCCGGATTCGGCCAGTAAGCGTTGGGCTGGTGATTGCCACTTCGGGAACGGCGGCCGCGCTGAGCGATGCTTGCGTGGCCGCAGGAAAGTCAGCGAGATCGCAAGCGGGCAGGTTGGCAGGGATGGTGCCTACTGGCGAAGTGCGAAGACTGGCGGCAAAGCTTGCAAAGATGACGCTACCGGAGCGGGAGGCGGTGCCCGGGATTGGGCCGCGACGCGCCGAGATTATTGTTGCAGGCACGCAGGTGTATGCGGAACTTTTGGAGAGCTTTGCGCTGAAAGGATTTCGCTACTCGGAACTGGGTTTGCGGGACGGGATCCTTGCCCAGATGCTGGCGGAGCAGGATGCGCGGGCAACCGCGCACAAGGAGTTCGAACACGAACGGTGGGAGAGCGTGCTGGCCACGGCGCGACGCTACGGTGTTGATCTGAAGCGCGCGGAGCCAGTGAGAGCCCATGCGATGCAGTTGTTCAAAGAGCTGAAGCCGCTGCACCAGATGCCGCCCGAGTATGAAAGCTGGCTGGCGGCGGCGGCCATGCTGCACGATACCGGCAAATTCATCAACCACCAGGGGCATCACAGGCATACGCAGTACATTGTGTCGAGTTCTGAAATCTATGGCTATACGCAAGTGCAGCGGACGACAGTTTCGGCGATTGCTCGGTACCTGGGAAAGAGCAGGCCTCAGCCGGGAGATCGCGCGCTGCGGAACATTCCCGCTGACGAGCACAAGCATGTTCATCGAGCGGTTGTGTTGCTGCGGCTGGCGGTGGCGCTGAACCAGGATCGAGCATCGGATGTTTTGAGGGTGCGCGCCAAGATCTATCCGAAGCGGGTTTACCTGGAACTGGAGCCGGGCCGGACGGGGGCGGAGCTGGAACTCTGGTCGCTGCGCAAGGAATCGGACTATTTCCGAGAGGTTTTTGGACGGGAGCTCTTTGCCACACTGGCGTAAATGGAACTGGCCATGCGGGGATCGATGAGCCACTGCATGATGGGCGGTCGGCGGTCGATGCGGATGCGCGCAACGGAGCCCTTGCGCAAACGGATGGCGGCGCCGCCGTTGCTTGTGACCAGGCGACCGAGGAACTGATACAGATTCGGGTTGTGGCCGACAACCAGGACGCCCTCGCGGTCAGCATACTTGTTCAGCATCTGCTGAAACGCGGCGTAATCAGCGCCGGGTAAGAGTGCCTTGCTGACTTCGACCTTGGCTTCGTAGCCGAGCTCCGTTCCCACAAACTGCGCGGTCTGCATGGCGCGTTTGAGAGGGCTGGAGACGACCACATCCACCTGAACCTTGAGCGCGCTCAACACACGCGCCATCAGCATGCACTGGTCTTTCCCCTCTTTGACAAGGCCCCTGCGGGCGTCAAGAACAGGGTTCTCGCGACGGAGTCCGGCATTCGCGTGGCGCATGAGATACAGGTTCATCTTGTCCAATCCGACGGGGAGCAGACGAACAGGTTCGCCCACGCCGTGAGGTTCAATATTAACACGACTGTAACATTTCAATGGAGATAGGTTTGGGTCGCGGAGGGTCTGCGGGCCTGAGTTCTGGGCCGGATGACCATCGCTGGCTCACGAGAAGGCCACCAAGGCGTGAGCTCTGGTCGAGGAGGGTGAAACCGGCGCGTCTGAGGGCCGCCGAGTGGTCGGGGAGAGCGCGAACGGTCAGGCCAGTGAGCAGGGCAAAAACGAAGTAGAGGGCCGACACCAGTGGACGGGCGAAGAGGCAGCCAAAAAGCGTTGAAGGGACGGCAAATTCCGAGACCAGCCAGATCGCGTCCGGAGAAGACGCCTGGCGAATTCTGCCCGCAAGGGATTGAATTTCGGTCGTGGTGAGACAGTCCAGGAAGAAATGGGTCACGATGAGGTCGATGGGGGGACGGATTGACGCAGCGGCGTGTTGCCAGATTCTTGCGTCGGCGTGGTGGGTGCTGATACGTACAGATCGTGTGCCGGCGCGGCGGACGAGAGCATCGAGCATCGCGGAACTGGCATCGACTGCAACGACTTGTACAGTGTGATTGGCGCCGAGCAGGCGGGCAGTGAAGCGCCCGTCACCGTCGCCAAGAATGAGGGCGTGGCGGCAGGAGCTGAGTCCTGGGAGGTAAAAGTTGCGGCACCAGCCAAGCGAGGGGCCAAAGGTGACCCACTCCATCCAGCGATAGAACCCGGCGAGGCGGTCGAAGTTTGATGGCTGGTTCATCGGTAAATCCACGCGAGCGGGGATAGCAATGCTGGGGTAAGCAGGACGAGGTCGGCGGCCACCCGTAGGGCAAGGGGTGTCAGGCGATTGCGATATCGGTCCAGCAGGGCAAGTAGCAGTGCGCTTGCAGCCCCCGCTGTGAGGAATGCCGCTGGGCGGGGATGCAGCGGGAACTCGACGCAGGCCAGAAAAAGGCCGGCAACCGCGAGGAGGCTGGCGACGGGAAAGGTGGGATTGGTTCTGCCAGATTGAATGCAGGTGGTTACTAGAGCCAAGCTCCGGTGCGGCTCGGTGAAGGTTGCAGCCCGACTGGAGTCGCGAGTGGTGAAATGTGGTGCAACGGTCGCGGACTCCCACGATTCGATGGCGTGGCAGTTGAGCCAGGCGAGCGATGCGAAGAAGGCCATCGGGACCAAGAGGAGCACGGCCGACGTGGATGCGGGGAGCCTGGAAATGCTGGGGAGTGCACAGGCGCTGGTGAATAGAAGGCCAACCAGGAGTTCTTTTGTCGGGAACGAGGAGATGATCGACGGCAAGGGCGGGGCCAGAAGCTGAGGCGACAATGAAGCAAGCTTGCGGCTTGAATGGACGCTGGTGAAATAAACCAGAGCGAGCGCGGCCAACGCCGAATCCCGCTGCCTTAAAAACGGTGGCACAAGGACCAGAAATATCCAGATTGCTGCGGTGGCGGCGAGGACGGCCAGCGGAATGAATATGCGCCGATGCCGCCAATGGAAACGGTGACGGTGGCGCAGTTTGCTGGTTTCCTCTGAGCGCAGGGCGGTGTGCGCATCGAGCAGGCGATCGCCAACATAGACGACCCATGCCGCAAGAGCCAGAAGCAAAGGAGCCTTGAGCGGGAGGAGGACACCGGCCGCCCAGGCAAAAGCGATGGTCCAGACGACGGCTACCGTGGGGGCATCGAGGCTGGCGAGGTGCCAGAAACGCATCGGCGCCGGCGCATCCCAGGGGGGGCGATCGACAGGTTGAAGGCAGAAAGGACGGACTTGCGCCTGCGGATTGACCAAGGTCTGCGGCACTGTCTCAATTGTAAGTGGAGCGGTTGCCGCCGCGCGATTGACTCATCGAGGGAGAGGGAAACGAAGAGTATTCAGCCGGGCAGCTTGGAGAGATAAAACGCAAACAGCACCAGCACGCCCACCATCATTCCCACAGCGATGCGGAGGCGGGTTTGAAAGATTGGCCGCGGAGAACCGAGGCGGGGAATCATCGGAGCCGCGAAAAGCAATCCTGAGCTGAAACCGCCGAGGTGGGCAAAGTTGTCGATGTTCAGGCCCGAGCCCAAATAGTTGGAGCCGGCGTTGATGGAGAGGCCAAGGATCAGATTCAGTGCCGCAAAGTAGATGACCGATCTGCGCAGCCTCTTGAGCTCCATGGGCGGGACGGGAAGCCGATCAGACTTGAGCAGGACGATCAACGCTCCGGCGATTCCGAAGACGGCTCCGGAGGCACCGACGCCAGCGGGGAACATCACAGCAGGATCCATTCCGCCCGCGGCGTGATAACTCAGCCACCCACCATTAAACGACGCCCAGCTTTTGAATGTCGAAAGCAGGTTGCCGGCCGCTCCGGTGAGAATGTAGACGGCCAAAACGCCTGCCGAGCCCATGAGCGGTTCAGCGAGCAGGCCAAGGTTCCACAGGCACCACATGTTGGTGGCCAGGTGGAGGAAGCCGCCGTGAACAAACATGGCGGTGACGATGCGCCACCAATCACCGTTGACAAGCACAGAGCCGGCGTTATCGGCACCCCAACGCATGAGCTGATCGGTGGTGGGATTGACCGGGCCGACGCCGTTGAGAACCATGGCAAAGTAGACGGCGCAATTGATGCCTACGAGGACGTAGGTGGCCGGCGCGGCGGCCCAGGATGGACGCCGGCGTCGAACAGGCGGGGGCGGCGAGAGTGTACCGGTGCCGGGTGGGAGAACTTCAGGATCAGGAGTTGGGGAATAACTTCCCATCCTCTAACTCTAAAGCATTTTCGAAGACGCTGTAGGATGGGAGTCAGGGGAAACTCCTAATCGGCTGCCGAGTGCAAAAACTTGCAGTGACATATTAATGAAAGATTGAAAGAAGAGCTTTTCAAGTGCAGCACGATTTTTGACTGTATTTATTGATCGCAGCCTGAACTCTTCAGCAATGGGTTTGTCGTGCTGAGGTGAGTAGTTTCAGATGATCTTCAACGGAACAGCAAAACTCAAGGGAGAAATTGTGAGCGGAGAGAAGCGGATTCTGCGGGCGCTGCTGAGCGTTACGGATAAGACCGGGTTGGTGGAATTTGCACAGGCGCTGGCTGGCTTTGGGGTAGAACTTGTTTCCACGGGCGGAACCGCGCGAGCGCTGCGCGAGGCTGGCCTGGCGGTGAAGGACATCAGCGATTTGACGGGTTTTCCTGAGATGCTGGATGGCCGCGTCAAGACGCTTCATCCGCGCGTGCATGGGGGATTGCTCTACATTCGCGGGAATGTGGAACATGAGGCCGCCGTGGCCGCGCATGGGATTGAGCCGATCGACATGGTGGTGGTGAATCTGTATGCGTTCGAGAAAAGTGCTGCGCACGCCGGAGCTGCCTTCGGTCATCTCATAGAGAATATCGATATTGGCGGGCCATCGATGGTGCGTTCGGCGGCGAAGAACTTTGAAGATGTCGCGATTGTGACGCGGGTCGCCGACTACGTTGGGTTGGCTGGAGAGTTGAAGGCCACGGGCGGAACCTTGAGCAGGGAGACCCGCTGGCGGCTGGCGCGGCAGGCGTTCGCCACCACCGCGGCTTACGATTCGGCGATTGCGAATACGCTGGACAAGATTGTTGACGCGCCGTTGCCATCGGCTTCGGCAGAGCTGGATGCAACGGCCTTTCCGACGACACTGCGGATCAACTTTCCCATGGCGCAATCTTTGCGTTACGGGGAGAACCCGCACCAGCGGGCGGCGCTGTATTCCGACGGGTCGGGATTGGGGATTGCTGGCGCGACCCAATTGCAAGGAAAAGAGCTGAGCTTCAACAACCTTGTGGATCTGGACGCGTGCTGGGAACTGGCGCAGGAGTTCGAGCAGCCGGCTGTGATTATCGTCAAGCACACGAACCCATGCGGCGCGGCGACGGGGACGACCATTCTGGAGGCGTACCAGAAGGCGTTGGCAGCTGATCCGGTTTCGGCATTCGGCGGGGTTGTGGGCATTAATCGTGTTGTGGATGGGGATGCAGCGCTGGAGATTGCCAAGCTATTTGTCGAGGCGATCGCGGCGCCGGGGTTCACGGCTGAAGCGCGGGAACGATTTGGCGCCAAGAGGAATTTGCGGTTGGTGGAAGTGCGACCGGCTGAGCCGCGGCCGGTGGTGAAGCATGTGTCTGGCGGGCTGCTGATGCAGGATGCGGATACTGGGCATGTGACTGAAGGCGAGTTGAAGGTGGTGACGTGGCGGCCGCCGGAAGCGGAGGAACTCAGGAGCCTGCTATTTGCCTGGCGGGTAGCCAAGCATGTGAAATCGAATGCGATTGTGTATGCGCGGGATGGGCAGACCGTCGGAGTGGGCGCCGGACAGATGAGCCGCGTGGATGCGGCGCGGTTTGGCGCGATGAAGGCGGTGCTTCCCCTGGCGGGAACGGTGGCCGCTTCAGACGCGTTTTTCCCATTTCCGGATGGGCTGGAGACTGTGGCGGCTGCGGGAGCGACAGCGGTGATCCAGCCGGGTGGGTCAGTGAAGGATGAGGAGGTGATTGCCGCTGCGGATCGGTTGGGATTGGCGATGGTGTTGACCGGAATTCGGCACTTCAGGCATTGAAAGTGTGCGATCTGGATGCGATTTTTGATTTGGTTGACGAGCCTGTGCCCTTGGAGTTGGAAAATCAGGCAATCCGGCGTGCAGTTTGAGCCAAATGACGGTTAGAATCGTCTTTATAACTAGGCAGAACTGCAGCAACCGCGGTTCTCCAATTCAGACGCCGTTGCCGGCTTTGTTTCGAGGTGTTTTCGTTTGGGAACGGGCAACTCAACGGTCGAGGTTTTGAGGTAACACCATTGGAGCATCACTTGACCGGCTGCCAGCACTGCCACCCGGTTTCCGGGAGCGGAATTTTGCCGCGTAAGAGACTGAAGAGGCAGGGATTCCCCTTGACTATGAAAAAGAAGAAATATCTGTCGCCCTCGTGGCCGTCGATCGCCGCCGTTTCGCTGTTTCTGCTGTCTGCCGCTTACAGTTTTGGCCAGGCCGAACCGGGAAGCTCGCTCCCTGAGAGCGCGGCTCCAGCCAAGCCGGCCGCAAGCAGCAATGCAACGATTCCTCCTGCCTCGCCTACGGAACCGGCAGCGGACCGCGCTAAGGCTTATTATCACCTGGCCCTGGCTAATTCCTACGAGGAAGATGCCGCGGCCCTGGGCAGACCGGAACTGGCCACGCAAGCCATTGAGGAGTACAAGCTGGCGCTGAATGCTGATCCCACATCCTCGCAGTTGAACGATGGTTTGGCTGATCTTTACTTCAGGACCGGGCATATTCACGAGGCCGAAGTTACGGCGCGGGGGCTGCTGAAGGGCTCTCCCAACGATGTTGATGCACACAAGCTGCTGGGGAAAATCTATCTACGCCAGTTGAGCGACGGTTCTACCGCTGTCTCCAGTTCATCTCCTTCGGGCAATCCGCTTGACCAGGCGATTGCGGAGTTCGAGAAGATTGTGGCTTTGCAGCCGAACAGCGTAGAAGACCGGATGGTTCTGGGTCAGCTTTACACGGTGAAGCACGATCCGAAGAAGGCGGAAGAAGAGTTTTCGACCGCGCAGGCGATCGAGCCTGATTCAGAGGAAGTGGTGCTGAACCTGGCCCGCGTGTATGCCGAGAGCGGAGACCTGGAACATGCTGTGAAGGTAATCGAGGCGGTTCCAGTGGAGGCGCGCAGTCCGAAGATGGAAGGCGCGCTTGGTGCGGCTTACGACCAGATGAAGCGGCCGAAGGATGCGATTGCCGCTTACCAGCGGGCTGTTGACCTGGATCCTGGCGACGAACATACGCTGGACGTACTTGGCCAGGCTCTGCTCAATGACAACCAACTGGATGAGGCCCTGAAGCAGTTCAAGGCACTTGCCGCCGCTGACCCTGAGGATGCGGAGGCGTTGGTTCACATCGGTGAGATACAGCGCCGGCAGGGCAAGTATGAGGATGCGCTTGCCACTGTCCGCAAGGCGCGCAAGATCGACGCGACATCGCTGGAGGCGGGCTACAACGAAGGGCTCCTGCTGGATCAACTGGGACGCTACGACGAAGCAGCACAGGTTTACGAGAAGATGGTCGACCTGACATCGCATGCCAATGGCGCATATACGGCTGAGGAAAAGACCAACCGGGGCATCTTCCTCGATCGGCTGGGGGCGATTTATCACGAGCAGAACAAGACTGAAGATGCCATCTCCACTTACCAGAAAATGATCGAAATGGGCGGGGATACGGCGCTTCGCGGATATCAGGGCGAAGTTGATACTTACCGCGACGCGAGAGAGTTCGACAAGGCGCTCGATGTTTCGCGCAAGGCAGTGGAGATTTCAAGCAAAGCGGCCCAGGCTAGCCCGAAGGATACAGATCTCAGGGCCAAAGATGTTGAGTTCAAACTGATTCTTGCGGGTGAGCTTGCCGATCAAGGGAAGGTTGACGAAGGGCTTGCACTGGCGAAAGCTCAACTCGACAACAGTGACAATGACCGGACGGTGTGGATTGCGTTGGGGCAAATGGACATTCGGTTGCGCCGCTGGAAGGATGCCGACGACGCATTCACCAAGGCCGGTGCACTGACCAGCAAGAAAGAAGATCGCACGTATCTATTGTTTTTACGGGGCGAGTTAGCCGAGAGGCAGAAGCATTATGAGCCAGCGGAACAGTTTTTCCGTCAGGCTCTCGATCTGGATCCAACCAGCTCGATGACCATGAACTACCTGGGCTACATGATGGCGGATAAGGGCACGCGCTTGACCGAGGCGTTGAGCCTGATTCGCAAGGCGGTGGAGTTGGAGCCGACCAACGGCGCCTATCTGGATTCGCTGGGCTGGGTCTACTTCAAGCTTGGGCAGTATGAGCTGGCAGAGGAGAATTTGCGCCAGGCTGTCGAGCGGGACCAGACTGACCCTACAGTTCACGATCACCTCGGCGATCTTTACGAGAAGACCGGGCGGATCAGGTTGGCAGCCGCGCAGTGGGAGCTTTCACTTGCGGAGTCGTCGAAGTCATTGGCTGCCGATCTGGAGCCGGGTGATGTGGCCAAGGTACAGCACAAGCTGGATACCGCCAAGGTGAAACTGGCCAAGCAGGAGAACACGGTGGGTCCGGTGAAACAAGAGTAAGGCGCGTGGTCCCGCGTGAACGAAATGAAGATTTGGGGTCTGTTTTGCCTGCGCGATCAGGGCTGCAGAGTAATCGGATATGAAGAATGGCCGCATCTGGTTTGCCAGATGCGGCCATTCTTTTGCTGCGAAACTGCGTCGAATCTGACCTGCGTTCACCCAGGTCAAGTCCCCAATGACCTTACTTGGTTCCCTCAGCGGCTGAGGCGATGTAGAGATCGACGTTGCTCTTGTCTACGATTGATGTGCCGGTATCAACAAAGACCGGATAGGGCGAAAAGGAGTCGGCGCTGAAGTCCTTGTTGAGCTGGGCGGGCGGAGCGTGGAAGATTTCGTCGAGGCCCTTGAGTCCAACGAATGCCATGGCAAAGGGCTTCTGTGCGATAGTTGCGTCGATGGTGCCACCCTTGATGCCGTCGAGTGTGTCCTGGCTGACGTCCCAGGCGACAAGTTCGCGATCGGTGGCGTTGGTGCGCTTGAAGGCGTCTGAGACCATCTTGCCTGAAGCCGAATCGAGGCAGACAAAGGCGTCAATCTTCTTGGGCCCTGTCAGGATCATGAGTTCCTGAGTCTTGTCGAAGGCGCTGTGCACGTCGTCCTTGATGTCGACCACGTCAACGATCTTGATGTCTGGCCGGCTTGCGAAGACATCCTTGAATCCTTTGAGGCGTTCTTCAGTGTTCGGTTGACCGGTGATGGTAAAAAAGACCACGTTGCCTTTGCCGCCGAGTTTTTCGACGACGCGGCGACCGCCGAGGCGTCCAGCCTCGAGATTGTTGGTTCCGATGAAATACAGACGATGGCTGCTGGCAGCATCGGAGTCCATGGTGATGACAGGAATACCCGCATTGATGGCGGCATCGATTCCGGGTTGGAGGATGGCGGCGTCGGCCACGGAGATGAGGATGCCCGCCGGTTTGACGGCAACTGCTTTCTGGAGCTCAACCAACTCAGCCTGCGGGTCATAGCCGTCAGGACCCGCAACAACGGCGGTCACTTTATATTCGGCGGCTGCTTTTTTGAATCCAGCAGCCGCGGTTTGCCAATATGGCAAAGAGGTATGCGCTGAAATCATGTAGTAGACCTCTTTGGTGGAGTGGCGATCGCCACAGCCGGCGGTAAATGCAACTCCCAGCGCCAACATCGTAAGCGCCGCTTTTTGGATCGAATTCATTCCTGCCTCCAGGTGCAAGTATGCTGTGTGACCGGGGCCGGCACTGGAGTTTTGCGCCCGAATGGGGGTCCCGAAAAAAATCAGGCAGGATAGTACGCCTGCGGAATTGGCGTTGTCCAATCTCAGCCCTATTCGGACCGTTATAGCACTGGCAAATGTGATCGATCGTGATTCAGAGCACACGAGAGACCTGATTGGGGTAAAGAATTTGCAGAGTGCGGTATAAACAGACCTGAAGTACCTTGTCAAGGATGGGCGATGGAATCGGACAGGATGTCTGCGGCCAAGCTTCCAGCAGGAATTTCAGTATTGGGGGACGACCGCGAACTCACGCAGCGTTTGTACGGTGAACCTCTTCATCCCTATCGCACGGCATTTGCCAGGGATGGGGCGAGGATTCTGCATGCACGGGCATTCCGGCGGCTGGCGGGGAAGACCCAGGTGTTTACCAGGCGGCCCGGCGATCCGCCCGCCGACCACTTCCGGAGCCGGCTGACGCACACCCTGGAGGTGACCCAGATCACGCGGACTCTAGCAGGCGCCCTTGGGTTGAACCAGGAGATGGCCGAAACACTGGCTTTGGTCCATGACATCGGCCATCCACCTTATGGGCATGCAGGGGAAAAGGCGCTCGACCAGTGCCTCAGGGGATTTGGGCTGCGTTTTGACCACAATTTGCACGCTTTGCGCATTGTGACCTGGTTTGAGGAGCGCTACGCGGGGTTTCGCGGGCTGAATTTGACGCTGGGAGTACGCGAGGGCATCGTCAAGCATTCTCGAGACTATTCGGCCTCCGAGCACCCGGAACTGAACGAGTATTTTCTTGACGAGTTTCCACCCCTTGAGGCGCAGCTGATCGACCTGGCAGACGAGATTGCTTATCTGACTGCCGACTTGGACGATGGACTGGATTCCGGTATTTTGACGCTTGAGCAGGTTCGTGAGGGAGTGCCGCTTTTCAGAGGCTTTCACGACGTCGTTATGCGAGAGTACCCCGGCGCAGGACAAAAAACATCGACCTATGAAGCGCTGATGGGATTGCTGAATGCACTGGTGACCGACTTGATAAATGAAGTCAGAGCCGGTGTGGCTGCGATTGGGGCAACTACGCTGGAAGAAGTTCGGCGGGCTCCCGGGCGCATGGTTGCGTTGGGGCCGGAGATGGAGGCTGCACGGGCGGAGGCCAAGGCTTTTCTCTTCGACAATCTCTACAACTCCCCGGGGCTGGGTGAATCGCACCACCATGCGGCGAAGGTAGTGAAGGGGTTGTTTGCGGCGCTAACGGCTGATCCGGGGATGTTGCCTGAGGATCATAGGGACGAAATTCCGATGCAAGGCCTGGCGCGGACTGTGGCCGACTACATTGCCGGGATGACGGACAGCTTTATCGAGCAGGCTTGGGAGAACTCCGGTGGCAAGGGGTAGCGAGCCAAAGATAACAAGCGTCGCGGGAATTGCATTGCGTCTCAAAAAAAAATAGAACGCCACAATCAATAGGGCTGCGGGGGAGGATGCTTGAGGTTGCAATCACTGCACGGTGCCTTTTGGGCGCAGGCGGCGAAGGTCAAGGGCGCACTCAACCGCATTCTGAGCGTTGAGGCGAAGGTTGTCAGAAGCTGCCCAGAGCCAGAGGCGGGAGACCTGGCTGGAGTTACGGGGGGCGAACTCAGGGCGGAGGCGGACGAGCACATCGTTCTGGCCGGTGGCAGCCAGGTTGGAAGGGGAATCGGTGTCTTCGAGGACCAGGTCGACGTGGTCGCCGCTGAGAGCCTCTTCGAGCGCGGAGATATCGACGGGCCGCTCGAGCTCGACGGCGATGGAAAAAGCATGACCGTGAAAGACGGGCGCGTGGAGTACGTGCAATGCGATCTCCGGCCATCGACTGGCAGACAGAGCCTCATAATGGCGACGAATGCGGGCTTCGGCCGGAGCCAGGCTGATGGTGGAGTTTTCACCAAATCCACTGAGGACGTTGTAGGCGACCTGGGCGTCATAAATGGCACGGGGCAGGGCCTGAAAGCTGAGCAGGGTTACGGTCTGCTGATGGAGTTCGTCCATTGCCGCGCGCCCGAACTCGCTTGCAGGCTCCAGCAAGGTGGCCGCGGCAAATCGAACCGGAGCGGCCAACTGCAAACGGTCGAGGAGCAGACCCAAGGCAAGAGCGGCGGGGTGGGCTGGAACAACTGCCGGGGTGAAGAGATCGGGAGATGCGGCCTCAGAGCCAAGCCAGGGAGCGCGCACCAGCACGCCCGACTCCTGATCGAGTGCACCGGAGAGGTCGAGCACCGTTGAGCCTGAACGAAGCGCCTGCCGCCAGTGCCGACGCGTCAGGTCCTCAGTGCCAGTGAAGAATGTGAAGTCGACGTGCTCAAAGGCATCTGCTTCAATGGCGTGGACAAAAGTGACCTCGTCACCCACCTGGTCCAGTTGGCCATGGGCCGCTGCATCATCGAGGAGGATCAGGTCGGCGGCCGCCAGGGGCGACTCCGACAGGGCGTCTTTTAGTTCCCGGCCTAAAAGGGTAGAGGCTCCGGCTATGGCGATCTTGTACACAGGCGTCCTTTGGCTGGTTTGGTTACGCGGGTCTCACGGAATCAGTCTCTGCGGCATTGGCGCCGGACTCGTCGAAACCGGATGGCCGTCGACGCCGGCGGCGGGACCAGCCGTAGGCCGCCCGGGCCCAGATGCCGGAGAAGACGTAGGTCACGCCGATGGCGAAAAAGACAAAATGTGAGAACCGAACCATGATGTAAACAATGATGGAGAGCACAAAGAGGATTTGGAATGGATGACTGCGGGAGAGGTTAATCTCCTTTCCAGACCAAAAGCGCCAGGTACTGACCATGAGAAAGCCGCTAAGCCCGACGAAAACCAGCCAAAGAATGGCAACCCACCACGCCGGGATTGGAATGCCCCAGAATAGGTGAACGGTTGAAGCCAAGAAGCCCGCCGCGGCGGGAATGGGCATGCCGACGAAGTACTTTCGTCCAGGGCGGCCGGGATTGCGTGGCTGTGCGTCGTGGCTGATATTGAATCGCGCCAGGCGTGAGACGCCGCCGATCAAGAACAAGAAACAGATGAAGGCACCTGCATGCTGCAAATCGAGACGCAACTGCGGGTTAATCGATTCAGGCAGGAAGTGAAAGCCCCAGATGAGGGCAAGAAGCGCAGGAGCCACGCCGAACGTGATGGCGTCCGCGAGTGAGTCGAGTTCCTTGCCGAACTCGCTGGTGGTGTTGGTCATGCGGGCGATGCGCCCATCGAGGGCGTCAAACGGGATGGCGAGGATGATAGCAATTGCCGCAAAGTCAAGATGCGTTGCCGCCTCGCCGCTGATGGCCTTGATGGTCTCAGTGATTGAAAAGAAGCCGGCAGCGATATTGCCCACGGTAAAAAGCGAGGGAAGCAGGTACATGCCGCGACGCAGGCGGGCCTTGGTATTGGCCTTGGCCATTGCAATGTCGTGGCCGTTCATTGGCCCTCACCGTCGGGCATTGCGGCAAGGACACTGAGTCCGCCCTTCACGCGCTGGCCTACTTTGATCTTGAGAAATGCCTCGGACGGAAGGAGGACATCGACCCTTGAGCCAAATTTGATGAGGCCGACGCGCTGTCCCCGCTCCACGGCGTCCCCCTCTTTCAAATTGAAGACGATGCGTCGGGCGAGCAGGCCGGCGATCTGCTTGAATGTGATTTCTATCCCTCCGCCGTTGACGGTCACAATATTGCGCTCGTTGTGCTCGGCGGAGTCGGGATTCATGGCGTTGAGATACTGGCCTTTTTTATAGGAGACGGCTTTGATGACACCGCCAATGGGCGAGCGGTTCACATGGACATCAAACACGCTGAGAAAGATGCTGATGCGCTGTCTTGGCCCTTGAGGCGTGGAGATCGTGACCGTCTCGGTGACCAGCCCGTCGCCAGGAGACACGATCAATCCGGGGCCACTGGGAACCTTGCGCTGAGGATCGCGGAAGAACCATAGGAAAAACGCCGCCAACAGCAAAGGGACGATGCACCACGCCCAACTGCCTGTAGCCCACACCACCAAACCAGCAACTGCGAGCAAGCTCAAACCGTAAATGTAACCGTCACGAACCATCGTCCTCAACGATTATACGGTGGATTGACTCGGGCCAGTGGCTATCTTGCTGAATTGGCGATACGGAGCACGAGAGGCGCCGGGAGCGCAAACATCCGTGGAGGGGCCACACTGCATGGTGCGGCGACGATCAGACGATTCAGCTACATGTTCAAGAAACGCTTCGAGCCTACGCTACTGCGGGCTGGCGGCGCTCCAGGGCAAAGATGAGATCTTTGGCATGCAGCTTGAGCTTTTTCAAGCGAACTTCTTCGAGCTGTTCGTCTTCGGAGAGATAGGGTTTTTGAAGCAAGTCTTCCAGCCGCTGAGCGTAGCGATGATGTTCGGCATGCAGGCGATGAATCTCTTCGCTCAGCGTGGCGTCTTGTATTTCGTCCATCAAGCACCTCCGTTTGTTACAGAACAATTACATATACCGCCGCAAGGGCGCAATCGGCAAGTGGTAAAAATCGAGAAAGTGATCGAGGTTGTGGAATTCTTGTCAGAAGCGGATTCTGAGTGATCTGAATCACCTTAAGGGCCGGCAGGGTGGAGGCAATTGCCCAACGGCGAGCGGAGGCGGCAATCAGGAGATGCGCAGCGTGAACAATAGGGCGTCCTCAACCGGGTCAGTGTAGTAGCGGGGGCGCTGGGCAGTCTGGCTGAATCCAAGATGGCGGTAAAGCGCGAGGGCTGGGTAGTTGGAAGCGCGCACTTCCAAGATTACTTCGGAGACGTTTCGGACGGTCAAGCTGTCCCGGAGAGAGGCAAACAGGCTGCTCGCAAGGCCGCTGCGTTGGGCGAGAGGAGCAACCGCAATCATTTCCAGTTCGGCCTGAGGAGGAAGGACACTTGCAACGGCGAAGGCAAGGACCGAGTGGGTTGAGGAGTCCATGGCAACAAGAAATAAGCGGGACGGGAGGCTGGACGGGTCAAGTGAGGACAGGTAGGCCGCGTGAGACCAATGGGGTGCTTGCTTCAGGCTTTGCTCGATGGCGATCACCTGATCTAGGTCACCCGCGGTCATGCGTCGGATTTGGACGTCTTGCGTGGGTGAGCTCATTTGGAATGCTGGAGAATCGGTTGGCCGAAGATCTCGGCATCGGAACGGCGAAGGTAGTGGCCATCGAGGAGGGCAAGGTCGACGAATTGCCGGGCGGAGACTCGTGACGCGCAGAGTCTGAGGGCATCGGCGGCGGTGGGTGCTGCGGCCTCAATCAGCCCTGTTGACGGCCAGGCTGCTGCGAGGAGTTGGGCTGCGGCATCGTCGCAAACGGCGATGCGAACTGGCGCGGCGGTGATGGCTGCGAGTTCGGCTGAACTGGCCAGCAGTTCGCGCGCGCGCTCTCCTGGGGTCTGCATGCGGAGGAAGATCTCGTGGCGATGGGCGTCGATGGCGGAGGAGGGGACGCCTGACTTCGAGGCAAGAACTTCAAGGCGGGAGACGGCGATTATCGGGATTTGGGCGGGCTCGGCCAGACCTTTCACAGTGCTGAGGCCGACGCGAACGCCGGTGAAGCTGCCCGGGCCGTTGACAGCGACGATGGCTGCGAGGTTGCTCAGTTCGACCTTGTTTTGGGTCAGCAAGTCGGCGATGGCGGTGACCAGGGTGGCGGAGTAACTCCGGCCTTCGAGTTCGATCTGGCCAAGGATTTGAAGCTGGGGGTCGCGAATGCAGCCGAGGGCCACGGAACCGGAGGGCCCACAAGTGTCGATGGCTAGCAGGAGCGGGACGGACTCGGGCGCGGCGGATTGAGGTGACAGTGCGGCGGGTAGAGGAATGGGTTCCATGACTTCCTCAGCATGACATAGCAGGCAGCAGGGGCCCCAGATCGGTTGGCGCTTACTTTGCAGAGATTTGCATTCCCAGGTCTCAGAAGCGAGCCCCTGGGGCACTCGGTATCCCGGCAAACTAGGGCCGCACGGATATTTCCGCGAGCCAATAGACGCCACCTGCGGCGGCGATGGCTTTGCGCAGCTCAACGAGGGCTTCAAGAGGTGGCGCGGGTGGAGATTGCGCGGCTTCCTTCGCCTTGGCTTCGGCGGCGGCTCTTGCTTTCTCGAAGATGTGCGCGCCGTAGATGACACCGTCCCGACCGACCATATACACACCCGGAGTGAGCTTAGGACCACCGGCACAGGGCGCGCTCCAAGGGCAGGCCGAATCCGGTAGTCTGGTGGGGTCGACAAACTCACTGAATTGGTTCCCTTAACCGTTAAGAAAGGTCCAGCTCTGGCAACCGCAGCGACACTCTCGTTTCATGACACCTGGCGGCCGCGCGCCAACCCGTGGGTCATTGCGATCACGGTGACACTGGCGACATTTATGGAGGCGTTGGACACGTCGATTGCCAACGTGGCGATGCAGCATATCGGAGGATCGCTCTCCGCCAGCCGCGATGAGGCGACGTGGGTGCTGACCAGCTACCTGGTAGCCAACGCGGTGGTGCTGCCTATCAGCGGTTGGATTGCAAACCGGATTGGGCGCAAACGGTTTTACATGAGTTGCGTGACACTGTTCACGCTGGCTTCGCTGCTTTGCGGTATGGCGCCAACACTGGGGATTCTGGTGTTTTTCAGAGTGCTGCAAGGGGCGGCAGGCGGCGGGTTGCAGCCAAGCGAGCAATCGATTCTGGCAGATACATTTCCGCCGCAAAAACGGAGCATGGCGTTTGCCGTTTATGGCATGGCTGTGGTGCTGGCGCCGGTGTTGGGGCCAACGGTAGGCGGTTGGATCGTGGACAACTACAGCTGGCGGTGGATCTTCTTCATCAACATTCCGGTGGGGATTCTGTCACTCTATCTGACCAATCGCGTAGTTGAGGATCCGCCATACCTGGCAGAAATTAGAAAACGCAAGGAGAGCGTGGATTACTGGGGACTGGGCCTGCTGGTGGTGGGCATTGGCGCGCTGCAAGTACTGCTGGATAAAGGGCAGGAGGACGATTGGTTCAGCTCGCGGTTCATTATCACCTGCATGGTGATTGCATCGATCACGCTGGCGATATTTATCTGGCGGCAACTGCACGTGGTGCATCCGATTCTGGATTTGCGGCTGCTAATGCGACGGAACGTAGGGACAACCATGTTCGTGATGTTCATGGTGGGAGTGTCGCTGTACTCGTCGACGGTATTGATTCCGCAGTTTCTGCAGGAGATCATGGGCTACTCGGCAGAGCAGGCGGGGATGGCTGTGTCGAGCGGAGGAATTGCGCTGATGGTGCTGTTTCCTGTGGCGGGGTTTCTGGCGCCGAAGTTCGATCCGCGATGGCTGGTAGCGATGGGGTTCAGCATCACCACGTTCGGTCTGTTTCGCATGACCGAGGTCAATCTAAATATTCCTTTCGGCGTGGCAGTGAGCTGGCGGGTGGTGATCGCGCTGGGGCTGCCTTTCCTGTTCATTCCCATCAACACCTTGTGCTACGCAGGAATTCCGCAGGAGAAGTACAACGAGGTGAGCGGATTTTCAGCTCTGATGAGGAACCTGGGCGGAAGTGTGGGGATCAGTTTTGTGACCACTCTGCTGGCGCGGCGGACGCAGCAACACCTGGCCATGCTGGGGGCGCATACGGTGAGCGGGAATGGGCCGTTTGAGGCATTCCGAAGAGGATTGGCGGGCGCCTGGTTGCAAAAGGGCGGAGGCGGAGCGCCGGACGCGATGCAACACGCGGGGGCACAGATCTACGCGATGGCGCAGGTTCAGGCGCGACTGCTTTCGTATGTAGACGTGATCTGGATTATGGTTGCGCTGACGGCGCTGCTGGTGCCGATGCCGTTTTTGATGCGGCGGCCGGCGAAGACCCCGGCAACGCCGATGGGGCATTGAGCGCGTTTTCTAAACCTCGGCGAGGGCCTGGCCAAGGTCGGAGATTAGATCATCTTTGTCTTCGATGCCCACTGAGAGCCGCACCAATCCCTGGGTGATGCCGATGGCCTCGCGTTCTTCATCGCTCAAAGCGAAATGAGTGGTGGTGGCGGAGTGCGATGCCAACGATTCAACGCCGCCCAGCGACTCTGCGTTGAGGAAGAGCTTGATTGCCGCGAGGAACCGTCCCGCGGCGTCACGCGAACCGAGATCGAAGCTGAGCATGGAGCCGAACCCCTTTTGCTGCTTGAGGGCGAGATCGTGCTGCGGGTGGCTCTTGAGGCCTGGATAGGCGAGACGAGTCAACTTGGGCTGCGTGGATAGAAATTCGGCAACAGCGCGACCGTTTTCTTCATGCTGCTTCATGCGCAGAGGCAATGTCCTGATGCCGCGCAGGACAAGGAAGCACTCAAAGGGCGAGAGAATGCCGCCGGCGGCTTTTTGAACCAGGTTGAAGCGCTCCTTGTGCTCGGGCCTGGTGCCGATAAGAGCGCCGCCGAGGCCATCGGAATGTCCGTTGAGGAACTTGGTCGTGGAGTGCATCACGATGTCTGCGCCGAGGGCGATTGGGCTCTGCAGAAAGGGCGACATGAAGGTGTTGTCGACGCTGACTTCAACGCCCCGGGCGTGGGCGATCTGGCAGACGGCAGCAATGTCGGTCAGAGACATCAGCGGATTGGTGGGCGTTTCGACGTGGATGAGCTTGGTGCTGGCCCGGATGGCTGCGGCTACAGCGTCGAGGTTGCCCGTGTCTACATATTCGATGTCGATGCCGTAGTGGCAAATGATCTGGTTGAAGAGGCGGGCGGTGCCACCGTAGACGTTGTGCGAGCAGATGAGATGGTCGCCGGCGTGGAGTGTGGCGACGAGGGCGTAGATGGCGGCCATGCCGCTTGAGAATGCGTGACCGCTTGTGCCGCCCTCGAGCGCGGCGAGAGCTTCTTCGAGGCGATCGCGAGTGGGATTGCCGGCGCGGGAGTAGTCCCAGCCCTTGTCTGTGCCAATGCCGGTGAGCTCGAATGTCGATGAGAGATAAACAGGGACGTTGACAGCCCCGGTAAGGGGATCAGGATGTTGCCCGGCATGCACGGCGAGGGTGGAGTATTTGTAGGTGGACATGGTTAGCTTCTGGCCTCTAGCTCCTAGCCTCTAGCTTATCGCGAAGTGGTGTGACGCGATGCCAGCTTGCGGGAAGGTCTGACTATATCCCGCCCTCGAAGATTTTTTTGGAGAGATAGCGTTCGGCGGAATCGGGGATGATGACGGCAATGCGTTTGCCGGGGCCTAGCTCGCTGGCGAGCGCGACGGCGGCATGCACTGCGGCGCCGGAGCTTGAGCCGGCAACGAGGCCTTCTTCAGCGGCAAGACGCTTGACCATAGTAAAGGCATCGTTGTCGCTGACCATCGAAATGCGGTCGCAGACATCGCGGTGGAAGGTCCTGGGGACAAAGTGAACGCCGATGCCTTCGACCCGGTGCTTGCCGGGTGCGCCACCTTGCAGAATCGAGCCTTCTGTTTCCACGGCAACGTTGATCACGGTGGGGTTGTGTTCCTTCAAGAAGCGGGCTACTCCAGAAAAAGTTCCGCCGGTGCCAACGCCGGCTACAAATCCGTCGATACGGCCTTCCAACTGCTCCCATATTTCGACGGCGGTGGTGTCGTAATGAAACTGGGGATTGGCCTGGTTTTCAAACTGAAGGGCGGTAAAGGAGTCGGGAATCTGATCGCCGGCATCGCGCGCGCGCTCGATCGCACCGGCCATGCCGTCAGCCTCGGGTGTGCGGATCACTTCTGCACCGAATCCACGCATGAGGATGCACTTTTCCTCGGCGAAGCCTTCGGGCACAAACAATTTGACTGTGTAGCCGCGGTTAACACCGATGAGGGCTAGGCCGACGCCGGTGTTGCCGGCGGTTGCTTCAATGATGGTGCAACCGGGATGAAGGAGTCCTCGGGATTCAGCATCGAGAATCATGCCGAGAGCGGCGCGGTCCTTAATGCTGCCTCCGGGGTTGAGGAATTCCAACTTGGCGAAGACGGAGGCGGCCGGTGCAACGACGAGGCGGGTGAGCTGCAGCATCGGGGTGTGACCCACCAGCTGGGTGATGTCTGAGGCAATGCGAGAGATGGAGGTTGTGGTCGGTGCGGCAGGCATGGAAGTCCAGTTTATAACGAGCTTTTAGCTCTCAGCCACCTGCGGTGGGGCAGATGCCTTCGGCTCTAGGATTGAGCTTTGTCGGTCTCCCACCTATCGCAAAAAGACGCGATGGATGGGGCACCCTGCTTGTTCGAAGGTGGGGCACCTAATTTCGGGTGGGATGAGCGAAAACTACTGATTGGAAGGCTTGGTGAACTTCTTGGGAACGCGGACAACCGGGAAGTAGCCGGTGCGGGTGCGGACGTTGAGTTTGCCCATGCCCTTGGCTTCGGCGGTGACCAGGACCTTGCGGAAGCCGGGATCGGTGGTGGGTTTGGTGGAGTGGTAGCCCAGGGTGTACTGGTTGCGAATGTCGCGGGCGACCTCGGCGGCAATCTGGTCAACCTGTTCGATGGACTTGGGAAAGAAAGCGATTCCGCCGGTTTCAGTGGACAGCATTTCCAGGGCACGATGCGCGTGACGGACCTCCTGCCGGCTCATCTCATCGCCAAAAAGCAGACCAATGGAGTAGATGACTGGGCCGGAGAGCTGCTGGACGCGGCGGATGGTCTGCTCAAGGTTGAGGGTAGAGGCGTTGTCCTCGCCGTCGGTGATGAGGATGAGGACCTGTTTGGGGCGCTTTGCATCGGCGACGAGTTTGTCGGCGGAAGCTACAACGGCGTCGTAGAGCGCGGTGCCGCCGCGGGATTCAATGTGACTGAGGCCGTCGCGAAGCTTGTTGACATCCGAGGTGAACTCCTGGTCGATGAAGGCCTCGTCAGAGAAGTTCACGACGAAGGCTTCGTCCTGGGGATTTGAGGCCTGGATGAGATCGAGGGCGCTTTTATTGACTGAAGGGCGCTTGCGGGACATGGAGCCGGAGTTGTCAACGACCATGGCAATGGAGACGGGGAGATCAGTGTGCTGGAAGCTGATGAGGGTTTGGGGAACGCCATCTTCGCTGATCTGGAAGTTGTCCTTTTTCAGGTCGGGAACCAGGCGGTTGCCTTCAAGAACGGTGGCGTTGAGGATCACTTCTTCCACATCGGTGTGGAGTACGTAGCCCTCGCCTTCCTTTTTCAGAGGCCCTGCCGCAGTGGCCGGCGGCTCGTTGTCGGGCGAGCGCACGGGGTCAGTGTCCACGGTGAGCGATGGAGCCTGGGGAGGTGCCGATTTGGTGGGCGTTTGTTGCGCGGGCAGCGTGAGCGAAGCGCCGGCAAGCAGGACCACGAGTACCGCGTTATTGCAAAGGCGCATAGTAGCCGGTGCGGGCATGGACAGTGAGAGGAGGCAATCCCTGCGGGGGATTGATCTTCACCTTCACTTTACGCCACTTGCCGTCGCGGGTCAGGTCCTTGGGGTGGTATCCGATGACATATTGGTTACGCAATTCGGTGGAAATCTTTTCGGCGATGTCGCCCATGTCGGCGATGTCGTCAACGCGGAAGAGGCGCCCGCCAGTCTCCTCGCTGAGATCGTTGAGCAACTGCGGTCCGGTGCGCTCCTCAGGAGTGGCGGCATAAGGGTCGAAGATGCCGATGGAGTACATCTCTACATCGGACTCGCGCACCTGGGAGCGGAGTTCGCCCTCGGTGTAGCGAGAGCGGTTGTCACCGCCGTCTGAGACTACCAACAGGGCTTTGCGCTCGTGGCGGGCATCCTTCATCTTGACCAGGCCGTAGTAGATGGCGTCAAGCAGAGCCGTGCGGTGACCGCTGCGCACGGTGGCCAGGCGAGCCTGAATGTCTTCAACGGAATTGGTGAAGTCTTCAATCAATTCCGGCCGGTCGTTGAAGCCGATGACGAAGAATTCGTCCTGTGGGTTGGCGGTCTTGATGAACTGAAGAATCGACTCGCGGGCGCGGATCAGCTTCGAGGTCATGGAGCCGGAGAGATCGAAGACAATGCCGATGGAAACTGGCGCGTCTTCGCTGGCGAAGGTGGCGATCTTTTGTTGGGAGCTGTTCTCAAAGATCTGGAAATCTTCCTGTTCCAGGCCGGTGACGAGACGATTCATGGGATCGGTGATGGTGATGGGAACGAGCACCATGTCCACGTTCATGCGAATTCGTTCTCCGGGTCGGATTTTAAGCGCACCGGTGCCGCTTACGGCGGGCGCTTCAGAACCCTTTGGCGCGTCGGTGGAAGGCGCGGCTGTTGCAGGAGGGGCGACATGCACCTTGTTGAGGGGGTCTTCCTGATCCTGGGCCTGGGCACGCACCAGGCAGAAGGCCATGGCCAACACAAAAATCCACATCCAGCGGGATAGCCGCAGGCTGCCGTGCCCGAATGGGAGACCTCGCTCAAGGGAAAGGGTGGTCATGGATTCACTCCGCGGAATGATGGCGAGTTTAGCACGGCGGGAGCACGGGTTGCGCTGGTGGATTGTCATCGAATTGTCACGGAGCAACGGTCATTTGAATCAGCCGGAAGTCGAGGTCGAGTATTGCTGCTGGGATACAATCGAGTGAAAGCGCAGAGGGATCCCGGTATACGCAGGAAGGGAGGCCCAAGCGTAAATCTAACTTGTTAGACGGGGAGCAAGCCCTTCCGTATGGCCCGCATTTATCCATTTCGCGCATGGCGTTACAATTCCACGGCTGTAAAGCTGGATGACGTGGTCACCCAGCCTTACGACAAGATTTCTCCGGCCATGCAGCAGGCCTACTACCAGCGGAGCCCCTACAACCTGGTGCGCATCATCCTTGGCCTGCCTGAATTGTTCGATGCGGAGCGTGGGGAAAGCGTCTATACGCGGGCAGCGCGGGACTTGGCCGCCTGGCGGGAGCAGGGCATCCTGGTGCAGGAAAAGGACCCCTGCATCTTCGCCTACTCGCAGCGTTTCAAGGTTCCGGGAACCGAAATCGTGAAGGAACGGCGCGGATTTATCGCGCTTGGCAAGCTGCACGAATACGCCGAGCAGGTGGTTTTCAGGCACGAGCAGACGCTTTCAAAGCCGAAAAATGACCGGCTGAACCTGCTGAAGGCGACTCATGCCCACTTTGGCCAGATTTTCATGCTGTACTCCGATCCAGCGGGGAGCGTGGAAAGGATTCTGTATGACGATAACGGCCCGGCCGAAGCTGAAGTTACAGACGAATATGGCGTGTTGCATCGGCTTTGGAGAGTGAACGATCCGGCGACAATCCTGCTGCTGACGACGGCAATGGCCGACAAGAAGCTGATCATCGCGGACGGTCATCACCGCTATGAGACGGCTCTGAATTACTCAAAAGAACACGCGCCGGGACACTTGGATGGGCCAGGACCAAAATTCAACCACAGCGCGACAGAGGTTCCGCAGCCTGCCTATCCGGAAGCGGCGGTGATGATGAGTTTTGTGAATATGGATTCCGACGGGCTGGTGATTCTGCCTACCCATCGCGTGGTTCATAGCCTGGAAAACTTTGACGCGGAGGCATTTGCGACGGCTGCCGAGGAGTTCTTCACGGTGGAAACGCTCGAATTGAGCGGAGCTACGGAGTATATGGGGCTGCTCGGACGGCAGGAGGGAGCAGCGTTTGTAGCCGTGACGCGCGGCGGGGCATTTCTGCTGCGCTCGAAAGCCGACGTCATCAACTCCGCATTGGCTGATCTGCCCGAGCGCCAGCGGCAGCTCGACCTGAGCCATCTGCATTCGATCGTGCTCGACAGGCTGCTTGGGCTGGACGCGGAAAAGGTTCGCGAGCAGACAAATATCCGCTATCTGCGCGATGCCGGCGAGGCGGTGGACCTGGTGCGCCGCGGCGAAGCGGACGTCACATTCCTCACCAACCCGGTTTCAATGGAGCAACTGCGGGAGGTGGCCTTTGCATGCGACGTGATGCCCCAAAAGTCCACCGACTTCTTTCCCAAGCTCCTCAGCGGCCTGGCGATTTATGTGCTGGATTAAGAAGTCCATCTGGAGACGTCGGGTGGGTTGGGCGCTGGCAGCGCTACTTGCTGTGACCGGTTCAGGCGGAATACCAGGCTCAATTGACACGAAGGCGATGGCGCAAGCGGCGCCCAGGCCCGTTGCCCCGGCTGCAACTCCGGCCGCCCCAGGGAACCGATTTGTGGTGGTGCTGGATGCCGCACACGGCGGCGACGACACGGGCGGCCATCTCAACGGACAATCGGAAAGTGCATTCACGCTGGCGATGGAAGTGAGGCTGCGTTCTGTGCTGGGTGCGCGAGGCATCCAGGTGGTGACAACAAGGGAGTCTGACGCCGCAGTGGACCAGGTAAAACGAGCAGAGCTGGCGAACCATGCGAGCGCCCAGGTTTGCCTGAGCCTGCACGGATCCGAGAGCGGCGCCGGCGTTCATTTGTACGTGTCGAATCTCGCGCCCGTTCAGCCAGCGCGGTTCGCTCCATGGAAGACGGCGCAGGCAGCGTGGGTGACCCGAAGCCTGGCACTGGCAGGGACTCTGAATAGCGCGCTGCTGCAGGCGGGAATGACGGTGACGCTTGGGCGCACGCCGCTACCTGGGGTGGACAGCATGACCTGCCCGGCAGTCGCCGTGGAATTGGCACCTGAGCGCGGCCCAGACAAGAAAGTGACCGCTGATTTGGACGACCAAGGCTACCAGGCGCGAGTGGCCGGCGCGCTGGCAGCCGCGTTGGTGGAGTGGCGCGGAGAGGCGCCGCAGCCATGATTCCCCGTTACCAGACCGTCTTGTTTGTTGTGCTTCTGGTGGCTTCAGCGGCAATGGGTGTAGCGCTGTGGCAACTGCGTGAACGCGCGCACCAGCGACTGCTTTCAAGCCAGGATTCAACGCCGACACAAGCACCGGAAGTGGCGCCGGCAGAACCGGCTACGATCTATGTGGCCAACGACACTGACGGTTCTTTGCTGGCCCAGGTTCAGCAATTGCCGCTGCCCAAAGATCCAGGCGCAAGGGCGCGGGCAGTCCTGGGAAAACTGCTGGACCTGTACGCCGCACCCGACGCTGGCCACCCGGTTCCCGGCGGAGCCACCTCGATTGCCCAAGTATTCCTGTTGCCTGCGGAAAATCTGGACGGGGCAACCGGCAAGGAGGAATCCGGCGGGGTGAATTCGGCCGCGCAATCTGCTGCGGACCCGAAGCAGTCGGGACCGGAACTCGCGGTGGTGAACCTGACAGGAGCGTTTGTTGCCGGGCATCCTTCAGGAATCGAGACTGAGACCCTGACGGTAATGTCAATCTGCGGGACCCTGCACGCAACATTGCCTCGCGTGACTGAAGTCAGGTTCCTGGTGGATGGACAACCGCGGGCAACTCTCGCCGGGCACGCGGACTTGACGCGCATCTATCTGGCCACCGAAGCCATGCCAACCGAGGGGGTGCGCTGATGGCGAGCATCGAGACTGCTCCGAAATCGAGTCGAGCAGAAGAAACAGGCTCTTCGACCCCGATCGTGGGGGTTTTTGACTCAGGATTTGGCGGGTTGACGGTGTTGCGTGCACTGGTTGCTAAAATGCCGATTGCACGTTTTGCGTTCATCGGCGATACGGCCCGGCTTCCGTACGGTTCGAAATCCCGGCGCACCATTGCACGGTACGCTGCGCAAAGCGCGCGGTTCCTGGTGCAGGAGCAGGGTGCGGAATTCCTGGTGATTGCCTGCAATACGGCGAGCGCGCTGGCCCTGGATGCCATTCAGGAAGCGGTGACGGTTCCGGTGTTGGGCGTGATTGAGCCGGGCGCAACAGCCGCGCGGGCAGCCTCAAGCACTGGAGACGTGCTGGTCATCGCCACCGATGCGACAGTTCAGAGCCACGCTTATGCAGCGGCTTGCCGCGCCAGAGGTCTGCGCGCGCTTGAAAAGGCGTGCCCGCTACTGGTTCCGCTGGTGGAAGAAGGGTGGACCGATCATCCCGTGACTGCCGAAGTGATCCGAGTCTACCTGGGTGAACTGAATGCTGAAGCTGCATCTGCGGGGCTCAATCCAGACACACTGGTGCTTGGGTGCACACATTACCCGCTGCTTCGGCCCTTGATCGAGGGAACAGTTCCGAAGGGAATGCGGGTGATCGACTCGGCTGAAGCTGCCGCCGAGGCCGCGGTGGTGCAGTTTGGTGGCATTTCCGAGGCGAAGAATATTGGCGAAGAGAAGGCGAGCGTTGAGCTGCGATGCTTTGCTACTGATTCAGTGGAAAAGTTTGAACGCCTCGGGTCGCGCTTTTTAGGGCGTCCAGTGGGCAATGTCGAGCTTGTGGACCTTGGCGGCTGATATCCTAAAGAACGGTGGGTCCTGCATCCCCTGAGTCAATCCTGTTTAAATTTGGATCAGTTTTGTAGATGGACCCTGGAGGAAATGAGTAAGCATGATCAACCTGGCGGGTAAGACGGCCGTGGTCTTCGGGCTGGCCAACAAGCGTTCCATTGCCTGGGGAATCGCCCAAAAGCTTCACGAGGCCGGCGCCACATTGGCCATTTGCTACCAGAACGAGCGGATGAAGCTCGAGGCTCAAAGCTTGATCGACGAATTGCCGGGGGCCAGTGGCTTCCAGTGCGATGTTTCAAACGACGCCGAAATCGAGAAGCTCTTCGCCGGCTTTAAAGAGCAGTTTGGGAAGGTGGAAATCCTTGTGCACGCCGTAGCGTTTGCGCCACCTGAAGATCTGCGCGGCTCTTTCACCAATACCAGCCGAGAGGGCTTCCGCATCGCCATGGATGTGAGCGTTTATTCGCTGATTGCTGTGTCACGCGCCGCGGTACCCTTGATGCCCGAGGGCGGCAGCATTATGACCCTCAGTTTTTTTGCGGCAGAAAAGGTTGTGCCCAACTACAATGTGATGGCCATCGCCAAGGCCGGCCTGGAATGCACCGTCCGCTACCTGGCCTACGACCTGGGCGCGAAGAACATTCGCGTCAATGCGATCTCTGCAGGGCCGATCAAGACGCTTGCCGCGCGCGGCGTGGGCGCACTGGGAGAGATGATGAAGGCCCACTCCGACCGCGCTCCGCTGCATCGCAACGTGGATACGCTTGAGGTCGGCGGCGCTGCCCTTTTTCTGGCCAGCGACTTGTCGAGCGCGGTGACCGGCGAGACACTCTATGTGGATTGCGGCTACAACGTGATGGGTTATTAAGCAGCTGCGGTGGGGCAGCCGCCTTCGGCCACCTGCGGTGGGGCAGCCGCCTTCGGCCACCTGCGGTGGGGCAGCCGCCTTCGGCTCTTAGAACGGGCGGGGCTGACCTCTGGCGCTAGGTGTGCGTCTCCGCGATCCATTGCCAGGCAGTTTTGGCTAGCTCGCTTAACATGACGCTGACAATCGTAGTGACCAATGCACCGACACCAGCGGTGACGAGTGACTTGCCGCTCTCCGCCGACTCAATCTTTCTGGCTACTTCCGCTTTGCGGGTCTCATATCGTTTCCTCCACCGCGCGGCGGCATCCTCGATCGTGTCGCCTGCCCGTTGCTGAAGGTCGGCGATGATTTCTTCCAGTTCTTTCGCGAGCTGAGACAGGTTGTCAACAAAGCTGAAGCGAGGATCCATGTCTCGCGTTTTCTTGATCGCATCCACGATCCATTGGTTTTCCGCGCTGACCGTGGACGGGTTCTTTTTAGCATCTTCATCGAAGATCAACATGGCGTCGTGACCTGAATACTCGTCTTTTGCCTGATCGATTTTCTTCTGAAAATCGCTGAGTTTCGAAACGTCGAGCGCATCGGTGGGAGCTTCAAGAATGTCTGCCAGGTCGGCGACATAGCCCCTGAATCTTTCTAGAAGGTCCATGTTCAAGGTTCGGCCCCGGTCATCGATTGCGCAACTGGGATGTGCGCAATATCCTCAGGGAAAAACTCAAACCAGGCCGGATATCCAGGCGTTGAACGTAGTTTGCCTAAATGAGATGGATGGTGCAACAGGTATAGGCATCAATGGCAAAACAACTGGGGTTCACGGCCGTTCGAGGGACCTATTCTTTCAGTGTCACCGAGATTTTTCGGGCGTCCCCGCCGGCGGAGGAGATGGCGATTTCGCCTGTCGCTCTCTTGCGGATACTCTTGAATTTCTCGCCCCATTCAACAAGGACCAACGCGTCTGAGGTGAGCAACTCGTCCAGGCCGAGGGTTTCCAGCTGACGTTCGCCCTCAAGGCGATAGACGTCGAGGTGGAAGAGTTTGACCGGCTTGCCATTCTGCGTGCCGTCATACTCGTGGATCAGCGTGAAGGTCGGGCTGGTGACCTCGTCGGCTTCGGCGGCGTCGAGGGCCTGGGCGATTCCCTTGACGAGGGTGGTTTTCCCGGTACCAAGGTCGCCGCGGAGGATGAGCAGTTGCGGAGCGACCAGGAGTTTCGCCAGTTTGCGGCCCAGGTCAACCGTATCCGCGCCACTCTCGGTCCTGAACTCATGGATGCGGACTGCCTCGGGGGGAACTTTGGCGGCGGGGGGTGCGACGTTGGTCATTTTGCTGCCTCATCGGTGGCTGCGATTGGTGAGGACTCAGCTGTCAGCCCCTGCAACCAAACATACCGGTTCAGAGTGCGAAAGCGAAAGCTAAAAGCCCGAGAAAATTGTGGAATGCTGTCTGTCGCTAGCAAAGTGTGCTGGTCGGAGTCGCGAACAGCGAAGTCCGCGGCGAGTCCGTGAATGTAAACGGCGGCCTCGACAGCGGCAGCTGCCCCGGTCGGGTACTGCGCCAAAAGGCCGGCGACGATGCCGGTGAGCAGGTCTCCGCTGCCGCCCTTGGCCATGGCGGGATTCCCGGAGGTATTTACAGCTACCCGGCCGTCAGGGTGGGCGATGATGGTTCGGGCACCCTTCAGGACCAGGGTGACAGCGAAACGCTGAGCAAAGGTGCGCGCTACTTCAAGACGGTTGGCCTGCACTTCCGCAACCGAAATATCTGCCAGACGCGCCATCTCTCCGGGATGCGGCGTAAGCACCAGCGTTCGCTCTCCGCGGTTGGCCAACCTGCCAAGCAGGACGGGTTTGGTGGCCAGGATATTGAGCGCGTCGGCATCAATGACCGTTGGGATCTCAGTGGCCAAAAGCATGCCGGTGGTGAATTTGATGGTATCCAGAGACTGCCCGAGGCCGGGGCCGATGGCCAGAACCGTCTTGCGCGCAAGCAGGACGGCAAGCTTTTCAGAGGTGATGTTTTCTGCGGCGATTTGACCAGCTGGGGTGGCAGCGAGCGGAAACGTCATGAGCTCGGGAGCGACAGCGGCAACCAGGGGCAGTGCAGGAAGTGGAATTGCGGCGGTGACAAGGCCGGCGCCGGCACGCAATGCCGCCAAAGCCGTCATGGCCGGCGCACCTGATCTTCCGCCCGCCGATCCCAGTGAACCTCCTACAACAAGTACGTGGCCAAAGTTGCCCTTGTTTGCATCAGGGGCGCGTGCGGCCTGGGTGAGGGACAAGGCCGAGCCAGACCAATCCAGCATTAGTTCGGTGAATACCGCGTCCTCGGGCGAACCAATGGGGGCGACGACGATTGGCTGATCCCAGCGCCGGGTCAACTGGCCAAAGACATGGGCTGGCTTGGGCGCAGTGAAGGTGATGACGGCATCGGCTCGAAGGGCAGGTCCGTCTACGGTCGCGGTGGTCGCGTCGGCAGGCCAGCCTGAGGGCAGGTCAACGGAGAGAATCGGAGCATTGCTGGCCTTGAGCCATTCCAGCGCTGCGAGCGCGAGGCCTTTGAGCGGCGGATTGAAGCCGGTGCCGACGATGGCGTCGATGATGAGTTCGGCGCCGAGGGCGAAACCATGGCTGGCGAGATCCTCAGCTGCAGTCACCGTAAAAACTGAGCCACGCGCGGGGCTGTTGAGTTCGTCCCAGGCCTGGGCGGCATCGCCGGAGAGCTTGCTCGATGGTCCGAGCAGCAGGGTGGTGACATCGAGTCCCGCTTCGGAGAGCAGTCGAGCGGCCATGAGGCCATCTCCGCCGTTGTTCCCCGTTCCGCATAGTACAGTCATTCGCTTTGCGTGCGGAAACTGCTGGCGCGCGAAATCAGCGACAGAGGTGGCCGCATTTCGCATCAGGTTGAGTGAAGGGACGCCGAAGCGCTCGCCTGTGACGCGGTCGCAGGCTTGCATCTCGGCTGCGGAGAGGACGTGCATTGCATCCATGGTAGTGCACGAGAGTGAAGAGGGGTGACAGGGGACAGTTCAGAGGCCACCGCCGTCATCGCAGCATCATGACCAGGAACCAGCCATTGAGGCCGGCGATGAGCGCTGCGACAAACCAGGAGAGCGCCTGCAGCCAGGGTGCATTGACGAATTCTCCCATCTTCTTGCGGTTGCCGGTAAACAACACAAGGGGAATGACCGCGAAGCTGAGTTGAAGCGAGAGAATGACCTGGCTGAGAAGCAGCAGCTTCTCTGTTCCGCGCTCGCCGGTGAAGGCGACAACGATGATGGTGGGGATGATGGCGAGGGAGCGGGTAATGAGGCGGCGCAGCCAAGGTGGGAGCGTGATGTGGATAAAGCCCTCCATCACGACCTGGCCTGCAAGAGTGCCAGTAATGGAGGAGTTTTGGCCGGAGGCGAGAAGCGCGACAGCGAAGACCGTGCTGGCTCCAACTGTGCCAACAAGTGGGCTGAGGAGCTTGTATGCATCTTCGATGGCCGCGACTTCGAAGTGTCCGCTGCGGTAAAAGACTGCGGCCGCCACCACAAGTATGGCCGCGTTGACGAACAGCGCAACAGTGAGGGCGAGGGCAGAATCGACATTTGCCATGAAGATGGCTTCGCGTTTGCCCTCAGAGGTTCGCTTGTAGTCGCGGCTCTGGACGATGGATGAGTGCAGATATAAGTTGTGCGGCATCACCGTGGCGCCGAGCATGCCGATGGCGATGTAGAGCATGGCAGGATTGGTGACGATTGCAGGGGCAGGGATGATGAGATTCTTGAAGACCGGCCAGTACTCAGGCCTTGACAGGAAGAGTTGTACCCCGAACATGGCGATGATGGTGCCGATGAGGGTGATGACCAGGGCCTCGACATAACGAAAGCCCCAGCGCTGCATCAGCAGGATGAGCAAGACGTCGAGGCCGGTGATGAGCACGCCGTAGAAGAGCGGAATGTGAAAGAGCAGGTTGAGGGCAATTGCCGAGCCGATCACTTCAGCCAGGTCGCAGGCGGCGATGGCGATCTCGGCGCCGATCCAAAGGCAAACGCTCATCGATCGGCCGTAGGTCTCGTTGCACATTTGAGCCAGATCGCGCTCGGTTGCAATTCCAAGCTTGAGTGAGAGGCTCTGAAGAAGAATGGCCATGAGATTGGAAGCCATGATGACGGAGAGCAGCGTGTACCCAAATCGAGAACCGCCGGCAATGTCCGTGGCCCAATTCCCGGGATCCATGTAGCCGACGGAAATGAGGAAGCCCGGCCCGAGAAAGCCCAGCAACCGGCGCCAATATTTGGGCGAACGGGAGACGGAGACAGTGGAATGCACCTCTGGCAGCGAGGGCTCGGGGAGCGCGACTTGGAATTGAAAATCTGTGGACATTAAGCGGCGAGAGGGTGATCGAACTCACACCTCAACTCAAGTATGCCACAGATTGTTAATCATGGTTAATGAATATTCTTACATTTAATTACGATGAAATTGCGGGGCGCAGCCAAACAGCTTCGGCGGCGGGCCTTCCCAGGATTGAATTTCCTGTAGGTAGCTCAATTGAAACCGTTTGGTCGTAGTTCTGGCTGAGGATACGTAGATTCTTTCCCGGCCCGATTCCGGCGTCGTGCAGAAAAAGGAGGAGCTTATGGTCTCGCTCCTGAAGGCTTGTGACGGTGTAGCGCTGACCGGCGATAGCTTCAGAGAGCGGAAGCTCGCCGCGCAATTTACGCTTGGCGGGGCTTTCTGACAGCACCTGGTTTCCGTGCGGGCAGGAGCCGGATTCCCCGAGCTTCTCTTTCAGCTTGGCTTCAAATGCCGGAGAGACGGCGTGCTCAAGGCGCTCGGCCTCTTCGTGGATTTCATACCACTCCATGCCGAAGACCTCGCTCAACATGCGCTCGATGAGGTGGTGGCGGAGAGCAGTTTGATAGGCTGTTTCGCGGCCGGCCGGGGTCAGGCGGACGATGCCATCGGCGCCAACTGCGGCAAAGCCGTCGCGCTTAAGGCGCTTGAGCGCCATGGTGACAGCGGGGGCGGAAACTTCAAGCCAATGTGCCAGGGTGGCGGGAATGACCTGGTGGCCTTCTGCCTCGGCTTCGAGGATGGCCTTGAGGTAGTTCTCTTTCGAAACGTAAATCGAGTCTTTCATTGAGGGGTGCAGCCTCTAGCTACTAGCTAATAGCTTAAAGCTAAAAGCTTCGAGGGCTGGAAAAATGGAGAATGGCGATGATCGGCCCGAGCGGAGTCGCCGACTTCCCCTCCATTCCGCAACAGGCGCGGAATGGAGGGTTATCCGGAGCCTCGAAGGGAAAATTACTTGACGCTCACTGTTGGTTCGACCGAGAGGCCGGGACGCAGAAGGTGATTGGGGTCTTCGTTTGCCAGATTTGTGAAGTCAATGCGAACGGGAACGCGCTGGACCACCTTGACGTAGTTGCCGGTCGCGTTTTCAGGCGGGAACAGAGACAGGACAGAGCCAGTGGCCCCGCCAATCTGAGTAACCTTGCCGTTATACGACTTGCCGGTAGCGTCGGCAGCTATCTTGACTTCCTGTCCCGCGGACATGTGGCGTAGCTGGGTCTCCTTGAAGTTCGCAGTGATCCACAGATCCTGAAGAGAAACGAGGGTGAGCAAGTTCTGGCCGGGGGAGACGTTTTGTTCGACTTCGACGCTCTTGCGCGTAACGATTCCGGCAACGGGGGCGACAATTTTGGTGTAACTGAGGTTCAGTTTGGCCTGATCGAGCTGGGCCTGTGCCTGCGCCACCTGTGCCTGCGCCTGTTTGGCGTGGGCACTCTGGGCGACAACCTGCTGCGGTCCTGTTTCAGCGTACTTGAGCTGGTCCTTGGCCTGGGATTCGTGCTCGCGGGCTACCTTGATGCCATCGGCGGCGGCCTGCTCACTGGCAACGGCATCGGCTACGGACGCTTTCGCTCCGTCGGCCGCGGCAACCGCTGCATCCCACTGCTGCTTGCTGATGACATCCTTCTCGACGAGCGGCTTGTAACGGTCGAGATCGGCCTGTGCCTTGGTCAGGTTTGCCTGCGCCTGGGCGACTCGGGCGTGCGCTGAGTCAAATTGCTTCTGAGCCTGTTCGACGCTATCGTGCGAACCGGAGAGGTTTGCGCCGGCGGAACTGAGGTTGCTTCCGGTGTTGATTGAAGTGATGGGCACATTAACATTTGCAGCGACCGCATTGGCCTGCGCGCTGGCGAGCGCCGCCTCAGCGTTTTCAACAGCGACTTTATAGTCGGCCGGATCGAGTTCGGCGATGACATCTCCAGCGTTGACCTGTTGGTTCTCTTCCACATCGACCTTGAGGACCTGGCCGCCGATACGCGAGCTGATCTGAATCAAGTGGCCGTTCACCTGCGCGTCGTCGGTGTTCTCAGTAAAGGTGGATCGCCACCAGAGAGCAAGCGCGACTGCGACGAGGACCACAAGGACGAGCACAATGACCAGCCTGCGGCTGGATTTCGGTTGCTCGATTTCAGTCTCCGTTGTGTTTTGGGCTGGTTTTGGTGTTGAATCCGCCACGTCTACTTTCCTCCCAGATAATTCTTGTAATTCTCTGCCACACCGAGAGCACGCGCCAGGCTTAGCTTGGCAACATTGTGACGGTAAAGGCTGGTGACATATTGAGTGTTGGCCTGGGCCACGGACTGCTCTGCCTGACTGACGGCCAGGTTGTCGCTGACTCCGTTCGCATATCGCTGCTGAGCCTCGCTGAGGGCCTCATTGGCAAGGGCCACACTTGAATTGGCAACCTCGACTTGCTGTTGCGCGGAGGCAATATCAAGCAAGGCGTCGCGAATGTCGGCATCGATCTGGGCAGTTTTATCGCTCACTTGAGCGCGTTGTGTATCCAACTGGGCCTGGGCCTGCTGGGCCTCGCCGCGAAACTCAAATTCCTTGAAGAGCGAGACACTCAGAGTGCCAGTGGCATCGCCGGTGCCGTGCGAGTGACCCAAAGTGGTGCCGATATCTCCGTAGTCGCCATCGAATTTAAGCGTCGGATATCGTCCCGCAGTGACAGCCTTGCGCTGCTCTTCAGCCGCCCTGGTCTGCTCCAGCATGGCTGCAAGATCTTTGCGGTTGGCGTGTGCCTGACGGATGGTGGCATCGATGTCGATCTGGTCGAAGGCAGCGTAGGGCACTTTGTCAGTCAGGGTGAAGCTCTGCGCGAGCGGCAGGCCAATCGTGCGCGCCAGAGCGAGCTTATCTTTCTCGAGCGCATTGTTGGCGACGATCAACTGCTGCTGTAGCGATTGAGAATCCACGCGGGAGCGCAGTTCATCGAGCAGGGGGGCGGTCCCGGCCTGGTGGTTTGAGACCGCCTGGTCGAGGGAGATTTTTGCGGTTGCAGCCTGGGCCTCGACGCTGGCTACCTGGGACTCATCGGCCAACACGAGCAAATAGGCGTTGCCGACGGTGAGGATGACCATATCCCGGGCATCCTGCGCGGAAAGCTGCGCCGCGGCAAAGTTGTGCCGAGAAGCCAGGTAGTTGCGCAGGGAACTCACGTCGATCAGCGACCAACTGAGGTTCGCGCGCACGTCAGTAAATCCGAACGGACCAATGATGGTGGGAAAACCGGGGATGCGTAACCCCTCCGCAGGCAAGTCAACCTGCATGATCGTTTCCTTGCCATTTCCGTCAACTGAGGGCAGCAAGGATTGCAACTGACTGAGTTGCTGACCGCGCGCAGCTGCAGACTGGGTGCTGCTGAGGATGATTCCGAGGTTGGTCTTTAAGCCGCGCTGGATTGCGTCGTCGAGGGAAAGGCCGAGAGGTTGCGATGAGACCTCGCCTGCAGGAATGCTGCCCTGGTAGCTGGAAGCGGTCGGTCCGGAGGCTTGAGGGGGCTGCAAACCAAGCGACTGCGCTGCCAGCCTGCCCGCCGACAAAGCAGCAAGGCCCAGCACGAGGCCGAAGGCACGAGTCCGGATGATGCGGTTTTCTGAATAGTTTGATGGAATCAAGGTTAATCAGCTCACAGCCGGGCGCTTCTGGCAAAAGATGGTTGCAGGTTTTGGATGCCGAGTGAAGGCCACAGGGTTCTTAAAACTAGTGTATCGGACTGTGGACCGGTCAAGCACTCGGGCGCGTCGGTTCGTCGCAGTTTTACCTGGTGCTTTCCATGGCGAAAATCATGTCCGGAAATGCCCCAACATGTGACATGGGCCGCAGAAGCGGGTCGGTCAGCGAATGGTTGCGGCTTGAATCAACTGCGATGCCAAGGAACAAAGCCCCTGGCGGCAGAACTCACGCACTGCTCCCACAGTCCATCCGGCTGCCCGAGGGCCCCCATGGGTTTGCAGCATCGTGGCGATTTCCGCCGCGCTGAAGCCTGCCACGGCACGCAGGACAAAGATGGTGCGAGTCAAGGTCGGAAGGCTGGCGAGCCAGTTCCTGACCCGATCGCGGTCTGGTCCTGCGAGCATCGTCAGCAATTGGTCACCTGAAGACCTGACCGCGTCCAGGTCGTCGTCCTCAATGCAAGTTGCCGCTGGTTTGATGCCCGAGGGTGCGGCCAGGGCGCTGGGATCACGCTGCGCGATTGTGTCGAGGGCAGCATTAGAGAGCGCACGGCGACTGCCTTTCCTGGCCTGGGCGGGGTCATCGCAAGCTGAAATTTCTGCATTGGCTACCGCAGTTTCGACGAGGCGGACACTCTCTTCACCCTCGCCGACCAGCATGGAGGCCATGGTGTACAGGCCGGCAGCGATCAGATCGAACATCTCTTCCATGCCTTCAAAAGCCCTGGCGACGGTCTCATCGTCCTTCGGTTGGCCATCAAGCAGGCCATGCACCTGCCGAGAGAATTCCTGAAGGCCGGCGGGGAGAGGCTGGGGAGAGATCAGGTTGTCAAGCGAAGAACTCGATTCCTGGGTCATGGGGGGACTCCTCTCTGGGCACTCTTCTGGCACATCACTTATCTTTTCATCCTGGACCCATCGCGGCTGGGCGTCAATGTTGAGGGGCTTATCTGCCTTTTCGCATGGCATTAACATGGTTCTGGCCGTCGGTCATGTATGAGTTTGCTGATGGAGTTGTCTCTCGTGGCGGTGACCGGAAATGCAGCGACGGCAGATGCACGGGCAGAGGAAAACGCTGTAGACTTCCAACACGCGCATGGGACGGAATTGATGGCCAGAACCACAAAGAAGCAGAAGCTGTTTAACGGTCGCGACTACTCCTGGATGCAGTTCAACAGGCGGGTGCTTGAAGAAGCCGAGGACTCGACCAACCCACTGCTTGAGCGGGTAAAGTTTCTGTCCATTACCGGCAACAACCTGGACGAGTATGTTGAGGTCCGCCAAGCGGGCCTGATGCAGAGGATTGAGGACGGCTACCGCGAACCGGGGTACGACGGGCTGCGCCCGAATGAGTCGCTGGACATTCTCACCGCAGAGATTCACGGTTTTGTCGCCGCTCAGTACCAATGTTGGAACCATCAACTAGTGCCCGAATTGCGCAAACATGGGATCCGGTTGCTCGACTGGAAGGAAATGGGCGAAGATGCCCAGGCTTTTGCTCAAGGCTACTTTCAGCGTGAGGTCGATCCGCTGCTGACCCCGATCTCGATAGACCCGGCGCATCCTTTTCCGCGGGTTCTGAACAAAGCTCTTTGCCTGGCGCTGCTGTTGCGGGCCAAGCGGCGGAGCTCTGGACCTCAGGTGCTGGGGGTGGTGACGGTGCCGCGTGCACTGCCGCGGTTCGTACGCCTGCCATCGGACGACGGATTGTACGACTACATGCTGCTGCAGGATCTGATTGCTCAAAACCTTGGCAGCATGTATCGCGGCTACGAAGTGCTGGCACATGCGGCGTTTCGCGTGACCCGGAATTCGAACCTCTATTTTGAGGAAGAAGAGGCTCGATCTCTGCTGGAAACGATCAGGGTTGAGCTGCACAACCGGCGCAAAGGGGACGCGGTACGGTTGGAGATTGAGACCGGCGCCCATGCGGAGATTGTGGAACGCCTGCGGGTGAACTTCGAACTCGACGAGGATCAGGTCTTCCGTGGCGAGGGACCGGTGAACCTGTCGCGGCTGATGTTCTTTTACAGCGACGTGCCGAGGGCGGACCTGAAGTTCGCGTCCTTTACGCCCAAGGCTCTTCACCTGAGCCGCAAATCTGCGAATGTGTTCGAGGAGTTGCGCGAGCGCGATATTCTGCTCCACCATCCGTATGATTCTTACGATCCGGTGGTTGGGTTCATTGAGCAAGGAGCGCAGGACCCGGCGGTGGTGAGCATGAAACAGACTCTCTACCGCACCAGCCACGACGCGCCCATGTTCGAAGCCTTGATTGAGGCCGCTGCTACCAAGGAAGCCACTTTAGTGGTGGAACTAATGGCGCGGTTCGACGAGGCATCGAACATCCGTTGGGCGCGCAGCATGGAGGACGCAGGGGTGCAGGTCTTCCACGGCGTGGTGGGACTGAAGACCCATTGCAAGCTGGCCATGCTGGTGCGCAGAGACGAAGACTGTGTCACTCGCCGCTATTGCCACCTGGGGACGGGGAACTACAACCCTGTGACGGCGCGGTTCTATACAGACCTGAGCTTGCTGACCAGCGATCCGCAGATCACCGAGCGGGTCCACATGGTGTTCAACTACCTGACGGCGCACGCCGAAATCGACGATTACCGGCCGCTGCTGGTGGCGCCATTGACGATGGCCGAAAGTTTCCTGGGCCTTATCCGACGTGAACAAGAGCATGCGCAGGCAGGGCGACCGGCGCACATCGTAGCCAAGATGAATGCGTTGCTGGAGCCGAGCGTGATTGAGGCGCTCTACCAGGCCTCGCAGGCCGGGGTCGAAATCGACCTGATCATCCGCGGGCTCTGCATCCTGCGACCCGGCGTCAAGGGCTTGTCAGAAACGATTCGGGTGCGTTCGATTGTCGGGCGGTTCCTTGAGCACTCGCGCATTTACCACTTTGCAAACGGCGGTTCCAACGAGATTTACCTTGGATCTGCCGATTGGATGCCGCGCAACCTGTTCGAGCGCTGCGAGGTGGTTTTTCCGGTACGTGATCCGATGGCATTGGCTCGGATTCATGATGAAATCCTGCCTGCGTACCTCGCAGATACCCAGAAGGCCCGGCTGCAACAGCCCGACGGAAACTATCTTCGCGCCAACAAGGTCTTCAAAGACGCGCCGCTTTTTGCCAGCCAGGAGTTTCTGATGCAACTTGCGGAAGGCAAGGTGGGGCTGGACGCGATTCCCGCTACGGTGGCTGACAAGGCAATCAAGAGGGGTCGGACAGAGAAGGGCAAAGCTGCCGATTGAGGCGGAACAGCCCGAATATGTCCCGGAAAAACACGGCGGGGGCAAAGGGTCCCGTTCATCTTGCCGCGTTCCCCGATCGGCTCAATTTGAAACTCAATGCAAGCAAAACTGCCTTGAACTCCTGGAAGAACTACCAATGCATTGCCTTTCGATTTGCAGCGGCGCCGCCGGGGATTAATGGCGCGCCGCTGTACTCGTTGAAATGCGCCGCCGTGGGAGTGCCGTGGCGCAGAGAGCGGACGGCAAAGGGCATGGGCGTTTCCGCCGGACCGGTTGCTTTCCACCACATAGGAAGCGACTTGAAGGCGAATACCATGTCGTAGTCGGTCGCGACCGAATCGGAGCTGGATGCTTGCGGTTCGGTTCCAGGGCGGTTCTGAAACCAACGTGCCCAGTCGGGGGATCCCGGTGGCGGGGAGCAAACGTACCATTCGCCCGTTTTGGCGTCGGGGCAGGGTTTGAAAGGGGGCTGACCTGGTTGCTGGTTCGGAGTCGACGGCAAGAGGAACGAAACCTGTCGATGCTGGGCGGGCTGCCATTCTGCGGGTCCGTGGCAACTCAGGCAGGAAGAGTCGGGATAGTCGTCCATCTGCTTCTTGCCCACCTGAATGTCGTTACGTGCACCGTCGTTGGGGCCAGCGAGACGCCCGCCCCAGCCCAGAGTCTGTGTAGAGTACTTAGGAGCTGCCGGGTTGATCCAGGTCTCGCGAAGTGGCGGCCTGGAGTGCAAGGACGAGTCGACATCTGGATCATTGCCCCACATTGCACCCAGCGGGACCATCTTGTCCCAGGCATCGCCTGACGCTTTGCGGTCATAGACGAGCGTGGTGAAGACCCAGCCGGTTTTGGGCGATGCAGCGGAATCCTTGACGATGATGTCGAATTGGATGACATAGGCGTTCAATACGGTAGGAGCGGCGGGCTGCTGCTCGGGGATCGCCGTGTAGATGGGCCATATTGCAGCCCCATCGGTGACCGGCCACCAACTCTTCTGCATCTTTGGATCGTCGGATAAAAAAACAGCAGCTTTGACGATCACCGAGCCTTCGTCGAATTGAAAGTTGGCGGTCTTGACATCGGGATTCATCGCCCCCGATCCCCAGACTTTGTAGAGTGTGTATGCGGCGCGTTCATCGTAGTAAGTGAGCACATACGTATCGAATGTAGTTTTGAGTCCCGTGCCGGCAAAGGCTGACGGACCAAACTGGCCGGCCGCGTAGGTTCCGTGGATGCTCTCGCGGGTGTATCCCAGCCAGGGCTCGTTGAACCAATGCGCGTTTGCGGCATCCCAGTTCCTATAGTCGAGCAGCAACTGGCGCGCATTTGAAGCGACGTATTGCTTGAGTGCCGCTATGTAGACCGGCGCATTCAGGGTGGTGATTGCCCCGCCACCAATTGCCTGCTGCCAAGGGGGATTCTCGATGGGAGGTAGTGGCTGGGAAGGCCAATCCTTGCTGAGCGCGAACATGGGGCCCTGATAGAGCGCAGGAGGCGGAATCAAACCGTTGTTGGTGAGAAATGGATCTCTGGGGATCGCGTTTTCGGGGGTTGGCAAGGGGTGGTCTTGTGCGGCCTCAACGTTGGACGAGCTGTGGCCCTTGCCGGAAAGAGCGCGATGAAAATATCCGGAAAGTGCCCCGCTGAGAACGCACGTCGATGCCAATGCGAAAGAAAAATTGCGGATGCGCCTTAACGGAGCATTCATAGGCGACCTCATGGTTTGAGATTCGTTTTCTGAACAGACGCGACCACGGAGAAGAGGTAGTGGCAAGCCTGGCGCTTGCAGAGAATTATCCCACTTGCTGATAGTATTCGATTGCTATCGCACCCAAATCGGACAGTGCGCCAGCAGAACTGATGATGATGCCGACGCAACTTTGTGATTCGCACGCGAGACGGGAGTCGAACATGGCCCAAAGCGCGCCGCAGGTTTTTTCGGGCATTACGCCCGCGAAGTATGCAAGCCTGCTGCTAAAGGCACAGGCCAATGGATTGGATCTGGCCGGGATTTGGGAACAGAGTCGAAATTCGGCGTTGAAGTAGCCTGGAACTATTCGCCCAGCACTGAGGAGCCAACCTTTGAATGCTTGAAAACGCCGTTCATTGTGAAGCCGGACGCGGTGAACGCAAAGATCAGGGCCCTGGTAAAAGAGACGCTGACTTAGCGTGCGCGGGTACTGAATGAGGCGCTAAAAAAGAACTGCGTTGAGGCTCGGAATGATCAGCGCGTTGCCGTGGCTGCGAACTTTTTGACCATGGTCAGCAACAGCTTGCGGTCACTGTCATTCAGGCTCGAAGAATACCGGCGGATCTGCGTGAGGAAGCGGAGTTCTTCGTCCGTGAGCTTTTGAGCATTGAATTGGTGGCCCATTGAGTCGTCAGCAAAGAACTGGGCGATGGGCAGATCGAGCGCCAGGGCAATTTTGGACAAAGTGTCCAGCGAGGGAACGGTATGACCGTTCTCAACCCGCGACAGGTAGCAGCGCAGGAGGCCGGTTTTCTTTTCGATATCTCCCTGGGACAAGCCTTTTTGCAGGCGGTGAGCGCGAATCGTGGTGCCGATCTTCATGGCTGAATGCGTCCTGTCTGATGCCTACCAGGGGTTACTTCTGTGGTAGCAATCAAATCAATATTGACTTAATAGTTAACATGGGTCCTGGGAGAAAGCAATAACAAAATGTTGGGTATTTTGTGCGATGAATTACTTCAGTAAGCGAGTGGAAACGGCGGTCAGGCATGTGCATCCGGCGCAGCGAAAGCCGTTGACCGCGGATTGAGATCGCGGCTCACAGGGTCTTTTTCAGGTACGCGAGCCCCTCTACGGGATTGTCGTTGTACGCCTCGCAAGGGAGGAAACCGAGGTCGAGATAGATTCGATGAGCTGCGGCCATTGAGGCCGGCGCAGTATCGAGAAAGACAGCTTCGCGGCCGGCTGCAATGGCTCGGTCGAGCACCGCTTGTGTCAAGGCGCGGCCCAATCCGAGACCGCGCGCGGCCGGCCGCACCCAGAGACGCTTCAGTTCCCAGGCGTTCGAGGGGATGACATCGAAAGTTGTCGCGAATGTCATCTCGCGCCACGCAATGAACCCGGCGGGCTTGTCTTTTACAGATCCAACAATGCAGCCGCCGCCCTGTTCAAGGAAGGAATGAGGAAGCCCTGCGGCTTCGTTCTCGAGAGCTCCAAAGCAAAACCGTGCCGCCCCAGGTTGGGCAACAACAAATCGGCCATATTCGAGCAGCAGTTGCTGTGCCAGTCTGATCATGTTTGCAGGGGCAGATGCTTCAATCTCTCGAATGAGAAACGGCCGGGAATCGTCCTCGATGGTGACCATGCCTGAGTTTACGATGGGTTTGACAGGGTACTCACCCGTAAACCTTCACACCGCGAGGAACGTCTGACAGAGTACGAGCGGGAGATGGCGGGGAGCAGGCATGCGGCGAGCGGCATTTTGGGGGATCGCACTCGGGATTGTTGTGGGCTGCGGTGGGGCATGGTCGCAAGGCGCTGTTCAGAGTCCCACGCCAACCTCGGCGGAGACTGCTCAACCTTCTGCGAGCACAGGAGCGCAGACACAGACGGCACCGAATCCAGTGATTGCGGGCGGTAAGCTGCATGGCGTGGTGAAGAGTGGAAATATCCCACTGCCCGGCGTGACCGTTACGGCACAGAATACTTTGACAGGGAAAAAGTTCTCGACCACGACCGACCTTGCTGGCGCGTGGTCGATGAATATTCCTCAAAATGGCCGTTACGTAATTCGGACGCAGTTTGCGGCGTTTGCTGTTGGATCCCAAGAGGCGGTGCTCAACGCCGCGAATCACGACCAGACCGTTACATTTGCGTTGATCCTGGCCTCGCGAGCGGCGCAACTGCAGGCGACAGAAGCCGCCAGCCAGCAGGCGGCTAGCTCAATGATTCAACAGTTGACGGGGAATAGCGCGCAGAGTCTCAGCCTGGTAAGCGCACTGACCGGCGAAGGCGACACAGATACGCAAGCAGGCGTGGGCGCAAGCGGACCCGCTGCCGCAGGGGCAGCGCTGCCGTCGATCGCCGGCAACTCCGACTTTGGCGGAGAATCGGTGGCCATCAGCGGAGCCGCGGGCCAGGTAAGCCCGATGGCAGGCGTTGATGTGGACAGGATCAGAGATGCAATTGAGACTGCCCGCTCGCAAGGCCTGATCCCAGAGGGCGTTGGCGGATTGTTTGGTGGCGGCGGCGGTGGTGGTTTTGGCGCTGGCGGCGGCGGATTCGGCGGCGGCATTGGGGGTGGAGGATTTGGCGGGGGAGGGTTCGGCGGTGGTGGGCGCGGGAACTTCAGAGGCTTCAACCCCGGCCAGCCGCACGGCGCAGTTTTTTGGATTGGAAGCAACTCGGCGCTGAACGCGGAGCCGTTTGCACTGTCTGCTCTGGACGGACTACAAGGCCAGCAGCCGCCCTCAGGAAGCAATCGCTTCGGCATCACCTTCATGACCGCGCCATACATTCCGCATTTGACCAAGCCAAGCGGTAAAGATACGGTGTTTTTCACGCTGTCGGGCTCGCGCAGTTCGAGTCCACTGAGCGAGTATGCGACGGTGCCTACGGATGCTGAACGAGGTGGGGATTTCTCGGCCACCGGACTGCCGGCGATCTACGATCCGACGACCGGGCAGCAGTTCGTGACCAACGGAATCAGCAATGTGATTCCCGGCTCACGCATAACCTCGCAAGCCACAGCACTTCTGAAGTACTACCCGGAACCGAACCTGGCCGGCACTACCGGGGTGAATGGCTACAACTATCACTTATTGACAACTGCGCAGACAAATTCGACGCAAGCGGGTGTGCGGTACATGCGCAGCCTGGGCAAGAACGCCACCCAGCCTGGGGGAGGAGGACGCGGCGGTGGTGGCGGCGGGGGTCGGAGAAACCAGAACCAGGGACTTCGGCAGAGCATCAACGTCAACTACAACTGGGCTGAATCAGCGTCAGACAACGTGAACATCTTTCCAGTGCTCGGCGGCAAGAGTCGCTCAGGTTCAGACTCGGTGCAAGGCGGTTACACGCTGGGTTACCACAAGATCACCGAGGTGCTGAACGCGAGTTGGAATCGCAGCAACAGCCAGACGACCAATTATTTTACGAATGGCGCCGACGTCGCAACGCAACTCGGAATCCTGGGGCCGGGCGGCGCACCGTTAAATGCGAGTCCGTTGAATTACGGTGTGCCCAGCGCAACTGTCGGCTCAATTGCAGGACTCAGCGAGCAACAGCCGAATTTCTCTATTTCTCAGACGATTTCTGCCACGGAGACGTTGAGTTGGATTCACGGCAAACACAACCTTCGCTTTGGTGGTGACTATCGGCGTGTGCACCGCGACTTTCTTGGCGGAACGAACTCGACCGGGAGCTTTACGTTCAGCGGCAAGTTCACCCAGGACCCGGCGCAGGATGCAACCACGGGTACGGCTCTTGCTGACCTGCTTCTTGGGTTACCGCAGGAGACCAACATCGATGTTGCTTCGTCGAAGAGTTATCTTCGCGACAACGTGTGGGATGTTTATGCGCAGGACGATTGGCGGGCGCGCGCCAACCTGACGCTCACCTACGGCCTGCGCTACGAGTTGTTTGAGCCATACACAGAGAAGTATGGACACCTTGCCTTTGTCGACACGAATCCTTCAGGCAATTTCACCGGCACTATGGAGACGCAAGCAGGCGGTGTTGGCCCGTTCAGCGGCAAGTTGCCGAATTCGCTGGTCAAGCCCTTCCCGCTGGCGCTGCAGCCGCGGTTTGGAATGGCTTTGCGGCTACCCAAGCAGACGGTTCTGCGAGCGGGCTATGGCATGAATTTTACGGTTGGCTCATACGCCAGCTTTGCTTCAATGATGGCGCGGCAGCCAATGGTGAATCAGCCCTCGTTTGTGAACGAGCAGACGAACGAAGCAACGGCTGCGGGGCAGTACAGCCTGGCCAATGGATTCCCCAACATTCCGACGACTCCTACGAATGGCAACTTCGCTCTCGATCCGAACTATCAGCTGCCTTACTTGCAGGCATGGAATGTTGACGTGCAGAAGACTTTCCCGTGGGGAATCGTAGTGAATGCAGGCTACAACGGATCGAAGGGAAGCAACCTGGACATCAAGAGCGCGCCACGTTCCAGCGTGACCAGCCCCGGAACCGATCCGACGAACCTGGTGTTCACGTATGAGCAGGCCGAGGCTTCTTCGCGGTTCAACGCGGGAACGCTGCGGGTGAACAAGCGGCTGTCGGGCGGCATTGCGCTTGGGGCGAACTATCAGTATTCGCATTCAATCGACGATGCCGGCGGGTTGGGCGGCACTTCGACGGTGGTAGCGCAGAACTGGCAGAACCTGGCGGCGGAAGAGGCGAACTCGAGCATCGATGTACGGCACAGGGTGAGCGGAACGTACCTGTATGAATTGCCCTTCGGCAAGGATAAGCATTGGTTTACCGACGGGGTTGCGTCGCACATCCTGGAAGGGTTTTCGATGTCAGGGAGCTTTACGTTTGCCAGCGGCACATGGCTGACCCCCAGCTACCCTGCCGCGGTTTCGGACGTGGCGCACGGAACAGCTGGGACGCTCCGGCCCAATCGAGTGCCCGGCGTGTCGATTACTGCTGGAGGCGGGTCGCAGCAGAAGTGGTTCAATACAGCGGCCTTTTCGCAGCCTGTGCCCGACGCGTTCGGGAATGCATTCGGAAACGCTTCACGCAATTCGATCCTTGGGCCGGGGACGATTCAAAACAATATGGCGCTGTCAAAGACTGTGGGCATGGGCGATACGCGCAGCATGGAGATTCGCGCCACCATCAACAACGTCTTCAACACAGTGCAGTATGCAGGTGTGGACACGAACTTGACCTCGCCCACAGCGGGGCAGGTTACTTCAGCCGGAGCTATGCGGTCGTTTCAGTTCACGGCGAGGTTCAGGTTTTAGCCGGGTTGGTACTTAAGAGGAATCGATGACGAGTTGGCTGCGGAAGGTCGGGGTGGGGATGGCGGCGCTGGCAATGGCTTTGCCGGGGGCGCAGGCTGGAGTCGCGCAAAGCGCCGGCAGCCAGACAGGTGCGCAAATCTCGAACACTCCGCAGGGCGGATTTGTGCTGAAGATGAACGGCGAATTGGTGCTGACGAACGTGGTGGCGCGGGATTCCAAGACCGGCGAGGTGATTCAGGGACTCAAGCAGAGTGACTTCACAATCTACGAAAATGGCAAACAGCAGCAGATTGAGACCTTCGACTTTGAAAGTGTGGACAAAGCTATGCCGTTGAACGAGGCAACGGTGACCGGATTGGCTGCAGGGACCAGCGGCAACGGGTCAAAGGCGGTTGTGGTGGCAAAGCCGGAGGATCTGCGCAACCACAGGCTGATTGTGATGTTCTTCGACCTGACCTCGATGCAGCCTGAAGACCTGGAGCGCAGCGTGCTTGCGGCGCAGGACTTCCTGAAGTTGAAGATGCAGCCCGCAGACCTGGTGGCGCTTGTTTCCCTCGGCGACACGCTCAATGTGGACCAGGATTTTACCGCAGACAAGCAAGCGTTGATTACCGAAGTTGCGGTTTACAACGGGACTGAGGGGCAAGGATTTGCGGAGGGCGCGACCGCGAATTCGAACCAGGTTGAAGACAGCACCAGTTATACGCCGGATGAAAGCGAGTACAACGACCTGAATACGGATCGCGAGCTGTTTGCACTGCGGGCGGTTTCGAAGTCGCTCGAAAAGATTACTGAGAAGAAGTCGCTGCTTTATTTCTCAGGCGGGATTTCACGGGACGGGATTGAGAACCAGGCTTCGATCCGAGCCGCAATTAATGCCGCGGTTCGCGCGAACCTTGCCATCTATAGCGTGGACACGCGCGGGCTGCAGGCGATTTCCCCGTTAGGCGATGCTTCGACGGGGAGCTTGCGCGGGAGTGGCGGGTTCAACGGGGGTGCGCTCGGCAACAGCATGCAGGCAAACTTTGCCACGCAGGAAGTGATGGATACGCTGAGCCGCGATACGGGTGGCAAGGCGTTCTTCGACTCCAATGATTTCGCGCCGGCTTTTGCGCAGGTCGAGCGAGACACATCGGCGTACTATGCCATCGGGTTCCGCAGCACGAATCCGCTGCGGGACGGGCGCTACCGCAAGCTGACCATCAAGATCAACCGGCCAGGGGTGAAGCTTGAATACAGGCCGGGTTACTACGCACCTGCAGACTTCAAGCACTCTGGCCATGAGGACCGTGAGCGCGAGCTTGAGGAGCAATTGGCGAGCGACCTGCCCGCAACCGATATGGCGGTTTATATGGACGCCATGTACTTCAAGCTCGATGAAAACCGTTTCTTCGTGCCAGTGTCATTGATCGTGCCCGGGTCGCAGATTCCATTTGTGAAGGGCGGAGATAAAGACAAGGCTACGCTGGACATCATTGGCACAGTGATCGACGAGGTGAAGCGGCCGATCGGTCACGCTCGCGAAACGGTAAAGCTGAACCTGGACCCGAGCTTGCAGGCGCGGCAGAAGAATATTCAGTACACGACAAGTTTTAATCTGCCGCCTGGGAAATACCAGATGAAGTTCGTTGTGCGCGAAAACCAGACGGGCAGGATGGGTTCGTTTGAGGCGGAGATCACGCTCCCCGATATGAAGAAAGCTCCGCTGAAGATGAGCTCGATTGTGCTTGCGTCGATGCGGCAGCCGAGCAAGAAGCAGGACCCGCTGGTGCGCAATGGGCAAGAATACGTGCCGAACATCAGCCATGTGTTTCGCCAGGACCAGCACCTCTACCTGCTTTTCGAGATTTATGCTCCGGCACACGAGAAGGTGCCAGCAGACGCCCCGAAAGGAACGAAGGCGGGGATAAGCCTGTTAAGCAGCCTGGAACTGATCCAGGGCACAACGAAGGTCTACGAGGCTCCGCTTGTGCAGGCAAAGGCGATCAATGTTGATGGGCGCGATGCGGTCGCAATTGAACTGGACGTACCGTTGGCCGGGCTCAAGCCGGGTTCTTACCTGTGCCAGTTGAACGTGATCGATGATGCCGGCGGGAGCTTTGCGTTTCCGCGATTTGCGGTGCTGGTGAAAGAGCCGGCTCCTGCGGCGGCAACGGTTCCTGTGTCGGCTGTAGACGGCGGGGGTGCTCAATGATGCTTGAGGTGGCCAATGAATAGCCCTCGCCTGAGGTCAAACGTGCTGGGTTGGCATACGAGGGACTATGGAAATAGCGGTTATCGTTTGCCGGTGATCAGGCGGAAGAGGAACACCAGGATCACCGCGCCACCGATTGCGATCAGGATGGTCATGATCATCCCGTGACCGCCAATTCCAAGATGGCGAGCGATGAAACCGCCAATGACTGCGCCAGCGACTCCGAGAATTGTGTCGACTATGAATCCATAGCCCGAACCCTTCATGATCTTGCCAGTGGCCCATCCAGCCACAAGCCCGACAATGATCCACCAAAGAATTTCCATATCGATCTCCTTGTCCTATCTGTTGTTCGCAATGCGGAGCATGCCGGTGTTCTGCTGATTTAGCGCGCACCGATCCCCCGCCGATCAGGGTTGGATAGGATTTATAACATTCGCAAAGTCGAGTTGGCCAGAACCAATGCATGCGCGGCTGCCGGCGGCGTTGAGGTTAGTTACCGGACAACAGCGCCGGATCAAGACGGCCTTTCATCTTCACGATATGGACAATGCCGGCAACCGGAATGGCAGCATGATCCGCGTTTCAGGTGATAAGCCGCTGTAAAGACGAGGTTCGGACCCTCGAAGTAATAGTCTTCCGGTTCGAGCGGGGCGACCGGTTTGACTGATGGGCGTTCCTGGTCCATGCAGCCATTGTCTCGCAAATTGCCGATTTCTCGCTGTTAAGTGGGCACAGCGGAGGCCTCTGGAAAGCAATAGGTAAAATTGATTGATGACATTGTCCGCGCAAGATCGTGCCCGCCGCATCAAGATCATTCTTTTTGACGTCGATGGAGTCTGGACCGATGGGACCATCTGGCTGTTTCCTTTCCCGTTATCGGCGCCTGACGGAACAAGTACCACAAAGATGATTGAGACAAAAGGCTACAGTGCGCACGACGGGGCAGGGATGACGCTGGCGCGGCTGGGCGGAATGAAGCTAGGAATCATCACCAAGCGCATTTCCGACACCGTGGCCCTGCGCGCACGCGACCTGAAGATCGAGTTTGTGTACCAGGGGGAAGCGTTCAAAATGCGGCCGGTGCGCGAAATCATGGAAAAGGAAGGCGTGACGCTGGACGAGATTGCGTATGTGGGTGACGACGTGATCGATCTTTCTGTGATGCGCAAGTGCGGGTTGGCAGTGGCTGTGGCCAACGCGCGGGCGCAGGTGAAGGCTGAAGCGCACTATGTGACCCCAAACAAGGGCGGCGAAGGGGCAGCGCGCGACGCGATCGAGTTCATTCTTGAGGCCAAAGGCATTCTGGAGAAGTGCATCGAGGCATCGATCGATGAAAGCAATCCGCTTCCGCCCTCGATGGATATTGGCAAGGGCGGGGATTTGAAGTGATCGTAATCCAACCAAAAAAAGCGGTGGTGCTGTTGAGCGGCGGGCTGGACTCGGCCACTGTGCTGGCGATTGCGCGGAGTGAGGGGTACGAGTCGTTTGCGCTTTCGTTCTCCTATGGCCAGCGGCACATAGTTGAGTTGGAGGCGGCCAGCCGTGTCGCGGCATCTATTGGAGTGGCGCAGCACAAGACCGCGAGCATCGATCTGCGTGTGTTTGGCGGCTCTGCTCTCACGGGCGACATCGAAGTTCCCAAGGGGCGATCGGCGGATGAGATGTCGCACGGGATCCCGATCACTTATGTTCCCGCGCGCAACACGATCTTCCTCTCGTTTGCGCTTGCTTGGGCTGAGGTGCTGGGATCAAGCGACATTTTTATCGGGGTGAACGCTCTGGATTATTCTGGCTACCCCGATTGCCGGCCGGAGTTCGTTGAGGCATTTGAGCGGATGGCCAACCTGGCCACCAAGGCCGGTGTTGAAGGCCGGCAATTGCTCAAGATTCACACCCCGCTGATTGCGCTGACCAAGGCGCAGATCATCGGCAGGGGCATCAAGTTGGGCGTTGACTATGGGCTCACCAGCAGCTGCTACGATCCTTCGCTGAGTGGGGAGCCGTGCGGGCAATGCGATTCATGCGTGCTGCGTCGGAAGGGGTTCAATGAGAACGGGTTTGAAGATCCGCTGAAATATCACCAAGGCCGGGCTTCATCATGAGCTACGCCGTCAAGGAAATCTTTTACACGCTGCAAGGCGAAGGCGCGCAGGCAGGGCGAGCGGCGGTTTTTTGCAGGTTCGCAGGCTGCAATTTATGGTCGGGGCGCGAGGCTGATCGTGCAGGAGCAATTTGCAGGTTTTGCGATACGGAATTTGTGGGCGTGGACGGACCAGGCGGCGGAAAGTTTGAATCCGCACAGGCGTTGGCTGCTGCGGTCGCGGAGAAGTGGCCATTCCAGCCCGGGAAGGCTGGGCACGGTCCAGGAAAGAGATTTGTGGTCTGTACAGGTGGCGAGCCCCTTTTGCAGATGGACGCGAGCCTGATCGATGAACTGCACGCGCGCGGCTTTGAAATCGCCGTTGAGACAAACGGGACCATTGCAGCTCCGCTGGGGCTGGATTGGATTTGCGTGAGCCCCAAGGCTGGGGCCGACCTGGTGCAGACCAGCGGCGACGAGTTGAAACTGGTATTTCCGCAAGCCGAGGCAGCGGCTGCGCCTGGCGAATTCGAAGCTCTGAAATTCAGGAATTTCTTTCTTCAGCCGATGGATGGTCCCAACCGCGTAGAGAATACAGAGCTCGCAGTGCGGTTTTGCCTCGATCATCCTCAATGGCGTCTGAGTTTGCAGACGCACAAGCTCCTTGGCATTCCATAGGACGCAAGACTGGAGCCATGAGCAATTCACCGCCCGTATCGATCGGGTGCGGGAAGGATTTTCGAGCATTTTCGGAATACCGGAGACTTTTGAGCGCATTGAAAGGTGGTTTTTCCCCGAGGAAAAAGCCGCTTGGGTGTGTGCTTTCGGTCTACACCAATTCCGAAAATCATTTAACGGGTGTACTTTGGTGTTCCTCCTGATTTAACGGCCGCTCCTATGCGTGCAAACATCCGCTATTCTAGCGGGGGCTGGGGTTTTCTGGCCCTTTCGAGTGCTTGATCTGTGACTGGCACCTTGAACCAGATTGTGAGGATGCGGATGCCTGTTTCCCCCAAGCAGGGTGAGTCGTCAACGCAAGCTGGAGCGATTGGAAGATTCAATTTACGTTGGTGTTTTGGATTCTTTGTCGTTTCAGGATTCTGTGGATTGGTGTACGAGGTGGTGTGGCTTCGTCTCGCCATGGCCAGCTTTGGTGTGACTACAGCCCTGGCTTCCATCGTGATTGCCATGTTCATGGCAGGGCTGGGGTTGGGCTCGTGGGGTGCGGGGGCACTGACGCGCCGGATCCTGGCACAAAATGGTCAGCGAGCGTTAAGGGTCTATTCGATCGCAGAGTTGTTGGTGGGGATCTCGTCGATCGCGGTGCCGATGCAACTGAAGCTGGGTCGCTCGCTTCTGCAGAATATGGGCAGTTTTGGGGCATGGCAATCATCGCGCTACTACATGTTGGTGGGGATTTGGATCGCGATTACGCTGGTGCCCTGGTGCACCTGCATGGGATCGACGTTCCCATTGCTGATGGCGGTGATTCGGCAAACTGCACGTGCGGGGTCAGAACGGTCGTTCAGCTACTTATATGTTGCAAACGTCGTTGGGGCACTTCTGGGCACACTCGCATCCGCATTTGTATTCATTGAGCTGATGGGATTCCAGGGAACGCTTTACGTCGCGGGGAGCCTTAACTTGGCCCTTGCGCTGGCAGCGTTCACGATCAGCTTCTCAGTTGTCTCATCTAAATCCGATGAGAAGCCCGTCAATGAGCAAGCGACACGACCGCGGCTCTATGGCCTGCCGAGGAGTGCGGCGCTGATCTTTCTGTTCACGACAGGACTCGTGAGCATGGGGATGGAGGTTGTGTGGATCCGCCAATTCACTCCGTACATTGGCAACCTTGTGTATGCTTTTGCGGGGATACTGGCGGTGTACCTGCTCGCCACGGTGATGGGTTCGAGGGACTATCGCGCCAAGGCCGAATCCAGTCAGCCAGGCGATAGTGCGTCATCGTGGAGCCTGCTGGCGCTTTTTGCGCTGATTCCATTAATCGTGGTCGATCCATATCTGCCTTTAGGCGATGTATTCAATGGTCTGCGAATCGGGTCGATCGTGTTGTTCTGCGCGTTTGCGGGTTTTCTGACTCCCTTGCTGGTGGATTCCTGGTCGTCCGGCGATCCCGATCGGGCTGGAACCGCCTACGCCGTCAACATTGCCGGCTCAATCGTTGGGCCACTGATTGCAGGTTTCTGCCTGCTGCCCAACATGGGAGAACGCTGGGCCGTCGTTGTACTGGCCCTTCCGCTATTTGCAATTGCGGCACTAGTCGCGTTTTGGAAGCCGTCGCCAGAGCCCGCACAGCCGAGAAAGGGACTCAGCCCTAAGCTTCAATTTGCCCTGGCAGCGATTGCGGGAATCGTGATCCTGAGTTTTAGCCACGATTTTGAGACAAAATTTGCGACGCGTGAAGTGCGAAGAGACTATGCCGCTACCGTGGTTGCCATCGGCAAGGACTTCGACAGGCAGATTCTTGTGAACGGAATCAGCATGACCTTCCTGACCCCCGATACAAAATACATGGTTCATATGCCGCTGGCATTCCGCCGGGAGCCGGCGAAGAATGGATTGGTGATTTGTTTTGGAATGGGGACAAGTTTCCGTTCGATGCTTTCGTGGGGCATCCCCACCACGGCAGTAGACTTGATTCCGAGCGTCCCCGCGCTGTTTGGGTACTTCCACTCCGACGCGAAAACGCTGGAAAACTCTCCCCTGGCGCGAATTGCTGTCGATGATGGACGCCGATTCCTTGATGGCTCCCCGCAAACATACGACGTGATCGTCGTTGATCCGCCCCCTCCCCCGCAGGCGGCCGGTTCCAGCATGCTTTACTCGCGTGAATTCTACGAAGTGGTCAAGAAACACCTGCGTGCCGGTGGAATATTGCAGGAGTGGTATCCCGAGCTTGCCGGTGACAAGGCAACGACCGTTGCAATCACCAAGGCCCTGACTGAGTCGTTTCCGTACGTGCGAGCATTCCGGTCATACGATGAATACGGGATTCACTATCTTGCCAGCATGGAGCCAATACCAATTACCTCAAGCTCGGTTCTGGTTTCGCGGATGCCCGCAGCCGCGGCATCTGACTTTGTGGAATGGGGTCCGAATGACAATGCTCGACAGGAGTTTGACACGGTGCTCTCACGCGAATTGAAGCTGGAAGACCTTATTGCCGAAGACCCCAGGGCGCCGGCGATGCGAGATGACCAGCCGATCAATGAGTACTTCATGCTGCGCCGTTGGTTCAACTACTATAAGTGATTTCTAGAACGCTACGGCCATGCGGCGAGAGTGGCGTTGCAAAGTCTAACGGACTAGTTGCTCGTACCTGTCAATCTGAGCGAGGGTCTCGTGCCTCATGTTGTTGCCCTCCTGGCAACTGCGATACCAATCGATCGTCCATTCCAATGCTTCTTCGATGCTGAGGCGCGGTTGCCATCCGAGTTCCGTGCGTGCTTTGTTGACATCCAGCCTTAGCGTGCCTGCTTCATGCACACTCGAAGCAGGGTCGCTTGTCCAGCAGGCGCCGTCGCCCCATAGATCAGCGAGCTTAGTTGCGATGTGCTCGACGGGCCAGGGCGCTTCCTCGGCAGGGCCAAAGTTGAAGGCATTGGCGGCTTGCGCGTCACCCGCGAGCAGTTTCTCAGCAAGCATGATGTAGCCGTGAAGAGGCTCGAGCACATGCTGCCAGGGACGAATCGCATCTGGCCGGCGAATCCGTACCGGCTTGCCCTCCTGAAATCCGCGAATCAGGTCGGGAATCAGCCTATCCTCTGACCAATCGCCTCCTCCAATCACATTGCCGGCGCGGGCGGTCGCCAAAGCGACGCGATGCTCACCGAGTTTGTCAGCAGGAAAGTAAGAACTGCGGTAGGCCGCGCTGACTATCTCGGCACAGGCCTTGCTTGACGAATATGGATCATGGCCACCGAGCGGATCGGTCTCACAAAATGGCCGGGACAATTCCTGATTCTCATAACACTTATCGGTGGTGATGCAAACGACCGCCCGCACGTTCGGGGTATTGCGAACGGCTTCCAGAACATTGGCGGTTCCCATCACGTTGGTAGCATAGGTAGTTAACGGATCTGTATAAGACCGGCGCACAAGCGGTTGCGCGGCCAGATGAAAGATGACCTCCGGAGCAAAATCACGCATGGAGCCGGCGAGCAAGGAGTATTCACGAATATCACCGCGGACGTCATCCAGAACGGATGCCACGGCAGCCACTTCAAACAGGTTTGGTTGGGTTGCGGCGTCGAGCGCGAAACCTCGGATCACAGCTCCCCGACTGGCAAGCCAAAGGGAAAGCCACCCACCTTTAAATCCAGTGTGCCCGGTTAAGAAGACCCGCCGTCCCTGCCACTGATTTACCAGGTCTTCCACGGAGCCCTCCGGGTTGCCCAGAGCTCTTCCAATCTCCGCTTGTCGCTGAGCGTGTCCATCGGCTGCCAGAATCCGCTGTGAAAGAACGCCTGCACCTGATTCTTTGAGGAAAGACTCTGCATCGGCTCCTGCTCGAACATCGAGGCCTCATCCGGAATATCGCCGATCACCTGTGGAGAGAGAACAAAGAAGCCACCATTGATCCATCCACCCTCGCCGACGGGCTTTTCTTGAAATGCGGTGACTGCTGTTCCTTCAATGCTCAAGCCGCCGAACCGGGCCATGGGCTTGACCGCGGTAACGGTTGCCAACTTGCCGTGGTTCTTGTGAAAGGCGATGGTTGCGGAGATATCCAAGTCACTAACTCCATCACCGTAAGTCATGCAGAATGCTTCTTCGCCCTCGAGATACCTGGCGACTCTTTTCAGCCGGCCACCGGTTCCGGCGTGGTCGCCAGTATGAACCAGGGTCACACGCCAAGGCTCAGCCACACTTTGATTCACGTCCATTCGATTTGCTTGCATGTCAAAAGTGACGTCAGACATGTGCAGGAAGTAGTTGGCGAAGTACTCTTTGATGAGATAGCCCTTGTAGCCGCAGCAGATGACGAAGTCATTGATGCCATGCTGCGAATAGATTTTAAGGATGTGCCAGAGGATTGGACGGCCGCCAATTTCAACCAGCGGTTTGGGGCGCAACCCGGTCTCTTCACTGAGGCGGGTACCGAATCCACCTGCCAGAATAACTGCTTTCATCTCAATCTCGTAGCGCTGCCGGATGGGTATGGTCCGGTGCAGGCAAACTACCACTTAGGCGGGAGCGCTGTTTCCTGAATAATACAGTACACTGGCGACTCCGGATTTTGTATGCTACCTTTGTGGACCCTCGATGACAGACAGAACAGCTCGGCTTCGGCAGCAAATACTCGAACTCACTGCCGAGTATTTTGCGGAGGCCTTTGCGGCGTCAGAGTTTGAGCCGGGGCGGTCACCTGTTCCAGTTTCAGGCAAGGTGATCGATGCAGAGGATTTCAGTTCTGTCGTGGACGCGGCGCTTGACGGTTGGTATACCACGGGTCGATTTGCCGAGGAGTTTGAGCGCAAACTAGCTCGCTTTGCAGGCGTTCGTTGTGCTTCGCTGACCAATTCCGGCTCTTCGGCAAACCTGCTTGCGGTGAGCGCGCTAACTTCGCCAAAACTCGGCGAGCGTCAACTTAGACCGGGCGACGAAGTCATCACTGTGGCCTCAGGTTTTCCGACGACAATCAATCCGATTATTCAAAATCGACTGGTCCCCGTCTTTGTGGATGTTACTGCGCCGACCTATGAGATTGACGTGAGCCAGTTGGAACTGGCACGCAGTGAAAAGACCAAGGCCGTGATGATTGCTCACACGCTGGGAAATGTATTCGATCTTGATGCTGTCACGGCGTTTGTGAAAAAGCATAATCTTTGGCTGATTGAAGATTGCTGCGACGCGCTGGGCTCGACCTGGAAGGGACAGAATGTTGGGACTTTCGGCGATATTGCGACGGTGAGCTTTTATCCTGCGCACCACATCACCATGGGCGAGGGCGGGGCGGTACTCACGGACAAGCCCAATTTGCAGATCTTGATCGAATCGTTCCGTGACTGGGGCCGCGACTGCTGGTGCCACCCAGGCAAAGAGAACACATGCGGAAAGCGTTTCGACTGGCAGCTGGGAAGCCTGCCTTGCGGGTATGACCACAAATACACGTATTCGCACATTGGGTACAACCTGAAGGCAACCGACATGCAGGCCGCCCTGGGCGCGTCACAGATAGAGAAGTTGCCTGAATTCGTCGCGCGGCGAAAGGAGAACTTTCGTTACTTGTATTCTGCGTTGAAGCCTTTGGAGGCGTTTTTTGTACTGCCGGAAGCGACGCCGGGGTCGGATCCTGCGTGGTTTGGATTTCCGATTGCCGTTCGCGAAGCTGCGCCGTTTACCAGGGAGGAACTCATTCGGGTTCTCGATTCAAACAAGATCGGTACCAGGCTCCTGTTTGGCGGTAACCTACTACGGCAGCCGGCATATGAAGGATGCGAGCGCCGGGTGGTCGGCGATCTGCGGAACACAGATTTTGTAATGAACAACGTATTGTGGCTCGGCGTTTATCCGGGACTTACAAAGCCGATGCTCGATTTTGTGGCAAAAACAATGACTGAATTTGTGATGCAGCCTGGCCCCGGATGGGATCATTCACAGCCGGGCGTTGTTCAAGTGAAGTAAGCGTGTCAGGAGACATGTCGATGAGTTCGCCAGATAATGCGCCGATGTTTATTTATGAGATGGCTAACAATCACATGGGTGATGTTGAACACGGTATTCGCATTATTAAAGAGCTAAAAGCCGTTTCAGAAGGGTTCCCATTTCGCTTCTGCGTCAAACTGCAATACCGGGATATCGACTATTGCATCCATCCTGATTTCAAAGGGCGTTTTGATCTGAAGTATGTGAAGCGTTTCTCTGAGACGCGGCTATCGTGGGAGCAGTATCGGCAAATCAAGGATGCGATCGTAGAAGCCGGGTTTTTATCGATGTGCACGCCGTGGGACGAAAACTCAGTTGACAAGATTGCCGAACACGGCTTCGACCTCATGAAAATTCCAAGTTGCTACCTGGTCGATTGGCCCCTGCTTGAACAGATTGCAAAGTACGGCTTGCCGATTGTGGCATCGACTGCCGGGGAACCGCTTGAGGAGGTCGATCGCGTTGTCAGCTTTTTCAGAAATCGAAACAAGTCGCTCACGCTGATGCATTGCGTAGGAGAGTATCCTGCGCCAGACGATCACCTGCATCTGGGCCAGATTGACCTGCTGAAAAAACGCTATCCGGAGATTCCGATTGGCTACTCGACACATGAGCGGCCAGACAACATTGAAGCCGTGAAAATCGCAATTGCCCTGGGCGCGGTGATGTTTGAAAAACACGTCGGGGTATCGACTGAACGGTATGCTCTGAACGGATACAGCGCAAATCCCAATCAAATACGCAAGTGGCTGCAGTCTGCGGCCGATGCGTTCACGATGATTGGCAATCGGGATGAGCGCTACCCTGTGCCACCAGGGGAACAACGTGCGTTACGCGATCTAGCTCGCGGCGCGTTCGTCAAGTGCGCCGTCGCGGCGGGCGAAACGATTCAGCCCTCGAATGTCTTTTTTGCGATGCCGAATGCGGACGGCCAACTTGTAGCGCAAGACTTTTCAAAGTACAGCGAGTACGTTGCAACTGACGGAATCTCAGCCAACGGCGCAATCATGCGCGAGAACGTAAAAGCTCGGAACACGCGCGCGATGGTACACAAGATAGTCTCAGATGTTCGAGCGCTGATCAAGAAGAGCAGGGTGCAAGTTCCGGGCCAATGCGAGCTTGAAATCTCGCATCATTATGGGCTGGAGAGGTTCAAGGAGTTTGGCATTACGGCAATCACTGTGGTCAACAGGGAATACTGCAAGAGGCTGATGGCGGTGCTTCCCGGTCAGAGGCATCCGCAGCAATGGCACGATCTTAAAGACGAGACGTATCACATCCTATACGGCGATGTGACCGTGGAGCTGGATGGAAACCATTCGACGCACAAATCAAACGACGTGATCACCATTCCTCATGGAATCAAGCATTCGTTCTGGACTGAGCATGGCGCGATTATCGAAGAAATTTCCTCGAGTTATTTTGCGAACGATTCCTTTTACACCGATGACGCGATCATGGCGAACACAAATCGTAAAACCTTTGTCACATACTGGATTGGATGATGCTTACTGTTGTCTGGGATGTGGACGATGTCCTCAACGACCTGATGGCGCAATGGTTCAAGCATTGTTGGCTCATTGAGCATCCAGACTGCAGGGTCGCCTATTCGGAATTGGCCGCAAACCCCCCGCATCAGTCGCTGGGCGTGACTCTGGATGAGTACTTGTCCTCGCTCGATTCATTTCGCAAAACTGAACGGGCAGAGAACATGCAGCCCAATCCCCGCGTGCTTGCATGGTTCCGAGGGGAAGGGAAGCGGTTTCGCCACATTGCCCTGACTGCTCGCCCGTTGGAATCTGCCCCCGGCGTGGCCCATTGGGTGCTGCGCCATTTTGGAGCATGGGTTCGTTGCTTTGGCGTGGTGCCATCGCGCATTGAACCGGATATTCCAATCTATGATGGCAGCAAGGGCGAGTATCTCAGGTGGCTTGGGCGCGGAGACATCCTCGTGGATGATTCGGTTGCGAACTGCAAGCAGGCGGAATCTCTTGGTTTGAAAGCGTTGCTCTATCCCCAATCATGGAACAACGGCACATTGACCGTAGATGACCTGCTGCACGAGCTTTCCAATCTGGCGGAGGGATCTTGATCAAGCTTTCTGATTACGTGATGCGCTTTATTCATGATGCCGGCATCAAGCGCATCTTTATGCTGACGGGCGGGGGATGCATGCACCTTGTCGATTCCGTCGGCCGCCAGGCGGGGCTCGAGTATGTTTGTTGCCTTCACGAACAGGCAGCTTCGTTTGCGGCACAGGCACACGCGGAATACACGAGCAGCCCAAGCGGAGTTCTGGTGACCACCGGACCCGGCGGCACTAATACAATTACGGGCCTTGCGGCTGCGTGGCTCGATTCTTCGCCTTGCATTTTTCTTTCTGGCCAGGTGAAGCGCGCCGATTTGCTGACCAGCCGCGGCGTACGCTCGATGGGCCCGCAGGAAGTGGATATTATTTCGGTCGTCAAGCCGTTGACCAAGTATGCAAAGACGATCGTTGAACCGCGCGATGTGCGCTACGAGCTGGAGAAGGCGTTTCACCTGGCCACAACAGGACGACGAGGCCCGGTGTGGTTGGATTTCCCACTCGATGTCCAGGCCCAGATGATTGACGAGACTGACCTGCGCGGGTTTGTTCCGGAACAGAGCGCTTTGGACACCGACGGATTGAGAGAGAAGGTTGCTGAATCCATTGCATTGCTGCGGAATGCCCAGCGCCCCGTGCTATTCATCGGGAATGGAGCCCGGCTTGCCCATCTGGATGGGCTAATCGAGCAATTGGTCAATTTGCTCAAGATTCCAGCGCTCCTGACTTGGAAATCAATGGACATGCTCCCGGAAGATCAGCCCTATTTTGCGGGCAGACCGGGGTCGATCGCGGCGCGAGGGGCAAACTTTACACAGCAGAATGCCGACTGGATTCTTGTCATTGGCGCCCGGCTGGATATGCCCCAGGTGGCATTCAGTCATAAGAACTTTGCGCGTGCAGCGAAGAAGACGATTGTTGATGCGGATCCGCGTGAACTTTCAAAATTCGAGATGAGGATTGACGTCCCGGTGACCTCCGACGCGAAAGATTTTGTGACGGAATTGCTCGCGCAGCTTGAAGATGTGCAACTGCCGGATGTGAGCGCGTGGGTTGCGAAGGCGATGGAATGGAAAGAAAAATATCCTGTGATTCTTCCGGAATACTGGAAGGAGGACAACGGCTACGTCAACACGTATGTGCTGATCGACGCCCTGTCTGATGTTTGCGCTGCGGATGACGTCCTTGCGCCCGGCAGTTCCGGAGCTTGTAGCGATATCTTCCTGCAATGTTTCAGGCTCAAGCGCGGGCAGCGAGTGGTGAACTCGCCTTCACTCGGCGCAATGGGAACAGGCCTTCCGGGAACGATTGGAAGCTGCCTTGCAAGCGGACGGCGACGCACGATATGCGTCGTCGGAGACGGCGGGTTTCAGCTGAATATCCAGGATCTTGAGACGGTGCGCCGCCTCAACCTGCCTATCAAGTTTTTTGTTTTATGCAACGGAACCTATGCATCGATCATCGCGTCGCAGAAAAACCACTTTGAAGGCAGACTGGTCGGGAGCGACCCGTCGAGCCATTTGACGCTTCCAGACGTGAGAAAGGTGGCGGAGGCATACGGTATTGCTACGCACGAGATCAGAGATCACTCGAATATCAAAGACGAAGTGCAGAAAGTGCTTGACCAGGATGGGCCGGTGGTCTGCGCCGTCAATATCTCTTCAGATCAAGTAACGGCGCCCCGCGCAACCGCAGAGGTTCGAGCCAATGGAACCATCGTGAGCTTGCCCATGGAAGACATGGCGCCGCGCTTACCGCGCGAGGCATTTCTCTCCGAGATGATCATTGCAACGTTTGAGAATTAGCTTTCAGGCGATTTCAGGAGGCAAGGCCGTTGACCGAGAGACACACAATTGTCGCGGAGGACCTGCAGCGGATTGTCTCGGCTGGGGTTCCATGGGAGCGGCTATTCGGAAAGACGGTCCTGATCACAGGCGGCAATGGATTTGTCCCGGCGTACATGCTTGAAGCGCTGCTTTATTTGAATGAAACTGCGAATGCAGGCATCCAAGTGATTGCCCTGGTGAGGAACCGCGAGAAGGCGATGCGGAGGTTGGGGCACTTCGTCGGCCGATCTGATTTGGCGATGGTGGTGCAGGACGTGCGCGAGACCTATCGTGGACCGGAAAAAGTGGATTTTCTTGTTCATGCGGCGAGCCAGGCCAGTCCAAAGTTTTTCGCAACTGACCCAGTCGGGACCTTTGAAGCGAATGTGATTGGAACGCGGAACATTCTCGAGGTCGCAAAAAAGGCGAAGAGCGAGGGGTTTCTGTTTTTCAGCAGCGGCGAGGTCTACGGCAAGCGAGCGAACTCAGCCGTGCCTGCGACCGAGAGTGCTTACGGCTATCTCGATCCGCTCAATCTTCGATCCTGCTACGCCGAGGGCAAGCGCGCGGGCGAAACTCTCTGCGCCAGTTGGCATGCTCAATATGGTGTCGGAGCAAAGATTGTGCGGATTTCCCACACCTATGGGCCAGGGATGGACCTGAACGACGGACGGGTGTTTGCTGATTTTGTCGCGGATATTGTAGCCGGACGGAATATTGAGATGAAGAGCGATGGGAGCACGCGACGGCCATTTTGCTACCTTGCAGATGCGACTGTGGCGTATTTCACTGTTCTGCTAAAGGGAAACAGCGGCGAGGCATATAACGTGGGAAGCGATTCAGAGTGTTCCATACTCGACCTTGCCGAGATGCTGTGCCGCATCTTTCCTGAGCGGAATCTCAAAGTGATTCGGCAGGAGCGCAGCCACGATGACACCTATGTAGCCAGCCCGGTTGCCGGGGGGCACTTCGATATCTCCAAAATAAGATCGCTTGGGTGGGAGCCCACAACCAGCATAGAAGAAGGCTTCAAAAGAACGGTGCGGAGCTACGAATAGGACCATCCCGCCGAGCAAATGCGCGGAGCCTCATTTTGGCCTTGACCAGCCTTCTCTGAACGAGAGGTTTTTGTGGCCAAGGAAGCTGAAGGCGACCGTCATGAGTGTCGTGATGGCGGCCGCGATATACGGGGCCTGCTGCGGACTGGCCAGATGATGGCGGAGAATGGGGACGAGGATGGGCATGGCCGCAAGGCCGATCAGCATCGTGGTTCCATACACGCCTATACAGCGGATCCATTCCATCAGGTAGTTTCCTCGGGTGCGAAAGACGAACCACTTGTATCCGAGGAAGGCCACCGTAATGGTGACCAGGTTCGCGGCCACGGTTGCGTACATATAGCCGTAGGTGCCGAACCCTCGAAAGACCCAGATAGAAAGCGCGAAGACGCCATAGCCGAAAGCGGTGTTGAAGACGCCAACCGCGAGGTATCGCGCCAGTTGCCCAATCGACTTGTGCGATTTCTGATCCACGCTGCGTGGTGGCACCTAGCAGTTGATGCGTTCTCTTTCAGTGACCAGTGGGCGATTGAGGGCGAGGGTGTGAATGGAGCCAACGTACTCGCCGATGATGCCAAGCGCGATGAGCTGAATGGAGCCAAGGAAAAAGAGGCCCAGGACCAGCGGTGCGACGCCGATTGTAAAGCTGTTCCAGAATACAAGTTTGTATGCCAGATAGAAGATGCCCACAACAAAGCTGATGAATGCCGAAATGAAGCCGCAAAAAATGACCAGGCGCAGCGGGACCTTGGAGAGGTTGGTAATACCCAGCATTGCCAGGTCGTAGAGGGTATAGAAGTTGTTTTTCGTGATTCCGCGCTCACGGCGTTTTTGGTTGTAGAAGACCTTAGCGTAGGGCAAACCAAGCTCGGCAATCATGCCCCGAAAGAACGGGTGCGGATCGCGGAAGTCGGTGCGGATTTTCTCAATGACGTAGCGATCGTAGAGTCCGAAACCAGTGAAGTGCTCCAGAACCTCAACATTGGTAAGGCGGGCAACCAGGCGATAGTAAGCGGTGCGCAGACGGTACATCATGCCGTTTTCGTCGCTTGAATTTTTGATGGCCGCGATGACGGGGATACCTTTCTCCCATTCCTGAATCATCTCGACAAATAGTTCGGGAGGGTCTTGCAAGTCGGCGAAGAGGCATCCTACGGCATCTCCTTGCGCCTGCAGGAGTCCGTACAATCCCGAGCGCGCGCCTCCAAAGTTACGCGCATTCACGATTACCTTGACGCTTGGATCCTCAGCAGCCATCTCACGAAGAATAGCGACTGTCCCATCTGTCGAGGCATTGTCAATGAAGAGGTGGTCAAAGTGGTATTCTGGCAGTCCTTCCGCCAACGACTGCACCCTTCGATGGACCTCCCGTACATTCATTTCTTCGTTGTAGCACTGAGTCAGAATTGTGATGTGCTTTCTACTCATTTCACTCCTTCAACAGCGTCAAAGGGTTCCCACAATTGACTTAAAAATGAGCCATTCCGAATTCGACTGCACAACCTAGCTGCCAGTTGTGAAGACGCGGATGGGCCCCGACCTTAATGCCAGGCACCACGCCATATCAGTTTGTCCCGCCCTGCTTCCGTATGGATATGTGCCGGTGTCGATCACCTTGCCGCCGCAGGTCTCGGTGAGCACCTTCAGAGAGTGCTCAGAAAAATAGTTGATGTGCATGTGCATCATGTAGAGGGTGGCAGGACGCAGGATGTAGCGTGCTGTCGACGGGCGCAGGAGCGTCATGATGCCAATTTGAGCGATTCGCCTTGCTAGCCGTGACAACCCGAAGGGAAACTCGACCGGAGCTTCGAGGAAAATCAAACCGCCTTCCGGGGCCGATTGCAGAATCTCGCTGACCAGAACACGGGGGAAGCCAACATGCTCCAGCACATTACTGTTGATAATGAGGTCGGCATGGCAGGCCGCGGGATCCTTTGTGGCAGTGACACCGGGAGCGACTTCAATTCCTGATATGTCATAGGAGTACAACTCGGCGTCAGCGAGCAGACCATCGATGAGATCTCCGCGGTCACCGCCGTAGTCGAGGATGCGTGTGATCTTTCGTTGTCCGAGATGCTGGCGAAGGACCGGCGCGAGTTTGGTGCGGCGTATTTCGTAGGACCTGGGCGACGCCAGATCGTCATTGAAACTTGGCGTGTACCAGGGCTCGGTGGCAAAGCGCATCCGTTGGAACTCTTCAGAACGGTACCCGGTGTACAGATGGCGTAGATCGTCGTCGTCGAGCCGCGGGTTGTAGAACATGAATCCGCAGTTTCCGCACTGGACGAGATCCACGCAAAACGGTGCTCTGTTCCAGGTGCGCCTGGCGACAAAGGGAGCGACGAGGGCTCGTTTGAGCTGTTTGATGGGGCCATCGCAGATGACGCATTTCGAGACTTCGATCATCGATTTCGCTCTTTTGCCCAATCGCAGCAACTGGATCAGGGAGTTCAATGACTGAGCTAAAACTCGGCAGCCATACTCTCAAGTTTACAGATCACGACTCTCGCGAGCGGAAATCCTGAGGGCCGGGAAACTGAAAGTACAACGGGTGAATCTTGCAGTGGATAAGGCGTCTTACGGAAAGAGGCGGCCTTAGCGGGTGCCTATACCACGGCAATCGAGGGCGCGAAATTCCTGATCGGGCACCACTGCCGGCAGTGTCCATACCCAGCCAGCCTTGTCGTACCATGCGGGATCGTAAATGCGGGCGACGAGATACTGGATCCCGAACTGGCGGCACGTGGTGCGGGCCACTTCTGCCGGGCCGCCCTTGAACAGGGAATCGATGGCTGCGGCCATGGCCGGGCATCCGCTGGGATCGCCGCCCAACTCCGAGCCGCAACCCTGCTGGTCGCTGCTGATGGCGATCTGATGGTTGACCCAGAGGAAATCCAGGTCGATGTCGAGAAGATTCTCGGACCTGGGGTTGTATTGCACGACGGCGTTGCTTGCGATGGACTGATCCATCTGGCCATAGCCGATGGAGGAAATGTAGGCGTTGTGAAACGGGTTGTCGGCGGCGGGATCCTGGCCGGCATGCATATTGGCGGAGGCCAATGGGGCATAGAAGCGAAGGATGAGTACCTGGTAGGCGGTTGCGATGATTCCGAAGATGAGGGCGAGGGATGCTATCGCTCGCAACCAGAATGGGGTGTTACGGGGCAGCGCGGCGCAATCTGTGGACGGGTTTTGCTTGCGGTCTGAGAATCGCCAACTGGTCATCAAGTCTGAAGCGAGCAGAAGGACGGGAAAGAGAAAGAAGAACGGTGCTCGCATACCAAAATCGTCGCCGTTCAGCACACCGGAACGCACCAATGAAATCAGCGGAAGTGTGGCTGCGGCGATGAACAGCAAGGAGCGCTGGGCGGGAGTGAGAGAGGTCCTCCCGCGCCAGGCGGGTACCAGGTAGATGAAGAAGACCACAAGGGAGAAGCCGAATTCGATGACATAGGAAGGCGTGAGCAGGGTGAGCTTTGCCAGGTTCAGAGCCGCCAGGGGGTGACCCGCTGCGAGATTCTGGAACATCGGCGAACTGAGAAGGCTGCCGACAGGAATCATCTCGCGGACAGAGAAGGAAAGGACGGAGCCACCGCGCATCCTGGATTCGGTGTGGGTCAGTTCCCATAGGTAGGGAAGAAGCAGGATGCATGCGCCTGCTCCGCCTGCGGCCAGGAACAAAAGAGCCTTTGCCTTTCGCTCAATGGCCAACTGCCAGAACGCCCAGGCGAGCATGAGCACAAAGAACGCGAATGCTACAAAGATTGAAAGGCCAAACGCGCTCGCCAGAGCCACGGCAATGACGACGACGCTTGCGATGCGCCTTTGCCGGCCGTCTTGAGCTGCCATCCAGGCCAACAAGAATGCGGTCATGCAGCAAACCAGGCTGACCACATGGTGCGGAGCATACAAGATGACGTCGAGCCAACTCTGCACCGGATCCTTCGACCAGAGTTCGGCATCAGGGAGGAAGGGTCCGTGCAGGTAAAGAAGGCTCCAGAAAATGGCGAAGATATCGAGCCCGGTGACCAGGAGCAGGAAGATGGAGTCGAGCAACTGGCGCCGCAAGCGTGCGCCTACAGCCAAGAAATGTTTGAGGTAGAGGCCGTTGAGTGCGACCAGGGCAAATCCAGCCCATACGCAACTGGCGTTGAGGACCGCGCGAACAGGCAGGCGCGACATCTTCGATACGGCCGCGCAGAGCACGTACCAGAAGTAGTAATTGCGCATGGTTGCAGGCTGCTTGAACCAGTACATGGGGTTCGAAGGCGGAACTCCGGTGCGCAGAACGCTTTCTATCCAGTCGACGCGGGCGCCATGATCCAGGATGGTGATGCTCATCAGGACCTGTTGACCGCTGTAGAAATCGACCAGCGACAGGACGGCCACGGCGATCCAGGCAATTGCCAGGATTGATGCGGTAATTCCAAGCGGCTGGTAGCCGCTGATCCACCGGCCGCTCGATTGGCGAAGCCGGAACCATTCGCTGGCAAGCATTGCGAGACAAACCGCGGTGCATGCGATGAAGAAGACGACCACTGCGGTGAGAGATAGCAGTTTCCCGATCAGGACGGAGGAGATGGGGGAAACGGCAAATGACAACGGCACGCTCCAGAAAACGCGCTCGATGATCGAGCGTTCCCTGAAACTGTGCAAGTTAGCGAACCAGGCGGCTATGTAGCCGGTGCAGAAGGTGGCAGGAACAAAGGCCAGGATCGCCAGAAGGCTGGCAGCAATCTGATCGGCGGTAGTGGTGGGCACGCTATAGATCTCTCATGAGCGATGAGCAAGCTCGGAATAATACTGCTGCTTGATCTTCCTGCCATTTGGGTCGAAGCGACGAATTCGGGCGATGTGCAATTTGTGTGCAGCAAAGCTGAAGGTGGTGCTCAGAACTCCAAATCCGTATTCCACGCTGCGCTTGAAGTTGATGGAGGAGGCTTCTTTGAAGTACTTGGTGGGGCAGGAAATCTCCCCGATCGAAAAGCCGAACATGACGGCCTGGGCGATCATCTGGTTGTCAAAGACGAAGTCGTCGGAGTTCTCGAGGATAGGAAGGGTTTCGAGCAGTTGTCGCGAGAACGCGCGAAAGCCGGTGTGGTATTCAGACAGCTTGACGCCTAGAAAAAGGTTTTGAAAACCGGTGAGGAGCCGGTTGGCGATGTACTTATAGAGGGGCATTCCGCCCTTGAGTGCGCCTCCGCCTAGAATGCGGGAACCGAGCACCATATCGTAGACGCCGCTGGCGATCATGCCCGCCATGGCCGGAACAAGAGAAGGCGTGTACTGGTAGTCGGGGTGCACCATGACCACGATGTCTGCGCCCGCGGCAAGCGCTTCGCGGTAGCAGGTCTGCTGGTTGCGGCCATATCCGTAGTTGGCATCATGGATAAACGTCTGCACGCCAAGCCGGCGGGAAAGGGCAGCCGTCTGGTCGTTGCTGGAATCATCGACAAGAATCTTTATGTCGACAACGTCGGAGAGTTCTCGCACTGTCATTTCCAGTGTCTTTTCCGCGTTGTATGCCGGCATCACGACTGCGATGCGTTTTTGGTTGATCATCGACTCACCACTCGCATACACCCATTTTCAGGCCTGGGAGGCACAACCGAAATAGCACGATGGTGCGGGTACCTGCTCCGCCAAGGGGTATGCGGAAACCATAACAGAATCAGGAAGTTCCCGAGACGGAAACGGTACGTTCCCGTTTCTGGGCTAATTGCGGATCAGGGGCGGTGCGACGGAAATAGATCCAAAGATAGAAGATTCCCATGACCAACAGAACCAGAGGCCCAGGAAAGGCTTGCAGAGCCGCTTGAACCTGGCCGGGTAGGCCCGTCTCCCCCAAGTGGAGCTTGTCGATGAGCACCAGCATGGCTGCCTGCGGCAAATCTGCGGTAAGCACAATGCCAGTCGAAGTGAGGATGAGTGCGAGCCACCCCACCAAACCGCCTTCTGCCCAAAGCATGGCGCAAGCGGGAACTGCGAGAAGAAGCAGCTTTGCGTCATATTGGCGATGGTAAACGGGCAGCACAGAAAGGGCGGAAATCGACGCCAGAGCCAACCAGACCCTCGGCAACGTTGGGCGGGATCTTAGCGTTACGAACATCCAAAACAGGAGGAGCGGCACACAGATGGAATACGTCACCGGATTGTAGAAGTGCGGATCGTCCTTGAATACGCTGAATACAGCCTGCAGATTGGTCAGCATGCCGGGCCCATTGATGGCTGCAGCCGCCGGACCGGGGTCCGTGAGTCCGCCGTGTACTGAAAACGACGCAATGTTGGATTTCACTTCCTGCATCCAATGCGGCGAAACGCGCCAGGTCCACAGGACGACCGGCAGGGTGAGCGCGACCATGACAACGAGAGTCTGGATCGCCCGTTTGCGGTAAACTCCCCCAGCCAACAAGAAATAAAGCCAGACCAGGCCTGTGTCGTGGGGCTTGATCGCGAGGCTCACGGCAAGACAGAGGATACCGAGCGGGACATACCTTTCCTGCACCAGGCACCAAACGGCCACCACGCAAAGGCCGACTACAATTCCGGCGGAATTGCCTGAGATGACGATCAATTCGGTGTTGGCAAGGAGGAAGCCGACCAGGACACCCGAAGAAATAGGTGCGTAACCGGCCCCGAGATTCCATATCAGAAACGAGGCAAGAATCAGGCATGCAACGGTGAGGGTCAACCAAAGTATGTGTGCGGAGCCCCACGGAAGCAGCGCGAAAGGCATGGTGAAAATGAATACAGTTGGGGGATATATAGAGTGAGTCACGATCTGGCGGATCGTTGGCGTATCTGTCGGTCGGTTTCCGCCTTCTCGATTGAGTACCCGTAGTACTTCAGTCTCGTTGTAGGGGTCGCAGTTGTGCAACAGGCAGCGCGCCGGGTAGTAGACAACTCTGAAGTCCTGCATGGAGGACGATGAGGAGTGCTCGAGGCCCAGACCCAAGGCCAGAAATAACATGACTCCGGCTAAAAGCAGGTACAGACCGTCGCGTCGCGCTCTAGTCATCTTGAGTCTCTCTCGCCGAGAATCTACCAGAGCTCAGGATAGAACCACCGTTGCACCCTCTGACGCTCAAATCCAGGCAGGGAGCGGCCACGGAATTGGTTCTCATTCAGAAGTCCCCGTATCCGTGGCCGACCCACTGGTGCTGCTGACGTATACCCACAGATAGAAGATGCCCATAGCCAGCAAAACCACGGAGGCAGGCCGGGTCAGGAAAACGGCCACGATTTGCCCGAAGAATCCAGTGGTGCTCATCTGAAGCTTATCAGCGATGATCACGAGGATAGCCAATGGAATATCGCTGGTAAACAGAATGCCTGCGGTGCTTATCAGGAGAGCAACCCTGCCAGCCGTTTTGCCTTCACCGAAAAGGATTGCGCAGGCAGGGATTGTGAGCAGCAGCAGTTTGGCATCATAGGGGCGATGATAGGTGATGAGCATGGTGATTGGCACGATGGCTGCCATGGCGAGCCAGGCCCCGGTCTGTGTGAATCGGGACCTCAGAGTCCGAACCGACCAAACAAGCAGCAGTGGAACGCAAACCAGATAGCTGACCAGGTTGTAAACGCGGGGATCATCCTTGAACACGCTGACAGCCGCCTGTAAATCGATGACCATATCGGGGGTACTGCCGCTGACGGATTTAGGGCCGGGTTGGTTGATGCCGCCTGGAGACGAAATGACCGAGAGGTTTGAGCGCCAGTCCTGGATCCAGTGGGGCGCGACATGCGAAACCCAGAGGAAGGCCGAAAGCCCAATAATGCCGGTAATGATGAGCGCTTGCAGCGCGCGCTTGCGCTGGACGCGGCCGGCCATCAGGAAGTAGAGCCACACCAGCCCAACATCGTGAGGCTTGATTGCCAGGCTCACAGCCAGGCACAAAACTCCGGCTGGAACAAACCGATCATTGAGAAAGCACCAGACCGCAAGCACGCAGAGACTCACAACGATTCCTGCAGTGTTGCCGCCTCCAAAGATCACTTCGGCATTTGCAATCAAAATACAGACAAGGAACATGGAAATGTTTGAAGCATGCACCGCCCCGAGTCCCCATATCAGAAAGGCGGCAATGAAGAAGGCAACGGCCAGGAGCGCAAGCCAAAGTGCATGCGCAACATTCCAGGGCAGCATTGCCAGGGGGGCTATGAGGATGAAGGTGGTGGGCAGGTTGACATACAGCGTGACAGCCTGGTGGGTCTGAAATGACTGCCCTGGAGGTTCACCGCCTTCGGACCGATAAACGGCCTCCAATTCACTTTGCTTGTATGGATCATGGTGTTGCAGCAGGCATCGCGTTCCGTAATAAATGGCCTGAAAGCCAGAGGAACCACCGTTTGAGGTTCTTGCGAGGTCAATGCCCCATAACAGGGATATCGCGCTGCAAAGGAGGAATAATGCAATTCCAACGGGCTGGGTCCTTTGGGTGCGCAGCTTCACTTTCAACACTCCCAGCCGCTCGGAACGGTTGCCCGGTCGAGAGGGGAACGATGGCGAACCTGGAACGCGGGTCCAAAAGGGAAGGGAGATGACATTTGGGCAACTGATTTGCCAAAGAGGAGGATGACCCTCCACTCTCAGCAAATCACTTGCACAAGATATCTCTCCCGCGAACAAGTGCCAATTCGTATTGTAGGCCCCGACCCCGTCTAGCGAGGGGACGCTTTAGAGGGAAGTGGCCGTAGTTGAGCAGATAATATTAGACGCACTGTTGAAGCCGGTGGCCAGGGTGCGGGCACATTCCGGCAGCGGAACCGAAAGCAAGAAGAGGAACAACCAAATCATATTCGGCCAGATCCTGATTTGCCTCGTTGTAGTTCAGGTCCTGGACGCCACTAACCGGTCGAAGAAAGACTGTTGACCTGTGAAGGGCCTCGCGAAGTGGTTTACCCAGCTCTTTGCTGGGGAACCCAAGCAGACGCAAGCGGAGTTCCATTCACAAAGTGCAGATTGATTGACGGTGGCCTTTGCTGGGAGAGAACGTAATCTTCACCCCGTGTGTTGAACGAATCTCTCCCACGGAGGCGCAAAGGGGCTGGAGCAATTTCCTGACGGTGATCCGGCAGGGGTTTAGAGGCTGCTGGCCAGTTTCGAGCTGATGGTGTTAAATGCCGCGTTGATGCCGGTGGCGAGGGTGCTCATGCCGGCGGTTGCACCGAAGGCGATGAGAGCGACTACCAAGGCATACTCGACCAGATCCTGACCGTCTTCGTTGTTCTTCAGGTCCTGGAACTTCACATACAGCTTAAGAAGCATGTTGTTCATTTGGGTTTTCTCCGTAGGTTGAATTACCCAGCCTCTGGCCGGGGCACTCTGGATGTAGCATGTGAAGGTCCATTTTCGACAAGGAGTACCCATCTAATAAAATCAATGAGTTACAAAAAGCATGTTCAGAGTCTATTTGTCTCTGCCTGTAAACGCCTGTTTACATCAAGGACGATTCAGACAGGCCTCGTATACATAACCTAAAAGTTTATTACCGAATCGGAGCACTCGCTTTTTGCCAGGCCAGCCAGCCGTTAGGTTGCTTCCGGGGGAACTGCCGATGCCTCCCATGAACATATCTGGATGCCCCCAATTGGTAACCATGGCGAGGGCTAATGCTGCTGTATTGTATCCATAGATAAGTCTCCATTTGCAATCAAACGTGAATCAGGACCCTGATCGGTTGCGATTCGCCGGACCTATCTGGTGGCTTGGACCGGGGCCTGATCGATGTTCCGCGCGGCATTCAAGTCAGAGACTGAAGCGGTTGGAGGAAGATGCATGGACATCGAGAGGGGGGCTGTAGGGCGGGAAAGCCGCGATGGCGGATTCTTTCAGTGGCCCACCCGAATCCTTGGCCCCATGCCCGATCTGAAAGTGATCAACGTGGCTTGCTGGAGCCTGGTTCTTGCGTTGTTTATTACGCGCTTCTGCATACCGGTATGGATTCAATTCAAAGCTGGAAAGGGCTCGATCCCCTTAATGCCAGCCGATTTTATCTATTTTTATGGAATTGGCCACATCGTGAAGGACTTTCCAGCCTTGCGGCTCTACGACTGGCCCCTGCAAACAAAAGTCTTCAACGAGGTCTTCTCGGATCCGAAATTTGTTTATGGACCTAGTCCGTATCCGCCGTTCGTAGGCTTGTTCTTCAGTCTCTTTGCCCGCCTGTCATTCAGGGCGGCTTTCTTTATCTGGATGTTCTTGTCTCTCGGCCTTTACAGTTTGGGAATCGTCGCTCTTGCAAATGACTGTTTCCCAGGGAAACGGGTAAAGGTCTCCTTGATACTCTGTTTTTCGGTTGCCACTTTTCCCTTTTTCTGGGGCATTCTGGTCAGCGGCCAACTCACGTCGATTGCGGTTTGCTCCACTGGCCTGGCCATCCTTGAAGAGAGGCAGGGAAGGCCATTCTTGAGCGGCCTGGCCCTATCAATCATGGCGTATAAGCCGACGCTTCTGCTATTCGTGATTCCCATGTTGTTTGTCACCAGGAGGTTCAAGGCACTGGCGGGATTGATCACCGGCGGAGCGATGTTGATGCTGGTGGCAACGACATTCATGGGAGTGCAGATTTGGCCCACCTACGTGAATTTTCTCGGCTTGTTTAACCGGCTGGTAGGCTTGAGCGGCCCGAGGGTTTTCGAGCTTTGGAAGTACGTGGAGATCGGGTCTTGCCTGCAAGCGCTTGCGGGAAACCACTTCGAAGCGGTGACGATCCTCAAATTCGTGATAACAATCCCAATCGCGTCTGTGCTCGCGGTTTTGTTGTGGAAGTCTGCGCCGGCGGGCCGGGCTGCGCAATCGCTTGCCTGGGCAGCGACCCTGACCTGGACACTGCTGTTGAATGTTTACGTTCCGCTCTATGACGCAGTGCTGGTGGGAATCGCCGTCGTTCTGACGCTTGCGGCTGCAAAAGACCTGCAATGGCGGGCGGCCGAGCGCTGGATCACAGGATTGTCCTTTTCTATGTTCGCCATTTCCTGGATCACGTGCGATGTTGCGAAGAGCTATGGCATCCAGCTGATCTCGGTCTTACTTGCTGCATTCGGAATGGCACAGCTCTACATGCTGTACCGCGTGATTCAAGATCGAATGCCAAGTACGGCATCCGCGGTTGAAGCAGGGTAACCCGCGAAAGAGTCTTTTTGCGATGCGAAGTAGAGGAGTTGAGGGCGAATCAATGGCGTGCGCGATCGGTGGGTCGGAAAGAGCAGGGCGATATTGATGGACAGCACGACGGCCAATTCCTCGGTAAAGACCGGTCGCTTTGGCAACGTGGCAGAACTGTCAATCGCCTTGGTGAGCGGACTGGCATTGGCGCTGACCGCCTTGTTCCTTTGTGTTGTGCCATTGACGGGCAAGAGTTCAGGTGCGCGAGATTTTGTTGTCTACTGGGCTACGGGCCAACAGCTCGTGCATCGGGCCAATCCATATGATCGTGATGCCATGATGCGGATCGAACGGTCGGCTGGCCTGGCTCCTGGGTATGGCGCCCTGTTCATGCGGAATCCGCCTTGGGCGCTGCCCCTGGCGCTTCCGCTTGGGTTTGTCGGCTTGCGAATCGGAGGATTTGTTTGGTCGCTGATTCTGCTGGCATGCCTGCTGGCGTCAGTACGGATGCTATGGACGATGCATGGCCGCCCGGACAATCAATTGCACTGGCTGGGCTATTCATTTGCGCCGGCGCTGCTTTGCCTGTTGATGGGCCAGACGTCTTTGTTTGCGCTGCTTGGATTTGTATTGTTTCTGCGCCTGCACATGACGCGACCGTTTCTGGCCGGAATGTCTCTATGGCTCTGTGCCCTGAAGCCCCACTTGTTTCTGCTCTTCGGCGTCGTGCTGCTTGTGTGGATCCTGGTTTCCCGTGCCTATAAGCTCCTGGCCGGGGCGCTCGTCGCCATGGCTGGCAGTAGCGCGGCTGTGTTCTTGATCGACCCCATGGCCTGGACTCAATACACGCAGATGATGCGTACAACGGGAATTGAGAAGGAGTTCATTCCCTGCCTCAGCATTGTGCTGCGGCTTTGGATTAGCCCACAGACAATGTGGCTGCAGTATCTGCCCCCGGTTCTGGGCTGCGTATGGGCGCTGGCTTACTATTGGCCGCGTCGCCACGCCTGGGACTGGTTGGAGCAGGGCGGCTTGCTTATGGTGGTTTCGATTTTCCTGGCGCCATATTGCTGGCTTTTCGATCAGGCGCTTGCGGTGGCTGCTCTTGTGCAGGGAGCGCTCGTCACCCGCTCACGGGCTCTCTTGGTATTTCTGGCTTTGGCCAGCGTGGTGGTGGAGGCAGAACTAATAGGCGGCGTTTCAATCCTTTCCGTTTTCTACCTTTGGACGGCGCCTGCCTGGCTCGCCTGGTACCTTCTTGCGTCCGGCTCTGCGGTCGAGGCGAGGCAAGCTCAACTGCAGGCGAACTAAACAGAGCTTTTGAAGGGGTAAATTGGCTGCAGAGACTCAGGATGGATTAGTCGGGTTCCGGCGCATGGCAACAAAGACCCTTCGCTCCGTTGCAGAATTCCTTGTTGTCGCAGTGTGCGGCGGGGCATTGGCTTTTACCGCAATCGGATTCATCATCTCAATTGTCTCCTTCAGGCTTGTCGGTTCCCGCGATTTCGTCGTCTTCTGGGCCACCGGCCAGGTAGCAGCCCACCACGGGAATCCATATGACGGAGAGGCTCTGACGCGGGTTGTGCACGCCGCAGGGTTGCCGAGTGGGGGCAGCATCATGTACATGCGCAACCTGCCATCGGCTCTGCCTCTGGTCTATCCTCTTGGTTTTCTTGGCTTGTGGCCTGCGTCGATCCTGTGGTCACTCCTTCTGCTTGGCTGCCTCATCACTTCGGTGCACCTGCTGTGGCAGATGCACGGCCGGCCAGCGAATCGGCGCCATTGGCTTGGCTACTTCTTTGGTCCGGCGCTCCTTTGCATGATCATGGGGCAAACCACACTTTTCTCATTGCTCGGGTTAGTCCTGTTTTTGCGGCTGCATCGCTCCCACCCTTTCCTGGCAGGCGCTTCACTTTGGCTCTGCATTTTGAAGCCGCAGCTGTTTCTGCCCTTCGGAGCGGTCTTAATCGTTTGGGCGCTGATTTCAAGGAGCTACAGCGTCCTGGCCGGCGCGGTTGTTGCGATTGCCGCAAGTTGCGCCCTGGCACTGCTGATGGACCAGCAAGTGTGGACACATTATTCTCAGATGATGCGCAGCTCCGGTATCGAGTCGGAGTATATCCCGTGCGTCAGCTTTCTGCTGCGCAAATGGATCAGTCCGGGAGCGATCTGGATCCAAGATATACCGGCGGCGCTCGGCTGTATCTGGGGCCTTGGATATTTCTGGTCACGGCGTAAGATCTGGGACTGGATGAAGCACGGAAGCTTGCTGATGCTTGTGTCGCTGGTGGCAGCGCCGTATTCCTGGATCTACGATGCAGGCGTAGTCGTACCGGCCCTGCTTCAGGGAGCCTACGCGACCCGGTATCGAGTCATGTTGGCGGTTCTCGCACTGTTGAGCGCACTGGTCGAGATTGCGCTGCTTGGCGACGCGTTGAGGCCCTATTCGATCTACCTCTGGACGCTTTGGACCGCGCCCGCATGGCTTGTTTGGTATCTGCTAGCCAATAAAATTGGCAGTAAGTGCAGCTTGCCTGAGCCGGCTGGGTGTTCATTGGTCCCCGAGCAGTTAATCGGAGGCAATTGATGAAGACAAGTCCCTGGCGCGTCTTAGCTGCTCTTTGCATCGCCGCGGCTGGGGTTGCGATTCTCGTCATGATTGCGAAGAGCAACAACGCTGGGCAGCGTGACTTCATCTCCTATTGGTCTGCGGGGCAGCAGTTGGTGCACGGCGGAAACCCGTATGATGCGGAGGCGATTCAGGGGTTAGAGCGCAGCGCGGGTTACGACCAGGGCTATCGGCTTATCATGCGCAACCCGCCCATTGCCTTCTTCTTGGCATTGCCGCTCGGCTTGGTCGGTGCGAATACGGGCATCGTGCTTTGGCAACTGGCGCTGCTTGCCAGCCTGGTACTTTCAATTCGGATGCTTTGGAATCTGCATGGATGTCCGAACAACAGGTTGCATCTGCTCGGGTACTGTTTTGCGCCTGTCATGGAATGCCTGATGGCCGGGCAACTTGGAATCTTTCTGCTGCTTGGCGTTGTTCTCTTTCTCTACTTTCACAAGTCACAGCCAATGATTGGGGGCGCGGCACTGCTGCTTTGCGCCGTCAAACCGCACCTGTTCGTGCCGCTTGGGCTCATCATATTGGTTTGGGTCGCATGGACCAGGGCGTTTCGCATTCTTGCCGGATTCAGCATTGCTTTGCTTGGCAGTTGCACACTGGCATTCTTTGTGGATCCTGACGGGTGGGCGCAATATTCGCAAATGATGAGCTCGTCAGGAATCATGGGCGAAATCGTTCCCACTCTGAGTGAATTCTTCCGGATCCTGGTTCATCGTGACGCGGTGTGGCTGCAGTTTGTTCCGATGGTCGCCGGATCCATTTGGGCGATCTGGTTTTTCTGGACGCGCCACAAAGCGTGGAGTTGGATGAATGAAGGCATGTTGCTGCTGCTGATGTCGGTGGTGTGTGCGCCCTATGCGTTGCTCACCGATGAAGCGATACTGCTTCCTGCGGTTCTGGCCGGAATCTACCAGGCTGATGAAACCGGACGTTCGATTCTTCCTTTTGGAGTGTTGGCCGGCGCAGCCATGATCGAGGTGTTCGCAAAGATTCCCATGGCTTCAGCTTATTATTTGTGGACTGCGCCCGCGTGGCTGGCGTGGTATCTCTACGCAACCAGAAAGAAGCGGGAGTTACACACGGTGACAGCCACCAATTGAGCGAAGCGCTGCTCTCATGCTGGATGAGGTACCTCAATCCACGGCTGCTCTTTCCCTTCGATTGCATGGATAGAATAATGGAAGGATCACGATGACTAATGCGCGCCTCGACGGGCTGTATTTGATGCTGCTGGGAAGCGTCGTGTTTATTCTGCTAGGCGCGGTTCTGGAACGAACTGCGGCTTCGCCGCTGGTTGATTTTCGCGTTGTGTATTATCCAGCTCGCTGCCTTCTCCAACACTGTGACCCCTACAACGAAGCCGAGGTCATGCGCATTTATCGAGCAGAGGGAGGAGACCGCGCATCGGATACCGAGAAAGTCCGCCAGATTGTGACCCGGCATATCTATTTTCCAAGCGCATTCACGTTCACAACTCTGTTTGCCATGTTGCCGTGGGGAGCCGCGGCAACACTTTGGATGATACTGACTGTCGGGAGCATGATCTTTGCCTCTTTTCTTATTTGGAGTCTCGGGGCAAGGGACGCGCCCGCGCTTTCCGGAGTCATGGTTAGTTTTTTTCTTGCCAACAGCGAAGTCATGATCATCACGGGAAACGCCGCGGGAATTGCGACAAGTCTGTGCGCGGTGGCTGCCTGGTGTTTCTACAGGGAACGATTTGTTTGGGCAGGGATTCTGTGTCTCGCAGTGAGCCTGGCAATCAAGCCGCAGGACGCGGGCCTCGTCTGGTTGTATTTCCTACTGGCCGGGGGAGTCTACAGGAGGCGGGCACTACAAGCGCTTGGGGCAACAATTGCTGTAAGCCTGCCGGGAGTTCTCTGGGTGTGGCACGCTGCTCCCAACTGGATCCAGGAATGGCATGCCAATGTAGCTGCGTTTTCAGTGCACGGGGGAATCAGCGATCCTGGCCCCACTTCGGCAGGCGCGCATGGCCTGGACATGATGATTTGCCTGCAAACGGCTATCAGTGTCTTCTGGGACGACCCGCGCATCTACAACCCAGTCACCTATCTCATATGCGGCCCGCTGCTGCTGGCGTTTGTTGTCTTTACATTGCGTTTCCGATCTTCGGCAAAGAGCGTGTGGCTGGGGCTCGCTTCTGTCGCGGCTCTTACCATGCTGCCCGTATATCATCGACAGCTTGACGCCAAGTTGCTGCTATTGACGGTCCCAGCATGCGCCATGCTATGGGCCGAAGGCGGAAAGATCGGCAAGCTGGCGCTTTTAGTGAATACTGCGGGATTTGTGCTGACCGGCGACATTGCCTGGGCAATTGTTCTTGGTCTCATCGAAAGCCTGCACTTGCCTACGACAAAGGTCTGGGTTCAGATACTCACATATGTGCAGATATTTCCTGCTCCTCTGATTTTGCTGGGGATGGCCGCCTTCTACCTTTGGGCCTATGCCAGGTGCCTTACCGGTGAATCCAGAAGTACTGAGCCTGGAGATTCCAGAGGGGCTCAAGCTTTGGTTCGTCCCGCTTAGACGCAGATCAGTCGATCAACTGGTTCCTATTCGCCAGCGACGGAATCGCCCGGCTCAGTGGCAGGCGTGAACTCGAGGGTATCTCCACGCCGTGTCTGCGAATCGCGGATTGTGCCGGCGGGGAGTTCGAGTATGGAGTGCGCCGTCAGGCAGATTGACATGCGCCATGCCGGCACAGCGTTGCGGAGCTTCCTGATTCGCTTTTCACGGTCAAGATAGATGAGGTCAATTGGAAACCGCATGAAGAATGTGTGGACCGATTCACAGGGAACAATCCACAGCCCTTCACCGGGAGCAAGGCGGTCACGGCCAAGCAGTCCCTTATTGCGTTTCGGGCCTGTGTCAGCCAGCTCCATTCGAGTGGCAAGCATGGTGTGGCGGGTAAGGTTGGCGACTTGGAGATAGGTCGCTGGGAGAGGCTGGCGAGGCGGAGCGACTCGAACCTGGGAATTGCCGACGATCCAGCTGAAGGGATTCATGCTTTTAGCCTCAGTTGGGCTCGGCTAGCGGTAGCCGCAGACTCAAGCGGCAATCGATCTGAAATATCTTCTGAGAACGGTGACCCATTCGAGATTCAACGCTATGTTGCTTTGGGCCGAACTGAGAGATGCTGCCCAAAATTGCACCGGCCGTCTTTGAAGACGGCCGGTGTGAAGTTTATTGTTGAGGCGCTGTGGTTGGGGCCGTCGGAGTACCGCCTCCGGTGGCGCCACCTGCACCCGAAGATCCGGCGCCGAAACTTGTGCCGCCTTCAATGATGAGCTGAGGCTCAGGCTTCATGCTGTCAATCAGCTTCTCGATCGGAATTGTGGGCGTTGGCGGCGCCGGAGTATTGGCGGCCGTCTTGGCATCCGGTGTATTCATCGGGATGCCAGAGTTGGTGGGCAGCCACTTGCCTGGGTATTTCAACTCAGGCGTCGGAGAGCCGGCCGGAATGGGGCTTACAATCTCCGGGGTCACGATGACAATCAATTCGGTGTTTGCCTTGTTCTTCTGCATCGACTGGAAGAACTTGCCCAGGATTGGAATGTCTCCCAGGAAGGGAATCTTCATGAACGTTTCTGATTCAGTGTTGTCGAGCAGTCCAGCAAGAACGAAGCTTTGGCCATCGCCAAGCTCAACTTCGGTCTTCATCTTGCGGCTGGTGATGGCGGGCACGTTAAATCCACCGATATCCACCGCATCGGCGAAGTCCAACGAGCTGACCTCCGGCGCAATTTGAAGGCGGATGGTTCCGCGTGGAGTAAACGTGGGAATGAAGTTCAGGCGGATTCCATATTCCTTGAACTGAATGGTAATTGCTGCTGCACCGCCCGCGGATGCCTGAGCGACTGGATAAGGATATTCACCACCTGCCAGAAAGCTCGCTTCCTTGTTATTGACAGCAAGGATATTTGGCTCAGCCAGAAGCTGGACTACGCCCCGAGACTCGAGCGCTTCAATGTCAACGCCGAATGGCAAGTTGCCCGGAGTAAGCGCAAGGATGTTCAACTGATTTGAAAACGTCGCCGTCGGTGCTGTCCCTACCGCGCCTGCCGTAATGGTTGGCGGAGAGAATTGCCCAGTGCTGATGTTTCCGGTTGTATTCAAAAGCCCGGTACTGAATATATTGATGCCGAGGGACTTCGCCAGGCTGCGATCGACGCTGGCAAAGCGAACCTTGAGGAGAACCTGTTGTTCGGCTTCAGGCACATCCACGTAGAGCAGGTTCACGACCTTTCCAGCAGTGGCGGCGATTTGGACGGCTCGCTGGGAGCTATTGAAATCCTTGACCGTACCGCGCAGGAAAATCATGCCGCTCTCGGAGCTGACCTTGAGAGCCTGTCCAGGAAGCTCTGTTCTGAGCTCGCGGCGAACGGCTTCCAAACTGTCATTAGACAAGGAAGAGCTGGCGCGGACGGAGACGTTGAAGAACTGACGGCCTCCTGTGGTGTCCCAGACAATCAGGCTTGTTTCACCAGGAGTTTTGCCGTTGACCATGATCTCAGTTGGGCTGATGGCATGGGTTTCGGCGATGTCGCCGATCCCGATGGCGACACGCGAGATGGGCCGCGCAAGGTCAACAAGGACGGTCTTACCCACTGCGACCGAAAGTTCATTCGCGGAATCCTGATTGCCGGCGGGTTGCGCAGGCGGCGGTGCGGATTGTGCCTGCAAGCCAGACCCGGCGCAGAGTGGGAGAAACAATGCACAGAAACATGCGATGGTAATTTCGGCCTTGGCTCTCACTGTTTTGCCTCTGGAGAAGTAAATTTTTCCTGAGTCGATTTCGAACCGTTAATGACTTCGATCGAAAAGACTGGTGGTGCGGCTTTCTTTACGAGCTTCGCGGGTTGTACTTTCGCTGGGCCGGTAATCTTGCCGCCGAAGATGTTGCCCATTGCGGTTCCGGGAACCTCCGCGGTTTGGGTATCGAGCGGGTTGCGCAAAACCAGCTGAATTCGAACCTGCTGGTTGCTCGCCAGGCTAAGCGTCTCAGCTTGTTCAGGGGTCACCAACAAGTTGACAACCTGGACCGGCTTGGCCTTGCCTTCATTGTCTTTTTGAATATCTGTGCCGGCAGACAGGACCTGGAGGTCTTGAAGCAGTGTCTTGGACACGATACCTTCAGTCGGATTCTGAACGCCGGGAGGGACGCCGGAGATCAGGACGTCTACGCGCTGGCCTGGCGTTACGAAGCCTGACACGCCAACGACGTCGTCCACCCTGACGGCGCATGCTCTCATACCCTGCGGAATGGCGGCCGCCAAACCACCGCCCATGCCAGGTGCGGCGAGGCGGTTGTCCATGATGGGCTCGCCCTGGTAGAGGTCAGAGATCACGCCTCTTCCCATGACCTCCTCTGGCTTGGTGAATGAGCCTTTCGGAGGTGTTCCAGCGATATCGACTGTCGTCAGGTTTGCCTTGGTGAGAACGGTGCCGAGTTTGATGTCCTGTGCAGCCGCGATGAGATGCGTTGTAGCTGCGGGCTTGGCCGCCGTGAGGCGGGAGCCCACCATGCGGTAGACCAGGAAGGAGCACGCGGCGGCAATGACGAAAGCGAGGAGGAGGATCGTAAGTAGTCTTCGGTTCATTGAGAAGCCTGCTTGAACTGGCTACTCGGCCAGCTCCACCTTTCTGTTCTTGTGGCAATTAGTGTGCCCAAGTAAGCGAGTTTCGAGCTCGAGGCAAAGCCCATGCGGGAGTTGACAGAGTGTCGAGAAACGCGTGTTCAGAATATACCCAAACGCCTTCGTGCAAGGTCAAAGTAAACGAACCGAACATACTAAGGTACCTAAAGAGCAATCATGCTAAGTGGTCAAATTTGAGTAGGAACAAATTACAATTGGCTGTGAAGGGGGCGACACGGTCTCTTTCAGCATTTCACCCAGCTGAGAGTGCCCAATCCTGGGGAGGAAAGCTCACAAAAGGAACCAAGCGGCGCAAGGGAGAGGAATCATCCGGTCATGAGGTCTTCCCAAGTTATCTCGCTCTTTTCTGAGCGCCCCGAAGTAAGTCAGCGACCCTCATCCTTTCTGGCCTCAATCGTGTTGCACGGTGCTGCAATTGGCTTTGTTTTTTTCGGACTCGCCTACTTGCCGGAGGTGCGTGAGCGAAGGCCGAACGAGCGCTACAGCATTCGCCATCTTGATTTGACCGTACCTGACATGAAGGGCTTGCAGAGTGCCGGGAGCGGCATTGCATATCCGGGTCCGAAAAAAGATTTGGCCAAAGCGTCACCGGGTGGCAGCGAAGCATCGGTGCGGCAAATTGCGCAGGCGCCGCCAGGGCTTCAAACGCTGATTCAACCAGACCTTCATCCCATCAAACTCAAAGAAGAAACGCCGATTCCGATGCTGGAAATCTGGACTCCGAAGAAGGTGGTGGTGCAGGCGCTTGTTGCGCCGCTGCCTGCCAAGCCAACCGCAGCCGAAATTCGTCCTGCGCCAGATCCACCGAACGAAGAAACGAATCTTGCCGACCTTAGCGTTGCGGCCAACAGGATGTCAGCGCAGAACCATCCGATTCTTCCCAGCACGACCTCGCCGGTTGTTGTGAAGGGGCCTGAGTTAGCGCAGCTGCCACCGGCAACGACATCGGAATCCAAACTGCAACCGACTCCCACCGCGGTGATGTCCCTATCCGATCTCCGTATGAAGTCCGGCACAGTTACATTGCCTCCAGTGAATGAGAGCGCGTCTAAGTCATCGCCTGGCACGTTAACAGCCGGTGCGCCGGGAGATCCATCGCAGGCTGGGAATGGCAGCCACGGCGGCTCGGCTTCGGGAGCAAAATCAGGACAGGGTGGAAACGCTCCTGGAGATGCCAAAGGTGGCGCGGGTAAGTCAGATGGCTCGATGGCCGGATCTGGCCAGGGCGCACGGCCGGGCATAGGGTCGGGCAACACAGGCCAGAGCGGTTCCACCACCGGCACGGGCGATCAGGGCTCAACCACGCGAATCATGAAGCCGAGGGATGGCCAATACGATTCAGTGGTGGTGGGCGCTTCACTCGAGGAGAAGTATCCCGAGACCGCGACCGTGTGGTCAGGCAGAATGGTGTACACCGTCTATCTGCACGTGGGCACGGCGAAGGCCTGGATCCTTCAGTACTCGCTGAAGCGAGATGCGGATACGGCCGTGAGCGGGAGCATCATTCACCTGGAGGCGCCGTGGCCGTACAACATCGTGCGTCCCAACCTCTCTGCCGACGCAATCAATGCCGACGCCCTGATGGTTCACGGTTTTGTGAGTCCCGCGGGCATCTTTCAATTGCTGGCGGTGTCTTTTCCGCCGGAGTTTCCTGAGAAGCAGTTTGTACTGGATGCACTGAAGCAGTGGCAGTTCAGACCGGCGGTACAAGATGGACATGCTACGACCGTCGAAGTGCTGTTGATTATCCCGGAACAACCTGAGTAGGAGATGCGCCGGTGAAGGCGCGGAAGTAAGCTCGCGCGACATAGAAAAAGGGGGCTAAGTTAGCCCCCTTTTTCTATGTCTTACTTTCATTCTACTTAGTTGAGGTACTTATGCGGTGTTATGCGGTGCCGTTGGGCAACAACCGCGGAGATGACAGGCCGTTTGTAATGGCGCCGAAGATCTGGTTCAGTTGCGTGATGCTTCCGTTGTCAGGTGAAACGCAGCCATTGCCATCATCGGAATAGAAGAACTGCAATCCGGCAGCCATCGCGGCGAGCGCCTGGCAGGGGCTGTCGCCGGCTTTCCATGCACCGGTTGCGCCCCAGCCGGTACCTGCATACGTGGTAGAGGATACGGTCGCACTATAGGTTGCATCCGTGGTGCATCCCGATGTTTCAGAGCCGTAGCCGATGGTTTCTACCTTGGTTCCCGCCGCCGCAGCGGCCTGGGCCGCTACGACTGCCTGTCCGCACTCACCGACGGCGGACGGATAGGTGTAGGAGGTGGGGCTGCAATTATGTGCCGCGGTACAGTTGCCGGGCGATGCGGCGATGGTGCCGTTAAGATAGCCCGTCTGCACCACCAAGTCGGCCTTGGTGTTGCAGGCGCCGGCCGCGGTGTTACCGTTTGCGGCGCATGCAGTCGCGTCGCCATCGCTGAGGATGATCATGACATTCGAAGAACCCGGCTCAGCTGTTTGCTCTGCGATAAGTGCGGCCTGAGCAGTATAGATAGCCTGTGCGTAATAAGTGCCATAGCCGCCAGGTGCTGAGACACCCGGGCAGCCGCCGACACCCGAGTCCCCGACCGCGATCACGATGTCAGAACTGGGATTCAACAATGTAGCCCCAACAGAGGTGCGGTAATCAGTAGCCCAGTTGGTGATCTGATATGCATACGTTGCGGGTGGATTGAAATTCGGTGCGGCTGCTGTTGTGTTTTGGAAGGTGTACGGTTCGATTGTGGGGTTCGATGTGGGGCAGGTATAGTCCTTTGAAGCAGTCGTGCCCAACACTGAGGGGAAGACAAACAAGCTCACGGTGTTGACAGGCTTGCTGCCAGTGGTGCATGTGGTGCCCGAGGAACAGGGATTCAGCTGTGTCAGCAGTTTCTGTGCGCCCAACAAAGCGCATGCGATTTGCGATTTATTGCTGCAAGCAGTTTGCGTTCCCGGATCATTCGCCGCCATCGACGCTGTTGTGTCGACCACGATTGCGATATTGTCTGGCGTGTATTGTCCGCCGGCCATAGCCGCAGTGGCCTTGGTGGAAATGTTAAAGTTAGCCACACCGAACATGCCGGCGAGCCATGTGGGAACCTTTGCTGTTTGCGTGACCGTCATGACGTTAGCGCCACTGGAGGTATAGTTGCCGTTGTTGTCCTGGCAGGGTGTTCCCCAGCCGGAAACTGTGCTCGAGCAGTAGAAGCCTGTGACGAGCCCGGTCGACTGCACAGTCATGATCCCGTTGGCGTTCTCGTCCGTCGAAATGGAACTGTAATTGGTCGCATAGGTGGTGGCAGTGGTCTGGTTGGGAAGCCCAGCAGCGCCGGCTAGTGCCGCGGCGTTTGTGGATGCCTGGAGCATTTGGGCGGCATAGTAGCCGTGGCCGACCTCAATTGATACGCCGGCAAATCCTAAAAATGCAGTAAGTCCAAACATGATGACAGGCAGGGCCTGACCACGTTCTTCCATCAGAAATTTACGAATAGAAGACTCCCTGAGGAATTTCATTGAATAACCCCCTCCATTCAATTCAATTGATGAGCGTCGTCTCTTGTGTAACCAGGTTTCCTGAAAGGTTCAGGAGCCACATAGGCATCCAGGTGTATTGATAATTGACATTCACGGTCGCGGGTTGGTTCTGGCCCATTTGGGAAGTGGCCGCTCCACCTGTGCCTGCGGCAGTGCATCCAGAACCATTCGCTACCGCGCCGGTAAAGGGACCGTAGGCGGTTGCCGTTCCAGCGGAGTTGGAGATGGTCATGGTGATGGATACCTTCGAAGCCGTAAATCCAGGCAATGAAGTCATCAGTGTCTGCGTGGCTTGATAACAGGGATCTGTATAGAGCCCGCGGCTGAAGCCGAGCTGCTCAGCAGCTGCAAATGTCGCGTATCCAAGCTGCTGGTATGTGTACAGCGCCATGGTAAGCGAGAACATACCGAGCATGATCGACAACAGAATTGGGAGCACGAGGGCTGTCTCGACGAGCGAGCCCCCCTCTTCATCTTGACGGATGCGAGCGCGAAACCGCCTGGCGATCGAACGGGATTGGAGGAGCGCACTTTCAGAAGCTCGAGTCCGTACCGAATCGCGCGTGAAGACGGAGGCTTGGCTAGCCAAGCCGATTGGCATCTTCTTCATTTTTCCTCCCGGCATGGCCCACCTTACACCAGATATATCTGGCTTAATATGCCACCTTAGGGTTACTTCGGTGCCGCGAGCGCTGCGTTCAGACCGCGTCACCCATCCGGAGTCGTTTCAAAAAACGCTCCAGTTCCTTCTTGTCCACCCCGTCAACCGCCGCAGTCACTCCGGAATGTGCGAGGTTGGGGTTTGCCATGACAAACTGGAGGCCGACGCCGTCGTTGCCCCAGCGGACGGCCCTGGAATGCACGGAGATTGCCCTTTCAGCGTTCTCTTCTCCGCATTCTGTCCTTTGCAGCGTCATCATGACAAGAGTACCGGGGTACCATCTTTCTTCAGTCACCAGGTAGAGCCCTGAAGCGCTAATGTCTCTAACACTATGGGCTTGGGGCGCGGCGCCATTCCAGTAATAGGCTGCGAGGCCATGCGCCGGATCGCGAGGGGCCACCCTGGGGTCCGGAGACCACCAACGCTGCAGCCAATTTTTTGGAGGCCAATTGCCCCTGGTCCCAGGTTCGATCAGGGGGATCTCATGCACCTGCGCCGAAATTGAGAGGTCGTCTTTGGAGCGGTCCTCAAGTTGAAGCAATCCCGGACCGCCGCTCCAAAGTGGATTCTCCCTCAGGACCGCGACAGCATTGACGGCAAGCCCGCCGCCGTTTGCTGTGGAGAAGCGCTCCAGGTTTGATTCCATCTCCTCGGCCGCGCAGATGACTAACTGATCGCCGGTTTGAGTTTGCGACGAGTAGATAGAGTGTGTCGGCAGCGCCAGGACACAAGCCGTCTGCTGGTTAGGGGTGGCGAAGTGAGACACAGGAAATGACTCGACTGCTTCAATAACCCGGGAATCCTGATCGAGATAAATCAAGTCGATTGGGGAGCGCAAGCCCGTTTCTGGCACCCCACTGAAGGGAACCATCAACAGACCCTCACCGGAATTGAGAGTGAGAGCTACAACCCGCTGCTGGAAGTTAGCGTTTGACAGGTCGGCAATGGTGACTTCCAAGCCAAGGAAGCACTCGCGTGTCTGGTTGTACGCACAGACCTTTCGTGTATCCATGGAGCGGCCTCCTTTCCCCAGCAACTCGTCGGCGCTCGCGTGTTTTTGAACCCAAGTGGTCACATTAACCTCTAAGTCCGTATTGAACTTCAAAGCAAATCTCTACTCTGTGAAAGCCAAGCCGGAAACCGGTTCTTCCCAGCGCGAAAGAGGGAGTCCAAATCACCTGCATGAAATCGCCTGGCCCGAGAGCACGGTGGGCTTATACCTCTGGTACCCCTGCCGTGAGACACAAATTCCTCTCCATCACCAATGCGGTAATGTTCCCGCGAACGGGCATTCGATGTAGCCTGGGGACCTGCATTTTCCCATAGTCCCCAAGCGGACTTTGGTCCCGCCTCTACTTAACCTTTGTGCGGCGACGTTGAATCAAAACGACCAGCACGATGACAAACAGAACGCCCGCTGCAATCCGGATCATTGTCGGTGTATCCATTACTATTCCCCCTTCTTTCAGAAAACAAAGTGTCTTGCGCCCCAGGGCTCATTTGAAACTCGGGGTACCCGCCAAGCCGAAGCTGCAGGTTTCCCGGTCCGTGGAACTCAGGGGCCGGCCAGAACAGCTCGTTCAATACGAAAGAGCTGGTGGGACTTCACTGCCAGGCGAGCTACTTGACCTTTGTGCGACGACGCTGGATGAGAACAACCAGCACGACCACAAACAGAACGCCGGCAACAATCCGGATAATCGTAGGTGTGTCCAAAACAATTCCTCCTTTCCCTAAGTGCCGAAAAAGCTTTTGAAGTTCTGTGCCATGGATATTCCCGGGGGTCCGAGGATCACCAGGAAGAGCGCTGGAAAGATGAAGAACACCAGCGGGAAGAGCAACTTGATAGTAAGCTTTGCGGCCGCCTCTTCAACAGCCTGCACACGCTGCAGTCTCAGGGTGTCAGAGTGGGTGCGCAACGTTTTGCCGACGCTGGTGCCCAATTGCTCCGATTGAACAAGCATGGAGACCAGGTTGCGAATGCAGTCGATGTCTGTCCGTTCCGCCATGTGCTTCCATGCTTCTGAGCGCGGGCGCCCGGCGCGCTGCTCGAGGACGACGATTCCGAGCTCGTCGCAAAGCTCCGGCTGCGCGTTCTTCAATTCCTGAGCGGTACGTGCTGTTGCCTGATCCAGACTGAGTCCGGCTTCAATGCAGATGACGAGAAGATCGAGCACGTCAGGCAGGCCGAGGCGAATTTTCTGCTGCCGCTTCTTGATCTGTCTTCCCAGCCAGAAGTCCGGGCCAAGAAACCCGAGACCGAGGCAGGTGGCATAGACAAAAAACGGGGCCAGATTCGCGACTCCGCTGACCGCTGCCAGAAGGCAGAGAACGAGCGGCACTACGAATTTGGAGCCATAGAAAACCTTGATCGCAGACTCTTTGCGATAACCGGCGCGGTTGAGGCGCTGGAGCACAACGGAGACTTCCGCCTGGCTCTTAGGCAGGACGTTGTCGAAGTGCTCCATGACTCCGCCAATTGAAATGCCCGATTCCTGAATGCTGCCCAACAGGGATTTCTTTTTGGCTTGCGGATTGATGACCTCGGAGATTCGCTGAGCCATGGCTTCGCGATAGAACAGGAGCAGGCCACCGCTCGCGATCAGGAGAAATACAGCGCCAAACGAAATAATTGCAAATCCCATATGCTTACCTCAAACGTCCATGTTGACAATCTGTCGAATGATGAATCCACCAACAACGATCATTCCCGAGGCGATCCACATGAGCTTGACGCCAATCGGAGTTTTCCAAAGAAGGCTCATCATTGTCGGGTTGACCCAATAGAGGGCAAACCCCAGTACGACCGGCATAAAGGTGAGAATCCATCCAGTCAGGCGGCCTTGAGCCGTGTGGGTCGCGATCTGACGCTTGAGACGGAACCGTTCCCGAATGACATGTGCGGTCTTGTCAAGCACCTCAGCAAGATTGCCGCCGCTCTCTTTCTGGATCAAGATAGCCGTTGCAACAATCCTGAGATCCTGCAGGGGCACGCGTTCGATCAAATTATCGAGCGCGGTCTTCAGTTCCAGCCCATAGTTCTGTTCTTCGAAACAGGTCTTGAATTCAGGTCCGATGGGGTCAAGGCATTCGCGCGAAACCAGGCCAATTGCAGCAATGAGACTATGGCCGGCGCGGATGGCGCTCACAATCAGGTCAAGAGCTGCCGGCAAACCTTCCTGGAATTTTCCAAATCGCTTCGCTCGCTTGAAGTAGACAAAGGCAAAAGGAGAAGCGCCCAACAGCAGTCCGACGGCCAGGGCTGGGAGCAGGTATCCAAAACGGAGGTTGATTAAAAACGAGGGTATGACAAACAGAGCTCCGCACATCGACATCAACTGTCCCGCGGTCCACTTGAGGTCGGCTTGCTTCAGCAGCTTTTGCAACTCCGGAGCGAGCTTGAAACCGATAAGCTTGCGATTGAGCCAGGGGATGCCGCTGAGGAGATCGTCCTTGCGCAGATCCATCAGCTGCTCTCGCTGTTCCTGACTTTCGGAGGCCAGGGCGGAGTCGAGCGTGGCAATGACCTGCTTGGCCTGCTGGGCGGCTCCACTGCCGCTAGCGATCATCACCAGGGCCACGACACCGAACACGCCGAGGAAAACCAGCACAACGATCATACCCATAAGTTGACTTCCTTTCTGCTCAATTGACCAGCGTTTCGTGCTCGAAGAGGCTTGGCGGCAAGATGACGCCCGCAATGCGGAGCCGCTCGAGGAACTTAGGCCGGATACGAGTGGGCTGGAAGGCGCCGATTACCTTGCCATCGGGCCCGATTCCTTTTTTGTTGAAAGTGAAGATTTCCTGCATGCTGATGATGTTTTCTTCCATGCCGGTAATCTCGGAGATGCTTGTGATCTTGCGGGTGCCATCGCTCATGCGCGAGGCCTGCACAACGATGGTGATCGCTGCAGCAATCTGCTGCCGAACTGATTTCTCCGGCAGGTTCATATTACCCATGGCGACCATGGACTCGAGCCTGGCGATCGCATCACGTGGAGTGTTCGAGTGGATGGTTGTCATCGAACCCTCGTGGCCCGTGTTCATGGCCTGCAACATGTCGAACGCTTCCTCGCCGCGGATCTCGCCCATGATAATGCGGTCTGGACGCATACGGAGGCAGTTAATCAGCAGTTGCCGCTGGCGGATCGCGCCCTGTCCTTCAATGTTGGGCGGGCGAGTCTCAAGGCGCACGATGTTCTCCTGCGCGAGCCGGAGTTCCGCGGCGTCCTCAATGGTGACGAGCCGCTCATTGTTGGGAATGAACTGGGAGAGAATGTTCAGGAATGTCGTTTTACCGGAACCGGTGCCGCCCGAGATGACAATACTGATCCTGGCTTTGACCGCAGAGGATAGGAGCTCCATCATCTCTGCGGAGATGCTCTTGAGCTGAACGAGCTGGTTGGCTGCCAAAGGTCCAGTACCGAAGCGGCGAATCGAGAGCGAAGGACCATCGAGCGCCAGCGGCGGAATGATGGCGTTGACACGCGAGCCGTCAGGGAGGCGTGCGTCAACCATCGGCGATGACTCGTCCACTCTGCGGCCAACGCGCGACACGATTCGATCAATGATCTGCAGAAGATGGCGATCATCGCGAAATGAAGTATTCACCCTGGATAGTAGGCCGCCCTTTTCAACGAATACATGATCCTTGTCGTTGACCAGGATGTCAGAGATTTTTGGATCGCGCAGCAGGGGTTCCAATGGGCCAAGACCGAAGACTTCATCAAGAAGATCGGCCTGGATCTTCTCCTGCTCGTCAAAATTCAGCGGCACACGCTGTTCTGAAATGATCTCCTTGACAATGCCTGACACCGCCTGGCGAGCTTGCGATGAATTGACGCGGGACAGCTTTTCAAGATCCAGCTTGGAGATCAGGGTCCGGTGAATTTCCGCTTTGTACTTTTCCAAATTCAGCAGTTCCACGTTTTACCTTCCGTCAGTAGAGATCGGGCATGAACATTTATGACTTGAAAAGGCTGAAGCCCTTTTTCTTCGGTGCCACTGCGGGCAAACCACTGGCTGACCTGGCCATCTCCCGGATGAGGCGTGAGATCGGTGAGTCCGAAAGAGCCAGCGGGGTGGCGGTATTCTGCATTTGGCGCACCGCGCCATAATCGTTGGGAATCTTCCAATCGGCCGGCCTAGTAAGAGCCTTGGTGATTTGCTCGTCGCCAACGCCAAGAGAGCGGGGCTCGTAGCGATTGACGACGATCTCAAGTTTCGGCCCGCCTTCAGCAAAGAACTGCGAGATCAGACGATTTGAGTTGCGCAATTCCGGGATGCCCGCCTGGGTAACCAGGTAAATGGTTGAGGCATCTTTGAAGAGGGCAGTGCCGGTCAAATCAAGTCGCGACCCCACGTCCACAACCACGTTCTCGAATTTTTGGGCCGAAGTGGACAGCAACTTGTCGATGGCCTCATTTGAAGCTTGAAACTGTGGAAACTTGCCGGGGGCTGCGAGCACGAAAACGCCAGAACTGTGCTTGACAAGGAGCTTGGCAAGAAAACTTGCGTCCATGCGGGAAACATCCTGCAAGGCGTTGATCGTCGAGTATTCCGCCTGAATGCCCAGGTTGAGCGCGGCATCTCCGAGGGGCAGATCGAGATCAATCAACAAGGTGCTCTGGCCAGACTCCTGGCAAAGGGCCACCGCGAAGTTGCAGGCGACCGTGGTAACACCGGCTCCTCCTTTGGCTCCGAGGAACACGAACATCCGGCTGGTGGTTTTCTTTTCAGGCTGACTCGCCGGGCGGCGCGCAGCGGCGCGAACCAGCGCCTCAGCCATGGTGCTGGACGATAACGGTGGAGTGAGAAACTCTCGAGCTCCGGCTCGCATGCAACGGACCAACAAATCCGGATCGGCCTTTGCCGAAAGCACCATGACGGTTACCGAGTTCGTCGCGCAGATGCACTCTACCAATTCCAAGGCGTATTCAGAGTTGCTGTCGAGGTCAATGATGATGACACCATATTGATCTTCGAGCAGGCTGGGGACATCATCCAGACCGGCTGGGTAAGAATCGAACTCACGGACGATCCCCCCCTGGCATTCAGAAAGAGCTAAGGCTGCAGCCTTGCGGAGGCCCTCATCCGGGCCAATCAGCGCAATCGACAATGGGTCGGCGCCGATGGAGTGGGGATATTGGGGGTCGAGATATGGTGATGAGAATGAACTCACGGACTCGCTCCTCCCTGGCGACGGAAAGACCTTGTCAGGGTTAATCGAAAACTGGTACGCGGTGTCTGACTTTCTCAAAGTGTAAACTCCAAATGCTTAGCGGGAAAAGAAAGACATCAGTGTTCCGATGGCGATTGCCGGTGCGTACGGCATCTTGCGCTTCATCGGATTGGTCAGAGCCAGGTCGGGGTCACGAAGACTTCCACGCTCCTTCCAGCCAAAGACCAGATCGCCCGCGCCCGTAAAAAGCTCTTTGAGAAACCCGCCAAAGGCTGCCCAACACAAAACCATGATTCCACCGACCATGCCGGTAATGACCAGTGCAAGAAACAATTGACTCGGGCCAATCCAGGCCCCGATTGCAGCGCAGAGCTTCACGTCTCCCGCTCCCATGCCGCCCAACCAGAAGAGAGTTCCGTAGATCAGGAGTCCAAGACCGAGTCCGGCGAAGCTTTGCCCGACGCCATGCCATCCTTGAAGCCAGGCGGAAACGACGATACCGGCTAACAGAAACGGAAAAACCAGCCAATTCGGAATGCGGCGGCTGCGCAAGTCCGTGAAGGTTGCCACTGCAAGAACAATGACGGTTGGCCACCAGGCGAACGAGTGCAAGCCCAGCCTCCTTTCTCCCGTAATTTTGGGAATACATGAAGATAGAGCAATTGTCCAACCAAATCGGAGTCGGCAGAACCCGCATGGATTCAATAGGTAACGTGCTGCGATGCAAAATGTGTACACGTGCGTTTACTGGGTGAAGATGTGGTGAAGCGCTGGGTATACACCGTGCCGGGTCCGTTCTGCCAGCCCGTAGAATGAACCCCGTTCAAGGGCCAAAAGAACGCTTTTGAGACCGTCTCGAGGGGCCCGATTCGGTTCATTTGAATCCGTCGTTGCCGGCCTGGGTTGATCGATTCATCGGCGCAAAAGCTTTGAAGATGATGTCGAGCGAAAGCGCGGGCAGATTCCATGAGTGGGACAGTCATTAAGGTCAGACGCTCATATCCTGAAGAAAGAGGACAGGCGCGGGGTGCCATTCGTGAGCGAATGCAAGATCCGAACGGAGGATAAATCTGATCCCTGAAAAAATGGCGTTGAGATTTGAGGCGAATTCCTGCCGTCGCTCGTTCGCGTTCGGTACTAATGTTCTCTCCATGATGTGATACTGCACACGCGTGCAAGCCTCAGCCGCTCGGGCAGAAGGGTCAAGCCGGCCCTCAATATCTCACCGGGACCGCCGCACACAAGAGCACCTCCGGAAGGCAAAAAGGAGAATATGGGGACGCGGTCGCCAGGCGCGCTCCGTCAGTTTTTGCTTTCCAGAGAAGAAAAGTACTTTCGATACAGGTTACTGAAGACCCTATACTTAATTACCAAGAAGGCTTTGACATGGCCTATCCTGGCCGATAGACTTTGAAGACCTTCCGGTGCGATCACAGGGAAACAAACGGGGTCCAGAGGCTCTCCCTGACGGGGTTGATCACCGTGCGATAGAAGTTACCAGATGATGGGCGTAGCTTGCAGGGCGAGCTTGCGTTCAACTGCAGAACAGTACTTTCGTACCAACAACCTAGCACGAAACGGGCATGGCTTCTCGGTTATTGAACCGGGATCATGATGCTCAGTCTCCAGTTTCACGTTTGAAACGGCCTGGCCGTACGCCGGGAAAGAGTTCCCACCAATGATCAAAATCGGACTGTATTCAGAAGACCGCACTCTTTACCCTCTACTTTCTTCTGCTCTTGGGAAGGAGTTCCAGCTCCTGTTGGAGCCGGAGGAGGAAGGAATGAGCAGCCTGGTATCAAGCCGGGCCTGCGACGTAATGATCGTTGATTTGGATTCGAAGCATGATTTGCTGCAGGAGCGCATCGGGTTCGCACGGCAACTGATTGCATCGAACGTCCCCGCCGTGGTGATGGCTGACGATGGACTTCGCTCGACAGCATTTGAGCTCGTGCGTTCAGGAGCTTTCGGCTATTGCCGCAGGCCGCCATCGATTCGCGATTTGAAGACGATGCTCAGCAGGGCGTACGAGAACTCGTCACTGAAACGGCAACTTCAGACCGTGCAGGAGAGGCTGGAGGATCCCGGCAAGTGCGATCTGCTCATCGGATCGAGCCCGCAGATGCAGAATGTCTATCAACTGGTGCGGCGGGTGACAAATCTGAATGCGGCTGTCCTGATCACTGGAGAGAGCGGCACCGGTAAGGAGCTGATTTCCAGGGCAATCCACAACCTGGGTTCCCGGGCGAGCCGGCCGTTTGTAGCTGTTTCCTGCGGCGCAATTCCTGAAACACTCATTGAAGCCGAGTTGTTCGGTCACGAAAAGGGCGCCTTTACCGGGACGGTGGGAACGCGCGAAGGCTACTTTGAGCAAGCGGAAGACGGCACGTTATTCCTTGATGAAATCGGGGATCTCAGCTTGTTCACGCAGGTCAAGCTTCTGCGCGTTTTGCAGCAGATGGAATTCAGCCGGCTGGGAAGCAACAAGCTTATTCCTTTGAGAGCGCGGCTGATCTTCGCCACTCACAGGGACCTCGGCAAACTGGTCGCCGAAGGGAAGTTCCGCCAGGATCTCTTCTACCGCATTAATGTGATTCGGATTGACTCACCGCCGCTGCAGGAACACCCAGACGACATTCCCAGGATTGCGAAACACTTTCTGCGGCATTATGCCCAGGTGTTTCAAAAGCCGATGGAAGGCATCGAACCGAGCGCGCTTGAGCAACTCCAGAGTTATTCTTGGCCCGGAAATGTGCGGGAGTTGGAAAATGTGATTCAGCGGGCCATCATCCTGGCCACCGGAACGACAGTGCGTTCGGAAGATCTTTCGTTGAACATGCACGAGGATGATCGCTCAGACATTGATGGTGTTGTGGACATCGGCGATTATCATCCGGCAGGTTCATTTGAGCGCCAGCTTCGCGATTATAAGGTTAAGCTGGCTATCACAGCTGTTCGTGAGAACAATGGGAACAAGACGCTGGCTGCCCGCAGCCTGTGTATCTCTCGTGCGTATTTGCATCGCTTGATCAGGCTTGCCGAACCCGATCCTTTGTTTGAACAGGATCTCGGGGAGTCGGTAACAGCCTGAGGATCGCGTTCATGCTTTCAGGGAACTAGGCCAATCAGTGTTCATTCGAATTCTACGAAGGGTCTTCTCGTTCCCTGTAATGCTGGCTAGCCTGCTGGTGCTGCTGACCGCGCTGACGGTACATTCGCGATTCGACGATCCAGATCTCTGGTGGCACCTCAAGACGGGCCAGATCATCTGGTCGACTCATGCGATCCCGCTGACAGACCAGTTTTCATACACGACCAACCACCAAGCCTTGGTCCCGCAGGAGTGGTTTGCGCAGGTAACCATGTACGCTGCCTATTTAATGGGTGGCTACTCCGGCCTTATGGTCTGGCTTTGCCTCTTCTCTTCCATGCTTGTTGTTGCCGGCTATTGCCTATGCTGGCTCTACTCGGGAAATGCCAAGGTCGCCTTTGCAGGCGCACTGGCAGTTTGGCTCTTTGCCACCATCGGTTTTTCCATTCGGCCGCAGATGATCGCCTATGTGTTGCTGATTGTCGAACTGGTGGTGATTCACCTGGGACGCACACGCAATGCCCGTTGGTTTTTCTGCCTGCCGGTTTTATTCGCAATCTGGATTAACTGCCATGGGTCATTCATCCTGGGGATTATTGTGGCCGCCGTGCTGCTTGCGAGCTCACTCATCGACTTTAAGATGGGAGCTCTGCAGACGCGACGCTGGGAGCCGAATTCCCAGAAGATCATGGCGTGGGCGCTGGCCCTCTCAATAGGTGCCCTGTTTCTGAATCCCATCGGCATCAGGCAGATCTTCTATCCCTTCGACACGATGCTGAATATGCATGTCCTGCTTGGCAACGTTGAAGAATGGGCGCCGTTGCAACTCACTGAGGCGCGCGGCATAGGACTGATGTGCGTTTTGCTCGTCAGCTGCCTCCTGGTGATCGCAGGGCGTTCCGAGCTGTTTTTTGACGAGCTGCTGCTGATGGCGATTGGCACCTGGCTGGCGGTAAGCCATGTGCGCATGCTGGTTGTTTTTGGAATTCTTGTTGCTCCTGTGCTGTCGCGTCAGCTTGCAACTCTTTGGGAAGGCTACGACAGCGAAAAGGATCGCATCTGGCCAAACGCATTGCTTATTGGGATGTCGCTTGCGGTTGTGATCTTCGCGTTTCCGAGTGGCCAGAACCTTCAAGAGCAGGTGGCAACAGAAAGTCCCGTCAGAGCGGTGGAATATATCAAAGCCAATCATCTTTCGGGCCCGATGCTCAATGACTACCAATCTGGCGGCTACTTGATCTGGGCTGCGCCGGAGTATCCGGTCATGATGGACGGCAGAACCGACGTCTACGAATGGTCGGGTTTCCTAGGCGAGTTTGGAAACTGGGCAACACTGCAGAGCGACCCGACAATCCTTCTTCGCAAGTACAAGGTGAATTTTTGCCTGCTGGCTCCGGGTTCACCCATGGCGCACGTGTTGCCGCTGATGCCTGGGTGGAAGGCAGCATATAAAGATGACAACGCTGTGATTTTCGTGCGAACTCAGCCGGGAACTGAACCCGACAAATAATGATCGGGGCCGGGCTGGCCCTGTTCATCATCGATCTTTTAATGCGCTACGTGTGGTTGTTATAGGTAGGCGGGCCGGCAATGACCAATCCGCTCTTCTGGCGGCCGTGGATGTACCAGCAGCACCAGTTCGTTTCATGAATCTGGGTCTCAGGCGGCGCCACCAGATCAATATAGACAACCTTGCCGTATATAAAAACCTTCTCTTCCCAACTGACAATTCGGCGAAATACCTCGTCGGATTCGCAGACGCCTCTGAGTTCGTCGCGGCGGAACGGCATGATGGGCGTGGATTCGCCGGGTAGCAAAATGATTGGAACAAGCGGCGACGCCTTCTTTAGATTCAGATATTGAGGATCAGCGGGCAGATGCGTTTCATCAATCGCAATCTTGAATTGCTCAGAAGTTGCAGTGATCTTGCCCGGAGTGCGGCCGCGGTTGGTGGCCATGATGTTGAAGCTGTTCTCAATATTGACCGATGGCTCGACCGTAATCAGGAGCCAAGGCCTTTGGGAATCGATGATGGATTGTCCAATCAACAGTGCGGCCGAAGCCGACGATTCCGCGGACTTGGTGAGGCGTCCGATCTTCCTGAGGGATGAGATGGCCATTGCGATTCCGATATAGCCCACCAGGGCGAGCACGAGGTAGGCACCCCACAGGACTCGATCGTGCCAGGGCCAGACCGCTGGAGCCGGGGCGGGAAGGGTGACGATGACGCGCGGCTGCTGTTCCTCGCAAGGGGCGCCATCGCAATCTGGCTTTGCGGTCTGGGTGGCAGAGGATTGAGTCGCGGTGTTGGGTGGAGCGGTGCGAGGTGCGGCCGGTCGGCTTTCAGTGGAGGGACTGGTCGCCTGCCCGGACGCGGGCAAATACGCCAGTGTCATGATCAGCAGCAACGAACATACCGCCAAACGCCGAAACTCCATGGCGCAAATGTACCACACGGGGTCCCGTGGTGCGCGAGACATGGGGCACTTACACATGCATCGCGAGTGAGCGAACAGGAGCGGCATTTCAAGAAAAGTTGCGATTCCGCTCCTCTGCTTCTGCCAGCCAACCCCTGCGAAGCGTCTCCCGTGGAATGTTGGTCAGATATGGCTTGATGTCCAGAATGGGTGTCCCGTCCAGCATATCGACGCCGCGAACGTGGAGCATTGAATCTTCTCGACGGATCAATTCAACGACCGTAAGGCCAATGGGGTTTGGCCGGCGCGGCGAGCGCGTGGTGAAAACGCCGTGCGGTTGATTGTCGGACGGAGGCGCGGCAATCAGATCATATCCATTGACCCGGTCAAAGGCCCACAGCACATACAAATGAGAGAAGCCCTCAATATCGGTAAGTCCGAGCGCGAATTCGGGCTGGATATTGAGTATTCCTTCGGCTTCATGTTTCGCGCCCAAACCTTTTGGTATGGCGGCTGTGTCTTTGAACGGGCTGCTTACAACACCAATTGGCTGGAACGTAAACATCGGCGATTGGTCCTCTGAGATCAAGACTAACCCAGGCAGGAAATGAACTGTTGCTCTCGAGTCAGCTGATTACATTCAGTTCAAGATTATGGCGACGGTATCGAGGCCTGCATTGAGCTACCTAGCCCAGTATTGCGGCTTTTCGGTGATGACTTCCGGCAAGGTTGGGCGCTCGAAGAGATTCATTCGAACAGAGGACGATTGTGGGGATTTGAACGTAGTTGCCCAGGAATTTCAACAGGACAGAATCCAAAATTCTCTCCACTTTTATAAAGCGCCGCAGACCCGTAGATTAAACTTCGAGTAGATGATCAGGATTCACAAATAGAAATAGCGGGATAATGTCGCAATCTGAGACAGCTGTGAAGCAGGGTCTCCACGAGAAGGGCGACAAAGAGTTCTGCATCGCTTCCGCAAGACCGCAACACTGACGGCGATCCCGACAGGGATAAGCAGTTGTGATCGCTGCTAAACTCGCCGCTTTTCCAAACTATTGCCTTGATCAAGATGTTTAGAAAGCTGCCGACAAACAAGTCGAGCGCATAACACTTTTGTGTCATTGCTATCCCCCCTTCTAGTGATCACTTAGTGACGGCCAAGCTGGTTACTCTAAGGGTCTCTCAATTGGAAATTAGTACCCAGTTGCTGCCGTACCTGATTCTCACGCCTTACGGAGGGCGCAATGAAACACTTGAACTCCTTATCTGATCTTTTTCGCAATCTTCCGACGATGTCGATTCAAAGCTCCACCAACGAAAGCCACGGCGCGCGCGACTCGTTCAACCAAAAATGGGGACTGACCAAAGAGCAGTCCACAGCGGGTTATCAGAAAGCCGGGGTGGTTCGAAACAGCTCATCGGACACCAATCAGACCCACATCCTCGGTGGCTATTTTGTTAGCCCAGGATTCAATCTCGTGGGAGTGTCTGGGGGCGGATCATGGCAATCATTCTAAGTACGTCCTCACTGCTTCGCAGCGTTCACTCAAAGGGCTACGCTCTTCCAAAGACGATCGCCTTCATCTTCTCCTTCCTTTTTATCGTGCTCGCAACGCTGGCTTCGGCGCAGGTTGCTGTAACTGCGAATGTGCCTCAATACAATTTCCAGGTATTGGCTGGCTCAACCAGACAGATCAACGTAAACATTACAGGCGGCACGCTCAACACCATCAACTGGAGTGTGCTATCGACGACTGGGGGAGCCTACGCAACTTTCACAACTCCCTCTGCAAATGCAGTATCGATTGTTGACGCTGGATTGCCCACTGTCCAGGTGAACATCGGTTCGACACCGGGCAATTGCTCCATCGCCGGGTCGGCTGGATCTTATGCGGTTTCGTCAACAGCGTCAGTGACCGTGCAAGCGCAATCAGTCGACGATCCGACCAAAGCCGCAACCTTTTTGTTTAACGTTTGCTCCAACAGCCCGGCTACCCTGGCCAACGGCACTGAATCAGTCATTGTGGCTCCGGCCTATCAGCAGGCTTACAAAAGCCAACCAATGACGCTGCAATCCTGGGTCGTGGGCTGCGTGGACGAGACAGGAACATGGAGCATTACCAGCCAGCCGAGCGGCGGTGATGGAGCGTTGGCGGATACAACGAACCGGGATACGGTTTTCACAGCCAGCGTCAGTGGGCGTTACGGTTTACAGTACAAATCGAACTGCAACGGCGGCACAAACTCTGCGATCGTTTATGTTTCGCCGAATCCAATGCCATCGTATGCAGGAACGCCAAACGGCACCAGACCACATGAGTGCTATGTTGACCCTGCGTTGACCGGTGGTGATTATGAAGTGGGCGCAGGCAAGGCCTATCACACCATCGCTGCTACTCCCGCTCTAACCGGATGGACTCCCGGCACCATCATGCGTATCTGGAATACGGATACGACGGGAGTGAACCCATCCACATTCAATGAGTACTACAACATTGCGAAAAGCGGGACGCCAACCCAGCCGATCATCGTTTGTGGTGTGGCTGACTCTCAGGGAAATCTTCCCATCATGGACGGGACGAACGCCACGGCACAATCTGACGTGGATATAAATGCCGGCGATGGGATGATCATTCTGTGGCCGCAGACCGGTCACTATGGATATTGGCAAACCGGATCAGTTGGACCTTCATACGTGAGTATAACGGGTCTCCACCTCCGCAACGCCAATTCGACACTGAAGCGTTACTCGCCAGGCAGCGGGACTCTGACGGCTTGGAACTCCTTTACCGGCTGCATTAATGGACGGTCAGGTTCTTACGTTGACATCAGCGGAAACGAGCTTGATAACTGCTCGCTCGGATTGTTTACAGACGACAATGCGAACAATGCCTGGGCGACGGTCACTCAGAACTTAACTTTTATGGGCAACCATATCCAGCTGGCCGGTGACCCCGGGTCTCCGGGCGGTACACACGGAGAATATGCTCAAACATTTTACGGACTCTTCGAGGGAAACAGGGTTGACAATCCAACCCCGTACATTGGATCGCAAGACAAGTGGCGCGGCGTTGAAGGAATTTTCAGATACAACTATATCGGCAACGGTGCTCAGAGACTTCTTGATCTGGTCGAGAATCAGGATGGCGGGACCTACATGGACATGGAGCAATACATCGGGAACGGCATGTGGGGATACGGCGATACGCTTGGAGCCAACGGTATCGCCTGGTACCAGGAGTCTCAGCAGAAGGACATTGTCTACGGAAACGCAATGTTCGGCACCTCAGCTCTGGCTGCAGTGCATTACGCCGATGACCAGGGAGGCTCGAGCTTATCGAACCGGAACGGGACGTTGTTTTTCTACTCGAACACTCTAGATAACGCAAGAGCTGTATTCGACAACGGGGATGGAGGTTCTGGTGGCAACCCTTACTACCAGCAGAGGTTCGACGCACGGAACAACATCTTGTGGGGACGGACACCCGCGTATACTGGTCTTATTCAGATGGAATTTGGAGAATACTCAACAGTAATCCTTGACGCCACTACCAACCTGATGCAGACAGGCACGTTCACAATTGCAACCCCTTTGATGGGGGCGAACTGGTCATACGGAACTCAGGAAGGCTGGTCAAATCAGTGCAACGGAACCTGCCTTTGGCCGCTGAGCGTACCGCTGGATCCGCACCTTTACGGACTCACGAGCGCAAACTACCTGACAACTTCAACATTGCCCTACAATTTGACGACTTTGATTCCGCCAAGCGGGTCAGCGGCGCTCAATGCAGGTACCCCTTTGAGCGGCATTCCGGCGCAAAATCCGGTGCGCTGGCAATTCAACGTTGCGACCAATGCTCTGACACCGCGCCAGTATCCACTCACAATCGGAGCAGAGGATCCAAGCGGGGCGCAGACTCCGGTCGCAGTTACGCCGACGTTCAGCCCCGCCGCTGGTACGTACAGCTCGGCGCAGATGGTCGCCATCAGCACAACGACGCCGTCAGCCACCATCTACTACACAACGAACGGATCGACGCCAACAACTGGTTCGACCACGTATTCGGGACCGATCACTGTTTCAGCAACGGAGACAGTGGAAGCGATCGCAGTTGCCAGCGGGTACTCCAATAGTTCGACGGGCTCGGCGGCTTACACAATTGGCCAGGGCCAGGCGGCGACACCCACCTTCAGCCCCGCGGCCGGATCTTACAACTCGGCACAGACAGTCACGATCAGCACAACAACGCCGTCGACGACGATCTACTACACCACCAACGGATCGACACCAACGACTGCATCGACCGCATATTCGGGACCGATCACTGTTTCGGCCACAGAGACGGTGGAAGCCATTGCAGTCGCCAGCGGTTACTCCAATAGCTCGACGGGCTCGGCGGCCTACACCATCAGCCCCACGCAAGCGGTGACGCCAACTTTCAGTCCCGCGGCTGGAACCTACAGTTCGGCGCAGACAGTGACGATTAGTTCAACAACACCGTCGGCGACGATCTACTACACCACCAACGGCTCAACACCGACGACCGGCTCGGCTGTGTATTCGGGACCGATTGCTGTTTCCGCCACTGAGACGGTTGAAGCAATCGCCGTGGCCACCGGCTATACGAATAGCCTGGCAGGCTCAGCGGCCTACACCATCGGCCTGACGCCAGTTGTGACGCCAGTATTCACTCCTGGCGCAGGAACTTATACTTCAGCGCAGACGGTCTCGATCAGCACGACGACACCTTCAGCGACCATCTACTACACCACAAACGGATCCACGCCCACCACGAGCTCAGCTGCGTATTCAGGGCCGATCAATGTTTCATCCACTCAAACCTTGATGGCCATCGCAACAGCCACTGGCCTCTCCACAAGTTCGACAGCTTCCGCGGCCTACACCATCAACATTCCGCAGGCGGCTGCACCGACCTTCAGCCCTATCGCTGGAACCTACAAGGTTGCGCAGACTGTCACGATCAGCACCACGACACCATCGGCGACGATCTACTACACCACAAACGGCTCGACGCCGACGACCAGCTCCACGGTGTATACAGGCCCAATCACCGTCGCCGCCACTCAAACGATTGAGGCAATCGCAACCGCCAGTGGCTACACGACAAGCTCGGTTGGCTCAGCGGCCTATACCATCAACCTGGCTCTTGCGGCGACCCCAACATTCAGCCCAGCTGCCGGAACCTACAATTCGGCACAGACTGTCACGATCAGCACCACGACACCATCGGCGACGATCTACTACACCACGAACGGGTCGACTCCGACGACAAGCTCGACTGTGTATTCCGGACCGATCACGGTCTCAGCTTCAGAGACGGTGCAAGCTGTTGCCTTGTCCGCTGGTTTTGCGACCAGTGATCCGGGTACGTCGACCTACACAATCAACACAGTTGCGGTTCCACCGTCGTTCAACCCAGCGGCCGGATCATACATGGCTGCACAAACTGTGACAATCAGTACGACGACGCCTTCAGCCACGATCTATTACACAACCAACGGGACCACGCCCACAACCAGTTCCGCCGTGTATTCAGGACCAATCACGGTCTCTGCCACTGAGACCGTTGAAGCCATCGCTGCAGAAAGCGGATATACGACCAGCGGAGTGAGCTCAGCAGCCTATACCATCAACTTGACCCAAGCTGCGATGCCGAACTTCAGCCCAGCAGCCGGCACATATACCTCGACACAGACGTTGTCGATTGGTTCGGTCACCCCGTCGGCGACGATTTACTACACCACGGACGGTTCTACGCCGACAACGAGTTCTGCGATGTATACCGGCCCAATCACAGTATCCTCCACTGAAACTGTGGAAGCCATCGCAACAGCGACAGGCTTCAAGACCAGCGTAACGGGGATTGCCGCTTACACCATCGCTCCGGCGGCAGCGGTTCCGACCTTCAGCCCTGTCGCGGGTACTTACAGCTCGGCACAGACGGTCACCGTCAGCACGACGACACCTTCGGCAACGATCTACTACACCACCAATGGGTCCATCCCAACCACAGGGTCCGCAGTGTATTCCGGTCCCATCTTGGTGTCTTCGACCGAGACGCTGGAAGCCATCGCGGTAGCCTCCGGCCATTTGAATAGCACCGCAGGTACCGCGGTTTACAGCATCAACTATTCGCCGGCTTCTGCGCCGACCTTCAGCCCGGCGGCGGGCACGTACAGCACGGTTCAGACGGTGGCCATCAGCACAGTTACGCCGGGAGCGACAATCTATTACACGACCAACGGGGCGACACCGACGACCAGTTCTCCGGTGTATTCGGTGCCAATCACAGTGTCTGCGAGTGAAACGGTGAAAGCTGTCTCAATCGCTACCGGTTACACCCTCAGCGTGGTAAGCTCTGGAGCGTATACCATCAACTTCGCGCCTGCGGCTACTCCGTTGTTCAGTCCTGGTGCAGGTACGTACGGCTCGGTGCAGACGGTCACCATCAGCACGGCTACTCCTGCAGGGACGGTCTACTACACCACCAACGGGTCTACACCAACTACCGGTTCGGCAGTCTATTCCGGCCCAGTCACAGTTTCAGCAACGGAGACAGTGCAAGCCATCGCCATAGCCAGCGGGTACTCCGTCAGTGGCACAGGCGCCGCGGCGTACACCATAAACCTTCCGCCGGCGGCTACGCCAACGTTCAGTCCGGGGACGGGCTCCTACAATGCTGCCCAGGCGGTAACAATTAACTCTGCGACTCCGGGAGTCACGATCTACTACACGACAAACGGCTCTACGCCCACGACCGGATCGGCAGTGTATTCCGGTCCAATCACTGTCTCTACTACCGAGACCGTGGAGGCCATCGCGGTAGCTGCAGGACGTTCCAATAGCCCGGCGGCGTCAGCAGCCTACACGCTTAACATTCCGCCTGCAGCTCCGCCAACCTTTACGCCCGGAGCCGGCACCTATGACGCGGCGCAGGTGGTATCGATCAGCTCGACGACGCCAGGAGCGGCAATCTACTACACCACAGACGGAACGACACCGACGATGAATTCGGCGGTCTATTCAAGTCCAATCATGGTCTCCTCCACTGAGACCCTTGAAGCAATTTCTGTCGCTCCAACCGTTCCCGGCGGCCAGATCAACTCCTCCGTCACTTCTTATACGCAAAGTGCGGTGGGAATGGCTGCATATGTGCTGAATCTGTCGTTGCCGAATTTCTCGGTGTCGGTGGCTCCCGGGCTGGTCGATGTGGTTGCCGGGCAAAGCAGCTCGACAACGGTCGTGGTTACGCCGCTGAATTCGTTTGCATCACCGGTCACGTTCAGTTGTTCAGGATTGCCTGCAGGAACTTCATGCAGCTTTGCCCCGGCAACCGTGACGCCATCACACTCGGGCGCTGCAGTTTCGACAACGCTTACGGTAACTGCTTCGACAACGGCGGCATCGGTTCACCGCGAGTCGAGTCCATTGTTCCCAGGCACGGCGCTTGCTCTGGCGGTCTGCTGCTTTGGCTTGAGAAAACGGCGCGGATTCCAATTGATGATGTTTGTTCTGATAGCGCTGGGAATGAGCCTGTGCACGGGTTGCAGTCTTGGAGTTTGGTCCGGGAGCCAACCCCTCCCACAGCCGCAATCGTCAACGGTGACCGTGGTTGCAACCAGTGGAACGCTGCAGCCGAGCACAACGTTCACCCTCACGGTTCAATAGTCCTCTTCGAAATGGCCGCTTGTTATGACATGCGGCCAATAACCAGAATCGATCGAACGAGCGGTTTTTTCGCCTTGATGATTGCCTGAGAGACAATCAGGTAGTCGAACTACCGAGTCTCGCCCAAGGCTTCAATAGGCGGGTTGCTCTGAGCGGCAAGCACGACAACCAGCTGCCTGGCATGGTTTGTTGTCCATGCTCGGAGGCTCGAGGCCGCTACGCTTGACATTGCAGCTAAAGCGCTCCGGAGCACGCGTTCGTGTTACCGGTATCGAACCAGGGACGGCTTCATGAAATGAAAGAAGTCGCAGCGATTCTTGGGTTATTGTAGAGAGAAGGTTTGAGCCAGGGAATGAAGCCCCAGAATGGTTCCAGGGAAGCCCAGGAGACAGTGCGGTGAGAGGCAGTGCCGATTTCAGCAAGAATAATCTGGACTGCCTGCGCTTGATCCTGGCGTCTCTCGTTGCATTGTGGCACGTCTACTGGCTGTCGAATCTGTCTGCGTTTATCGTTTTCGCCAGGGTTATTTCGGCTCAGTTTGCCGTGAGATCGTTCTTCGTCATCAGTGGATTGCTCATTTACCGTAGCTACACACGATCGTCTTCAGTTGCGTCCTATTTTGAGAAGCGAGCCAGGCGAATATATCCCGCCTATTTCACCGTCGTCACACTTGCGGCTGTGGCGCTGTTTGCATTGAGCACCTTGCCGCTACTGCAATATTTTAGGCTGGGGTTCTGGAAGTACCTTGGCGCAAATCTTCTCTTTCTCAACTTTCTTGCGCCGACTTTGCCTGGCGTTTTCGCCTCCAATCCCATGACTCCAGTCAATGGCGCGCTTTGGACCCTCAAAATTGAGGTCGTATTCTATCTGTTTGTTCCCGTCATGCATTATCTCTGTAACAGGTTCGGTATCAAGAGAGTTATGGCGGCGATGTTTTGCCTTTCCTGCGCATGGAAATATGGTTTTGGGCTGTTAGCTTCTATTCATCGATCTCACAGCGCTACTTCGTTGGATGACTCACGCAGCATCTATTCTCAGCTGGAGGTGCAGTTTCCCGCGCAACTTCTCTATTTCATCGCGGGCATCTTGCTTTTGCTGTTTTTTGACAAACTCAAGCTTCATTTCCGAAGCATTTTAGCTATCTCTGCTTGCTTGTATCTCGTTGATCATTTTTTCACGGCTGGCGCTCTCGATGTCTTCTGGATTTCCGGCCTGGTTTTTGTGTTTGGTTTTTGGCGCTTTTTCGGGAATTTTTCGAAGTACGGGGATTTTTCATATGGCGTCTATATCGTTCATTGGCCAGTCCTGCAGATTCTCATCAACTTCGGTCTTGCAAAGCTGAATCCGGCGGTTTTCCTGCTGCTTTCGATCTTTTCTATCGGCTCGGTTGCCTGGATCATGTGGCATATGGTTGAGAACCCGTTCCTTGCAAGCAGTTCCCACTACCGTGGCGGGGGCGCAAAGGCGCCCGCTTGATACTTCGATTCAACGAAGTCGTGCATTCACCAGTAAAATGTTTTCATTGACTGGGGCACGAACGATTCTGCGGCTTTTGATTTTCGGGCGCACACATTGGTTGTAGCTCCTGCCGCCTTGGGCCGATGCTAATTGATGGCTTCTATCCCGCAATCTGGGTTATTCTGCTTGTGCCGGCTTAGCCGTTCAGGCTTCTCAAAATGGGTTTCGTAGTTAGCATTATCTATTTCGTTACATACTACCTCACGCCCGCGAACCTTTGGGGTCCGCTTGCGGCATACCGCATTGAGCTGATTCTTGCGGTGTTGGCTATGGCGTTTTCAGTGTCCGGCCTTTCCAAGTCAATAATTCGGAAGACCCCACAACCCTATGCCCTGATCGGTTTGGCGGTTGCGATTTTTTTGTCGGTTCTGATTGGCATGCATTGGTCAGGAGGCGCAGTCCAGGGGTTCTTGTCTTTTATTCCGAATGCTTTCGCATACTTCCTGATTTGTCTGAACTTTAAGTCGAGGTGGCAGCTGCAAGTTTTGGTCGGAGTGATGTTGATTGTCTGCCTGTTTGTGATTGGTCATGGATACTTCGATCTCATCAACAATGTTCCAGTCAGCCGTTCAGAAAATCCGCCGCCGTTCGCCAGCCAGTATCTCCTTGCTTTTTCGAACGACGCTGGAGACCGATTCGCTCGCTTAAGGGGGCCGGGGGATATCAGTGACCCGAATGACTTTGCCCAACTTATTGTCTGCTTGATTCCGCTGATTTTCATTTTTTGGCGCCCAAAGAGGATCATGCAGAACGTTGTTCTTGTTCTTTTGCCAGTGTGTGCGCTGCTTTATGGAGCGTTTCTGACGCACTCGCGCGGGTCTTTGGTTGCGCTGATGGCGGTTGCAGTTGTGGCGCTGCGGCGTCGACTCGGCACGATCCCTGCGCTGGTTTTGGCTGCCGGTCTATTTATTGGAGCATCTGCTCTAAACTTTACAGGCGGGCGTGAAATTTCTGCCAATGCGGGGTCAGACCGCACGAGTCTCTGGGGTGTTGGGCTGCAGATGGTCAAGTCTCATCCGGTGTTTGGAGTTGGATTCGGCGATTTTTCGGACTATAGCGGCGATGCTGGGCTCACCGCCCACAACTCGATCGTCGTTTGTGCCGCAGAACTTGGTCTGTTTGGTTTGTTCTTCTGGACTTTGTTTCTGTTTGCGACGGTCAGCGATGCTTTGGCGGTCTCCTCGTCGGAGCAGGTGAGTGAAGCCGAGGCGATCGTTCCCGAAGAAGGACTCTATCCACATGAGTCAATGAAGGCCAAGGGCATCGACAGAACTGAAATCATCCGTCTCGGGAGGTTGGCTGTTTTATCGCTGACAGGCTTCTTAGTCGCAGGGTTGTTCCTGTCTCGCGCCTTTGTCATGACGCTTTTTATTGTGGGCGGCGTAGCTGAAGCGGTTTATCAGATGGCTCTGCAGCGAGGAATGATCGCCGATCGTATGCGGTTGAAGCGCGTTCTGATGTATGTGGGCGGATTAACTGCGGCGATGGTGCCTTTCATGTACGTCATGGTCCGATTCCTTAACTTGATGCGCTAACCCATGCGCTTGATGAGGTTTCCATGCTGAATACTTAGAAGCTCAGGATGGATCAGCGGCAGCTTTTGAATCCGAGACAACCATTATGAAAATTGCGCATGTGGTCGACAGCATGGAGGTGGGCGGCGCCGAAATGATGGTGTCGCAAATGTGCCGTCTTCAAAGGGATGAGGGACACAGCCCTAGTATTCACGCAGTTGCGACTCTTGGCGTGCTGGGTGAGCAACTGGAAAGAGAAGGCTTTGCGGTCCAACCTGATGTGGGTCAACATTTGCTGGACTCCTCACGGAGTTTTTTTAGAATTTTCAAAGATTCGATGCCAGACGTTGTGCATCTTCACAACCCGACGCCGACGATATACGCAGCAATCGCTGCGAGGATGGCGGGGGTTCCAAGCATCGTTTCAACGCGGCATAGTCTTGTGGCCCCGCCGCGGAAAGTCATTGCGGAGTTGAAGTACGCGATCGCCGCCACGTCTTGCGATTGGATTGTTGGCATCTGCGACGCAACAGCAGCAAATTTGAGGAGCATTCACACCGTGCCTTCGCGAAAGATCGTGCGAGTTTACAATGGGGCGGCAGCAATCGTGCGCGTTGCAAAAGAACGCTGTCCGGCGAGAAACAGATTCACGCTGATTTATGTGGGTAGGCTTGAGCCGGTCAAGAACCATCCACTACTGCTAAATGGCTTTCGGATCGCGCTGTCGAAGATGCCGGATCTGCGACTTTGGATGGTTGGGGATGGAAGTATGCGTCGGTCGCTGGAAGGCTTGGCTGCTGAGTTGGGTATCACTGGTCAAGTCACGTTTTGGGGACAACAACTCGACGTTGCGCCGTTCTTCTCCGCAGCTGATGCCTTCATTATGTCTTCGAAGTCTGAGGGATTGCCTATGTCGCTCCTCCAAGCCTTTTCACTGGGGTTGCCGGCAATCGTGACGGACATAGGCGGAATGGCGGAGGTTGTCAGGCTCGCTAAAGCCGGAATAACGGTATCGGTGGAAATGCCTGGAGAGATTGCCTCAGCGATCCTGAGGCTGGCAAGGAGCGAAGCGGATCGGGGACAATTCTCGAAGAACGCTGAAGAAGCGTTCCGCACGCACTTTACTCTGCGAACGATGGTAGATGCCTATGCGAATCTTTACCGGAATGTTCCGCGAGCAATTCGCGCAGCGGAGGGAAAGGCTTCGCTCTTTTAATTGTTTTTGGCAATAAAAATGTCAACATATTTTGAAGCAACTTCTTGAATATGATGCTTCCTGAGAACGGACTGACAGCCCGCTTCACCCATCCTTCGTCGTAGGCTCGGGTCACTAATGAGTCGCTCCAAAGCCGTGTGAATCTCAGCGCTCCCGCCTACAGGCACCAGAAGCCCGGTGACTTCATCTTCGACGAGCTCTGGCAATCCGCCGGTATTGCTGGCAATGACGGGGAGCTTGACTGACATAGCCTCAAGTACAGCGAGAGGGCATGCCTCTTGCCAAACTGAGGGCTGACAATAGATGTCGCTAGCGTCAAAGACTCCCATGTCAGTTGGGTTATTCAACAAGCCCGTAAATGTCACAGCACCATCGATGCCCAGGTCGATTGCAAGTTTTCGGTACTTTGGTAGCTCCTGTCCATCTCCAACAAATACAAAACGGACTTTCGGGTATTTGCGCAAGACCATAGCGGCGGCACGGAGCATAACCTCCACGCCTTTTTCCTCGACCATCCAGCAGACCTGTGTGACTACAATATCTCCCTCCGAGATTCCATACCGCCGCCGGAATTCGATGCGTCGATCAGGAGCGATTTCGCGGACTTCAACACCATTTGGCACCACGATGTTGCGGGTTGATGTTATCTTCATGGCATCGCTGGTCCTGGAAGTAAAAACCGAGACGCTGACAATTGCAGTCAGTGGTGCAGTGAGAATCTGCCCAATTACTCTTTTGGAGGGACTCAGAGGTGCTGCAACATGGCCTTGAGGCCTGGATGAGTGATCGTTGAAGAAGACTCGCTTAGTTCCGGCCGTCTTTGCAAGCCAAGGAAAGCACCGCAAGACACTATGGAACGCATAGACGAAGACCTGCGGCTTATGTTTGCGGAGCAGCTTCCAGAGTTCACTTGCGCAGGAAAAGCCGAGATTGGCCTGGTTGTCGAGCGACTCGATTGCGACGTAAGGACCAGCAATGTAATCCCGGAACTCTGTCGCAATTGGTCCGTCAAAGCAGAGGACCGAATCCCAGCCAGCTGAATCCAGAGCGATCACAAAATAGCGAAGAAACTTCTCGATTCCACCAATCTTTTGTGGAGCCAACCCTAAGGCAAACATCAGGACCGGTCGCTTCGAACTCATGCTCATCAGATCTCCCGTCGTGCTTCTCTATCTCCCAGAATGTACCCAGTCATGTTTGCAAGTGAAAATCGCGAAGCGCCCGTGAGATCGCAGCAGCTTGATCCACGCGTGAAGCGAAAAGGCGACCGTTTAACACATCGCCAAAGGTAGTAGACTTGCACCCGAATCGCGGCGGCATCGAACTTCCGACCTTTGGCGATTGAGGCCTGTTTGCCGTGAATTCGGAATCCAAGTTGAGGAGGGACTTCAACTTTTAAAAATCTGAAATCCATTGAAGCTCGAAGCCAGAAATCGTAGTCTTCTGCCAACTCGGCTGAGGGGTCTAACCACCCAACTGAATCCATAAGTGCCCTGGTCCACATAACACAGAGCTCGAGTCTGTTGCGCGGGAGAAGGGCAGTTGCGGGGGGATTTGTGATTGAATATAATAATTGGTCATTCTCATCGATCTGGTCCATGTCGCAGTAAACCAAGTCGACATCCTTTACCCGCACAAGGGCACCCACTATCACTTCAATTGCATGGGGGAAAAAAATGTCATCACATGCTAACCTAGCCAAATGGCGGCCAGTCGCGGCTTTAAATTCAGTGTTGAACGCTCGGGATATCCCACCATTCACTTCTCTCTGAATAAAATGTAACCTTTTTTCTGTGCCGCCGATGGCTTCGGCATGCCAGACAGTGAAGTCGGAACTGCAGTCATTGACGCAAACTACTTCAATGTTCTTGTAAGTTTGGGCCAAGCAACTTTCCAACGCATCCATAACGAATTCCTCGCCATTAAAGCTCGGAACAACGATCGAAACTAGCGGTTGTTTTGCACTCGGCCGCATATTGATCCTCTTCCACCTAGAAGGACCGATTTCTATAGAAATCGGCAACTTAAGGCTAAAGTCCCATGCGGCTCACCGAACTAGCGATTGAGAACACAGTCGTCAGTCAGCCGGATTGGGGTTCCCATGTTGACGATTTCGAAGTCGGTTACTTTGATGTCCTGCAAATCGTGAGGACCGAAGTCCATGTCGGTGTATTTTGCCTTTGTATCCGCGTCGCTCTGGGCGGTAAGAGCAATGTTGCCACCGTCGGATAGGAACATGCCGTATTTCTGCATGGCACGCGCAACGACCTGCGCGGCAGGCGTCAGCTTCGACATATCAAAGGACGATTTCAAGCGGAACCGTGCCCCCATCGGAGGGGCCGTAATTGGTCCACGCGGAGCGCCCGCATGGGTAGCCGGGTGTACATAGACATGGGCTCGAATGCGCGGATTCGGAAGCGTAAAACGAATGGCGTGGTTGATGCTTCCCAACGCAATTTCGTCGGCGCTGAAGACAAGCGGGGCAATGGGAAATCCAGCAGCGTCGGCGCTGGTGCATTGGTCTCCACGCCCTGACGGGGGGTAGACGCGATTTAAGTCCCAGACGGCAACGAAGTTTGCAGAGAGGGAATTGTCAGCAAAATTGGCCTGGTAAGCTTCATAGAGCTTGCCGTGGCTGCGGTCGACAACAAGCAGGTGACAGTCATCCTGGTCAATATCGCACTGATAACCCGGCTGCGCTTCAATGCCGCCGCCAACAGGCATTGGGAAAAATGGGACCTTGTCAGAATCGGCGGCCATGAACGCTGGTCCCTTGTGGAAGGGCACCATCGGTGTGGAAGGCGACGCCTGCAACACGCGCAGGCCGAAGTCGATCTGCATCCTGCCGTGGCCCCATCCACCAGCATCGGCGAGCCAGGAAATCATTGAAGCCGACTGCGGATCGACCGGAGCGTGAGAAATGTCCTGCGTCCAAACGGCTCCTGGCGGAAAGTATGGGACCGGCGGGGTGATGTGTTCGACCCATGCAGCCTTCACTCTGGCAATTTGATCGTGATACAAGAAGCCGGTGATAATGGCTCCGACTCCCAGCACGGAAACAACTAGCACACGCGGGTAAGCCATGATGGTCGTCGGCTCCTTCTGCTGTTGTGAATCTTCGCTAATGTTCGGATTGGTGTCAATTGCTGCCGGAATCACTGGCGCGATGGCGTCGCGGCCAGTCTCCGCCTTCGCTCCAGATGAAGCAATCTTGGCATTCTGGGCCCGGGCGAAGTCGAATGTCGCCGCCATGCCATCTCGTGTGGTCACTAACTGACACCAGCCCAGCGAATGTAGCTTTGTGTTGTTGAATCTGTTTCCTCCCCACGCAGCCGCTGCCTTATAGCGAGTGATGATGGCCGGGAGTTGGCCCTGGGAACGGCGATGGTAGGACTCGAGCGCCCAGGCCAACATCTGAGTTACGAAGTAATGCAGGCGAATAGAGCGAATGTTCTTTACATGTTTCTTGTATGCGCGCAGGTATTCAGAGGCGGTAGGCAATTCATCATCGTGGACGTTATAGACCTGTCCGGCAGAATCAGAATGAATTCCGGCCACAACGATCGCTTCCGCACAATTCTCGACATAGCTCATTGGAAGTAGGTTGCTGCCGCCTAAATGGAAGAATAGCGGTCCAATCTCCAAACCCACCCGGTTGGAGAATGGCCCGCCGCCAGGTCCATAAATCACTCCAGGGCGTAAGACTACAAGTTCAAAGTGATCTTTTCGCTGAAAATCCCAAAGCAGCTGTTCTTGCCGGAGCTTGGAATGCGAGTAGGTATCCCGCTGTTCTGGATGGCTTTCAAGCGGAGTTTCTTCGTCGACTCGTGCGCCACGCCCCAGGGGCACCACGCCGTACACACCAAATGAGCTGACAAGAACGACTCGAGTCTCTTGTAAAGAGATATCCTGTCGTCCTTCAAGGGCCTCAATCAGGTTGCGCGAGCACACCACGGAGTCGGCAAACAACTCCGCGGGCGCACCCTTCAAACCCGCTGCCAAATGAAACACCACTGAGACGTCCGCTGTGGCTCGAGCGCAGTCGGATTTCGACCTGAGGTTGCCATAACAGAGCTCGAGATTCGAATCGGGGTATGACTCCGCGAGGGCCATCAGCCGTTGGGCCTTTGCACGGTCCCGAAGAAAACACCGGATATCCGTTTGGCCATGAGCAAGCAGCCGCTCGACTACATGGACGCCGAGAAAGCCACCAGCTCCGGTAACCAGGACCTTCAAGCACGCACCTCCGGATAGACTTGTTCAAAGATCTCTTCCATCATCGCTGAGACGCGGAGTATTTCGCTATAGGGAATCGGCGGTTGGGAGTCGTTTTCAATGCTTAAGTAGAACTCGCTGAGCAGGGTGCGCATCCCATCGAAATAATGGAAACGCGCATTGGAGAACCGGCTGACATTCTTCAATCCTTGCTTCAAGTAATCCCTTGCCACCTGAAAGGGAGGGGATAGACGACCCAACGCGGACGGGAATGTCTGCCTTCGTTCAAGGACGACAGTCCGCGCGGTAAAGTCAACGTGTGCTGTGTTCCTGGTTCCGTAGACGCGCAGGCTGTGTCCTACCGGTCGCGCATGTGAACTGAATGTTGCGTAGGCGCTTGTCTGCGTGCCGCGGATGACTACGCGCAATTCATCGAGAAGCGAATCTGTGTTGACCTCCCCTCCACTAGGTTCCGCGCGGTAACCTTCAGCCGCTATCAATGGTTGGGCGTCATCGAGAAACGGGACGATCTTGTTTAATACATGATCGAGCACGTTCTGAAACAGTTTGCCGGGTAGGCGATGCACCCAATGATCCGGATCCCTTTTAAGCGCCATCCCATATTCCCCGGCAAGATCGTATCCGTAAAAACTCTCGACATGTACGGGGCTGCCCAGTACACCCGATTGGTAGAGCTGCCGCAGTTCAAGCGCGGGGGCTTCAAAATTAGGCCAGTAGTTGACCGAAAGCTTACGTCCTGCCATGACCGCCGCGTCCACAATGGCTTCAGCGTCGCGATGGTGAAGCGCGACAGGTTTTTCAAGGAAGACATGACATCCCGCGGCCACAGCTTGTCTGGTAAGCGCAAGGTGCGATTGCGGTGGAGTCGTGATGTGCAGAACATCCGGTTCTTCGGTGTCGAGCATTTTCGCGACATCGCAATACCAGCGCGGGACAGAATAACGCACCGCCAACTGCTCGGACATGATCGGATCAAGGTCACAGACCGCGACAAGTTGAACGGAGGGAATCTTCCTGACCTCTTCGACGTGCGCGTCCGCAATCTTGCCACATCCGACAATCGCAATCTTCAAACTCATGCCTGTTTCCATTTCAAAAGAACATGGGCCAAATAAGAGGTTGTGAATCGTTCGAAAGCTTGACGGTGCTTCAAAATCCCAAGGCCGGTCTTATGCGCAGCCGCTGTTGCCCGATGCCATTTGCGTTGGCTCCGACCTCCGCTTTGACGTCGACCAAGGCTTTCGGGACGTTCATGACGGCCTCACACTCTCTGGTTGGCGTGGATCCTGGTTCGGACCCGTGCCGACATCTAAAACAGTGGCAAGGATGGCGGGTTCGTTCGAGGTCATCGATGGTTCACAAACCTGCCCAGTACCTCCCGGTTTCGCCGCGCCCCAGATTTGCCAAAGCGGGCCACGGGTGAAGAGGAATTTGTAAAGTCCAACCACGGCCGCGGCGTTGAGTACAAGCAGCGCGCTCGCCGGAGCAGCGACGCGATGGATGATCGGGATCCGGTTGCGCAGCCCGATCAAGGCGATCAGCCATCCAAGAATCTGAAAAGCCGCGAATGCCATGAAGGCAAGAGAATTGATGGAGAGCGCGATGGCAGAGACGAGCAGAATGATCAACAAGTAAGGGACCACAAGGCGCATGATCTTGTGGGAGATGAGCTGAAAGAAAACTCGATTCTGGGGGGTCAGAGTCCAGGGTGCAATCTGGACAAGCTGAAAGTTTCCTGCCAGAGTTCGTACCTTGCGATGGAATTCGCCTCCTGCACTCTTGGGCCAGGTGTCATACACATGGGCATTTGAATCGATTACAGAACGATAGCCCTGGCGGATGATTGAAAGCGGCTGAAACATGTCGTCGAGGATCATTCCATCCGGCTGCTGCACGGCAAGGCGACGACGAATGGCGTAGAAACCGCCGTACACTCCAACTGGCGAGTCGCAGAGCGCCTCGCACGTTCTGAGCCATTGCTCATAGCGCCAATAAAAGCCACCGACCGCGCCGGAAGCTGCGTCATGACCGTCGTTGCGCAGTGTGAGCATGCCGCACACGCAACCAACTTTCTCATCGGCGAAGTTGCTGACCAGCTGCTGAATTGCCCCGGGAGCAATCTCAGGGCGAATGTCCACGAAGACAATTACCTCCGCCGTGGCTTGCGCAGCGCCCAGGTTGACGGCTGCAGCTTTTCCTCGATGTTCCTCAAGGATGAATGCCCGGATGCGTGGGTGGTTCTGTTGCGCAAGCAACTCCGCCGTTCCATCGCTTGAGCCATCTGAGACGATGATGATCTCTTTGATTTTTGGGTAGTCGAGGCCCAGAAGGTGCTCAATTTGTCGCGGGAGCATCAAAATTCCGTTGTGAACTGCAACCACAATGCTTACGTCAGGCGCAATCGGTCCAACCGTCCAGGGCCTCGGCCAGATTCGAGCGCGCAACCACATCACCAGGGGATAGCCCACGTAGGTGTAGAGCACGCCGGCCAGCGACAGCCAGAAGACGATCTTCACTGAGCGCCTCTCCGCAGAACAATTGTCTTGATGGTTTCGAACATGATCAACATATCGAGGCCAAGCGAAAGGTGCTTGACGTAGTAGAGGTCGTATTCGAGCTTTTGCTTGGTCTCTTCGAGACTAGCGCCATATTGATACCGGACTTGCGCCCAACCGGTTAGACCCGGCCGTATAAGGTGCCGCAGGTCGTAGTAGGGAATCGCATTGCTGAGCCACTGTACAAACTCGGGGCGCTCCGGCCGCGGTCCGACAAAGCTCATCTGTCCGCAAAGGACGTTCCAGAGTTGCGGGATCTCGTCAATGCGTGTCTTGCGCATGAATCGGCCGAGCGACGTTACGCGCGGGTCGTTCTTGGTCGCCCATACCGCGCCCTTCACTTCGGCATCCTGTCTCATGGTCCTGAATTTGAAGACTGTAAAGAGCTTGCCACGCAATCCAACTCGAGTTTGGCGGAAGAAGACCGGACCCGGCGACGAGAGACGGACTGCCAGAATGATGAAAGGAATGAACGGCAGGCAGATCGCCAATGCTACAAAGGAGACCGCAATGGAGACAAGACGCCGCACAATTTGCTGCGACGCCTTCACATTGAAACCGTGCGTAAAGATGAGGCTGCTGGGGTTCAGGCCCTCGAGGGGTAACTTGCCTGACAGTCTCTCCATCAGGTCTGTTGCATCTTCAATTACGATGCCGCGCAGCCTGAGGTCGAGAAGTTCACGGACTGGCATGGCTCCGCGGCGGTCTTCCATTGCAACAACAACCCTGTCGATCTCGGTATTGGGTTTGCGGAAGGCGCGAAGATCGGCAGCAAAACTTTCGAGATTTCGACCGGAAGCCAATTCAACCTTACCGTTGACTACCTCCATGCCCGCGTCGTGCCGCGAGCGGAGCGTTTCAATGAGGGTATTCGCGCGATTGCCGGAGCCCAGGACGTAGACGCGTTCGCAGAAAACTGAACGACCAATGATCCACTCGTATGCGCCACGCCATATGACGAGACAAACAGCGAGGATGGAGATGCCGACGGTGAAGACATGAGGCCCGATGTAAATGTCAGGCAGCAGATAAATGAACCCAGCAAGAACAAAGCAGAGGACGCTTAGAACCAGTAGGAGGCGAAAGTAGATCTCCCACCGTTCTGAAATGTGCTGGGGTGCATATAAATCAAAGTAGTAAGAAAGAAGCAAGGTAACAATGGTGATGACAGCAATCTTCAAAAGGCCGTTGTCATACATCAGCGTGATATACGGATCCGGCCTGATTAGATAAATCGTGGCAAGCAAAAACGAACCGCTCACGATGAGGGCTTCGCATAGAAGCAGCACAAGTGTGCGGGTCGGGTAGTAGACATTGAAAAGCCTGATCATTGCCTAGCCCCGCTTGCCCTTTCGTTGACTCACGCTGTCGCTGGATTCGGGGCCGCCGTAATAGTAGGCGTAAGATCCTCGGCGCGAAGCGTCTTTGACGTCATTGAGTACAAAGCCGAGGATCCTGGAGTTGCGGAACGCAGCCTGGGCGCGCTGCGCGACATTAAATGGAGTACTGCCGCCGCGCGCCACCAACAGAATTCCATCTGCCGCGGTGGCAATGTCCACCCCATCCGTAACCGCCAGCACCGGCGGGGAATCGATCAGAATCCAGTCAAAATGGGGCGCAAGTGTAGAGATCAGTTTCTCAATACGGTGGTTGGCCAGAAGCTCAGAAGAATTGTCACCGCACTTTCCTGCTGGAATGAACATCAGGTTTGAAATGTTAAGTCCGCCTGAAGCGTCGACCGTTTTTGGGCCGCGATTGCGCTGCAAAACGTCATTCAACTCTGCGGTTCCTGCCAAATACTCCGACAGACCGGGCGAGTCAGGCGCGCCAAGAAGCGTATGAAGCGTAGGGCGGCGCAGATCGGCGTCGATAACCAGAATGTTATTGACGTTGTTGCGGGCAAGACTCATGGCTAAATTCGCCGTGACAAAGGTCTTTCCTTCCGCAGGCAAGCCGCTGGAAACAAGGATCGTCTTCAGCGGAGCTTCATAGCGGAGCTGGAACATGCGCGAACGGAGCCCACGAAATTGCTCCACTCCTGCACCGCGATCCACCAGGGTTGGAAAGGAATCCATAGAAAGATTCCACTGGTGCTGCGCAACGCTCTCAAGCGCGACGTGCGCCTGGAGTGGCAACGGCGGCTCGATGTTGTGAACAACGACCGGCTCAGCTTCCTGCTCAACTTCGGTTTCGTGAGCGGCCTTCCGCTCAAGATCGGCTCTTTGCAGTGCTTCGTAGATTCGGCTCATAATTCACTGTCCTTCAGAGAGTCTGTAGCATCGGGGATAGGATTGATCGAGTTGTACGTTGAAGTCCGAAATGGATTTTCTTTAACTGCCGACATTGCCATCGGTGAAATCACGAATGGTTGCTCATCCAGACCAAACTCAATCGTCACCGATTCAACGATGCGGGCCGGGATAGGCTTTACTTGTTCGACGTATGCGCTGATGAGCGAGTTCTCACAAATCAGATTGATGAGCCGGGGAATCCCTTTCGAATATTGGTAGACAAGTTGCGCTGATTCCGGGGTAAAAACAAGGTGTTCGGAGCCGGCGATGCGCAATCTTTCTTCAATGTAAGCGTGCGTCTCGTCGCTGGACAGGGGATAGGTCCTGCACCACATTGAGATGCGCTGGCGAAGCTGGCGAACAGAGGGATCGCGAAGTTTTTCTTCAAGCTCAGGCTGACCAGACAGGACAATCTGCACCAGCTTTTCCGAAGATGTTTCGAGATTGGTGAGCAAACGGATTTCCTCAAGAAGTTCCCGCGAAAGGTTCTGCGCTTCGTCGACGACAAT
>CAZTLV010000006.1:0-116639 GCA_964614635.1 uncultured Occallatibacter sp.
TGCCCTTCATCTTGTTTGCCTCGATGAAGAGGATGTCGCCGCCCGCCGGAGTCCATGCCAGCCCGACGGCCACCCCCGGCCGCTTGACGCGCTCCGCAACTTCTGTTTCCACACGCACCTGGATACCGCCCAGGAACTCTTTCAGCACCTCGCGTGTCACCAGCAGCTTTTCGTTCTTGCCTTCCACAACGCGCCGCGCTTGCTTGCGGCAAACTGTTCCCAAAACCTGTTCAAGTTTGCGCACACCCGCTTCCCGCGTGTAGTGGCGAACAAGATAGCGCAGCGAGTCCTCTGGGAACTCGATCTGCTCCGTCGTGATGCCGTTTTCCTTGATCTGCCGCGGAATCAGGTAGTTAAATGCGATGTGTACCTTCTCCTCTTCGCTGTATCCCTGCAGAAAGATCAGCTCCATCCTGTCCAGCAGAGGCGGCGGCACCGTATCCAGCATGTTCGCCGTGCAAATGAACAAAACCTTCGACAGGTCAAACGGCACGTCCAGATAGTTGTCGCGGAACGTGTTGTTCTGCTCCGGGTCCAGCGTCTCGAGGAGCGCAGAGGCTGGGTCACCGCGGAAATCCCTGCCCAGTTTGTCGATCTCATCCAGCATGATCACCGGGTCGTTCACTTCAGCCCGGCGAATGCTTTGGATGATCTGCCCCGGCAAGGCGCCAATGTAGGTCCGGCGATGACCGCGGATTTCAGCCTCGTCGTGCATGCCGCCCAGCGAAATGCGCTGAAACTTCCTTCCCAGCGAACGCGCGATTGACCGGCCCAGACTGGTTTTGCCCACCCCGGGAGCGCCCACAAAGCACAGGATCGGCCCCTTCATGTCCGGCTTCAGCTCAAGCACGCTGAGGTAGTCCAGAATCCTGTCCTTCACTTTCTTCAGCTCGTAGTGATCCTCATCCAGAATCTGTTTGGCAAGGTTGATGTCGATTTTTGCCCCGGAACTCTTGGCCCATGGCAGCAGCGCCAGCCACTCAATGTAGTTGCGCGTCAACGAGTAATCGGCGGCCATCGGAGACATCCGCGACAAGCGTGTCAGCTCCTTTAAAGCCTCCTTCTTCACATCCTCCGGCATGCCCGCGGCTTCAATCTTCTGCCGCAGCTCATCGGTCTCGCGCTGGCTCTCGTCCTGCTCGCCCAATTCCTTCTGAATGGCTTTCATCTGCTCGCGCAGGTAGTAATCCCGCTGAGACTGCTGCACCTGGTCCTGCACCTCGGACTGGATCTTGCTACGCAGCTGCTGCACCTCGATCTCCTTGGCAAGGTGCTTGTTCACCTGCTCTAGCCGGTCCACAATCCATGGCGTTTCAAGCAGTTGCTGCTTATCGTCGGTGGTCAAAAAAGGCAGCGAGGAAGCGACGAAGTCCACCAGCCTGCTCGGCTCCTCAATGTTGGCGGCAATCGTTCTCAGCTCGTCTGAAAGCGTCTGCGATTCGGAAACGATCTGCTGGAACTGGTCGATCACGTTGCGTACCAGCGCCTCGACCCCCGAGGTTGACGCCGGCGCAGACTCCTCCAGGGGCTCAACCTCTGCGACCATGAAAGGCTCGGTCTGGGAATACCTCACCAACCGCACCCTCTCCACACCCTCGGTAAATACGAACCTGCTCTGGTTGGGCATGCGCACCACTTTATGCACCGTCGCCAGCGTCCCAACTGCATGCAAATCATCGGGCTTAGGGGAATCCAGACGGGGATCAAGCTGGGCCGTCACCACAATGGTGCGCTCCTCGCCCAACGACTCGATCAGCTGAATGGAGCTTTCGCGGCCAACCGTCAGGGGCAGAACTGCGTGGGGGAATAAAACGGTGTCCCTAACCGGTAAAACCGGGATTCTGCGCACTCCCGGCTGGTTTTTTCCCGCTTCGTTTTTTGTCGGCAACTGATTTTGGGGTTGGTTCGACATTGAGTGTCCTCGTATCAACTTTTCTTAATTAGACAGCGCAGAACCTGAAAAGTTGCAGAAATCTGGTTCAAGGTTCGGGCGATTCCTATCAGCGTCTTGTCCAGCGCGTGCCCTCGTACGCCATTCAAAATACGAGTTGGCTCTCTGTCGGGTTCCACCGTTGAGATTCAAGTCAACCCCGAGCCAACTCGCCCAATCGGTCCAGCAACTTCGAGCCCATCCCCCGCTTCGGTCCTGCATCGCTCGAGAGGCGTATCGGCCAAAACCGCTTGAATGTGAAGAACGCCAGAGCGCCCTACCCCGCTTCGGTCTCGCCTGCCTCCTGCTTAATCGCCGATTCGATCTGCTCCCACAGTCTGTCCGGCGGTTCGACCGTCGGAAACAGCTGCCGGGCCGCCTCCGCAATCGTCTCCAGGTCGGCCAGCAAAGCGCGGCATAGCTCGCAATTCTGGACATGCGGATGATCGGTGATTCGCTCGCCGGAACCGATAAGTTCCGGCAATTGAGCCTGGAATTCTGCACAGGTCAGTATCAAATTGTTGGAGTCATTCGTCATCGCCTGGTTGGCGTCTTTCGTCATCGCCGAGCCTCCTGCCTCGCATGATTTTGCAAAGCTTCGCGGAGCTTGAGCCGCGCCTTGTGGAGCTGAGACTTGCTGTTGCCCACCGAACACTCCAACATTAGGGCAATCTCGTTGTGTTCGTACCCTTCAATATCGTGCAAAACAAAGATCAATCTGTAGCCAGCCGGCAAATCGTCGATCGCCCGCTCCAGCGCCAGGCGGTCAATCGCTCCCGCCTGGGCCAGGTCACGGGAGCCGAAACTTCGTCCAGGGCGATCATCGGGAGAGGGCTCCATGGCTTCATCCAGCGAAATCACCTGAAGGCCCTTCTTCCGCAGCCGCATCAAAACAACATTGATGGCCAGCCGGTGCAGCCAGGTTGAAAACGCCGAATCGCCGCGGAACGTGGCGATCTTGCGATGAAGCTGAAGAAATGCTTCCTGGGTCAGGTCTTCCGCTTCCGCAATGTTGTCTACCATGCGCAGGCATAGTGAGTAGATGCGCCGCTTGTGCAGTGAATAAAGTTGGGCAAACGCTTGATGGTCGCCGGCCTGGGCACGCGTCAGCACGTCGGCTTCCACGTCATTGGGTAAAGCAGAACCCGCGGGTAGTGTCGAGTTTGGTGCGGGCGTCGCAGGGGGAGGAACTGCAGTAGAAGCCTGATGAGACCGATTGAGCGCCATCGAGTCCAACAGCGGCGAAGATTGATCAGGCAATTGTGTCTGTGATCTTGAACGGGGCATGGGCGTCCTTCGCAGAGGGGAATAACCAACCAAAGTGTGGCTGCTGCACCGGCCATTAATCCCCGCTAGTATAAGTTACAGCGTTTGAAATGGCGTCGATTCTGTAAGCAACAGCTTCAAAATTGTCCTGCATCCATCTTGCAGCAATTGGTTAGATGCGGAACTCGCACGCCGCGGGACCCGTTTTCCGCATTCTTGGGGAGAGAGATGATCTTCAGGACAAAGCCGACGCCGATCCCCCGTCAGATTTCGCTGGCATGCGTCCTTGTCTTTGGGATTTGTGGCAGCTTCCGGGCCTGGAGCCAGGTCACGGCACCGGGCGAGTTGGGACCCGTTGCCCGCCGGTCTGCGAAGTCCGCCGCGCCTGCACTCCTCGATACGGCAATTGCGGCTGAGGCAGCACTCACCACGTCAAGCCAGGCACCGCTCGATACTCTCCCCGATCCCATCTCCCGTTGGGCTGGCTTGCCCGTGCGCAAACTCTCTTTCGAAGGGGTTGATGCCGTTCGCCTTGATCCACTGCCCAGTCAACTGGCACAGGCTGAGGGAAAACCGCTCAACCCTGAAAACCTGCGCCAAAGCCTGCGCCAGCTCTACGCCACCGGCCTGTTTGAAACCATCCAGGTGGAGGGTTCTTCGTTTCAAGACGGCGTGGCCCTTGTCTTCCGCGGAACGCCGCGTACTTTCATCGGAACTGTTTCCGTTGATGGTCTCAAGGGCGCCACTCTCAACACTCAGCTTCAACGCGCCAGCCAGCTTGAGCCCGGCGCGCGGTTCAGCACGTCGAAGCTCACCCGGGCTGTGGAGCAAATGCGCCAGGCGCTGACCGACAATGGCTTCCATGAGCCGGCCATCCATCAGACTCTCATGCCTCATCCCCAGGAACAATTGATCGACATTGCATTCCAGGTGGATTCAGGCCCCCAAGCCCGCATCGGAACCATTCAGCTGTCCGGCGACTCTGGAATGACCGCCGACGAATTCCGACGTCACGCTCATTTGAAGATCAGCGCGCATGTCGATCACGACACCGTCAATCGAGCTCTGTCCGGCGTCTTGAAGTTCTATCGCGGACAGGAGCGTCTCGAAGCTGAGATCAAGCTCGATTCCGAGAACTACGATCCCGCTTCAAGAAAAACCAGTTTTCGCTTTACGGCAAACCGGGGACCGCTCGTGAAGGTCGTGGTCGAAGGCGCCAGTATCAGTCCTTGGCACATCAAGCGCGTGATTCCGATTTACGAGGAAGGCACCGTTGACGACGATCTGTTGAACGAAGGCAATCGTCGGCTGCGCGATTATTATCAGCGCCAGGGATTCTTCGACATCAAGGTGGATCACGTCTTTCAATCCACGAGCGCAGAGAAGCTCGCCATCCTTTACAAGGTGCAATTGGGATCGCGCCGCCGCCTCGATAAAGTATCCGTCACCGGCAACCACTACTTCGATTCGGCCACTCTCAAGCAGCTTTTGAGCGCCCACGCCGCCGACCCTATTGACCGCCATGGCACTTACAGCCAGGCTCTGGTCGCTGCCGACGTCAACGCTTTGCAGGCTGTCTACCAGAACAACGGTTTTTCCAAAGTCAAGGTGATTCCCGAAACCAGCACACCGGAGACCGTCACAGCGGACCCTGGCGCGCCCTTGCCTGAGGCAGCCGCTCCTGCAGGCAAAAACAAGACCGCCCCGCTCTCCCTGGTGTATCGCATCGACGAAGGCCGGCAGCAGCGCGTAGGAACCGTCGAAATTGAAGGCACTGAGGCAGTGAATACGAAACGGCTTTCTCAGCTGCTGAACACAACGCCCGGCCAACTTCTTTCACCGCAAAACCTGGCCATGGATCGGGACGCGCTGCTCACCGACTACCTGAGTCGAGGTTTTCGTAAAGTTGCAGTTGACGTTTCGGAGAAAGTGGAAACCGCCGATCCCGACAAGCTCGATGTTGTCTTCCGCATCAATGAAGGCCAGCAGGTATTTGTGCGCAACGTGCTGCTCACCGGGCTGCACTACACGCATCCCGAGACCGTTGCCCGGGCCATTCAGCTTCACCCCGGCGACCCGCTCAATGAGACTGCCTTGATGGACACCCAGCGGAACCTCTACGAATTCGCCCTCTTCAATGAGGTTGACACATCGGTTCAGAATCCGAACGGCGGCGAAACCAAGAAGACAATCCTGCTCCAGGCGGTGGAAGCGAAACGGTGGGCGCTGACCTACGGCTTTGGATTTGAGGCCCAGACCGGCACACCGCAATACAATTGCGGCGGTATCATTGCCAGCGGAGCCATCTGCAACCCGAACGGAAAAACCGGAGTCAGCCCGCGCGTGCTTGTGGACATCACCCGCAACAACCTGTTCGGTCGCGAGCAATCGGCATCCTTGCAGGCGACTTATGGCTTGCTTGAACAGAAAATCAACCTTCTCTTTCAGGATCCGCACTTTGAAGGAAACCGAAACTTCGGGCTTGCTCTATCCGGCGGTTACGCCAACAGCCTGGACGTGACCACCTACGTGGCTTCAAAGCTGGATGCCGGGCTCCGTTGGACGCAGAGCTTTCTCACCCCTGGATCGTTCTTTTCCAAGGCCAATACTCTGGTCTACGAATTCAATTTCCGTCGCGTCAAGGTCGAGGCAGACAGTCTGCAGGTGGCGCCGGGTGAGATCGCCCTTTTGTCGACAGCAACACGCGTCGCGGGCCCGTCACTTACCTGGATTCGCGATACCCGGGACTCACCTCTAGATGCGCATCGAGGAACCTATACCAGCTTCCAGGAATTCCTCTCAGACCCGGCATTTGGCGCACAAGCCGGTTTCAACCGCCTCGACGTTTCCAATTCGAGCTACTACAGCTTTAACAAGGGCCGCTACGTGCTTGCGCGCAATACCCGCTACGGCCAGGAACGTGCATTCGGCAAACCGCAGGAAGAGCTGATTCCGCTTCCTGAGCGTCTGTACGCTGGAGGGGCAACGTCGATGCGTGGCTTCTCCATCAATGCCGCTGGGCCCCGCGATCCAGCCACCGGATTCCCCATTGGCGGCGCCGGGGCCCTGATCAACAGTACCGAATTGCGCCTGCCCCCTCCGACACTTCCCTGGCTCGGCGACACCCTGAGCTTTGTGCTCTTCCACGACATGGGCAACATCTTTACCAACGCCTCCGATGCATGGGCCAGCGCCCTGCGTGTACGCCAGCCAAATCGTAGCGCCTGTTTGAATACAACTCTGCCCAATGGGCCCAATCAGCCCCCCGGCCCAGTGACCTCGACAGGCTGGCAAGGCGCCTGCAGCTTCAACTACTTCTCGCACGCAATTGGAGTGGGCTTGAGGTACCACACGCCCGCGGGACCCATCCGCCTGGATTTCAGCTATAACCTGAATACACCCATCTATCCCGTGCCGTTTAACTATTCGCTTTCGCAGCCAGGGTCTCAGCCGACAGTTGGCGAGGCAAGTCACTTCAACTTCTTTTTCAGCCTGGGACAAACATTCTGATGACCGACCGCCCTTCAATTCGACGCAGCGCGCTTCAACGTCCATTCTGGAATGGTCGTTTCCTCGCCTGCATTGCCGCGGGACTTGCTTTGGCAGGACCAATCATTGCATTCGCGCAAACACTTGAACCCACAACACCCGCCGTGCTTGACCGTGTGGTGGCAGTCGTCAACAACCACGCCATCCTGGCCAGCGATATCGACGAAGAATTCCGGCTCTCGGTTCTTGATCCTGCCACGGGTGGCCAGCCTGTTCTTTCCCGTGAGCGTGCCCTTCAGCAATTGATTGGCCGCACTCTCATTCAGCAGCAGATTCGCGAAGAGGATCTGCAATCCACCGAGCCCTCCAAGGCGGAAGTCGATGCCCGTCTCATGGAACTCCGCAGAGAACTCCCTGCTTGCGTGCGCCAGAACTGCATTGAAGACGCTGGATGGAATGCCTTCCTTGCGGCTCATGGCCTGACGCTTGAACGAGTCGAATCCTACGTTCGCTTCCGTCTTGAAATCCTGCGCTTTATTGAAGAACGCTTCCGCCAGGGGATTCAAATCTCCCCGCAGGAAATCGCCGCGTATTACCACGACACTCTGCTGCCCCAGTACGCCAAGGGCGAGGCGATTCCACCGCTCGACAAAGTGGCACCGCGTATTCAGGAGATTCTCCTCCAGCAAAAGGTCAACGTCCTCTTTGACGGATGGCTAGAGAGCCTGCGCAAGCAGGGTGAGATTGAGGTGCTCGATCCCACGCTCGAAGCTCCCGCATCTCAAGTTGGTGTCCAGGCCAGTTCACAAACCGGCGTGGAATCCGAGTCCGGCGATTCAACGGGAAATCCTGCAGGTGCCAAAGGAAGCGAATGACAGAGCCTGAGATTTCGCTTCCCCAACCCGACCAACCGGCTTCGACTCCCCGGCGGAGCCGATTGCGCCGCTTCTTCTTGCGTCATCTCCCTCTCACCCTGGCCGGTGCTGCAATTCTCGCCATCATCGCCGTGGTCGGCATTTACTTCTGGGCCAGTTCATCCCAGGCCGAAGCGCTTGTCCGCAAAAGACTCATCGCCCTGATTGAAGAATCAACCGGGGGTCGAGCTGAAATCGCAACCTTCCACTGGCGATTGCTCGATCTTCAAGCCGAGGCCGGCGGCTTGGTCATTCACGGTCTTGAGGCCCCTGAAGAAGCGCCTTATGCCCAGGTGGAATCCCTGCGTGTCCACGTGAGCATTCTTGGACTTTTGAGCCCGCGCGTTCACTTGCGAGACGTTACCGTTGTCCGTCCCGCATTCCATTTCATCGTCTTCGACGACGGGATGACCAACCAACCTCATCCCCTGGTGCGGCAGAAGCCCGGCAAATCAGCAGTCGACACACTTTTCGATATGCAGGCAGGCCACGTTTCGGTCCAGCAAGGAGTGCTCCACTACGAAGACCGCGCAGCCGTCTTCGACTCCCAGCACCGATTTGTTCCCATCGACTTCGAAGCCAACGATGCCTCCCTCGTCAGCTCTTACATTCCCGCCGCCGCCGGGCATCCTGAGGCCTATCGCGTCGAAGCCGGCGCTGCTGACCTGAATCTGTCGCGCGGCAAGGACAAGCCGATGACCGGATCCATTCAGGCCTCGCTTGACCTCGCGCGCAATGCGGCCAACCTTCGTTTTTTGCGCATCACGTCAAAAGCTCCCGATTCTGACACCTCGTTCCTCCGCCTGTTCCGATTCAAGCCTGCGAAGAACCGGATCATTGAGATCTCCGGCACACTTGAAGACTTTAACCATCCCCGTTGGCAAGCAAAGGCCGTGGGTGATATGGATTTGCGCCTGCTTGATCCCATCTTCGGGTTTCCATTTACTCCTGCAGGCGTTGCCCAAGTCGATCTGAATGGAGCCGGGCAAGGTGGGGAGTTTCGCGCCGATGGCAGCGTCCATGTCGACGATGGCGCTTACATCGGAACCGGCGTTTACGCAACCGGGGTCAGGCTCGATGCGCATCTCCACGCCGACGCAAAGCACTTCCTGGTGACTTCAATCGTCGCCCATCTCCGCCAGGGGGGGCAATTGGAGGGACAGGTCTCGTTGACACCCTGGCTGCCTGAACCCCCAGGAGCTGCTGTCATTCAAGCATCCGGCTATAAGCGCCAGCTCACGCGCCCCACTCCGATTCCAGGGGTCCCCTATCGCCCTCCGCCTGACGTTGTACCTTTCAACGGCGATGTCACCGCGCAATTCAAAGACGTGTCGCTCGACAGCCTTCTCGATATTGTGGGCCAGGGACCATTTCAACGTCTTGGAATCGATACTCGCGTCAACGGCCCTGCTACGGCCAAATGGTCCAACGGCGACACCCCGACTCTGATCGTCGGCGCAACCTTTTCTCTCACACCTTCAGGTTCAGTTCCGCCGAATGAAGTCCCCGCAACAGGCGCGATTGATGCAACCTATACCCAGCGCGACGGTGGCGTCGATTTGCGCAGATTTGAGGTGCACACGCCCGCCAGCGAGCTTGACGCTCATGGACATCTGGGTGCCTTTCCGCTCAATATTCCATCCGCCCTCAACGTAGATTTCCGCTCCCAGAACCTCGACGAGTTTGACACCGTGCTCCGCGACCTGGGCCTGAACGGTGGCATCACGCGCGGCAAATCGCGCGCTGAGAAGTCCAAGCCGACATCGAATCGGGCAGGAACGGCAGCTTTGCCCGGTGTCCTGGCCGGTCAGGCAGAATTTCACGGAACCTGGACCGGCTCCCTCATTGATCCCCATCTCTCAGGAACAGCGAATGCAACGCAACTCGCCCTCGAGCTTCCAGTCATCGCGGACAACCCGACCCAGCCCCCTGCGACGCGGCTGGTTCAGTTTGATTCCATCGATGCCACAGGCAGCTATTCGGCCGCGCACATCGACATCGCTCGCGGCCTCCTGCGCCGAGGCAAGTCTGAGATCAACCTCACTGGGACCCTCGATGCCGCACCGGCCAAGCCTGCAATGTCCTCCTTCGACGCCAACTCCGTTCTGCATGCGCGGCTCCAGGCAAAAACCGTGAACGTCGATGACGTGCAAGCCCTCACCGGCCGGAATCTGCCGGTCGCAGGAGGCACAGTCGATGCTCAACTTCAGGCGGACGGGCCCGTACATGCCCTCGGGGGATCGGGTTCGGTCGACTTGAGCGGCGGCAGCGTCTATGGAGAACCTGTCACGCACCTGCGGGCGCAAGGCACCATCACCAACGACCTGATCAGAATCGCATCATTGAATGTGGGGGCACCCGCAGGTAGCCTTTCCGCCACCGGCAGCTATGATATTAAGGCCCGCCGCTTCCAGGTTGACGCCAAGGGCAACGGCATCGACGTGGCAAAGATTGACGCGGTCCAGCGCCAGGGGTTCGACGTCACCGGAAAGCTGGCTTTCTCCGCGGTTGGCTCAGGCACGCTTGATGACCCGCGCGTTGAGGCTCACGCCACGCTCAACTCGCTGACATTGGCATCTGAGCCTCTCGGCGGTCTGGAGCTCACCGCTCGCGCCGCGGATCGATCGATCACCTATGACGCCACCACCAGCCTTGAGGGTGCCGAACTCAAGCTGCACGGGCAGACCGCGCTCAGTACAGGAAATCAAACTCAGGCGAGGCTGGACTTCACGCATTTCGACATCGGCCCACTGTTGCGAATGGCCCAGGTCCAGGTCCTCACCGGCGAATCGGCACTGGCTGGGACAATTACAGTCGATGGGCCGCTGGCGCATCCTGACCAGATGCGAGGCGATGCCCGCATCGACCAGGTGGCGCTCACCGTTGGCGGAGTCCACCTCGCCAGCCCGGGCGGTGTTCATGCCACTCTTGCCAACGCGCGCATCACTCTCGACCCGCTGCACGTCACCGGCGATCAGACCGATCTGCGCGCCCAGGTCAGCCTTTCGCTCAAGGATCAAAAACAACTCGATCTTGCCGCCGACGGCTCCATCAACATGAAGCTCGCTGAAACCCTTGACCCCGACCTCACCGCCAACGGCACCACCACCTTCACCGTTGAGGCTCATGGTCCGTTGAAAAATCCCGGTCTGCAGGGCCGGATCAACTTCGAAAACGGATCGCTCTCTCTCGAAGACATTCCCAACGGCCTGAGCCAGTTGCGCGGCACGCTCGAATTCAACCAGAACCGCCTGGAGGTCAAATCGCTCACGGCCATGAGCGGAGGCGGCTTGCTGACCGTCACCGGATCGCTCGCCTACCAGCACGGCATCTATGCCGACCTTTCCGTCACCGGCAAGGGAATCCGCATTCGCTATCCCCCTGGCGTCAGTTCCCTCGCAGACACAACACTGCATCTTCAGGGATCGCAGAGCAACCTGCTGCTCAGCGGAGATGTTCTCATCACTCGCTTCTCCGTCAGCCCTGACCTGGACGTTGCGGCCCTGACTGCGCAGGCCAATGCAGTCCAGACCATTGCACCCCCTGATGCGCCGTCCAACCACATCCGGCTCGACGTCCGCATCGGCTCCTCTCCGCAGTTGAACTTTCAGAACGCCTACGCCAAGCTCGCCGGAGACGTCGACCTGCGCCTGCGCGGCACCGTCGCCTCACCGTCGCTGTTGGGACGCGTCTCCATCACTGAGGGGACTGCGACCATTGCAGGAACACGATACGAACTGCAGCGTGGCGACATCTTCTTCACCAACCCTGTCCGCATCGAGCCTTCCATCGACCTCAATGCAACCGCCCGCGTCGAAGATTACGACATCACTCTCGGCCTGCACGGAACTCCAGAAAAACTAGCTGTCACCTACCGCAGCGATCCGCCGCTTCCTGAGGCAGATGTTGTAGCCTTGCTCGCCCTCGGTAGAACCGGAAATCAGCAGCGTCTCTACACCCAGCAGCAGGAGCAATCTCTCGCCAATCCCACCACCGACGCCTTGCTCGGCGGTGCGCTCAATGCGACCGTCAGCAGCCGCGTGCAAAAACTCTTCGGCGCGGGGTCCGTCAAGCTTGATCCTAATTACCTAGGCGCGCTCGGCAACTCCACCTCGCGCATCATCGTGGAAGAACAGCTTGGCCGCAACCTCACCCTCACCTACGCCACTAACGTAAACACCACCAGCCAGCAGTTGATTCAGGCAGAAGTGGCCATCAACCGGCACGTCTCCCTCCTTGTGGCGCGCGACGAGTCCGGTGTCTTCTCCATGGTGATCAAGGCTACAAGGCGCTTCCGCTAGAACGGCGCGTTGCACCCTTTTGAATTGTCAGTTGGACTAGTGCGATGCTTGCCTCAGTGACCTGGACAACGACCACGATCTTCAACATATCTATTCGATCAGACGCTGAAACTTGGGGCCGCGCCCGGCACACACGGTCCGCGCGGAACAAAGAAGCTCATGACCGTCCCACTATTCTTCCCATCCCGACTGCGGAATCGCAGGCATCCGCCCTGCTGCTCGATCAAGCACTTTGTCACCCATATGCCGATGCCCGTCTCTACATCCGGCTTGGTTGTAAAGAACGGCACAAAAATCCGCCACTGCACCTCCGGCGTCATCCTGCTTCCATTGTCCGCCAGGGTAACTCGAAGACCCGCCTCCATCCCGTTCATCCAGTTTTTCGACGGCTTGGCACGCAGCCAAAGCTTCCCGCCGTCTTTCGATGCGTCGATCGCATTGGCAAGCACCGGTTATTGTTGTCCATGGCCCTGAGGTCCATGCCCCATGCAGTCAGCCGGTCGGCAATTCCTTGCCGGTGGACGCTCGTTGCGATCAGGATGCATGCCCCGCCGGCGCCAAGCGCCCCGCCCACATGCTCACTGACGCTGTCCAGGAATTCAGCGTCCTGCTCGTAGAAATGCACTGAGTGTGAACGCGATATCACCGCTGCCCACCCCTGAGACGCGTGGAGGCCTTCACCCTCACATACGCGAGTCTGTAAATCCACTTGAGCTCCTGGGAACGCGCCGTTCAAATCGGCGCTGCAATCAGGCTTGCCGGTGCAATGCGGGCTTTGTGGGAAGTATCCCAACCTCAATCAGATGCAGACTTCCGGGCACGAGTTGCCCCTCCCGTGTCCTGAGCACTGATCCGGACGCATGAGCCCGTGCTTCGACCCTTCCCATCCCAACTCGTAAGCAACCATTGCCTTTCAGGCTGCCTCGAAGACCCCGTAACCTTTCTGCCGGTTCAGTGTCTATTACGAACGGCAGCCGCCAATGGGTATGTTTCCTTGTTGGTTTTCTCCCGCAGGCGCTGTACCAACAAAGTTTCCTTATCGTCGTGGAGGTTTTTCAAATGAATACGAAAATGCGCACCATCAAAACTGCGGTACTGGCGGCCACCGCGGCCGCTTTCCTTCTGAGCCTTCCACAATCCTCCGTGGCATTCGCCCAGCCCCTGAACTCTGACACCCATGCAGGCGATTCCGGCACTGCGTCTGATGTCCAGTCCAAACTGAACAAGCCGCAGTTCAAGGAAGTGAAAGTCGAAGTTCACAACGGCATTGCAACGCTTTCCGGCTCCGTCGACTTGTACGAATACAAGGCCGATGCCGACAAGCGTGCCCACAAGACCAAGGGCGTCGACGCGGTTCGCAACAACATCGAAGTCGCCGGGCCCAGCGTCCCCGACAACGAACTGAAAGCCAAGCTCGGTGAGAAGCTCGAGTATGACCGCGTTGGCTATTGGAATGTCTTCGACGCCATCAGCATTGGCGTCCAGAACGGTGTCGTCACCCTGGGCGGCCATGCAATTGGGTATCCGGCTCGAGATTCTGCACTGGCCCTGGTCGGCACCTATCCCGGGGTTAAAGACGTTGTCGACGAGATCCAGGTCGATCCCGCTTCGCCAATGGACGATCGCATCCGTCTCGCCGAGTACCGCGCAATCTACGGATTTCCGTCTTTGAACAGGTATGCGATTGATCCCGGAAAGACCATTCGCATCACTGTGGTCAACGGGCACGTCCAGCTTGACGGCGTTGTTGACTCACAGGCCGACAAGGACGCTGCGAACATTCGTGCCAATGGCGTCCCCGGCGTCTTTGGGGTGAAAAACAACCTCGTGGTTGCCGATCAGCCTTCAGAGTCTCAGAAGCAAGCCGCGGTTCAATAATCTTGCGGGACTTGAACGGAAACAGTTGCGGCCACGGTGCGCACCAAAACTCCGTGGCCGTTTTCTTTGTCCAAGCCTGTAACGTCGATCGTCGTTTGGGTACAGTCGGTTGATGCACGTCGACATTTACAGGACTGTAACAACAAACAGCGTTTTCTTCCTTACACTTATCCCACTATGGCACTCGACGCACCGCTTACGATTGAACGTATCGAAGGCAAGACCCCAGGAACCCTCATCTACCGACTCATCGGACCCCTCACGCTCCGCAACCTATTCGATCTGCAATCGCAGTTGCGCAGCGCCGACCCGCCACCCGTCACTATCATCGATCTGACCGAAGTCCCCTACATGGATTCGACGGGTATGGGCATGATCGTCAATCACCATGTCCGCTGCAAGTCGAAAGGTACGAAGCTCATTGTCTCCGGCGTGAATTCCCGCGTCTTCGAGCTGTTCAAGCTCACCAAGGTGGATACGGTTATCCCCATGACTTCAACCGTCGAGGAAGCCGAAGCCGGTGCCTGATTTCCCGCTTCTGCGGCTTCCGCTTGCCACCGTCTCACGGGCTCCGCGCCATGCCGCTCAAGTAAACTGAAATCAACATGCAAGGCTTGTGGGCCAAGACGCGAACCACGCTCGAGATGATCAAGTGGGAGCATTCCATCTTTGCTCTCCCCTTTGCCCTTACAGCTGCCATCCTTGCCGCCGGCGGCTTGCCCGCCTGGCGAACAGTGGCCTGGATTCTGGTCGCCATGGTTGCCGCCCGATCCTGCGCCATGGCCTTTAACCGCTGGGCAGATGCCGATATTGACGCGGCCAACCCCCGCACCAGCACCCGAGCCATCCCCGCAGGCCTGCTCACCGCAAAGTTTGTCCTGGGCTTCACCCTGCTGGCCGCGCTCATCTTTGTTCTGGCCGCATCGCAGCTCAACCGGCTCACTCTTTATCTCTCGCCGGTTGCACTCCTGGTGCTGCTCGGCTACAGCTACATGAAGCGCTTCACGCGGTGGTCGCACCTGGTACTGGGCTTCGCTCTTGGGCTGGCCCCCGCTGCCGCCTGGATTGCCGTACGCGGCTCCCTTGATCCGCGCATCCTGGTGCTCACCGCCGCGGTCACTCTCTGGACCGGCGGCTTCGACGTACTCTACGCCTGCCAGGACTTTGAACACGACCGCCGTGCCGGCCTCCACAGCCTGCCTCAATCTATCGGCATCCCAGCCGCTTTCTGGGCCGCCCGCATCATGCATCTGGCCATGCTTTGCCTGCTGGTATGTTTTGGATTGCTCTTCCATTTTCTTGCGCTTGGCTGGGCTGGAATTGCGATCGTTGGTCTGCTGCTGGCTTATGAGCACTCACTGGTTTCCCCAGGCGATCTCCGCCGCCTGAACGCCGCCTTTTTCACCATGAATGGCGTGATCGCTACTGTCTTTCTTGCCTTTGTGGCAGCCGACCATTGGCTGCGGAGTTGAATTTGATGCCTTCCAGCGGATTCACTGACGAAACCCCGATTCAGCTGTGGTATGGTGCCAGAAAGCACTCCATTCAGGCCGGCCCCATGGCCTCCCCCCCAGCAGCACCGACAGGAGAAGCAGGCACCGGAATGAAGATTGCCATTCAGGGAGAACCCGGCTCGTTCAGCCATGAAGCCGCCATGAAGCTGGTTGCCGACGCGGTCATCGTTCCCTTTTCCCTCTCCGCCGACGCCTTTTCCGCCCTGGTCAACGGAGCCGTAGAAGCCGCAGCCATTCCCATTGAAAACAGCTTGGCCGGGTCAGTCTCGGAGCACTTCGACCTGCTGCTCTCTCACGATGTGAAGGTTGAAAAGGAGACGCTCCTGCGCATCCGCCACAACCTCATCGCCATCTCCGGCACCTCAAAGGGGCAGATCGATCGCGTCTTCTCCCACCCGGTAGCCCTGGCGCAGTGCAGGCGGTTTCTCGCCCAACACCCAAGGATGGAGGCTTTCGCCTTCTACGACACCGCAGGAAGCGTAAAACAGCTTGTCGAACTGCGCGACCGCCATGCCGCCGCAATCGCCAGCACGGCTGCGGCCCGCCACTACGGTGCTCAAATTCTTCAGGCCGACATCGAAGACAATCCTGAGAACTTTACCCGCTTTTTCCTCGTCCGCCGCACCGCCGATGTGGTCCCCGATCCTGAAGCCAACAAAATCAGCGTCGCCTTCTCCGTAGAAAACCGGCCCGGATCGCTCGTCTCCGCGCTATCTGAGCTGTCCACAATCGGCACCAACCTCACCAAAATCGAGTCGCGCCCCGTCCACGGCAAGCCCTGGGAGTACATCTTCTACGTGGATTGCCAGATTCACTCGTCTGACGAAGGCACCCGCCTGCTTCAAGCCCTCGGCCCCCACTGCGCCATGGTCAAGGAACTGGGCCGCTACCGCGAAGCGTTGGGCCAGACCGAGTCCAGTGATTCAACAGCCGCTTGAAGTATTCGACATAAGTCACTGATCTTAAAACTATCCATGGACCGTGCATGAGCGCCAGGCAAAAAGCCACCCTCGCAATGAGGATGGCTTTTTTGCAGATCTGACTGCGGTTGCGGCTTAGACTTTGGCTTCCAGATCCGTGATCACGTCGAAGAAACGTTTGTCCAAACGACGGTTGGTGGCGATGGCTTCCTTGATGGTGATGTCGGTGATGTCGGTGCCGTGCAGAACGGCGATCCGACCCCACTTCTGGTCGTGCACCATGTCGATGGCATGGAGACCGTAGCGCTGCCCCAGCGTACGGTCGTAGGCCGTGGGAACGCCGCCGCGCTGGGTATGACCCAGGTTCACTGATCGGGTCTCGTAGCCTGTCTTCTTCTCAATCAACTCCGCCAGCGCCTCACCAATGCCCGACAGGCGTGCATGACCGAAGGAGTCCAGCTTCGCTCCTTCATCAATCACCTGTCCCACCTCGGGAAGATGGCAACCCTCAGCCACCACAACCACGCCGTAGTGCTTGCCATGGTCGTAGTTGTACTTCAGCAGCGCGCAGACATGGTCGATATCGATTTCCTGCTCGGGGACAAGAATCACGTGCGCCCCGCCGGCCACGCCAGAGGCATAGGCGATCCAGCCCGCATCCCGGCCCATCACCTCAACCACCACCACGCGATTGTGCGAGTCGGCAGTGGTGTGGATGCGGTCAATGGCCTCGGTGGCAATCGAGACCGCCGTGTCAAACCCAAACGTGGTGTCGGTGCCGTTGATATCGTTATCGATGGTTTTGGGAACGCCCACGCTGGGTACGCCGTGCTCGCTCAGGAACAGGGTCACCGACTGCGTGTCGTCTCCCCCCAATGCGATCAGCGCATCAATCTTGTTAGCTTTCAGAACTTCCTGGACCTTGTCGATGCCGCCGGGGATCTTTTTGACGTTGGTCCGCGACGAGTGGAGGATGGTGCCACCCTTCAACTGGATGCCATCCGTGCTCTCCAGCGTCAGCGGAATCCAATTGTTGTCAAGCACGCCGCGCCAGCCGTTCAAAAAGCCGATGAACTCATCTCCATAGTGATTGATGCCCTTTTTCACCGCAGCATAGATAACCGCATTCAGCCCGGGGCAATCGCCGCCGCCGGTCAATAAAGCAACTCGCATCGTTAAGTCTCCTGATCCTTTTCGCTCTGTCCACTCAAGTCCCCGGAGTGCCGGCCGAGCCCGGAGCAACTCCAGGGTATCGACGTCTCAACGGGATCGGTTGCCCGCACTAGACGCCTTAACCAGTGTAACCCGACGCTGTAAAGGAAAATCGTGACCACGCTCACGCTCCCCGCGAGTGGATGTCAGGCTTTCCTTTTGGGAAATGCCGCCTTGCAGTGGTTCAATAAGGTATGCCCGGAACCGGAGCCCTGCTGTTGCTGGCATTTGCCAGCCTGGTCATCGTCCTTTTTCTCATCCTCCTGCACTTGACCCGGCTGGGGTTTCTCATCCGCGCCAGCATCCCCGACCGCCCCCGCCAGCGGATGTTTATCGCCTCAGTCTCGTTCCTGGTCACATTTGTCGGCGTCCGAATCCTGGTCAGCATGATCACCCACAACAAGGGACCGTTCGGATGGGTCACCGTGCGCGGCCACCACATCCATCACCTGGTTTGGGGAATCCTCATCCTGTTGCTGGTCGGATATGGCTGGCTCCTTGACCTGGGCAGGTCGCATTCGCCGCTCTCCATCTTCTTCAGCCGCTTGATGTCAGTCAGTTACGGCGTCGGCGCCGCACTCACGCTGGATGAGTTCTCGCTCTGGCTGAACCTCGACGCGGACGCCTACTGGTCGCACGCCGGACGACTCAGCATCGACGCCGTGATCGTCTTTGGCAGCATTCTTGGAGCAGGGGCATGGGGCGCCCCGTTTTTCCGCGGCCTGCAGCGAATCTGGACCGAGCGAGCGCGCATTGGCGGCAAACTGCTGACCCCTATTCGCCTCGTGAGGTTGCTTCGTCCGCATAAAGCTCCGCAATCACCGCCGCGTTTTGAGCCGTAATCACCCTGCGCTTCAACTTCATCGATGGTGTCAATTCGCCGGTCTCAAGCGTCCACTCCGCAGGCACCACGCGGAATCGCTTGAGAGTCTCAAAGTTGGCAAGGCCGCCGTTGACCTCGCGGACGATCTCGCCATAGAGCGCCACGACGCGGCTGTCGGCCACCAATTCAGCCCGGGATTTCGCATCGACACCATGATGCCGGGCCCAATCCTCCAACGCTGCAAAGTTGGGTGAAATCAGCGCGGAAATGAACTTGTGCTTGTCACCCACCAGCGCAGCGTGCGCAACCAGTGCGTTGTTCTTGAGCTTGTTCTCAATTGGCTGCGGAGCCACCAGCTTGCCGCCGGAAGTCTTCAGCAGTTCCTTCTTGCGATCGGTGATGAAAAGAAATCCGTCCGAGTCGAAGTGGCCGATGTCGCCGGTGCGGAACCATCCCTGGGCGTCAAAGCACTCCGCGTTCGCCTCCGGCTTTTGCCAGTAGCCCACAAATACTGACGGTCCGCGAACCAGCAATTCTCCGTCCTCGGCCAACTTCAGTTCCACGTTGGGCAGCGGATAGCCCGCCGATCCCATGCGGTGATGGGCAGGCGTATTCAATGAGATCACCGGCGAGGTTTCGGTCAGGCCGTAGCCCTCCCAAAGGGCGATCCCCACTGAGGCGAACCATTGCGCGGTATCAATGCCCAGCGGCGCGCCGCCGGAAACAAAGATCCTCACCCTGCCGCCGAAAGCCTCTTGCACTTTGGAATAGACCAGCTTTTCGGCCAGCTTCCACGTCAGCGATGTCGGCTTGCGGCCGTCGTACACCGTGGCCAGGTGCGCGGAGCCCCGACGAACAGCCCAGGCCAGGATGCGCTTCTTCACCGGTGAAAGCGCCGCCTTGCTCTCCACCGCCTGGCGAATTTTCTCGTACACCCGCGGCACCCCCACCAGCACCGTGGGCCGCACCTCGCGCATGGCCGTGGGCAGCTTGTCGAACTTCGAGCAGTACGCAACCTGCGCGCCGGAGTTGTACATCACATAATCCAGCGCCCGCGCCGTAATATGTGAAAGCGGCAGAAACGAAATGCAGGAGTCAGTCGAATTGAAGTTGAAATCCGCAGCGCAGATGTTCTGATTCGAAGCAATGTTGCCGTGCGTCAAGGCAACGCCCTTGGGTTCGCCGGTTGTCCCTGAGGTGTAGATCAGAGTCGCCAGGTCGTTCGGCTCAACCGCACCCACCAACGCGTCGAACACCGGGTCGCGCTCGCCGCCGCGCTGGTCGGCCCCAGCCAGCAGGGTCGTCATCGCAATCGCTCCCTCCGGTGGCTCGGTCGGATCCATGATCACAATCCGCTCCAGAAGCGTCTGGCTGCGAACGGCATAGAGCTTGTCAAACTGCTCGCGGGTTGAGACCACGGCAATACGGCATTCCGCATCCTTCACCAGTGCCGCAATCTGCTCACCGGTCAGCGTTGGATAGATGGGCACATCGATTGCCCCAATGGCCAGCACCGCAAAGTCTGTGACTGCCCACTCCCAGCGGTTCTCGCCGATCAACGCAATGCGATCCCCTTTGCGCGCGCCCCAGGCGAGGAACGCCTGGCCCAATGCCCGGACACGCTGGTAGATCTGGTCAGGGGAAACGGGTTGCCACTCGCCAAACTCGTCCTGCCAAATCACGGCGCGTGGATTGGCGCCCGCGGCTATTCGGCTAAAAAGATCATTGATGGTAGAAATCGGAGGAATTGTTGTCATTGTCTCGTGGTTGGGAACATTCTAGATTTTCCGCGCAACCAGTCGAGAGTGTATCAGCGCGGAGCGGTATCGAGTGAAATCCGCGCGGCTTCACAAACTGGGATGCCGGCCAAATCTCCTTCCACCTGCCGATTGCACCGGCCGAACGCTGCAAATGCATCTCCGGAATTGGCCGTTGAAGCACCCTGATTTGTGGCTCATATCCACAACACACAGGCCAGATTACGCCCCGCGCCGCCTTCCCATTCAAGGTTTACAATAGTGTTTAAATCAAGGAAAGATATCGACGCCTTCTGCAGAACACTGCCGTTCGCGCTTCAACCATGCCTAAACTCACCGCTTTGTCATTGAGCGAGCCTGATCCCAGCCTCCTCACAAAGGTCGACTGGCTCAAGCGTGCGCTGTTGGGCGCGGCAGCGTTCATCGCCGCTGCCACGCTGGCGGCATGGTTCCTTCCCGCGCTCGGCCGGTCTTTCCCACACGGTTGGAGCGACATGAAGGCCAACACCGCGCTGGCCGTTCTGCTGGCCGTGTTCAGCCTCCACTTTTCTGAGCCGCAGCACCCCAGGCGAATCGGGCTGCTCAGCCAGGCCCTCGCCGTCTTTGTCTCTCTCATCGGCTTCGCCGCGCTCGCCGAGTTTCGCTTTCATCTCTCCCTCGGCATCGACACGCTGCTTGCCATGGATGGCGGGCCGCACAACCCGTTCCCGGGAAGAATGGCTCCTCAAACCGCTGAAGCCATAGCAATCATGGGCATCGCCCTGTTCCCCATCCAGGCCCAGAAGCGCTTTGCCACAGTCGTCGCCGATCTGCTGGCCTCAAGTCTCTGCCTCATCGTTCTCCTGCTCGTGTCCGGTTACCTCTTTGGCGCGTTGCCGATTTTCGGACTCTTCCCGACCGTCCTCACCTCGCCGCAGTCCCTCGTTTGCTTTGCCATGCTAACCGCGGTGACCGTTCTCCGTCGTGCTGAAAACGGCATGTTTTCCATCTTCCTGGGACGCGGAATCGGCAGCAAAACCGCCCGTGCCCTGGCGCCGGTCCTCCTGGTCCTATCCTTTCTGCGCGAGGCCAGCCGAGCCCGCCTCGTGCTTGCCCTGAAGTACCCTGAGCCTGACGTGACAGCCCTGCTCGCTACTGTAGCCACGACAGTGTCTTTTATCCTTCTTCTGTTCCTCACCTGGCGCATCCACAAAATGGAAGTGGAGATTCGCGACCTCTCTCTGCGCGACGAGTTGACCGGCCTGCGCAATCTGCGCGGATTTCACCTGCTTGCCGAGCAGGCGCTGCGCCTCGCCCAACGCTCCCAACGGCCACTCTCAGTCCTCTTTGTCGATCTCGACAATCTGAAAGAAATCAATGACTCGCTGGGACACGCCATCGGATCAGCATTCATCTCGGAAACTGCAGGAATGTTGAAAAACACCTTTCGCGAGACCGATGTAATGGCGCGCATCGGCGGCGATGAGTTTGCCGTCGTCTGCCAGTGCAGTCATGTCGATATTTCGATTGCCGCCCAGCGGCTCGAAGCTGCGGTGGCGCAGCGCAACACAGCCGCGGCGCGTCCAATTCCCTTCAGTTTCAGCATTGGCTACGTTACTTCAGAGGAACACGAACGCCAATCCCTGAAAGATCTCCTTGCACAAGCCGATCAGGCAATGTATCAGGAGAAGAGGCGCAAAAAGATCACCCGCGACTGAGCACGTTAACTTGGTTTACTTCCAGTCGGCAAACCTGCATCCTTGCCCAGGCAAAATTTCCTGCCGTTCTTGATTTATTTCTGGTTTTCACCGGAAATTCGTTGCATACTTATACAATTGTGTTGTATATTTATTCATGCGCGGCCCATGCACTGCGGGCCGCGCTTTCAATTTGTTGACGGAGAATCATGAAGTTTCAAAGGCACAATGCGATTCGGGATGTTGTGGCCAGCTCACCTGTAACCAATCAGGATGAGCTGCGCCGCAAGCTGCGCCGTCGCGGATTTGCCGTGACCCAGGCAACGCTCTCGCGGGACATTCATGAGCTCCGCCTTTCCAAGGGACCCGGCGGGTATTCCCTGCCCAACGGCAAGGGAAGCAACGCCGCCACGGCTGTGCAGGAAGACAACAGTCCGCCCTCGGTTGCGGAAATGATTGAGAGTTTTGGCCTGCGCGTGCGGCAGGCGATGAACCAGGTGGTTGTGAGCACGGTGATGGGCGGAGCACAACCCTTCGCAGCGGCCCTGGATCACGAAGGATGGTCAGAGGTCCTGGGCACCGTTGCCGGCGATGATACGGTTCTGGTAATTTGCCCCGACCCGCGCCGGGCAGGCGAAGTAGAAGCCCGGTTGAGGACTTTTCTCGAGTCATGACCAACACGGCACAAACTGCGGTCATTGGAGTGACAGGGTACGCCGGTGCCGAGTTGGCCAGGCTGCTGCTGCTGCATCCTCGTCTCAAAGACAAGCCGCCGGTGTTTGCCGGGCGTGTCGACGCTAAAGACGCTGCCCGCGGCGGCGTGCCTCTGGCAGAAATCCATCCCCAATTGGCCGACAACAACGGCAGCCGTAATCTGATGCAGGAGCTGTTCTCCTGGGAGCTTCTCGTCAGCCGTGGTGTCGAAATCCTGTTTTTGGCCACCCCTCACGAGCAATCGCGCGAATGGGTTCCTGAAGCCCTTGCCCGCGGCATTCGTGTGATCGACTTGAGCGGCGCTTGGCGGCTCACAGAAACGGCAAATCGTGCCGTCTACGCGTTTCAAGACGAGGGCTCGGCAATCGCTGCTGCCACGCAGGCTGAATCTGTCTACGGCATGCCTGAGCTGCATCGCGCACAGATCGCCGCAGCACGTCTGGTTGCCAACCCTGGTTGCTATGCGACTTCAGTCATCCTGGCCCTGCGCCCACTCGTGGCCGCCGGACTCGTCGACCTGGAGCACGGCATCGTAGCCGACTCCAAGAGCGGCGTCAGTGGTGCGGGCAAAGCGCCCTCCGCCAAAACACATTTCATGTATGCGGCAGACAATCTCTCGGCATATGCGGTCTTCTCCCATCGCCACACCGGAGAACTGCTTGAGCAAATTGGGGTCGATGCAAGCCAGATCGTGTTCACGCCGCACCTGCTGCCCATTCCCCGCGGAATTCTCTCCACCATCTACCTGCGCTTTCGCGAACCGCAGACGCAGGCTTCCGTGGCCAAGGTGTTTCACAACTTTTTTGCCGGTACCCCGATGGTGCGGATCTACGATCAGACGCTGCCGCAGATTCAATACTCCGTGCACACAAACTACGCCGATATCGGCTTTCAGGTTGCCGCGGACGGACGGCGCGCCATTGTCGTCAGTTGCCTTGATAACCTCTTGAAGGGCGCGTCCTCGCAGGCCGTGCAAAACATGAATCTCATGCTCGGTTACAGCGAATCGGAGGGCCTCGAATGAAGTACGTTGTCAAATTGGGTGGAGCAGGCCTTGAGACCCCACCGCTCCTTGAAGGCTGCACACGCGCCATCGCCGAACTGGTGCGGGACGGCAACCAGGTTGCTGTAGTCCATGGCGGCGGCGTGCAACTGACCCGCATGTTGAAGGCTCTTGGCAAGCAGAGCGAATTCATCGGCGGCCTGCGCGTCACCGATGCTGAAACACGCGATGTGGCGTTGATGGTTCTCGCCGGCAAGGTCAACAAGAGCCTGGTCGCCTCAATTGGCGCGCTTGGATTGCCCGCAGTCGGCATGACGGGAGGCGACGGCCTCATGTTTCGCGCCCGCAAGAAGCGCGCCTTGCTTGATGTTGGCAGGCCCGACCTCGGCTATGTGGGTGAGATCGTCGCCAGCGACCCGCGCTGGATCGAGGCCATCTGGCACTTGAATGGCGTGCCCGTAATCTCTTCCATGGCCCTCGGCTTCGACGGCGAATACTACAACATCAACGCCGATGAAATGGCCGCTGCCTGTGCCATGGCATGCCATGCGGATGCGCTCGTCTTCCTCACCGATGTTCCCGGAGTCAAGGGTGCAAATGGCGAGGTACTCCGATGGCTCTCCATCGATCAGATCGCCGAGATGGCCGAGAGCGCCGTCATCTCCGGCGGCATGTTGCCCAAGTTGAGCGCCTGCCGTGAAGCACTCTTGAACGGCGTGAAGCGCGTAAGAATTTTGCCCGCGGAGGCTGCAGGTTCACTTCCCGACCTGTGCAGTGCCCGCGTATCCCACGGCACCGAAGTGATGGTGGCCTAGCGGTCCGTATTAGAACGGACCAGGAGATATGAAATTGATGAAACTCGATCAGATCCGCGCCGCAGAAGCCAAGCTGCTGCTCTCAACCTATGACCGCAACCCCATTCTCTTTGTCAGCGGGCAGGGTGTTCACATCGTTGACGAGAACGGTACCAGGTACCTCGACCTGCTCAGCGGCATTGGCGTCAATGCGCTTGGCTACTCTCATCCCATTATTGAGGAAACCATCGCCCGTCAGAGCCGCGCGCTCATCCACACCTCGAACCTCTACTATCACGAGGGGCAGGCGGAATTGGCGCTGCGCCTTACGGAGCGCACCGGCCTCGATCGCGTCTTCTTCGCCAACACTGGCACTGAAGCCTGGGAAGGCGCAATGAAGCTGGCCCGTGCCTATGCCGGACTGAAGCGCAGCGAAGGCGTCAACATTGGCACAAAGTTTCTTGCCCTCGAACAGAGTTTCCATGGCCGCACCTTTGGCGCCGTATCCACCACGTTCAAGGAGAAGTACCGCGAGCCCTTTGGCCCAGTCGTTCCCGGCGTTGAGTTTGTGCGCTTCAACGACGTCGAAGACCTGCGCGCCAAGTTCTCCAGCGAAGTCTGCGCCATCCTGGTTGAAGCCATCCAGGGTGAGGGCGGCATTCGTCCGCTTACGCCGGAATTCTTTGCCGAAGCCCGAGCCCTTGCATCGTCAACAGGAGCGCTGCTCATTGTGGATGAGATTCAATCCGGAATGGGCCGCACCGGCAAGTGGTGCGCCTATCAGCACTATGGCATCTCCGGGGCCCCCGCGGACCGGTCTTCGCCCGTGGGGTGGATACAGCCTGACATCACCACGCTGGCCAAGCCCATCGCCGGCGGCCTGCCACTCGGCGCAGTCCTCTGCACTGAAGAGGTTTCGCGCGTGATGCACGCCGGCATGCATGGCACCACATTTGGCGGAGGCCCCCTGGCATGTTCTGTTGCCATCGCCGTCATCGACTACATGGAGAAAGAAAACCTTCTCGCCCATGCCACTGAAGTCGGCGACTATTTCCAGCATGAGCTCCGTGGTCTCGCCAGTCGACATGATGCCATTGTTGACGTCCGTGGCAAAGGCCTCATGCTGGCCGCGGAACTCGATTCCGCCGATCTCGCAAAGCTCGTCGTCTCTGAGATGCTCAAGCGGCACATCCTCATTAACTGCACCAGCGACACGGTATTGCGCTTCCTGCCTCCCTATATTTTGGAGCGCTCACACGTGGACACCGCCATCGCGGCGCTGGACGAAATCTTGACTCACAACGGCGGAGCTCGCAGCACGACTTCGGCCGCTGCTCACACCACTGCCAACGCAGCAGGAGGATTCAGCCATGTCTAGCAAAGCAACACTCGACCGTTCGGATACAGCTGTGCCGGTTCAAAAAGACCCTGATATTCTTGCCGCCGCCGTGCGCCTTGCCGGCGAGGACATGTGTTCCGTTGCCGACCTGTCCAGTTCCGAGGTGCGCGCCATCCTCAAGCTGGGTCACGACGTCAAGCGTAATCCGCGCGAGTATCGCCACGCCCTCGATGCGAAACAAATGGTCCTGATGTTCGAAAAGGCCAGCCTGCGGACGCGTCTTAGTTTTGAAACCGGCATCAACACCATGGGCGGCAACGCGATCTTTGTCGACCACACCAGTTCGCCGCTTGGCGAGCGCGAAAGCGTCTCCGACGTCGCAAAGAACGTGGAGCGTTGGGTTGACATTATTGTGCTGCGCACCTACGCGCACGACACTATCACAGAGATGGCCGCCAACTCGCGCGTGCCTGTTGTCAACGCCCTTTCCGATTTCGAGCATCCATGTCAGGCCCTCGCCGACTTCATGACCCTTGAAGAGCACTTCGGCTCCGCCGTCGGCCTCAACTTCACCTATCTCGGCGACGGCAATAACGTCTGCCACTCTCTCATGCTCACCGGCGCGCAACTCGGCGCCAACGTCACCATCGCCACCCCTCGCGGCTATTCGCCTGACATCGAGATCGTCACCAAGGCGCGCGAGATTGCCGCAGCCAACGGCCGTGAGGTTCGCCTGCTTCAGGATCCGCAGCTCGCTGTGGAAGGCGCCGATGCAGTTTACACTGACGTTTGCGTCAGCATGGGCTTCGAGCACGAATCTACCAAGCGCGCACCCATCTTCCGTCCCTTCCAGGTGAACGAAGCCTTGATGCAGAAGGCCGCGGCGAACGCTGTCTTCATGCATTGCCTGCCCGCGCGCCGCAATGCTGAAGTCACCGATGCGGTTCTCGACGGCCCGCAGTCCATCGTCTTCGATCAAGCCGAAAACCGCTTGCACGCGCAGAAGGCATTGCTGCTGTTGCTGCTGGGCGGTCTGGCAAATGTGGGAGCCTTTAGCTGCTAGCTTCCAGCTTTTCCAGCGCCGATCGACAAGATTTTTGTTTTCCAGCTGGCAACTGGCTGAAAGCTGAAAGCTGACGGCTAATGGCTAAAGAGGTTCTCAAGCATGTCTGTAATTCTCGAATCCCTGCCCGTCGGCCAGAATGTAGGCATTGCCTTCTCCGGCGGGCTCGACACCTCCGCCGCCCTCCACTGGATGCGGCTGAAGGGAGCCGTCCCTTACGCCTACACGGCCAACCTCGGCCAGCCCGACGAAACGGACTATGAAGCCATCCCGCACGCGGCCCTCGAATACGGCGCTGAAAAAGCTCGCCTCATCGATTGCCGTGGCCCGCTGGTTCGTGAAGGCATAGCCGCGCTGCAGGCCGGCGCCTTCCACATCACCACGGCTGGAGTGCCTTACTTCAACACCACTCCGATCGGCCGCGCTGTCACTGGGACGATGCTGGTGGCTGCAATGAAGGAGGACGACGTCCACATCTGGGGTGACGGCTCCACCTTCAAAGGCAATGACATCGAGCGCTTCTATCGCTACGGCCTGCTCGCCAATCCTGATCTGAAGGTCTACAAACCCTGGCTTGATTCCGCTTTCATCGACGAGCTCGGCGGCCGTGCCGAGATGTCCGCATTCATGAAGAGCCACGGCTTCGCCTACAAGATGTCTGCGGAGAAGGCCTACTCCACTGACTCCAACGTGCTCGGCGCAACGCATGAAGCTAAAGACCTGGAACACCTTTCCACGTCCATCAAGATCGTCGATCCTATCATGGGCACGGCCTTCTGGCGTGACGATGTTGAAATCCGGCGTGAACAAGTCGCCGTCCGCTTTGAAGAGGGCTTTCCAGTCGCGCTCAATGGCCGTCGATTCGATGATCCAGTCGAGTTGCTTCTCGAGGCCAATCGCATCGGTGGTCGTCACGGACTGGGCATGTCCGATCAAATTGAGAACAGAATCATCGAGGCCAAATCCCGCGGCATTTACGAAGCCCCCGGCCTCGCCTTGCTCTTCATCGCCTACGAACGCCTGATTACCGGCATTCACAATGAGGACACCATCGAGCAGTACCGCGACAATGGCCGAAAGCTCGGCCGACTCCTCTACCAGGGCCGCTGGTTCGACTCTCAGTCCATCATGCTTCGCGAATCCGCGCAGCGCTGGGTCGCCAAGCCCATTACCGGCGAAGTGACCGTTGAACTGCGCCGCGGCAACGACTACTCCATTCTCAACACCGAATCACCCAACCTCACCTTCCATCCCGAGCGGCTCAGCATGGAGAAGACTGAATCCATCTTCTCCCCGCGCGACCGCATCGGCCAGCTGACCATGCGCAATCTCGACATCACTGACACCCGCGACAAGCTGCTGACCTACGCCGCGGCCGGCCTGCTCACCCTAAGCGAAGGCAGTGAAATGCCCAAATTGATCAACGGCACTGATAAGCAGTAAGGACAACTGGTTTTGAAAGGGCACGGCTTCAGCCGTGCCAATAAGGCCTGTTCAGAAACCTGGGCTTTAGCCCGTGAGGCAATGCAAATAGAAGGCTGAGGAATCAAAAACGAAACAATGTCGAACGAACAACAGTCCGTAAAAATGTGGTCCGGCCGCTTTCGCGAACTGCTCGACAGAGACTTCGAACAGTGGCAGCGTTCCATCGTCTTCGATTGGCGGCTTCTCCCTCAGGAGGTAGCCGCAAGCAAGGCCCACGCATCGGCTCTGTGCGCCGCGCAGATCCTCACCGAAATTGAGACAGCGCAAATCCGCACCGCGCTTGATGCCATTGCCGCCGATCATGCATCTGAAGCAGGCCAGGCCCTGGTACGCAATCATCCTTCTGCCGAAGATATTCACCACTTTGTCGAGCTTTCGCTGGTTGAGCGTGTCGGCTCGCTCGGCCTCAAACTCCACACCGGCCGCAGCCGCAACGAACAGATCGCGACTGATCTTCGCCTCTACGTTCGTGCGCAGATCGATCGCGTAGTCAAAGCCCTTGCCGCATGGGCCAGCGCGCTTGTCGCGCAGGCGCACGCTGCCGGCGAATCCGTGATGCCCAGCTATACCCACATGCAACGTGCCGAACCCGTGCTCGTTGCCCATTGGCTGCTGGCCTATGTTGAAATGATCCTGCGCGATGCCTCCAGGCTTGTGGATTGCTCGAAGCGGCTCAACCGCTGCCCGCTGGGTTCGGGTGCAGTGGCCGGCGCCACTCTCAAGCTCGATCGCTCGGTCGCCTCAAACGAGTTAGGTTTTACTGCACCTTCGTCAAACTCAATGGACGCCACCAGCGATCGCGACTTCATTCTCGAATACCTGCATGCATTGACATCCGTTGGACTGCACCTCAGCCGTTTTGCCGAGGAAATCACCCTCTTCGCCACCGCGGAATTCGGTTTTGTCATTCTCCCGGAGGCCTTCTCCACCGGCTCAAGTGCCATGCCTCAAAAGAAGAACCCCGATCTCACTGAGCTGATTCGCGCCAAGGTCGGCCGCATTCACGGCGCGGCCCAGGCCGTCACGCTCCAGCTCAAGGGCCTGCCGCTCGCCTACAACAAGGACATGCAGGAGACGCAGGAGCCCGCCTTCTCAGTGGATTTCGTTCCGGCGATGCTCACGCTCGTGGCCCGCTTCACCGCGGCCCTTCAGTTCAATCGCGAGCGCATGAACGACGCTGCGCAGTCGGGCTATCTGAATGCCATGGCCGCCGCCACTTATCTTGTGCACAAGGGAGTTCCCTTCCGCACCGCACATGAAAAGATTGGCAACGCCGTGCGCTTTGCACTGGAGAAAGGCGTGGAACTTGGCGACCTGACACTGGGCGAACTGCGCGAGTTCGGTCCCGAGTTTGACCAGGACTTTTTCTCCGCCATTTCCCTCAGCGCCACGCTCGACTGCCACGATGTGACTGGAGGGACCGCGCGTGCACGGGTGCAGCAGGCTCTCGCTTCCGCTTCCGATCGCATCGCAGCTCTTGTTACACTGAATGCAAGGGAGGCTGTCCATGTTGGTGCGTAAGGCCTTGCTCCAGGACGCCTCAAACGTCTATGACCTGGTGAACTCGCTCTCCACTGACGGCACGCTGCTCAAGCGCGCCTTTGCCGAGATTTGCGAGAACATTCGCGACTTCACTGTCGCCGAATCCGATGGCGGCGTCTTTCTAGGCTGCGGCGCGCTGCACCTTTACGGCCCGCATCTTTCTGAAGTCAGGTCCATCGTTGTCAAGCCTGAAGCCAAGGGCCAGGGCGCAGGCGGACGCATTCTGGGCACGCTCATTGAGGAAGCTGAAGAGCACGGCATCCAATCTGTGTGCCTCTTCACCCGCATCCCCGACTTCTTTTTCAAGTACGGATTTCGCACCGTTGAAGACAAGTCCGAGTTGCCCGACAAGATCTTCAAGGACTGCCAGACCTGCCCGCGCCTTCACCGTTGCGACGAAGTAGCCATGGTTCGCGGCCGCATCCCCAGAATGTCCATCCTCGGCCCTCGCATCGAAGCCCAGCAGCTGGTCCGCTTCTCCGGCTAATTAGGTCCGGGTACCCCATGTCTCTCCTTTGAGACATGGGATGCCGCGACAGCCGCCTGCCCATAACTTAGCCCGCCATCTCCAGGGCTGACATGAACGTGCTGAAACACCTCAAACCCCTCCCTCTCCAACCCCACCCGCAACAACCGCACCAGCCGCCGATTGTGCATGCAACCGCCGCTCATCGCGACCTGCCCCACGCCAGTAGCCGTTCGCGCCAGCACCGCCGCTCGCACAAATCCCCCGGCCACCCCGGTATGAAACCGTGCCGCAATTTGGGATTTCCTGACACCTCTCTTCAAGTCTTCAACCAGGCTCCGCCACAAAGGCCCCACACAAATCTTTACAGGCTCCCGCGCCGCCCAATCCCCACCGGCCATCTCCACTGCATATCCAGCTTCGTCGTCTCCCTCATCCACCGCAATGCCTTCAAGCTCAATCGCCGCCTGCGCCTCGTAATTCAACACGCGTCGGTTCAGCACAACCGAGGACACCGCATCAAACAACCTACCGCAACTTGAAGTCATCGGCGAATTGATCCCGCGCTCCATCATCCGCCGAAGCACGCGCACATCCTTCACTTGCGCTCCCAGCAACCCCAACACCTCGTCCAACTCAACATCAAATCCAGCGGCTCTCAAATGTCCCAACGCCATCCGCCAAGGCTCCTTCACCGCCGCATCGCCGCCAGGCATCGGCACATACTCAAGATGCGCAAACCGTTCAAACCCATCCAGACGCGCAATCAACACTTCCCCGCCCCACACTTTTCCATCGGTCCCATAGCCAGTCCCATCCAGCGCCAGTCCGATCGCTTCGTGCAGACCATGCTCCGCCACGCACCCTGCCACGTGCGCATGATGATGCTGAACGGCAATCAACGGAAGCTCGCGCTCGTGTGCCCACTCCTTGGCCCATTCCGTCGACAGGTACCCCGCATGCAGATCGTGCACCACCACCTCCGGCTCAATCTCCAACGTCCGCATCAAGTGGTCCAGAGACTCGCGAAAAAACTCCAGCCCCGTCAGATTTTCGAGATCGCCCAGATGCTGGCTCTGATAAACATGCCGCCCCTGCGCCAGTGCGAACACATTCTTCAAGTGCCCACCCACGGCCAGCAGCGGAGGCGCATTCAGAGCGAACTCCAAATTGAAAGGGACGCCCAGCGGCACAAACCCACGTGCTCGCCGAATCAGTTGCGGAGCCCCATCCACCACCGCCGCCACCGAATCGTCGCACCGCTGCAGAATCTCCCGGTCATGCATCAGGAATGCATCCGCGATGCCGCCCAGCCGCACCAGTGCTTCATCGTTGTCAATGGCAATCGGCTCCTCGCTCATGTTCGCAGACGTCATCACCAGAACCTTCAGCCGCCCATCGGCAAACAGCAAGTGCTGCAGCGGCGCATAGGGCAAAAACACACCCAGCCATGGAATCCCCGGCGCTACCCCTTCCGCAACTCCGCTCCCTATCCGTGCCCGGGCCAGCACAATCGGCCGTGCCGAAGTCAGCAGCAGCGCCTCCTCTTCAGCCGTGAGCGCGCAAACCTCCCGCGCCGCCGCCAGATCTTTCACCATCACCGCAAGCGGCTTCCCATACCGGTGCTTGCGCTCTCGCAACCGCATTACCGCCGCATGGTTGGTCGCGACCACGCACAAGTGAAACCCGCCCACCCCTTTGATGGCCAAGATCCCGCCCGCCGCCAGCTGCCGAATCGCCGTGTCGACCGGATCATCGACCGCGAGCTCCGCACCATTCGCGGTCGCGTACCACACCTGCGGGCCGCATTCCCAGCAGGCATTGGGCTGCGCATGAAACCGCCGATTCAGCGGATCGTCGTACTCCGCCTGGCATGCGGCGCACATGGTGAACCGCGCCATTGACGTCTGCGGCCGGTCATAAGGAATCTGCCGTGTAATCGTGAATCGAGGCCCGCAATTTGTGCAGTTCAAGAACGGGTAGTCGTATCTGCGATCCTGAGCATCCAGCAACTCACGCAAACAATCCGCACACGTTGCCGCATCCGCTGGAATTCCGGTACTCACCCTGCCCAAAACCTCGCTGGCAACAATCCTGAATCCCGTCTCTCCCGTTGCCCGAACCTCGCGCACCTCCAAAGCATCGACCCGCGCCAACGGTGGCGCCTCCCCGCCGAGGCGCGCCAAAAATGCATCCACCCGCGCTGCCGGTCCCTCAATCTCGATCGTCACCCCGTCCGTATCGTTGCCGATGAATCCGGCCAAGCCCTCCTCCAGCGCAAGCCGATAAATAAACGGTCTGAACCCCACCCCCTGCACCACGCCGCGCACCACAACCGCCCGTCTCATCGGCTGTCTGTGCAGTCCTTCTCCAGGTTGGGTTTCTTCAGCCACAATCGCCCCTCACACCGCTGACAAGCATACGCGTCGCGGTATTTCGTTGTATCGACTCTGTTTAGTGTCCCACATTACGAATTTCAGCCTTGCATGTGCGGCGCGTCACATCGGCACAACACGGCGACCACTAGCATTCCAGTCATGATAGCCGCGAACCTCATTTTGGTTGCGCCGTGTTCGCTAGTGTTGGGTGCATTGCTTCAGCTTCTTGTCGCAAGGCTCTGTTCCGCACGCACCAAGGGGATCCTCGCAGCTCTCGCCTGCTTACCTGCGGTGCTTGCCGTCGTCGCCACCATTCTCCGGGTTCACGCAGGCCAGGCAATCGAAGCCAACCTCTTCCAGTGGGATGGCCCGCTTGCCCTCGTCTTCCATGTTGACGCGCTCAGCGTCCTGTTCGCCTTCATGGGTACATGTCTCGGCGGATTCGTCCTGCTTTACTCCATCGGCTACATGGCGCACGACAAGGCAGCCACCCGGTTCTACTGCTCCATGCTCATCTTCATCGCCGGCTTCGTCGGCCTGGTCTACAGCGCCAATCTCTTCCTCTTCTATCTCTGCTGGGAGTTGATCGGCCTCTGCTCCTTCAGCCTGGTTGGATTCTGGTACACAAATCCTGAAGCGGTAAGCGGCGCGCGCAAGGTGCTGTTGATGACCCACATCGCGGGTTATGGATTGCTTGCTGCCATCCTGGTTGTCTACCACCGCACCGGCAGCGCACTCTGGACCGATCCCGCCGTCGCGCGCAGTTTCACAGGCGGCATCTTCTTCCTGATGTTGGCCGCTCTTGTTGCCAAGTCGGTTCAAGTTCCTCTGCATACTTGGATTCCTGAAGCGATGGCCGCGCCCACTCCGGTGAGCGCGTTGCTGCACGCGGCCTGTTACGTCAAGGCGGGAGTGTATCTCGCAGCCCGCATGCACAGCTTTGGGGTGTGGCCTCAAGCATGGGGATCCACCCTTGTCTGGATCGGCACCATCACCATGGCCGTCGGTGTAATGTACGCCATGGTGCAAACCGATTTGAAGCGGATGCTCGCCTTCTCAACCGTGAGCCAGATCGGCTACATGATGATGGGCCTGGGCATTGGCACACCTCTGGCCATCACCGCGGGCCTTCTGCACTGCCTCAATCACGGATTCTTCAAAGGGGGTCTGTTCCTGACCGCCGGCGCGGTCCAGCACTCCACCGGCACGCGCGACATGAATCAGCTTGGCGGCCTGGCACAGCGCATGCCCCGGACGACGCTTTCCTGGATGATCGGCGTCGGCAGCATGATGGGCATCCCGCTGATGAGTGGATTCGCAAGCAAGTGGATGCTCTACGCAGCGGCATTGCAAGCCGGATGGGCCGTCCCCGCCATGGTGGCCTGGATCGTGAGCCTCGGCACCGTGTTTCTCTGCGCCAAGGCTACCAGTGCAGTCTTTCTGGGTCCGACAACTGAAAAAACCAAAGATGCACACGAAGCCGCACCCACCATGCTCTGGGGCATGGGCTTCATGGCCGCGGGCAGCCTTCTACTGGGCATCGCTCCGCAATTGGCCGTCAACTACTTCCTCAACCCCATCCTCAGTGTCCTTGGACTTGGGGAGGGAGTACAGGTTACGTGGTTCGGATTGTTCGCCAATGCAGGCAGCTTTTCGACAACCGGCGGCCTCGTATTGGCTCTGGTGTCGCTTGTACTCGGCGGCTTGATTTACGCGATTGCCTATGTCGCACGTTCCGCGCAGGTGACCAGCGGCGCACTGGTGGGTTCCGGGGCCCCCGCGGACGGGTCTTTGTCTGTGGCGTGGGGAGCAGGGGGTGGAATATTCACCGGAGGCGAGCCGCTCTCAGACCAGGGACGCCTGACGGCCGGCGATTTCTCTAACATCTTCCTGCAAAACTGGAAGGAATTCTTCCGCTGGACCAACGTCGACCGCGCCTACCTGGCCGTGTGGAGCGAAATACAAATGGCGTCGCAGGCACTCGGCATCGCGGTCGCCTGGATGGAGCGGAACTCGATAGCTCTCATCGTGGGGCTGTCAGCCGCAGTGTTTGCATTGGTGCGCTGGGCTCAGCCAGGCCTTCATTCCAACCTGACCCAAGCGGTGACGCCGGTTGAAGCCCATACGCCTGCTTTCCTCGTTGTCGCCATCGCCGTTGCTGCTATCGCGCTGCTCATTTCTGCACTCGCAAAACCGGCCGTTACGCGGATTCCGGTGTGGCCTTGCATGTTCATCGTCGGCTCGCTTTCCGTTGCCGGTCTCATGGTCGCCAATCCTTGGCTGCGCCTTGGACTTCTCGAATCCGCTGCGCTCCTCACAGTTTTAAGAGTCTGGCTCGCTGCTCGCTCTCTCACCGCCAAACTCACCTACCTCGCTGTGGTATTGATATCCGCCGGTTCAATGCTGGCGAGCGAGTTGCTCTGCCACGCCCAGAATCAAGAATGGTCACGCGCCTTCCTGCTCACCAGCATCCTCGTTAAGCTCGCTGCCGTGCCGCTCTTCTTCTGGCTGCTGCGACTCGCCGATGAGCTGCCTGCACTCGTCCTCGGACTCATCATTGCGATTGTCGATATGGCCGCATTCGCCGAGTTCGCCATCGGCGCGCAATTGATTCCAAGCGCCCCCGCGTCACCGTTGTTGATTTACGCCGCCGCGCTCACTTCATTGCTCGCTGCTTTGCTGATGCTCACGCAGCGCAGTCTCAAGCGGTTGCTGGTTCTCTCCACAATTGAAGACGTTGGCTTTCTCCTGTTAGGCATCGCTTCCATCAGCGTCTCGGGAATGAAGGGCGCAATGATTGCCGCCACCACCCATGCCCTGGCCAAGGCGCTCCTCTTCATCTGCCTCAGTGCACCTGAGGCCGACAGCGCGCTCGAGGGCCAACCAACCGGCCTTATTACCCGCTACCCGGTAAGCGCCTTCGGATTCCTGTTTGGAATGCTGGCCATGCTGGGCATCCCGCCGACACTGGGCTTCATCGGTCGCTGGAGGCTTTACGAGACCGCCGTGCAAATCGGATGGCCAATCGCCGCTGTTTTCATCGTCTCCTCCATCCTGGCTCTCATTGCATACGTCCTGGCGCTGACGCGCGTCTGGTGGGGTCCGCCGCATGATCCAAGCCCGCCAGCTTCCACTTCACCGCGCGGTGAGCCGTTTGTGCTCCAGGCCGTGATCGTCACGCTCGTTGCTTTGCTGCTGGTTGGCGGGATTTGGCCCGGCACGCTGCAACTGTTGCACTGGGGGCAGCTATGAATCTTTGGAATCGATTGATGTGCTACTCCCGCCGACGCAGTCCCTGGCTCTTTCATATGAACGGGGGCAGTTGCAATGGTTGCGACATTGAACTCATCGCCAGCCTCACGCCGAGATACGACGCCGAGCAACTAGGCGTTCGCCTTGAAGGCAGCCCGCGTCATGCCGACATCCTGTGCGTCACTGGACCCATAACCCATAATGCGGTCAACGCCATCAAAACCGTCTACGGCCAGGTCTGCGGGCCCAAGGCCGTCGTAGCCATTGGCTCCTGCCCAGCCACTACCAACGTCTTCATCGACAGCCGCACCCTCGACGGCCCGCTCAACCTGCATCTTCCCGTCGATGTCTTTGTTCCCGGCTGCCCGCCGCGTCCCGACGCGATTATCCAGGGTGTGGCCAAGGCCGCTGAAATCCTGGCAGAACGAGCCGCAAAGAATGTGCCCGTTGACCCCGTCTTGATGCCCCTCGTTGGACCGCCATGCAATGGCGCCTGCGCCTGCTCCGCAGCAACCAATAAAAAGACCACCGAGGTGCAGTCATGAATTTAATCACCGCCCTCGCGCGTTTTCTCATCTTTCCCGGCCTGCTCTTCGCCATCCCCGCCGCCTGGTTCTTCCTTTGGGTCGAGCGCAAGTCAGTGGCATTGATGCAGGGCCGCATCGGCCCGCCCTTCATGCAGCCCCTCTTTGATTTCATCAAGCTGCTCGGCAAAAGTACACCACCCCGAAGTGGAATTGGCGGCCTGCTCATGAAGCTGTGGCCTCTGATTGCTGTGGCTGCAGCCGCAAGTGCCGTTGGCCTGCTCCCCGTTCTGCCCTCATCAGGCGGTTTTGAAGGCGATCTCATCCTGTTGCTCGCCCTTCTCGAGCTACCCTCAATGTGCATCATCGCCGCAGGCTTCTCTTCGCGCTCCATCTTCGGAGAAATCGGATCTGCGCGCGAAGCCGCGCTCAGCGTCTCCTACAACGTGGTCTTCCTGCTGGCTATCGTTTCCATCGCCGCGTCGCAGCATACCTTCCGGCTTGAGGCCCTGGCGCAATTGCCCGCTTCACCCATGCATTGGCTTGGCCTGATCGCGATTCTGGTCTGCTTGCCAGCCAAATTGCACATCAATCCCTTCTCTCTGCCCAATGCCGAGCAGGAGATCTACTCCGGCCCCATGACCGAGTATGCCGGTCCGGAGCTGGCCATGTGGGAGCTTGCGCATGGGCTGGAATGGGTCGCCGCCACAGGCCTTGTGGCCACCCTCGCCGCCCCCCATCTTACCGTTTGGTGGGTCGCCGCAGTCGTCTTCATTGCAATCTCTTTCGCGGTTGTTCTTCTGTTATCCGTAGTTGCAGCCGCCACTGCGCGGCTGGCCATCGATACATCGGTGCGTTTTTACTGGCAATGCACGCTCATCTTCGCGGTCCTGGCCATTTCATCAGCCATCTTCATGAGGTATCGATCATGAACATTCTGTCCATGCTCTGGAAGAATTTGTGGGGGGGCTCGCGTACCGTGCTCTTCCCCGCGCGTCCCAAGGTGAGTGAAGGCTTCCGTGGCCTGGTGCGTTTCGATCCTGAACTTTGCACCGGGTGTGCCATCTGCCGCTTTCGCTGTACCGCGCGCGCCATCGAGTTTCGCGCCGGTAAGGGCGAATTCGTCTGGAGCTACGATCCCGGCCATTGCACGTTCTGCGGCCGTTGCGTCGAAGGCTGCAAGGCCCATGCGCTCAGCCAGGACTCAGAAACCCCGCCCTTATATCTCAACATCGGCGAGTTGAAAAACGCCTACACTGTCGCACGCAAAACGACAGTGAAAGCCGCTGCCGTTCCGCCGGCAGTCAACTCCAAGGCGGCTGACTCATCCCCAGGAGGCACCCAATGAATGCCGTTTCGACCATCCCCGAACAGAGTCTCCTTGAAGCCATACCTGAAAAGCTAGGCGTCTCCGAGCCCTGGGCTCAAAAGGGCGGAGTATATTGGCTCGCGTCTGACACTCTGAACATCCGCGACCTCGCCTCGGTAATGAACGCTTCCCATGCCCGCTTCATCACCATCACGGCCTACCAGATGCCCGGAGACCAGGGGCTTCGCCTGGAATACCACTGGGACCTCGATGGCAAGGTGCTGGGTTTTTCCTTCCCGCTTGCCGCCAACTCCTTCGAGAGCATCTACGACCTCTGCGAAGCCGTTGACTGGATCGAACGGGAAATCCATGAAGGCTTTGCCGTGGACTTTACCGGCCGCGATTACGAACCCCTGCTTCTGCGCCAGGGAGACACGCCCGGTGTGAACTTGCGAAAGCCCGCGTCTGCATTGTCGGGGCAGGAAGAGGTCAAAAAGTGAGCTACAAAATCCCCATGGGCCCTTACCACCCCGCATTGGAAGAGCCTTACAAGCTCGACCTGATCTGCGAAGGTGAGACGGTCACTGACGCCAAGCTCCACATCGGCTTCAACTTCCGCGGCATCGAACACCTGGCTGAAACACGCAACTACATCCAGGTCATCGCGCTTATGGAGCGCGTTTGCGGCATCTGTTCCAACATTCACACCTTGACCCTTTGCCAGGCGATGGAGCAGCTCACCAACCAAACCCCTCCCCCGCGTGCCCAATACATTCGCGTTGTAGTGGCTGAGCTTGAGCGCCTCCACTCCCATGTGCTCTGGGCAGGCATCGCAGCCAAGCTCATGGGTTTCAAAACCATGTTCATGACCTGCTTTGAAATCCGCGAAAAAGTGATGGACGTGCTCCAGGCCATCTCTGGCAACCGAGTCAACTACTCAATGAACCGGATCGGCGGCGTCAATCGCGACATCGACGACCCGCTCGCTGTGCTCGCCATGATTGAACAGCTTGAGCGCGAGATGGTGCGCACCGTAATCCCGATCTTTACCACCAGCTCCACGGCGCGGTCGCGCTGCGCCGGTATCGGTGTGCTCACCAACCAGAAAGCCGTCTCCTGCGGCATCGTAGGCCCCACCGCGCGCGCATCCGGCCTGCCCCAGGATCTTCGCCGCGCTGCACCCTACGCAGCCTATTCCGAGATGGAGTTCGACGTTCCCGTGCAACACGACGGCGATGTGCGTGCCCGTCTGCTGGTCCGCGCCCTTGAGATCATGGAAAGCTGCAAGATCCTTCGCCAGGCGCTCACCAAAATGCCGTCCGGCGATATCAACACGGGCGAAGCCAAAATTGTTTTCTCCACCGGAACCGCTACAAGCCGCGTTGAAGCTCCGCGCGGCGAAGTCATGTATAGCGTGTCCTGGAAAGAGAACTCTCGCAACCCCAGCCGAGTGCATGTGCGCACTCCCACCTTTGCCAACATGCCCGGCGTTCGCTGGATGGTGATGGGTGCCCGCCTTGCGGATACGCCTTTGATCCAGGCTTCGATCGATCCCTGCTACTCCTGCACCGACCGCTGAGTCCAGAAAGAAGTCTCGCCCGTGATGGCTTAGTCTAAGACAGGCGGTGGCATCAGGATTCCCCTCATTATGAGTCTGAAACAATCTTTCGCAGCATTGAGGGTTGCCATTACAATTCTCACTCTTTGCGTCGCCGGCAGCTCCATCACAGCCCAGCGACTGGATGAAGCCACGGTCATCAAGGGAGTCGACGCGGCCGTCAAGGCCCGCCTCGACAACGTGCTAGGCTATACGGTCAGTGAGCACTACGCGGTCTACCGAAGCAGCGACGAAACCCACCCCGCCGCAGAAATGACCGTGAAAACCGCATACCGCGAAGAGACAGGTAAGACCTATACCCCCATCTCTCAAAGCGGCTCGGCCCTCATTCGCAGCCAGGTCCTGGGCGCCATCCTGGAAAATGAAAGGGTTTTGAACCTGCCCGGCAATCGCGAAGCTGCCTGGATCACCTCGGCAAACTACCACATGCACCTTCAGCCTGGCGGTCATCAACTAATCGACGGGCGGGATTGCGTGGTTCTGACGCTGGTTCCCAAACACAGCAGTCCGCATCTTTTCAGCGGAACTCTATGGGTGGATTCGAAAGACTTTTCCATCGTCCAGCTGCAGGGGGTCACATCAAAGAACCCCTCATTCCTCACCGGTCCCACCCACGTCATGCGCCAATACGCCCCCGTCACCGGCTATGCGCAGGCGACCCATGCCAGGGCCGAGTCAGACAGCATTCTCTTTGGCAAGACCATCGTAAAGATTGACTACTCTGACTATCAGGTTCAGCTCCGCTCCGCCCCATAGACAAAGGCGTGCTTCTCACCTCAACTCCCGTCCTCCGACAGTCTCATGTTTTCTTCTTAAATTGAACGGAACGTAGGGCCATCTCAGTGCTCGGGATAGGCTTCTACCTCGGTGACACCTGTCACGGACGACCGTTGCCCCGGCAGACAAGACTATGGACAGGGAACAGCATGGGAAGGGCAGCATCATTGCCGCCTGGCTTGCTCCCCCGGGAGGAAACCGTGCCAGCATTCACACCACCGCCGCTGCCAAGCGACGACAAACGTTGGAAGATCGTGAACGGCACCATGCGCAAAAATGGTTTTGCCCGCCACGCACTCATTGAAACCCTCCACACTGTGCAGTCCTCTTTTGGCTACCTGGACGACGATTCGATTCGCTTTGTAGCTCGTTCCCTGCGCGTGCCCTTGAGCCAGGCCTATGGAGTGGTGACCTTTTACCACTACTTCAGCCTCAAGCCTCCGGGGAAACACACCATAACCATCTGCGCCGGGACCGCTTGCTACATCAAGGGTGCGGACAAACTTGTGGCTGCCGCAGAGAAACAACTTCGCATCCCGCAGGGCCAGACCACCAAAGATGGCAAGATCAGCCTCATGACCGCCCGCTGCGTGGGCGCCTGCAGCCGCGCCCCCGTGGTGTTGCGTGACGGCGAGGTCATGGGCGAAGTGAACAGCGAGCAAGTGCTCGAGCAACTGGAAAGGTGGGCGGTGGAATGAACATCGAGGAGCTCGAACAGATTGCGGAGAGCGTCCGCCTTGAAAACGCAAAGTACGACTATGAAGTGAATGTCTGCATGGACCTCGCCTGCGCCAGCCAGGGCGCCGGCCCCCTTCGCGACGAACTCCTCAAGGCCGCGGAGAAATCCGGCAAAAAAATCCTTGTCCGTCGTACCGGGTGCATGGGGCCTTGTTCCTCCGGCCCGCTCGTCCGTGTCGATCCTGAAGAGACCCTTTATCACCACGTGCATGCCAATCATGCCGAGGCCATTGTTCAAAACCTCGGTGACGGTCCTGTTCCCGCGCTGCAGTGCGATTTGAATGAACACTTCGATAAGCAGGTCCGGGTGGTGCTTGAGAACGCCGGCCAAATCGATCCTGAAAAAATCGACGATTACATTGCCTGCGACGGTTACAAAGCGCTGTTGTCCGCGCTTACTGAAATGAGCCCGAACGGTGTGATCCAGCAGATCACTGACAGCGGCCTTCGCGGGCGCGGCGGCGGCGGATATCCGACCGGCCTGAAATGGGGAACGGTTGCCAAGGCCGGCGGCGACCTCAAATACGTGATCTGCAATGGTGATGAGGGCGACCCCGGTGCATTCATGGATCGCAGCGTCATGGAAGGCGACCCGCATCGCGTCATTGAAGGCATGGCCATTGCCGCGTATGCGGTGGGCGCAAGCAAGGGCTATATCTATGTCCGTGCGGAATACCCAATAGCGGTTGCGAGACTCACTGCCGGCTTGCGCGATGCGCGACGCCGCGGCCTTCTGGGCAACGGCATCTGCGGTACAACATTCAACTTCGACATTGAGATTCGTCTCGGCGCCGGCGCCTTTGTCTGCGGCGAAGAAACTGCCCTCATTGCCTCCATCGAGGGCAAGCGCGGTACCCCCAAACCCCGTCCCCCTTATCCGGCGGTCAGCGGTTTGTGGGGCAAGCCAACATTGATCAACAACGTTGAAACCTACGCCAACATTGCTCCCATCATCCGCAAGGGTGGCAAATGGTTTGCCAGCATGGGGTCGGAGAGAAGCAAAGGCACCAAGGTCTTCGCGCTCACCGGCAAAATCACCAACACCGGCCTGGTTGAAGTGCCAATGGGCATCAAGCTGCGCGAGATCATCGAAGTCATCGGTGGCGGCGTGCCCGGCGGCCACAAGTTCAAGGCCGTACAAACTGGCGGACCCTCAGGCGGCTGCATTCCCGCCGAGATGTTGGACATCGGCGTCAGCTACGATGCACTCGTCAAAGTCGGCTCCATCATGGGCTCCGGCGGCATGATTGTCATGGACGACACCTCCTGCATGGTCAATGTGGCTCGCTTCTTTATCGAGTTCTGCATGACCGAGTCCTGCGGCAAATGTATCCCTTGCCGTGCGGGAACAGCCCAGATGTTCACATTGCTCACTCGCATCTGCAACGGCGGTGGAACCATCGACGACCTGGAACTGCTCGAGGACCTGTGCTCCACGGTCAAGGAGGCCAGCCTCTGCGGTCTCGGCCAGACGGCGCCAAATCCTGTACTCAGTACCCTCAAGTATTTCCGCAATGAGTACATCGAGCACATCGTCCACAAGCGCTGTCCAGCTGGCGTCTGCAACATTGAAGCTGCTGTCCCTCAAGTTCCGACGGAGGTGTTGGCATGAGCGAAGCTGTTGGCGTAAAAACTCTGCAAATCGATGGACACGAAGTCAGCGCCCGCTCTGGCCAGACTATCCTTGAGGTCGCGCGGGAACACGACATCGACATCCCAACCCTTTGCCATCTTGAAGGCCTGAGCGATGTTGGCGCTTGCCGTCTGTGCCTGGTTGAGATCAAAGGCAGCAACAGACTGCTGCCCGCTTGCGTGACCACGGTATTTGAAGGCATGGAGGTGAGCACGCAAACTGAGCGGCTCCAGAAGCATCGTCACATGATTCTCGAGTTGCTCTTCGCCGAGCGGAATCACGTCTGCTCCGTCTGCGTGGCCAACGGGCACTGCGAACTGCAGTCATTGGCCCAGGATCAGGGCTTGACCCATATCAGCCTGCCCTACCGCAACCCCGATCTAACCGTCGACGCTTCGCTTGAACGCTTCACCGTGGACCACAATCGCTGCATCCTTTGCACCCGCTGCGTGCGTGTCTGCGCGGAGATTGAAGGGGCGCATGTTTGGGACGTGATGGGGCGCGGCATCAACTCCACCGTCATCACCGATCTCAACGATTCCTGGGGAAGCTCCAGTTGCACCCGCTGTGGCAAGTGCGTCCAGGTCTGTCCCACCGGAGCCCTGTTCGACAAGAGCAAGGTCGGCTCCGATCACCCCAAGTACCCCGATTTTCTGCCCTACCTGAACCTCATGAGGGAAGCGCAATGAGCAAACTGAAACTGGCTACCGTTTGGTTGGATGGATGTTCCGGCTGTCACATGTCTTTCCTTGACATGGACGAGCGGCTCATCGAGTTGGCCGATATCGTCGACCTGGTCTACAGCCCCATCGTAGATACCAAGGAGTTCCCCGACATGGTGGACATCGCACTTGTCGAGGGAGCCGTCGCCTCGGTTGACGACGAGAAGAAGATCAGGAAGATTCGGGCCCATTCGAAGCTACTGATCGCCATGGGTGACTGCGCCGTTGCCGGCAATGTTCCCTCGATGCGTAATCCCATCGGCCCTGAAGCGATTCTGAACCGCGCATACATTGAGAACGCCGACGCGCAGCCGCAGATTCCCTGCGTTGTGGTGCCTGCGCTGCTGCCTATCGTCCGCCCCATCCACGAGTTCGTCAAGGTCGACGTTTTCCTGCCCGGCTGCCCACCATCCGCCGACACGTTTCACGCAGCGCTGACCGCGCTGGTCACCGGTGAACCGCTGGACATTCCAGCTCTCACCCGTTTTGGAGCCTAAGCCCATTGGAGGCAGAGTCATGACCCAGACCCTCACTATCGATCCCGTTACCCGCCTCGAGGGCCACGGCAAGATCACGATCCAACTTGACAACCAGGGCCAGGTTGCAGACGCGCACTTCCACGTCACCCAGGTACGCGGCTTTGAGCGCTTCTCTCAAGGCCGCCCGTTTTATGAGATGCCCAGCCTGATGGCCCGCATCTGCGGTATCTGCCCGGTTTCGCACCTGATCGCTTCTGCAAAGGCTTGCGAAGCTATCATGTCAGTGCGCATTCCGCACACCGCTGCCCAATTGCGCCGCATGTTAAACCTGGCGCAGATGGTGCAGTCCCACGCACTGAGTTTCTTTTATCTCGCTTCCCCTGACCTGTTGCTGGGCATGGAATCCGACCCCGCGGCACGCCATGTATTCGGCGTCGTCAACGCCAAGCCGGAGTTGGGTCGCGCCGGCATCGGTCTGCGCCGCTTTGGCCAGCACATCATCGAGCTTCTTGGCAACAAACGCATCCACCCTGGATGGGTCGTCCCCGGCGGCGTCACCGAACCGCTGGACCCGGCCAAACGCGATGAGATCCTGGCCTCGATGCCAGAAGCATTCGCTAATATCCGCCTCGCCCTCGCTGCCTACAAGCAGATCGCGGACACCTTCAAACCGGAGATCGAGGTCTTCGCCAACTTCCCGTCGAACTACATGAGCCTGATCAACGAAGACGAGTCGATCGAGTTCACCGACGGCGCTCTGCGCATGATCGATCCCCAGGGAACTATCCTTGACGACGGTATCTCCGCCAGCCGGTTCAGCGATGTCATCGGCGAAGCAGTGGAGCCTTACAGCTACACCAAGTTCGCGTATTACAAGCCGCTCGGCTACCCTGAGGGCAGCTATCGTGTCGGCCCCCTGGCACGCCTCAACATTGTCAAGAGCATGGGCACCCCGCTGGCGGAAAAAGAACTCGCCGAGTTCAAGCAGCTAGCCGCCGGTCCCGTTCAAAGCTCCTTCCACTACCATCATGCCCGGCTGATCGAAATGCTCTATGGCATTGAGAAGATCGAGCAGATCCTCACCGATCCGCTCATCCTCGACAAGCATGTCCGCGCCAGCGCCGGTGTCAACCGGCTCGAAGGCGCAGGCCAGGCCGAAGCCCCGCGCGGCACCCTCATGCATCACTACAAGGTCGATGAGAACGGTCTTATCACCTGGGCCAACCTGGTGATCGCCACCGGCCAGAACAACAACGCCATGAACAAGGGCGTTTTGCAAGCCGCCAGGGAATACGTCAAAGACGGCAAATTCACTGAAGGAACCCTCAACCGCGTTGAGGCCGTGATTCGTACCTTCGACCCTTGTCTCAGTTGCTCCACGCATGCCTTTGGCCAGATGCCACTGGTTCTCTCTCTGCTCTCCTCCGAAGGCGATGTTGTCGATCAGGTTGTTCGCTAGCCGGGCGTCCCAGGTTTCGATCCTCAGACCTGGGATTCCTTCCTTACGCCGATTCCAACTACACTGGCCAACATGAGCCCAAGCCCAGTCCGCTGCCTCATCCTCGCCTGTGGCAACACACTGCGCTCCGATGATGGCGTCGGTCCGTGGCTCGCCGATTGGGCGGAGAAAGAATTCAGCTCCGAATCCTCTATCCGCGTCATCGTCCGCCAGCAATGGACACCCGACCTCGCCGAAGAAATCTCGGCCTCGCATTCGGTTCTCTTCATCGATTGCTCAGTGGAGTCGAAAGCCGGAGCCGTCCAGCTCGCGACGGTCCACCCCGCGCCTCCCCTGCAGGGACTCGCCACCCATCACCTTGGTGCCTCGGAACTGCTCGCGCTCGCGCTGGAACTCTACGGTTCTCGGCCTTCGAACGCCATGCAACTGACCATCGGTGCCGGGTCAATTGAATTGGGTGAGACCTTCAGCGAAGCCGTCCTCGACGCGCTTCCCGAAGTTTGCCGCCTGGTCGAAGAGACAGTCGTGCTCTTCCTCAGAGAACCTCAGCAGTAGTCAACCAAGCCGGTCAACTCCCTTCCCAGTTCTAAATGGGAACGCCTTGCTCCTTCTAGGGGAACATTTCCGTTCCTCCTGGTGTCTACTCCTTACAGGTGAACCATGCTTGAGTTGCGCCGTGTGGCCAAACACTTCTCCGGAATCCCCGCCGTAGATGACGTGAGCTTTTCCGCCCGGCCCGGTGAGGTCACCGGTTACCTGGGGCCCAACGGTTCCGGCAAGTCTACAACCATGAAGATGATCACCGGCCTTATCGAGATGACCTACGGCCACATCTGGTTTCAGGGCAAGCCCATTGAGGATGATTTGATCGCTTATAAGCGGCGCATGGGTTATGTCCCGGAAGAGCCGTATCTTTACAATCACCTCTCCGCCGTCGAGTACCTCACTATGGTCGCGCAGCTGCGCGACCTTCCCGGCAGGCAATCATCGGAATGCATCGATGGGTTGCTCCGACTGCTGGCTCTTCACGACGACCGCCACGCATCCATCTCCGGATACTCAAAGGGCATGCGCCAAAAGGTCCTCATCGCGGCTGCCCTCATGCACAATCCCGATCTCGTTCTGCTCGATGAGCCCTTTTCCGGGCTCGATGTCGGCACCGCGATGGTTCTGCGCAGTCTCATTCAAGAATTGGCCGCACGCGGCAAGGTGGTTCTGTTCAGTTCGCACGAACTCGATACCGTTGAACGCGTCTGCGCGCACGTTGTGATTCTCCACCACGGGAAGATCGTCGCCGACGACTCAATTGAACGTCTGCGTTCCTTGATGGCGCTGCCCACGCTCGAAGCCATCTTTTCCCAGCTCGCTGTCGAGCAGGACACCGGATTGACGGCGCGCCAGTTGGCGGATCTCATCCATGCATAAGGCGATCCGCACTCTGACCGAAAAACTGCCGCTTGACTTCCGCGTTCTTTGCCGCCAGTTTCTGCTCCGCGTCATTGACCTCGAGTCCCTCTCGATTCAAGCCGACGTCGTCGGCTTCCTCGGCCAGTTCGCCGGCGTGCTCATCATCATCAGCTTCGTTTTTGTCCTGAGACTGGTCTACCCGATCCTCTTCATGGATGATGCACACACGTTGGCCTTTCTCCGCGAAATAACCTGGCCAATGGAGCAACTTCTCATCACCACAACTTTCCTGCTGACCGGGCTGATTGCGGTCGCCAGTTGGGACGCGACCTTTCCCGACCGCCGAGACATCATGGTGCTCGCGCCCCTTCCCATAAAGTCGCGCACCATACTTATCGCCAAGGTGTCCGCATCGGCCACCGTGCTCGGCCTTGCGGTCCTCGCGCTGAACCTGCCCACCTGCCTCGTGTTCTCAGCGCTTTTCGGATCTCTGCACGGCGGCGGCCTGGGTGTCGCCCGATACTTCTTCGCATATTGCTTCACGATGATCGCAGCGAGCGGATTCGTTTATTTCACGGTGCTTACCGTACAGGGTATGACGACGCTGCTGTTCCCCCGGAGAATCTTTCTGCGCCTCTCCGCAATTCTGCAGTTGGCCGCTTTTGGTCTTTTCATCAGCGTGTACTTTCTCGAGCCTTCAACCCCGACGACTGCAGCATTTACCCGCGGGGACAACGCATGGTTCGTTGAATGTTCACCACCGTACTGGTTGCTCGCGGTGATGAATCAGTTGAACGGCACGCTACCTCCGGAGTTGAACTGGCTCGCCATGCGCGCATGGATCGGCCTTGGCGTCTCGATCACCGGCGCTGCTCTGTCGCTCTTGCTCTGTTACGTGGGGACAATGAAGCGGACTGTCGAGGAGCCGGACCTTGTTCCGGGAGCCGGCGGCCTGCATTGGACACCTCGCTTGGGCAGCTCGCTTCGAACAGCATTGGTCCTCTTTTCGGTGCGATCGCTTACGCGCAGCCGACAGCATCGTGTCACTTTTGCCTTCTTTTTCTCCATTGTCCTTGCCATCGCGCTGTCCACCCTGCGCGGGGAATTGCCGCTCGGCAGGCATATACCTTTGTCAATGGATTTCCTTGTTCCGACGTTCGTGATGATGGGTTTTGGGGCCTTTGGACTGCGCAGCGTTGTCGCCTTGCCCATTTCGCTCACGGCCAACTGGGTTTTGCGCACTACCCAAGTTTGCCCGCCTGAGAAATACATCGCCGCCAGCCGACTCACCATGTTTCTATTGGCTATCCTCCCGGTGTGGCTTATCGCGGCAGCATTGGCCATCCCTCTGAGGCCGGCCAGCCTGGTCGCTGGGCATTTGCTCGTGCTTGGGTTGTTTGGATCGGTGCTGGTCGAGCTTTGTCTTCTGGGTTTCTACAAGGTTCCATTCACCTGCTCCTATCTGCCCGGAAAACTGAATATTCATGTGGTGTTTTGGGGAATGTTTGTTGTCTACATGACAGTCGTCGTTTCAATCGCGGAATATGAGAACCATGCCTTGCGGGACCCGCATGAATTCTCGGTGTTGGTGGTCCTTCTTGCAATGGTCGGTGCGATGCTCTGGACATTGAATCGCCATCGCACCAAGCACGCAGTTCTCTACTTTGAAGAACTCCCCGAAGTGCAGATTACAACCCTCGGCCTCATTTCAATTCCCTCACCGCGCACCAGAGAATAGGCATGCTTTTCTCCAAGGATGGCGGGGATCGGCGCTGCCTAAAAACAGGAAGCGGCGGCCACACTTTGATGTCGCCGCCGATCTGACTTACTCGAGTTTTAGATACCCCTTCTAGAATGCAGCCACCGTCTGCCGCAGACTATAGGAGCTGAGCGTCTTGATGTAATTGCCGCGATCAAACGGCGACGTGTCCGGCACGGATCGGCGGCTCAGGCAGCCGCGTGTCTCCCACAGTGATGCGTACTCACGCTTCTCCAGCCAGTAACGTACATCCGCCAACACCCTGCCGATGTGCTCGATGCCGTGAATGTGCAGCGCTGACGCCATCATGGTGATGCCCGCCCCGGCCATGATTCCCTTCAACACGTCTTCAGCCGAGTGAACGCCACCGGATATGGCCAGATCGATGTTGATGTTGCCGTAAAGAATCGCCGCCCAATGCAGACGCGACAGCAACTCTGACGGCGTCGAGAAGTGCAGGGTTGGCCGCACCTCAAGCGTTTCGATGTCAAAATCCGGCTGGTAGAAGCGATTAAAAAGCACCACGCCCTTGGCGCCCACAGCCTCAAGGCGGGCAGTCAGGTGCGGCACGCTGGTGAACGACCGCGAAAGCTTCACAGCCACCGGAACTTTCACCGCCTCTGTCACCGCGGCCACAAGTTCTAGAAGTTGGAGCTCAAGTTCGCCCGAGGTCTGGCTGCGGCTTGTGGCCAACGCATATGTGTTCAGCTCGATTGCGTCCGCACCGGCCTGTTCCATATCCCTTGCAAAACGCACCCAACCGCCGGTTGTTGCTCCATTCAAACTGGCCATGATCGGAATCGCAACCGCTGCCTTGGCGCGCCGCAGGTGTTCGAGATAAACCTCCTGCGTCATTCGGTAGTCGGCAAGATCGGGCAGGTAACCGAGCGATTCCGCAAACGACTCGGTTCCTCGCGAGAGGTCTTCGTCCAGCGTCTTCGACTCCAGTTCCAATTGCTCCTCAAACAGCGATGTCAGCACAATCGCCGATGCGCCGGCATCTTCCATGCGGCGCACATTGTCAATCGACTCCGAAAGTGGTGTCGACGACACCACAATGGGGCCGCTCAGCTTCAAGCCAAGATACTTTGTTGAAAAATCAATCATTCGGTGCCTCCCTCGACTACGGCTACCAGTTTTTCTTCAGACTTTTCTTCAGGCGCGATGTGCGGTGTCTCGCTGCGCCCTGCCATGGCAGCCCGCCCGGAGTAGACTCGCCATTGACGCTCTACGTCGTCCTGCGCTTCCGTCAGCAGCTTTGCGGCCAGTTCGGGATTGCTGCGCGCCAGCATCGTGTAGCGCGCTTCGCGATAGCTGTACTCTTTGAGTCGGATTGACGGCGCCTTCGAGTCAAGTTGGAAAGGGTTCTTGCCTTCTTCGCGCAACGCCGGATTGTAGCGCATCAACGGCCAGTAGCCGGACTGCACAGCAAGCTTCTGCTGCTCCAGCCCATGAACAAGGTCGTATCCGTGCGCAATACAGCTTGAGTAGGCGATGATCAGTGACGGCCCATCGTGCGCTTCTGCCTCCTGGAAGGCCTTCACCACGTGCGTGTCGTTGCCGCCCAGAGCCACCTGTGCTACGTATACTGAGCCGTAACTCACCGCTTCCATCGCCAGGTCTTTTCTGCTGTTCGGCTTGCCGCCCGCGGCAAACTTGGCTACCGCGCCACGCGGCGTTGCCTTTGACATCTGCCCGCCGGTGTTCGAATAGACCTCGGTGTCCAGCACCAGCACGTTCACGTTCTTGCCGGAGCCAAGCACATGGTCCAGGCCGCCAAAACCGATGTCGAATGCCCATCCGTCGCCGCCCAGGATCCACACGCTCTTGCGCACCAGCGAATCCGCAATGGCCAGCAGGTTCCGTGCGTCGGAAGACTCGTTGCCGACGATTTTGTCGCGCATCGCGGTCACCCGCTCGCGCTGCTTGTTGATCTCCACCTCGGTTTTCTGCGAGGCCCCGATCAAATCCGCAACCAGTTCAACCCCGATCTCATGGGCAAGCCGCGCGACAAGTGTTTCAGCAAAAACTTTTTGCTGGTCGAGCGCAGTTCGCATGCCAAAGCCGAACTCCGCGTTGTCTTCAAACAGGCTGTTGGCCCACGTCGGTCCGCGCCCCTGCGCGTTGCTGGTATAAGGCGTAGTCGGCAGGTTGCCACCGTAGATTGACGAGCAACCCGTCGCATTCGCAATGTAAAGCCGGTCGCCAAAAAGCTGCGTCAGCAGCTTGATGTAGGCCGTTTCGCCGCATCCCGCACAGGCTCCTGAGAACTCAAACAGCGGCTGCAACAGTTGGATATCTTTTACCTGCGTGTGCGACAGCTTGTTGCGGTCCGTCTCCGGAATGCCCAGGAAAAACTCCCAGTTGTCGCGTTCTGCCTCGCGCAGCGGCGGTTGAGGAGCCATATTGATCGCCTTGTGACTGGCGTCGCTCTTGCTCTTTGCAGGACACACTTCAACGCAAACCGCGCAGCCCGTGCAGTCCTCTGGCGCTACCTGCAGCGTGTAATGGTCCTGGTCCATAGCCTTCCACTTGGGCTTGGCCCACTGGAACGTCGCCGGTGCCTTGTCGCCAAGCTCCGGGCTGTACACCTTGGCGCGAATCACGGCGTGCGGGCAAACCATCACGCACTTGCCGCATTGAATGCACAGGTCTTTGTCCCAAACGGGAATGAACTGCGCAATGTTCCGCTTTTCCCATTGCGCCGTGCCTGTCGGAAAGGCTCCGCCGGCGGGAATCGCGCTCACCGGCAACAGGTCTCCATGGCCCGCCGCAATCTGCCCCAGCACTTTGCGCACAAACTCCGGCGCCTTGCCGCTGATGGATGGAATCAAATCGAACCCTGAGGTCGAAACTGCAGGCAGCTTCACTTTTTCCAAGTGAGCCAGCGCTGCATCGACGGCGGCAAAATTCTTTTCCACTACCGCGTCGCCACGTTTGCCATAGGTTTTCTTGATGGCCTTCTTGATCTGCGCAATAGCTTCCTCTCGTGGAAGCACACCGCTGATCGCGAAGAAGCACGCTTGCATGATGGTATTGATACGCGTGCCCATGCCCGCATTTCGTGCCACCGTGTTGCCGTCGATCACGTAGAACTCAATGTTCTTCGCCAGCATCTCCTGCTGCGTGGCTTTAGGCAAATGATCCCACACCTCGGCCGCCGGGTAGGGCGAGTTCAGCAGGAATACCGCGCCCGGCATAGCCGCCTCAACCACGTTCATATTTTCAAGGAAGCTGAAGTTGTGGCAGGCAACAAAGCTGGCACGCGTAATCAGGTAGCTCGAACGGATCGGATTCGGCCCAAAACGCAGATGCGACGTCGTCATCGACCCGGACTTCTTCGAGTCGTACACAAAATAGCCCTGGGCGAAGTTCGGCGTCTCGCTGCCGATGATCTTGATGGAGTTCTTATTGGCGCCCACGGTGCCGTCGGACCCCAAACCATAAAACAATGCGCGCACCGTCTTCGGGTCTTCGGTTGAAAAGTTAGGATCGTAAGCAAGACTTGTGTTCGTGACATCGTCGTTGATGCCAATTGTGAAGTGGTTCTTCGGCGAAGGCTTGGCCAGTTCGTCGAAGATGCCTTTCACCATCGCCGGCGTAAACTCCTTCGACGACAACCCGTAGCGTCCGCCGATTACCGTCGGCTTAATGGCGAAAGGCAGGTCGGCGTTCTCCGCCAGAACCGTGATGATGTCCTGGTACAACGGTTCACCCGCGCCGCCCGGCTCTTTGCACCGGTCGAGCACTGCAATCGACTTCACCGTCGCCGGCAGCGCCGCAAGGAATGCGCTGGCGTCGAATGGCCTGTAGAGCCGAACCTTGATCATGCCCAGCTTCTCGCCCTGCTTGTTCAACAGGTCAACCGCTTCTTCAGCGGCTTCCGCGCCGGAACCCATCAACACAATCACGCGCTCCGCATCAGGCGCGCCGTAGTAGTCAAACAGGTGATACGCGCGACCAGTCTGCACGGCAAAGCGATCCATCACTTGCTGCACGATTCCCGGCACCGCTGCGTGGAACGGGTTGCAGGCTTCGCGAGCCTGGAAGAACACATCCGGGTTCTGCGCTGTCCCGCGGATCACCGGGCGATCGGAGCTTAGTGCGTTCTTGCGGTACTGAATGATGTACTTGTCGTCCACCAAAGCGCGAATCGTTTCGTCGCTGATCGGCAGAATTTTGCCCACCTCATGCGAGGTGCGGAAGCCATCAAAAAAATGAATGAATGGAATGCGGGATTCGAGCGTCGCAATCTGCGCCACCAGGGCCATGTCGGCAACTTCCTGGACTGAATTTGACGCCAGCATCGCCCACCCCGTCGACCGGCATGCCATCACGTCGGAGTGGTCGCCAAAGATCGACAGCGCATGAGTGGCAAGCGTGCGGGCCGTCACGTGCATCGTCGCCGGGGTCAGTTCACCGGCAATCTTGAACATGTTGGGAATCATCAGCAGCAAGCCCTGCGATGCCGTGAAAGTGGTCCCGAATGCTCCAGCCTGCAACGCGCCATGGAGCGCCCCGGCGGCTCCGCCTTCACTCTGCAACTCCTCCACCACGGGCAATGCGCCCCAAATATTTTTCTTCCCTTCCGAGCGCCACTGATCTGCCCACTCGGCCATCGGCGACGACGGCGTAATCGGGTAAATTGCAACCACTTCGGAGAGACGATAGGCCACCGAGGCAGCCGCCTCGTTCCCATCAAGAATCACCATTTTCTGTTCACTCATTCGCTTTGCCTCATAGCGCAGCCCGGAGTATTCAGCCGCTGAAATGAGTCTCGTATGAAGGGGTTGGTGCCGCTGTGATGAGAGACACAGGGCGGGAGGTAATCCCACATTATGAATATTCTTTATCGGAATCTAAATGGCGCCGCGAAAGCACTTTCTCAGCCCGAATTCAGGACGGCCTCATCAGCGCCGAACGAAGAATCTTGATCGTCCCCTCCAGGCGCTTGCGCCCAATCGGCCGCACCGGAAAATAGGTCTCCGCGCTCATGCCCGTCTGTAACATCGCTTCATCAAGCGCCGTCCGCCCATCACTGTTTCGAATGCTCGGGTCCGCGCCTGATTCGAGCAGGATTTCAACGAACTCCGCGGGATCGAGAACGATCCGGCTCGTGATGGCGCAATGCATCGGCGTGTTGCCGCTTTCATTCTGCCAGTTTGGGTCAGCGCCATGATCCAGCAGCACCCGCGTGACCCGCGTTGAAGCCACCATCGACGCCGGTCTCCAGGCATGACCGTCGTAGGGCGCGAAATCAACCACTGCGCCATGCTTGAACAAGATCTCCGCCGATTTGGGCTGTTGCCCATAGGCTGACCAGCCCAGAGGCGATTCACCGGTCGTCAGGTCGTTCGCCGTTTTTCGATCGCTCTTCAAAATCTGACGCAGATTGTCGTGCATCCCGTAGGCTGCCGCCGCGCACACGTCAGGCTCCGCTCCCGCCTCCAGAAGAATCTTCGCAAAATCGTCGTGATCCAGCTCAAAACAGTCATGCAACGGCAACCGGCCGTCTGCATTGCGCACATTCATGTCGGCCCCGCGCTGAACCAGCAGCCGCACCACATCCCCCTTCGCCTCTGCAATTGCCAGGTGAATCAGCCGCATGGCGTGCGCGTCGCTCGGATGTACACCCTGATTCGGATCGGTCCCCGCATTCACCAGGTCCGGTTCGCCATCCAGTATCTTTCCGATTGTCTCCACGTCCCCCGCGCAGATGGCGTCGGCGAGTTGCCGCACGAATTCCTTTCGAGAAGTACGGACCATGGCTCACCCCATTATCAAATCAATCGGAGGCGGTTGGCCCACCCCAAAACCGGCACACAGCGACCGGAGCCCGATTCTTGACGGTTTATATCGGCAATTTCGCGGATTTGTGGAGTCAGGATGAACTCGAACCATGCCCGCCGTCAATCTGGTCTAGTCAACCCTTCCACAAGCGCATCCCACTCGGCGTTGAGCGCTTGCCTGTGAAATCCGCATCCAGCCCGCTTGTACCAATACTCGGCGTTTTCTGCGTTGCCCTCTTTACGGTGCAAATACGCGTGCACCGCCATTCCGTCCCGCGTCTCAAGCTCATCCACAAGGTCGTGCGCGCGTCCCCAATCCCCTTTGGCATCCCACCACAGCGCTACTAGCGTCACGGGCAGTCCGTTGGGCGGTTCTTCTCCGGTTAGCGATGCGCGAAACTCTTCGGAATCCATGGAACGGTTGTATCACTCACTTTTTTCTTCCCGCAATAGCCAATTCGACGCACCGCTGTGATTTAAATCACTTCCACAAAAACGCCTGACTGATATGAAAGTGTCATCGTTCGGATGAAGGATACAGAGGCTGGGTAAGGGAGCCAATCCGGGGTCGGGACGGGCAATTCGTTTCTTCGCCCCCGAGGTTAACCCATGCGCTTGCTTCGCCGAAAAGTTGTAGGAGACACCGTTTGCAACCCAGACCAAATTGGTCGTATACTGAAGTCCGACCAAAGCGGTCGTAGTTTTCGTTTCAGGTTAAGTTGCAGGGTCCTGCCCTTCCAGCAGGCCGTGGGAGCAAGACTGTTGAGCGTGCTGAGCGAGTTGAAGGTCGGTGAGACGGGCGTGCTTGTGGCACTCGATCTACCTGAATCCGTCCAGAACCACCTGATGCATATGGGGTTCGTCCCCGATGCCCTGGTCACGGCTCTGCGCCGCGCTCCTGCCGGTGACCCCACTGTGTACGGCGTTGACGGTATGGAAATTGCCCTTCGTCACGAGACCGCTGAAGCCATTCGCGTTCGTTCCGCAGAAAACGGCATCACTGGCGACATCGAATCCGATGTAGACATAAGCTTTGATATCCCTGAGCTTACCGAGGCCGCTCGATGAACGCCTGCTGCGACGTTCCGGCATTTACGCCGCCTGCCGCTCCACCTCCTGTCGGGACGTTCAAGACCGTCGTGCTCATTGGGCCTCCGAACTCCGGCAAGTCCACTCTTTTCAATCGGCTCACGGGACTCCGCCAGAAGGTCGCCAACTACCCCGGCGTCACCGTCGAGCAGCGCATGGGCCTGATGGCCGGCGTCGGCCGCGAAGATCTCACCCTCATCGACCTGCCCGGAATCTATTCGCTCACTCCCTACTCTGAAGACGCGCGCGTCTCCATCGATGTGCTACGCGGCAAGATGCCCGGCACCCCCAAGCCTGACGCCGTGCTTCTGGTGCTTGATTCGCTGCATATGACCCGCCAGTTGATGTTGGCCGCCCCAGTCCTCGCACTCGGCCTGCCCACCATGATTCTGCTCAACATGGCCGACCTCATGAAATCGCGCGGAGGCCAGGTGGATACTCTGAAGCTTGCCCGCGAGTTATGCGCCCCGGTGGCCCTCATCAGCGCCACCAGCGGGAAAGGATTAGAAGCTGTTCCTCTCTTCCTGAATCAGCCCGGCAACGGCACGGCCGCACCGCCGCTGGCACTACCGGTTGTGGGCAACGCGGCCAGCGCCCACTCATGGGCTGCGCAGGTTAGCCGCCGCACCGGCTATCGTGCTCCCCTTTCGGCTGAAGACAGCCGCAAGGTCGACAACATCCTCCTCCACCGCGTATGGGGGCCTTTGCTGTTTATTCTTGTGGTCGTTGGCGTCTTTGAGGTCGTCTTCTCCATCGGCCAGCCCCTTTCCGATGGTTTTGGAGATATCCTCGCCCGCATGGGCGGGTTCGTGCGCCCGTTTCTTCCCGCTGGCTGGATTCAATCGCTCCTGCTCGATGGTGCCTGGAAGGGCATCTCCTCCGTGCTCGTCTTCCTCCCCCAGATCCTTTTGCTCTTTCTCTTCATCGGAATCCTTGAAGACACCGGATATCTTGCCCGCGCCGCCCTCATCGCCGACCGCGTGATGCGGACAATCGGGTTAAATGGCAAGGCCTTCATTCCCCTGCTCTCGGCTTATGCCTGCGCCGTCCCCGCCATCATGGCCACGCGCACCATTGAGAACAAGCGTGACCGCTTCGCCACCATTCTCGTCACTCCGTTCATGACCTGCTCCGCGCGCCTGCCCGTGTACATGCTCTTGATTGCCGCCTTCATTCCCAACATCACGTTTCTGCACGGCTTTCTCGGCCTGCGCACCATCGTTATGCTCAGTCTTTACCTGGCTGGCTTCGTTGGCGCCATGACCACCGCCTGGCTCCTAAAAAGCTCCATCCTCAAATCCAGCGAGACCCCCTTCATCCTTGAATTGCCGCAATACCGCATGCCTACCATGTGGTCGCTGATACTGCGACTGATTGACCGCGCCAAAATCTTCCTCCGCCAGGCGGGAACCATCATCCTCGCCGTCACTCTCGCCCTCTGGGTTCTCGCACATCTGCCTGTCGTGCACACCACATCCGGAACGTACTCTGCGCCCGAGTTGGCCGATAGCGTGATCGGCCGCATCGGGCACTTCATTGAGCCGGCCATTGCGCCTCTCGGCTTCAACTGGAAGATCGGCATCGGCCTCGTCTCCAGCGTGCTGGCCCGCGAAGTCATGGTCAGCACCATGGGCACCCTGTACGGCGCCGACCCTGAAACACAGGCCATGCACCTGCAGACCGCACTCCATCACGACATGACTCTCGGCGGCGCGCTGGCGCTGATGATCTTCTTCGCCTTCGCCATGCAATGCACCTCCACGATGGCCGTGGTCCGCCGCGAAACCAACAGTTGGAAGTGGCCCGCGCTCCAGTTCGCCTACATGCTCGTCCTGGCCTACGGAGCAGCCTTCGTTGTGAATCACTTAACCATGGCCATCTTCGGCTAATCCTCGGATATTAACACGCATCCTCTGCGTTGCCCGCCTGCACGGTCAACACTTGGAAATCGTGACTCTGCGCTCTCTCGCGTATCTGTCGTTCTCAGTTTGCAATTGGTATCTTGTCCGCCGCGTCCACAACCAACACTGCGACGCTTCCCTTGCGGCTTTCGATTTTGAGGCCTAACTGATCCTGCAATGCCCTCTGCCACGACGCGAACATATCGGTCCCAAGTTCAGGCCGGATGTCCACACTGAAATCAAAAATGCCCTTGAGTCCTGTCTTGTCCACCACGGGAGTCGGTGAGGTACTTGCGCGAACTGGTTCGGTTGGGTTATCCGGAGCGGGTATGGAGAACTGGACGGCAAGCAGGTCAGCGAACTCGCGCAGATCGCCGTGAAAATGAAATTCGCCTCCCACTTTCACCGGCTCTCCTTCATTCATCGGGTGGATCTTCGCGCCGCTTGGGCCAACAACCAGCTCGTACACCCGCATCTCGCGCATCTCGCTGTGCTGTTTCAAATTGAACCGCTCGGCAATCAGGTTTCGCAGCATCGGAGCCATTTGCTCTCGAGTGCTCATGCCTGCTGCTCGTGCTTCGATGTCGTATTCATTCTGGCTGAGCCAGCCCGGGCCTGATACCTGATTCATTTGCAGATGGCAAGCCTCTGCCAGCAACCGCTTCAGCGTCACATTTCTGGCTGTGAATTCAGTAGGTGAATATCTAATTTGATTGTTATAGTCCGGACCCACCTTGTGTTGGCTCGGTTTCACCGAGGCCACGTCAAATGCCGGTGCCACTTGCGAGGCCTGGCCGAAGGCCATCGAGCCCGAAACTGAGAGAACGATCAAGAGGGGCAGCGCGCGCACGGCCTCCAGCATATCGGCCTCCAGATGGTTCTACAACTCCCTTGTGATTCGATCAGCGTTTCGACAGGGAATGCCGCCAATGTCCAGATTCCAATGCGAAGTCTGCTCTAGTCATGATGGAAATAGAAAAGGTTTCCGTCCGGGTCCATCACGGTGAACTGCCGCAATCCCCAGGGCTTTCTTTCCAGAGGTTCTACGATGTTCGCGCCACTCGACTTCAGTTCCTGGTACGACGCATCGATATCTTCAGCGAACATCCAGTGGATGGCAGGCTCGAACGGCGCCTCCCGCCTCCTGAAAAAGATCACACTCTTTTCGCGTGATACAGACCCAATCCCTTTGCCTGGGTAAAGCCATCCAATCTCAAAGCCGAGTACATCTTTGTAATGCTGTTGTGCGCGTTCGACATCGGCAACCGGCAACTCAGGGACTGGCGGGCCAAATTGGGTCGTTTTCTCTCTTCCCTCCACTGAGATCTCCTCCTGCTCTTCTTTATGCAACAAGACCGGATATGAGTCAAGTCAGCCCACGACCCATAGTTCGCAGACATTGACACGGGAAACTTCCACTGCTATCACCGTAACGTACCCCAGATATCTGAAGCTATGTTTGGAGAAATCGATGAAACGGAGTTTTGTCCCCGCGATTGCACTCAGCAGCTTCGCGCTCGTCATCCTGTTCGGCGCTTCGCGCCACGCGAATGCACAGGATGCCAAAGCGACTTATCCCGCCATGGCACCTCTCGATCAGTACCTGATTCCCGACAAGCATTTTGAAGTCGCGCTGGCACGCAGCGCTGCTCCCGCGTCCATTTCGGAAGAAGCCGAAATCCTGGTGCTGGGACCGAACGGGTACACCACGCAAGTGAAAGGCACCAATGGATTTCTCTGTGTCGTTCAGCGATCGTGGGGCGCAGCCACTGTTGAACCGGACTTCTGGAATCCCAAAGTCCGATCCCCCATCTGCTTCAACCCAGCAGCCGCACGCAGCCTCGTGCCCATCTTCCTGATGAAAACCAAACTGGTGCTGGCAGGAAAATCAAAAGCCGAGATCGTTCAAACCATCGCATCCGCACTGGACAAGAAGGAACTGCCCGCGTTGGAGCCGGGAGCAATGTGTTACATGATGTCCAGGCATCAGTATCTGAGCGACCGCGACATGAGCTGGCATCCCCATCTCATGTTTTTTGTCCCCGGCGACGCTGCAAAAAGCTGGGGAGCGAATCTGCCGGGCTCCCCGGTGATGGCGGCCAACGACCCTGAGGAACGGGAGACAGTTTTTCTCATTTGGGCGGGTCAATGGTCCGATGGCACCCCGGCTCCGCCGATGGAACATTGATCTCAGTTCAATTCCTGCGAAACAGCAGTTCTGCTTTCATGCCTCTCCCCAGTTCAGGGTCCGGCACATTGTGCACGGTTCGCCATTTTTCCCAGCTCACTGGGGTATATTAAGCCGTATTCATTCCGCGTAAAGGGCCGCAACGATCAAAACCAATTGCAACTCCGCGTTCCCCTGCTCCCCGCTTGATGCCATGCCTCGATTCGCATTCCATGCACCGTTAGCCCGCCTGGCTGCCCTCTGCCTCGTCTTTTTATCCCTTGCCTCGTCGCTCGCCGCTCAGCAGCCCATCTCGCTGGCCGATGCCGACCTGCGCGCCCAAACCCTCTTTCAGCAAGCCGGCGTCATCGGTATGGTGCTGGTGGTAGTGCGCAATCGCGAAGTCCTGATCAAGGGCTATGGCGAAACAGCCCCCGGCACCGGACGCACTCCCGATGCCAATTCCTTCATTCGCCTCTGCTCGGTGTCAAAAGTTCTTACCACCGACCTCCTGATCAAACTCGTTTCCGATGGCGCAGTCTCTCTGAACGATCCTTTGCAGCGCTTTGCCCCCCGTGGAAAACTGGTGCCGACCGGAGACGACGCAACTCCGATCACCCTGCTCGACCTGGCCACCCACACCGCCGGCCTCACCCGCGAAGTCAGCTCCTATCCTCGCAAAACGCCGCACTTCACCTTCCCGGACTACGCATTCCGCTGGTCGTGGCTGCCGACCCAGAAGCTCAGCGCCACACCCGGCACCACAGCCGTTTATTCCAACATCGGTTTCGACTTGCTTGGCGACGCTCTTGCCTCTGCCACCGGCAAGTCCTATGCCCAGCTCCTGCATGACCGCCTGCTGCAGCCGTTGAAGATGTGGGACACCACGCTCTTCCCGTCCATCGATCAATGCGCTCGTCTCATGCAGCCCATCAAGGATCAAGGACCCTGCACCGCTACCGAGGCCTCCGGAGCCAGCGGCGGCATTTATTCAACCGGCGCGGACATGGCAAAACTGCTGCAGTATCTGCTGCAAACTCCCGGCGTTCCCGCCGAGCCAGCCGCAGCCCTCGCCGCCCAATTGGATCCGCGCAAGCTGAAATTCATTCAGGGCCTCAGTCATGCAGGAGATCCCACCGGCATCGGCCTCGCATGGATTCAACTCGGCGATCCCACCACTCCTTCCGCAATCGTTGAAAAGACTGGGGGCGGCGCCGGCTTCACCACCTATATCGCCGTCAACCCGAAACGCCAAACCGGCATCTTCGTAGCAGCTACCTGGGGCAAAGACGGCCAGATCGATCTCTTCCACGAGTCCAACAACCTGCTGGCATCGGTCGCCAACGTCCCGCCACTCCCGCCAGAAGTGCACCTGGCCCGCAGAGCGAAGCGCCGTACCGCGCCCCACCCGCTGAAAACAAAGGCTCACCACTCTACCGTGTCTGCCGGATAACTAGGCCGCTGTCCGAGTCGCCCCTGCGATCAGGAAAAGCGGAAGCTGGATTGCCTCCGCACTCCTCATGCCGCGCCGGCGGCGTCTGCCCCACCGCAGGTGGTTATGAGAAACTAGAAGAGCGGAAGTTCTCCGGCGCTGCCCAGTTTCTGCGCGCCCCAACAACGAATCAATTCCAGCCTTATCCGGCCGCGCGGCCGATATCGAACTGCGGCCCATACATAGGAACCAGAAAAAGAATGCTCAGTGTCAGCAATGTCTCCATGCGCTACGGCGCCAAGATTCTGTTTGAAGACGTAAGCGTCACCTTTGTCCCCGGCCGCCGCTACGGCCTCACCGGGCCCAACGGGTCGGGCAAGTCCACGTTTATGAAGGTCCTCACCGGCGAGCTCGACGCACAGAAAGGCTCGGTCGTGCGCCCCCGCAAGTTCGGCGTCCTCCGCCAGGACCAGTTTGCTTTCGACGCTTATCGCGTCATTGACACCGTCATCATGGGCAACAAGCCCCTCTGGGCCGCACTTGAAGAGCGCGACCGCATCTACGAGAAGCCAGAAATGACTGACGCCGACGGCATGCGGCTCGGAGAGCTCGAAGGCACCATCGGCGACGAGGACGGCTACACGGCTGAGTCCGATGCAGCTGTTCTTCTCGACGGTCTCGACATCCCCGAATCCCTCCACGACCGCAAGATGGGCGAGCTCCAGGGCGGCCAGAAAGTCCGCGTCCTGCTTGCCCAGGCCCTCTTCGGCAAGCCGGAAGCCCTGCTGCTTGACGAGCCCACCAACTACCTCGATCTTGAATCCATCCACTGGCTTCAGGACTTCCTGCACGGCTACGACGGCACCCTCATCGCGATCTCCCACGATCGCCATTTTCTCAACAGCGTCACCACTCACACGGCCGACATCGACTACGAAACCATCATTGTCTATACCGGTGGATACGACGACATGGTGATGGCCAAAACGCAGATCCGCTCAACGCTCGAGTCGCAAAACGCCCAGCGCGAAAAGAAGATCGCTCAGCTCAACGACTTCATCGCCCGCTTCGCCGCCGGAACCCGCTCCACCCAGGTGACGAGCCGGCGCAAAGAGGTGGAGCGCCTGCAGACCAACGACCTTGCCCGCTCCAACATTCAGCGCCCCTACATCCGCTTCGACCAGGTGCGCCCCAGCGGCAAGCATGTCCTCGAGTTCAAACACATCACCAAGCTCTACGACGACAACAAGGTCATCGACGGATTTACCGCCAACGTCCTTCGCGGCGAGCGGATCTGCCTGATGGGTCGCAACGGCGCCGGGAAAACCACGCTCATCAAAAGCTTGTTGGCAAACTATCCCGGCCTCGCCGACAAGGGATTCGATCTCGACTCCGGCTCTGTCTTCTGGGGCCATGAAGCCCAGATCGGCTACTTTCCTCAGGATGTTGGTTCCACCATTGAACCAGGGCTTACCGTGGCCGAGTGGCTCCATCGCTGGAACCCCGCCGCCCACGTCGAAGAGATCCGAGGCATTCTCGGGCAGATGCTCTTCAGCGGCGAAGAAGGCGACAAGCAAACCAAAGCTCTCAGCGGCGGCGAGCAAGCCCGGCTGGCCTTCTGCAAGCTCATCCTCACCAAGCCCAATTTCCTCATCTTCGACGAACCTACCAACCACCTCGACCTTGAAGCCATTAACGCCCTCAACATCGCGCTGCAGCGCTATGAAGGCACCGTGCTATTGGTCACGCACGATCACGACTTGATTGACGAAGTTGCCACAAGGTTATGGGTCTTTAAAGAGGACGGCATCGAAGACTTCCAAGCCCCCTACGCCGAGTGGAAGGGCAAACACAACTAGTCGCACGCGATTCTGCGGAAGATCCGGAACGTTAAGCCTGGGGCCCGGTGGTCAGTAATGGTCAGCATCAAATCGTGCAAAGTGGATATGGTCCACCGCAACTCGGCCTAAGACACTGAAACACCGGCACTCGATGGCAAACGACCGCAGCATCGCATCCAATCTCGGGCTTTTCGTCTACGGCGGAGCCGCTATCTATCTCGGCGTCCTCGGCTTGGTCTCCGGCGAGTTCGCCACGCAATGGCAGAACGTCGGGCCCAACGTCCCTTTGCGCGTTCCGCTCGCCTATCTCACCGCGATCATTGAGCTCGCCGCAGGCATTGGGTTCTTGATTCCCCGCACCGCGCGTGCCGCCGCCCTTACGCTCACGATTGTCTACTCAGTTTTCATGCTTATCTGGGTGCCTCAATGCTTTGCGGATCTGGGGAATTTTGACCCCATCGGGAATGTCTTTGAGGAGTTCTCCCTGGTTGCCGGCGGCCTGGTCATCTGGGCAGCCTTCTCGCCTCCCGGTTCGGCCATTGCCCGCCGCCGATCCTTCTTCGTGCTCCTCTTCGGCATTTGCCCCATTTCTTTCGGCATCGTCCACATCAAAGACATGCCTGGCCTGTTGGGTGCCATCCCAGCATGGCTGCCACCGAGCAGGATGTTCTGGGCCTATGCCACCACACTGGGTTTTTTCGCGTCCGCGGTTTCCATCCTCACGGGTATCATGGCCCCGCTTGCAGCGCGTCTACTCACCGTTGAGATCGTGATCTTCGAGTTCCTGTTCTGGATTCCAAATGTCCACGCCGCGCCGAACAATCACTTCAATTGGGCCGGCAGTGCCGTCTCCATTGCCATAGGCGGCGCTGCCTGGGTAGTCTCCGACTCCATCAGCGCATCGGCAAAAGCCAAGCCGATCGCCGTGGAATCGCCCGCAAAACTGAGCATCTCCGCCTGAGCGGCGGCTGCGCTACACGCCAAACTGCCTCAGATGGTGGTCCATGTGGAGGTAGCCCCAGCGCATCCACTCCTTGTCAGTCATCTCTCCAAAAATCGGATGCGGCTGCCAGGTAAACTCTCGCGGTTGCGTCGTAAAAATCTCCAGCAGCCTCAGAAGTTCGGTCACATCGGCAGCAAACTCCGCAGGAGGAGTTCCGCCAGTCTCCTGGTCGCATTCCGGAACAGTCTTGACTCCGTGAGGCCATTTTGCCGGCAGCCACAATCCAACCCATTTGAAGGCCGAGCGCATCATCCAATTGCTTCTCGACTGCGCCTCCCGTTCGCCGATCGCAACGCGAAACGAATCGTTCAAATGGCAAACCATCCCGGCAGCCGTCATCCTGCCCCATCTGCCTTCGCAGGTGGAATCAATTTGCAGCAATCTTTGAACAATCAGCTGCTCGTCGTCTTCATTTGCCAGCGTTTTCATGCACCCACGCGACGATTTTACCCCATGGGGAATTCACATTGTCCTCCCACGTGTTGACAAAAAATCTACCTCCGAGGTGTAATTGTGGTGTTGGTTGTGGTGAAGGAGTTCACCCGCCGCAAGGCCAGCGATCGTGCTTAATCAAGCACTTCTGTTCTTGCAGTTAACCGCTGTCCCCCGAAATAGATGGCGGGACAGATGATGACTCCTGACAGGGCATCCTGTCGTGGAGTCATTTCGCGGCTCGATCCCGAGTATAGCTTTGAGGAGTAAGAGTCCATGACAAATGCATGGGTTCTGTCTGCGCTATGGGTGGGTCTCGCTTTGATTGCAACCCTGCTCGCTATCTGGTTTCGCATCGCCACTGCCCTTTCTGAAATCGTCGTCGGCACCGTCGCCCAACTCATCATTGGCGCCTTTATCGGCACCGGAGGACTGCAGGGGAATACTCAATGGATCACCTACCTCGCCGGAACCGGCGCAATCGTGCTCACTTTTCTGGCAGGCGCTGAACTTGACCCCGTCGGCGGCAGGTTTCATTGGGCCGTTTCTCGGCTGCACCCTCGTCGGGCATTACGGCCTGGGTTGGAGCATGCGCTCAAGTTGGCTGTGTGGCGTTGCTCTCTCAACAACGTCGGTTGCCGTCGTCTATGCCGTCATGCTGGAGTTGGGTCAACGTCACCGAATATGGAAAGTCGATCCTTGCCGCCTGCTTTGTTAACGACCTGGGAACCGTCATTGCCCTCGGTTTGATCTTCTCGCTCTTTACCGTCAAGACCATGATCTTTGTCGGCGTCTGCGTCGTGCTCTTCGCCGTCCTCCCCTTCGTCACCCGCTGGTTCTTCAGGAAATACGGTGGTCGCGTCTCAGAACTTGAAACCAAGTACATTCTGTTTCTGCTGTTTGCTCTCGGCGGCCTCGCCGTCTGGGCTGGAAGTGAAGCAGTTCTGCCCGCCTACATGATCGACTCCATGTTGGCTGGGACTGTGGGCAAGGACCACATGTTGATTCGCCGCATGCGCACCTTGACCTTCGGCTTGCTGACGCCCTTTTATTTCATCCGCGCCGGATCATTTGTGTCTGTTCCTGCATTGGTAGCCGCTCCGGCCACGTTGCTCATTCCTTTCCTCGCCAAAATGGCCGGCAAGACCGCCTTCGTATTTCCGACCGTGCGCGCCCACCAGCACCCGGGGTCACGCTGGCACCTACTGCACCCTGATGATGTCAACCGGCCTCACCTTCGGCACCATTGCCGCGCTCTTCGCACTGAATCACCAGATCATCACCCAGGCGCAATACTCGTTCCTGGTTGGCGCAGTCATCGCCAGCGCTGTCATCCCCACTCTGATTGCCAATACGTTTTTCCTTCCCCGCCACCTCCTGCCTCACAAGCGCGCAAGTGAAGCCGTGCCACAAATCGTCGACAACCCGGCTGCCGTCGGAGAAAAGGTATGAGAACTGTTCGCGCCCTCCACTTCCCAATTCGCCGTGTGCTTTGTCGATCGCGTGAATGAAGATGCGTAAAATGATTCAAGAGCCAACTGCCACGCTGCGCTCGGATGTTTCCAAGCCTGTAACCTGAACATAGAGAGAAGAGCATTGCAGAAATACTTGTTGATCGCCCTTGGTGGCGCGCTCGGTTCCATTGCCCGGTTCTGGGTCGGCTCGACCATTTCCGGCCGTATGGGAATCAAGTTCCCCTATGGCACGCTGGTGGTCAATCTCACCGCCTGCGTCATTATCGGCTTCACGCTCACCTATCTCGGCAAGCGGGCCGATCTGAATCCCTCATGGAGATTTTTCATTCCAGTAGGCTTCATCGGTGCCTATAGTACCTTCTCTACATTCGAATGGGAGACACTGTCCACCTTGCGTTCCGGTGCGTTCTTCCTGGCTGCTCTGTACACAGTCGGCAGCGTTGCCTTGGGGCTGATTGCCGTGTGGGGCGGCTCCTTGCTGGGCGAAGCGCTTTAGCCCTTGTGTCGGGCGTGCTTGCCAAATCGCCTTCAGTGGTGCTTCAATCCTCCGTTGCGCATTCCTCTCTTTCGCCATCAAATCAAGCAGGGGCGCAAAGGAGAAAGCATGTTGACATCAGGAAAGGCCGTCAAGGTCTCAATCTACCTGAGCGACGGGGCCAAGCATCACGGAATTCCGGTCTACACCAGCCTGTTGGACTTCCTCTTCCACAGCGGTGTCTACGGTGCAACCGTCCTCAAGGGGATCGCCGGTTTCGGCTCCACGCATCGAGTCCATTCCGCCCACATTCTTGAGATTTCCGACCATCTCCCCGTCAAGATCGACTTCATTGAAACAAGGGAAAAGGTTGATGCGCTTTTGCCTGAGTTAGAAAAGCGCATCTTCGGCGGCCTGATTGAGATTCAGGAGACCACCGTCATCATTCCACCCAAAAAGTGATGTTTCGCGCCCTCACTCTGCCGAGTTAAATGGGGATGCCGGAAGCCCCTCGCCATTGAACAAATTGCACTGCGGGCTATTGGCCCAGCCGTAGCGCACATACATCGGCTCAGCCACCGCATCGGTCGACGCCACCACCGAGTGTCCATCAATGGTGGCCGTTGCAGCAACAAACTTCCCATCGGCCCCTGCCACCTCGAAGCCCGTCAGTTCCCCGCCCTTCGCCACGAGTCCTTTGGCGTGATGTTCAAACCACACGCGAATCGCATGCCCCTCCGGCGTTGCCTGGCGGAAAATCGGCCCGGAGTAGCTGATGTCCTCGCCATAACTCAACGCCCGCGCCGCCAGCGCCAGCCGCAAACCAACGTCCACCTTGTCTGTGGGATGGACGTTATCCGGGTCGCCAATATCGATGGTGACCGCCATCGCGGTATTGCGAAGCGCCAATGTCTTCACTTGCTGCTGACGCAGTTCTGCCCAATCCTCTGCCGGGGACGATTTGAAGCTTGAGATCTGAACGAAGAGAAATGGGAAATCGCCGATGCCCCATTGCTTCCGCCAATCCTCAATCATGGTGCTGAACACCCGGCTGTAAAGCGGCGCCCTGGCCAGTGCGCTGTTGCTTTCGCCCTGGTACCAGATCACTCCGCGGATGGAAAACGGCGTCAGCGGTGCAATCATGCCGTTGTACAGCATCCCCGGACCCCAGCTCGTCAATTGAGGATGCCATGGAAATTGCGGGTCCGGCTTGCCTTGCGCCTTGGCTTCCTCCCGCTGGCGTTGTTCGTCTTTGCCCGCGAGCACCGCGTCCGATTGGTGCTCGGTCATCTTACCCCAGGAAACAAAGAGCGGAGCCAGTGCCGCATCTGCGCCCAAGGCGGCCATCCGAGTCCATGCCTCAGCCACCGTACCGCCCCACGTCGAGTCGATCACCCCCACAGGCACATGTTCCCGGCTCTCGACCTCCCGCGCAAAGTACCAGGCTACGGCTGAAAAGTCCTTGGCCGACTCGGGTGTCGATGCCGCCCATCCGGCTTCGACCTCGACGTCGTCCCGCGGATACTCGATTGCCAGCTTCTTCACCATCATCAGCCGTATCCGCGGATTGTCAGCATGCGGCAAATCCGTCTCCGCCGTAGCCGCCTGGCGCACCGCAAACTCCATATTCGATTGACCTGAGGCAACCCAGACATCGCCCACAAGAACATCCTCGAGCTTGATGGTCTGTGCCGCTGCTTCGGCGCCACCAGCCGCTGGTATCCCTCTCACCGTGAGTTCAAATGGCCCGCCCGCCGCACCCGGTGAGAGGTAGACGCTCCACCGTCCCATCTCTCCAGCCCTTGTCGACCGCGTCTCGCCCCTGAAACTCACACTCAGCGCTTCCCCAGGCGCTGCCAGCCCCCACACGTGTACTGGCAGTTCCCGTTGAACTACCATGTGGCTGGAAAGGATTTTGGGCAGGGTTATTTCCGCCGAGATGTTGGCGCAAGAAAGCAGGGTAAGCGCAAGCAAAAACCGTCCGTTCACGAGGAGCCTCACTTGAAGTGGATTGCGGAAGACCGTTCGCGACTCCATGCGTCCTGGCCGTCCGGAGAGAGAAAGCTATCAGAGTGAACGCCTTTCCGTCAGTATCCGGGGGCCTGGCTCAAGCTTTCGCCGAGCCTCGGCGCATGGTACCAGAGGATGAACACTGCCTCGAGATTCAAACTTCATTCATTGACATGCCCATAGTTTCTCACGCAGAATCCGGATAGCCCGGGTATCCAGGCCCCCGGCGCAGCTGCGGTAGACATCGTGGAATCGCAGGAATTTCAGTCAGTTAACTCTGGTCTGAGAGAAATGAAGGCTACGCATGAGTAACTCGTCCCCGCAGAGTTTCAAGAACCACGCACGCTTCGATCCTCCTTTTCACATGGTTCTCGCCGCGGTTCTAGTCGCCAACCTCATCATCACCCTCTGCTATGTCGTCAACCATTTCAGTCTTCTGACCGGGTGGATCGTGATTCTTTCGATCGCGGCATTCCTTCCCGTCATCAAGCTTCGCAGTTATCCGCTCAAGGTCCAGGATCGGCTCATCCGGCTGGAAGAGCGGCTTCGCCTGCAGGCTCTGGCGCCCGCCCAGTGGCACGCACAGATCTATCAACTCACTGAGGACCAGTTGATCGGCCTCCGTTTCGCTTCGGACGACGAGGTCGTCGAGTTGGCCAAGCAGGCCCTTGAAGGCAACCTCAACCGCAAACAGATCAAGGAGCGCATCAAGAACTGGCGCCCCGACAACTTCCGAGTCTGACCCCCAAAAGGAAGAGAGCGGGCGGCTTCCCCTTGTGGGGCCGCCCGCTTTTTTGCTCCGCTTAACCTTTGGGAGGTTTGGTTGAACCCTTGACGCCGTCCTTGGTATCAACGGCTTTTGCTCCTGTCGGTTCAAGACTGCTCAAGGCCGTTGTGTCCAGCCCGTGTTCCTGTTTGTAGTGTTCCACAGGCATTTTTCCATCCCACCACGCCCAGTTCATCGGGTACACGTCCGGGTCGAAGAAGACCTGGTAGAAGTGCCACACCACAATCGCTAACGTAGCCAGGATCGCCTCGTAAAAGTGAATCGAGGTTGCGACGTCGATCCACCAGCGCGCCAGCAGGTCGCCCACCCACACTTTCGCCCACAGCATGATGCCGGTGACGCCCATCAGCGCAGTGCCCCACACCAGGGCCCAATACTCTGCTTTCTCCGCGTAATTGAAGCGGCCAAACTGCGGCTTCTTTCTGCTCAGGCCCAAGTAGTAGAGCATTGTGCCCAATGCATCGAAGGCGTCTTTCGGCCTGGGCGCGAAATCGCAGATCAGCCGCCGCCCTTCCCGCGCAGCAACCAGGTAAAAGAGGTGGTAAACACCCGCTCCAATCAAGATCACGCCCGCAACACGGTGAATGAGGCTGCGCAGATGCTCACCCATGCCCAGCACTTGAGCAAACCATGAGTTTGGGAACTTCAATGCAAATCCTGTAACCACCAGCACAATAAAACTTGTCAGCAAGACTAAGTGCTGCCAGCGCTGGTTGGTGGTCATCCGCACCATGCCCGGGTTCTGCATCCTGCGCCGCTCCACCGCCTTGCTGCGCCAGATGATGACGTTATGCAAAACCATGGCGCCGATCACAGCAAAGATCAGCGCAAGGTAAATCCACCGCACCCATCGCACCGCAGTCGATCCGATGTCATTCGAACCTGCCTCACTTGATCCCTTGTTGCTCGACCGGCTGCTCTCGAGGTGCACCTTGGTGAGCGTGAATCTTTGCGTCACACCCTGGTGGCATTTACCGCAGGTCACATCGAGATTTGCCTTGTTGATGGTTGATCGCGGATCGCTGGACGGCAGAATGTTGTGCACCCCGTGGCAACTTGCACAGTTCGCCACCACCACCGAACCGCCCTCGGCAGCGAGGCCATGATAACTATCCAGGTAAGTCGAAATGCGGTTTCCCTGTACGCCAAACTCCTCAGAGAGCCGCACTCCTTCGTGACAACGCGCGCAGGTGGTCCGGGCCAGCTTCTGTTGCGACACCGATGAATTGGGATCGAGGTGCGCCTTGATGGAATGGATTCCATGACAATCCGTGCACACCGGCGCAAGCCCGTTGCCGTGGCTGATGCCCTGGCCGTGAATGCTCTGCATGAACGTTTGTTGCACGGCTGCGTGGCACTTACCGCAGGTCCCAGGAACATTGAACTTGTAGATCGGAGATTTCTGATCGTTGGCCGGAAGTATCTCGTGTGAGCCGTGGCAATCCGTGCACACCGCTGCTTTCGTCGATCCCTTTTCAGTGGCCAGCCCATGCACGCTTTCCTGGTAAGACACAAAGGTCTGCGCGCTGTCTCCGTTCTTCTCCACGAGAAACTTCTGCCCGTGGCACCTGCCGCAGGTCATGGGAATGTTTCCATGACTGACTGGCGAATTGGCATCGTCCGGCGCCAGAATCTCGTGCGCACCTCCGTGACAATCCGCGCAGGTTGCGGCCGGTCCCCCATTAGCCTTCACAGTCTTCGCATGCATGCCTTGCGCATAAGCGTTCTGCGCATCCAGATGGCACTGAGCGCAAGTAACTTTTTGCGGCGGGGCATCGTGCACCAGGCTCTTCACATCTTTGTGGCAGTCAACGCAGCCGAACATGCCGCCGTGGACGGAATGCTTTAGCTTGGCTTGATCCACAAACAGGCTGAATTTGCCGCCATTCACATCCTCGGTCATGGTTGCATCGGAATGGCAGGCGAGGCAGTCGGCGTCCTTGAGCCTGTGCTGCGCCTGAACTGGACATGTCAGGACAAACAGCGATAGAGCAGCGAGAAGGGTGGCACAGGACCCAGAAGCTTTCACGTCTTCGAGAAGATGCTTTGACAAAAAACATCGCAGTGACTGGAGTCACAGTTCGGCCCGTGCGAGAGCCCAAAAAGACAGGGCGCGGCCCAAGCCACGACCTCACACCAGGCTCAAAGAATGGAACCCGAAACTTAGCTGAAATACGCGCTCAGCGTCAACACCAGCAAAATCAATCCAATCGCGATCGCAATAAATCCAACGGCCTTTGAAAAATTCACTAGCCAAACTGGGGGCGCAGTTGCGACTCTCTGTTCAAGCTTTCCTTCTCTGGCCAGCCGTTCGTACTCTTGGGTGCGCTTGTGCTTGAACTCTTCTTCGCTCTCCACCCCGGTAAACACCACCATGTCCATCGGAAAGCTGTCTGGACGCAGGTGCGTATTGACGAAGTGAATCGAGAAGATGAACAGGATTGCCAGCAGGCCCTCTTCGCTATGCACTACCAGCACCGCATTTAAGGCCCATCCCGGCAGGAATCTCGCAAAGAATGGCGCAAACCACATGGCATAGCCTGAGAAACCGATCACCAGCATTCCCCAGAAGACCGCCCAATAATCAAACTTCTCCCAGTAGGCATAGCGCTCGAACTGCGGCTTCGGGCCCAGACCCAGCATCCAGCGAAGATGCCCAACCAGGTCCTTCACGTCCTTCCAGTTGGCCACCATTGAGGTGGAGCCCCAGAAGATTCCCTTCTCCCTGTGCAGCACTCCGCGCGTGAAGATCTCCTTCAGATGAATCAGAAATGCGATGGTCAGCACCAAGGCAAAGGTCTTGTGAAGGAAGATGATCGCGCCAAACCCGCCAACGCCGCTTGCAAATCGCCGTGCCCAGATTGTCTGGGCAAAGCGCATGGGCAGCCCGGTCGCCGCCAGTCCTAAAAACGTGCTGAAAAGCACCGCATGCAGGTAGCGCTGCTCCCGCGTAAAGCGCGTAAAGAAGCGCGCCTTGATGCCGCTCACTGCACTGCCGTCGTCTGCCACTCGCTCCAGATCAGGCATTCTTGCCTCCTTTGGCCGCCCTTGCTTTCACCTGGTCATATCGCGAGCGGATCAACCAGAGCAGGGTGTGGATCATGAAAAACGTAAGTACGCTCACCAGCAGAAGATTCATGAAGAGCGTTACGTAGTACAAAGCCGGATTTAGTTTGCGGTTGTGCGCATTGGCATGTGGCTGATATTGAACAAAGCTTGCGTTCGCTCCCGCGTGGCAACGTCCGCAAGTTTCTACCAGGTTCGCCGGCGCCACTGGTGAGCGCGGATCAGATGCTGGAAGAATCTCATGAGCTCCATGGCAGTCCCAGCAACGGGCCGTCTCCACGTAGCCGCCCAGCGAGCCTAGCTGCGAGTGGAACGTGTCCCGGTAGGTGCTGAACTTTTCCTTGTGACAGTTGCCGCAAATCGGTGTGGACTGCATGCGAAACGCCGACGCAGTGGGCTGCTCGATGGCGTGGGCCGTGTGACAGTCCGAGCAAACCGGAGCGCCTTTCTTGCCTGCGGCTACCGCCTTGCCATGCACTCCGTTCGAATAGTCCGCGGTGATGCCCGCGTGACAATTACCGCAGGTTGCCGGAACGTTTGCCTTGTAGGTTGCGCTCTGCGGATCGGTGTGACTCAAGATGTGATGCGATCCGTGACAGCTCTGACAATTCGCCGCAACAAGCAGGCCTTCCTTGCTGAGCGCAAAGCCGTGAATCGAATCCAGGTACATGGGATACACGTTGTTCAGGCCGTGCTTTTTGGCCATCGCATCGTTCCCGTGACACTGACCGCAGGTGCGCGGAACATTCAGCGGGTATACAGCCGACCTGGGATCGGTCTTGGGATAGATCGAATGCGCATCCCCATGACAACTGGTGCAGGGGTGTTCCGCGCGCGAAGCATGCACGCTACCCACCAGCCCGGCCGCCTCATCTGCGTGGCAGCTCTCGCACTTCACCGGTGTGATCTGGTCGGGGTGCGGATACTCCTTGATGGTGCTGTGGCATTGGCTGCATTCGAGCACGCCGTGAATGCTATCTGCGAACTTATGCGCGTCGACCCCGACATTGTGGCCGGATCCGTCCTGCATCGTGGTGTCTGAATGGCAGCTCAGGCAATCGGTCTGCGCCATCACAGCGCGGGGTGTCGCGAACAACAGTAGCGCACACGCACCCAAGGTCAATGAAATGGAGGAAACGGCCTTCATGTAAGCTCCGAATACACCCACCGTTTCCAGTTGCGCGGGAGAAGAATCTGGGACCTTCCTCCCCTGGTTCGCACAGCACGGTCAGGGCCTTGCTCGCGCACTGTCTACTTTTGCAGCGTGCGAATGAACGAGATCACGTCCTTGATTTGAGCGTCAGTCAACTTCGCGGCATAGGCAGGCATCTTGCCTTTCCCGTTCTTTGTGGAGGCGATGAACTGCGCATCGGTCGCCTTGATCATCGCGGGGTCTTTGAACGACAGCACCTTCAGGTTCTTCGCCATCGTTGAGGCCGCCAGGCCGTCAGCGCCATGGCACATCGCGCATTTTGTCCTGTACGTGTCCGCGCCAGGCGCCTGTGCAAAGACTGGCACTGCAATGGAGGCGGCGAGCGAGAGCATGCAGGCCGCTCTAAGTCCGTGAATCATCGTCTTGCTCCTTTGCCGGCCCCCTGTCGATGAAAGGCAGGTTCCCGGTTCTGTCCTTGTGATACAAGCTACGTTTCAAGTTCGTATGTGACACAGGCCACAGATCGATAAAGTCGATGGTTACGCAAAGTGCGGCCAATCACTCCATCCATCAAACTCTGGCCCGCACACGGCTTACCCAGCCAACGTGATACAGGTCACATGCCGCGACCGTCGCGTTCAAGCACAATATTCCCGCTGCCGGAGGTGGATCTTGATGGGCACTGTGGCGCTACCCGACGTGAAAACAATGCTGACTCTGCCCGGCGATTCGGTTCGCCAGATTCAATGGCGGTTTGCGGAGCGATTCGATCTGCAGATGCTCGTGCAATCTGCCCGCGGTGTGGCACGTGGAACAGTTGCGCGCCTTGTTGCCGCTGGAGAACGAAATACTCATGAGTGGACTCCGGGCAAAACCGCGATGCTTGAAGCGTTTGATCGCGCCGGTATCACCGCCACATTCATGGAACCTGAAGAGGGGGGGTTCATTTCCGGCCCCAAAAACCTGGCGTTGGCTTTGTGCGCATTTGAGCTTGCCTGGGTGGATGGTGGCGCGGCCACTGCCAGCCTGGCCAGCTTTCTGGCTCTCTCACCGATCCATGAACGTGGAACTCCCCAGCAAGTAGCGCGCTACAAGACGCTCGCCGCTCCCCCGCAGGCGGGTGAAGATCGCAAGCCCTGGCGCGGTGCCTTTGCCCTGACCGAGCCAATTCCCTATGTCGGCGTTGATACCGGCATGTTAAGCGGAAGGGTCAGCGTTGCCGAATGGAAAGAGGGCGACGAGCCCTGGCTGCAGGTAGAAAAGCGTGGCCGCTTCATCACCAACATCGCCTTCGCCAACTTTGTCACCGCCGCGGTGAATTCCAGCGATCCCCGGATCAAGGGGAGTTGCGTTGTGATCATGGAAGACACCGACGAAGGCTCTTTCGATCGCGGAACGCCGACCAAAAAACTGGTTCATCAGCTTTCCTCTACGGGCGACCCCATCTTCAGCCTCAAGGTCCCCGCCAGCCGCATCGTCGGTGGATACACCATCAAGGACGGCATCATCGTTCCCAACTTTAACCATGGCGAAATTATTGAAGCCGTCTTTCGCCGCACGCGCGTCCCAGTCGGCCTGATGACGGCTGCCAAGCTGCTTTCCGCGGTCGAACCAGTGATTCGCTACCAACGCGAGCGATTCCGCGGCGCGGAAGGTGCCAAGCCCGGCTCGCTGCGCTACGAACAAGGCATTCAGCAACGCGAAGATGCGCTCCACCGCCTGGTGGATGTGTGGGCCACCGGCGAAGCCGCCACCTCCCTCGGCTTCGCTGCGGCCCGTCTCTTCGACACCCTCGACCCCTTGGAGAAAATGAAGTCCGCGCTCCTGCAGACACGTGGCATTCAGGGCGGCCGAGCAGAGATGAAGGCTCTCAGGGAAACTGAGCAGGCGGCCATTGAGTTGCTCTCCCTCCGAGCGAACAATTCCGACAGCCCACGCCGGGCCGCACTCGAGTCCGATCCCCTGGTCGAGTACGTCTTGCTCGACGCCGAAGCCAACGTGATTTGCCCCGCGACCAAGCTTTGGAACACAGGACATGGCACGAACATGCTGCGCGAAGCGGTGAGCCTGATGGGCGGCTACGGCATCACTGAAGACTGCCCCGGCTTCCTTGCCAACAAGTGGATGGACGCACAACTTGAAGCCACCTACGAAGGGCCTGAGGCCGTTCAACGACGCCAGTTAACTGTCACCATGACCAGCGATGTATTCCTGGCCCAATTCCGGGCCTGGACAGACCACATGCGGCGCATCGCCTCCGATCATCCGGGCACCGGCGCTTGCACTCTGGCCTCGGCGATGAGCCTCTGGTACTGGACACTGAACTACCTGCAGAAGTCCACCGATCCCGACGGCGGGAAACTCTATCACGGCCAGCGCCAGGGCGTGACGTTTGCCCTGGCCGACGCATTATGCTGGCTGCTGGCTTCGCGCTATCAGATTATCGACGTGCTCGAGTTGGAAGAATGCGGCGGAAATGATTCCGTTGCAGCCGAAGGCCTGGCCGGAACCGTGCAGTTCCTCAGCGATCTCTGCCACACTCAGGCCGCCCAGGCTGCCGGCGAAGTCTCCCGCATCTGCGCCGAGTTGGTCTTCGGCTACAGTCCTCATCCATCCTGGAAAGATGAAGCGCACAAGAGTTGCTTCCTCACCAGTGAACTGGATTTCTACGAAGAGACCATGCCCGGCATCACGGCTTTTGCCGTGGATGTACTTCAAACCGATGGCAGCCATCCTCGGAAGGCTGGACCTTGCGCAGCCTGTGTTGGCTCCGGCGAATTCCTGCGCCTGCAAAACAAGTTGGCCACATGCTTGAGCGGATGCAGGCTGGCCAAAGACCGTGCTGCTGAAACCGTAAGCAAGGTCATGATCCCGGCGGCGCTGGATTACCCGGCATGAGGGTGGAATCCAAATTCGAATCGGAAAGAGCCGATCTCGTCGTTGAAACCGAAGCGGTCGATGGCCCTGCGCCCGAACCTGAGTTCAACATCCAGACCATGGAAGTGGATATTGCCTGCGTAGGCTTCGGTCCCGCCATGGGCGGCTTCCTCACGGCTCTCACGCGTGCCTGGAGCGAGCAACCTGACGACCCGGCATTCCAAAGCAAAGTCGCCCCGGGGATGCCCTTGCAGGTGCTCTGCTATGAACGCGCAGACGACATCGCGTCGGGAGTAAGCGGCGTTGTCACCCGGGCGCAGGGCATCCGCACAAGCTTTCCTGACCTAAACGCAACCGATATTCCTATGGCAGCCGATGTGAAGCACGAGCGGGTGTTTTACTTGCTCGACCCCATTGGCGCCAGCCGCCGCTCCGCGCTTCTGCGTTTCGCCGATGCCATTCTTCGGATGGCGGGCCGTTTCTGCGGCCTCCGCGATCATGCCATCGGGCTCAAATGGACGCCGTCATTCCTGCACAAGCGCGGCGGCCTTGTCCTTTCCATCGGGCAGTTCAATCAATGGGTCGGCGCGCAGATCATGGCCAGCGGGCTTGTACAGATATGGCCCTCCACGCCGGTCAGCGCTCCGCTTTTTCGTGGCTCCGCCATTACCGGCCTCCGCCTTACAGACCAGGGCGTCGATCGCGCCGGCGATCCGACTGCTGAATTCCTACCGGGAATGGATGTCCTCGCCAATCTCACCGTGGTTGGAGACGGCCCCGTCGGCGCAGTCGGCCGGCAAATCGACAGTAATCTCGGCATGCCTGAAGGCCACGCTCACTCAGAGTGGGCCTTGGGCATGAAGATGCTCATCGAGCTGCCCGAAGGCTCCGGACTCGAACCCGGCACTGTCTGGCATACCTTTGGCTTTCCGGAACCAGAGATCTTTGGATTCCTTTACGTCCATCCCGCCAACCTTGTCTCCGTCGGCATCTTTGTCCCCTCATGGCTCGGCGACAAATCGCGCACCGCTTATCGCTATCTTCAGCACTACATCCAGCATCCCGCTCTTTGGAGTTATCTGAAAGACGGAACCCTGCGTTCATGGGGGGCAAAGTCGCTCGACGAATCAGGCGTTCGCGGCGAGCCCTTTCTTGTCGGAGATGGCTACGCTCGCATCGGCGAAGGCTCCGGCTCGACGAATATGCTCACCGGCTCCGGTGTCGATGAAGCATGGGCAACCGGAACGGATCTTGGCCATTCCGTCGTTGAATTGCTCCGCGCAGGCAAGCCCTTCACCGAAGAGAACCTTGCCAATTCCTACGAGGCCCGTCGCCGGGCAAGTTGGGTGGAACGTGGGGCGAGAGAGGCAGAAAATGCCCGCAACGGCTTTCATGAGGGCATGATTAAAGGCATGGTTGGCATAGCCCTCGCCGGCCTTACCGGCGGACGCCTCTCGCTCTGCCCCAAATACCTTCCCCGAAACGAAAGAATTCTCTCTTCCACTCTCGGTGTCAGTCCGGAGTTGCTTGCCGAGCTGGCCCTCGAAGCGCAAGCCGGCGGACGCCCGCTGCACGACGCCCTGCTTTCCGCTCGAGGATGGCCGGAGATTCCACTGGATGGCCGTTTGCTGATCACGCATCAGGATGCGCTGTTGCTGGGCGGGAAGGTCCAAGCCATGGCGGGATTTGCCGATCACGTATCGATCCGCAACCCTCAGCTTTGCGCCGAATGCACCCAGAAGACTTGCATCTCCATGTGCTCAGGCCAGGCACTGACAAATGGCACCGACGGTGTACCCAATTTTGAAAGGGAAAAATGCATCCACTGCGGCGCATGCCTGTGGAACTGCGCCCAGGCTGCAGGCAACCGATCAAACATCGATTTCGAAGCCGGCGCGGGCGGGCTGCATTCCGCGGAAAACTGAAGGCTGAGAGCTAAAAACTTAAAGCACCTGAGGAATCTACAAATGCCAACTCCACTCCACATCGTTGTTTGCGCGGGCATCGTCCCTGATCCGTTGCAAACGCTGGAACCCATCGCAGGCCCCGCCGGCCCAGGACTCAAAAACGAAATGGTCCTGCCTGCGGTGCTCGACCCATGGGCCGCATGCGCGCTGTATGAAGCCGCAGCGCTGGTCGCAAAGTATCCTGGGTCAAAACTCTGGCTCGTCTCGCTCGGCCCCAAAGCCAAACTGCAGGCCGTGATGATGACGGTGGCTCAGAAAGTGAGCTTTGAATTCGTCCCCATCGACGGCCCAATCGGCGGCTTTCCCGACGCGCAGGCAACCGCCGCAGCTCTGGTCGAAGCCATTTCGACGATCCAGGGGTTGGACAACGCGAAGCTTCTCCTCTTCGGCGGCTGGGAGTCGGCCACTCGAGGTGCTGGAGTCACTCTCCAACTCGTCGGCGAGCGCCTCGGCATCACCGATCAGTTTCAGGGTGTCGACCAAATTGAGTTCCGCGACGATGGCAGCTTTGAGGTTCTGGAACGTGTCGAAGGCGGCAAGCACCAGGTCTCAACCTGCGCAGGAACACCCGCAGTCCTTGGATGGGCCACTGGCAATCTGGCGGAGCCGCGCAACAATCCCCAGATTGGCATGGCCAACATGCGTACCGTCATGCCCGCGCTGCAAAAGGCCAAATCGATCTCCATCCCCGCCGACGGTCTGCACTATTCATCAGTGACCCTGCCCAAACAACAGCGCACGACGAAAGTAGTAAAGAACCTCACCCCTGAAGAGATCGCGCACGAACTTGTCGCATGGATTGGAGCCGAGTAACTGCTATGGAATACATCTTGGCACTCACGCACGTTGACGATACGGGATATGCACTGACCAGGGCGTCGCTTGAAGTTGTGGCTGCGGCGTTAGCCCTGGCCAACCAACTCGAAGCGCCTCTGACTGTTGGAATTATCGGTGCCAATGCCGCTTCTGCGGCCAACGTTCTCGCCTCTAGCGGAGCGCGCCTGCTGGTTGTATCCGGCGAGCCATTCGCCCAGGCTCGTTACGCCACCGACGCGGCCGCGTGCGAAGCGCTATGCCGCACCGCCCGGTCAACCATCGTCCTTGCCCCGGCGAGCGCCCGCTTGGCCCGGGTCGCGGCGGGTGTCGCCCACCGTCTCAACGGGTTCATCGATACACATATCGGTTCGATCGCCGCCGGTGACACCATCCAGGTAACTCGTTGGTTCTATCGTCAGCGAATCGAAGCCGTTCTGACCCGCGACACACGCCCCTGGTTCCTGCTTCTTGACGCAGGAACGCACGTTGCCTTTTCTGGTCACTCTGGCCCAGCCCAGGTTGAAGAGGTAGTGGTTTCCCTCCCAGCGCTCCGCACTACAGTCGCGGGACTCCGCGAACCCAGGCAGGATCAGCAAACGATTCGCCCCGACGCCAAACTGCTGCTCGTTGCCGGTGCAGGCTGGACTAAGAAACAGCCAGACGGCCAGATCCATGCCACAGAAGCCGGGAGCCTCATCCTTGGCTTCCTTCACGCAACCGGTGCATCTCTCGGCAGCAGCAAATCCCTCGTCGATCAGGGTGGTGACGGAAGCTCAGTTCTTCCTTTCCTTACGCATCTGAATCAAATTGGACAAACCGGCGCAACTCCGCGCCATGCCAAAGGGCTTTCCACCTGCTGCCATGGCGAAGAGCCGCACGTTGTTGGCTGGCGTTTCATTGCGGATCGGCGAGCCATCTCCCTCGATCCAAACTGCGGCTGGACCCGCGGCAAAGCCGACGTGGTTTACGTTGCCGACGCCTTCCACGTGATCGCCAAACTGAATTTACTGCTAGAGGCAAAGAAGCTTTGAGCTAGAGCATTTTCGTGATTGGTGTAGACCGAAGCCAACTCCGTGGCTTCAGGCAGGTTCCCCAATCTTGAGCACAGAAGGAAGCGAGAGGGTTTCCATGATGTCCTTCATGGCCCCCTCGTCGTTGCCGATCGTCGCAAGCAGCCTATCCTTCAGCGCATCGCGTTGGGCATAGAGGCGGAGCGGCTCGGGTGGGTGATGGAGCAAATTCTTCCCCACCAGCGCGCGAACAATGAAAGGCATGTAGGACGAGTAGTCGCCCTGCATGCTCACTGTCTGCGTCGCGTAAGTTTCAGGATTGACCTTCCCCCAGGACACCGCTTCGGCTGGCGCGCATGAGGACAGGCTACCGTCCGTCACCGGCGATGAAACAATCTGGGCGTCGTAGTCATAGCCGCGAATATCCCTGAGGAAGAAGATCTGCGAGAGCGTCGGCTCCGGCTGCAATGAGTAGTTCTTGGGGACCCCGCCTCCCAGAATCAGAATGGCCAGCGATTTCGATTCGGATTCAAACAATCCCCAGTGATGGTAGGCGCACGATTCGAAAACGTCTTCGTGCAGGTCGTAATCGAAGCCATACTTGATCTTTCCCAGCCGCGCAAGTGTCCAGAGTTTTACCGAGTTCAGGAAAAGGCTGCCATCCGCGGGCGCTCCGATGAAAACCGGCAGTTGAAGATCGGCGCAGGTGCTCAGCAGTCCCGGTCGAATGCCCAGCGCTTTTTCACGCTCGCCAAATTGCTTGCCCAGCAGATAGTTACGCTCGGTGGTGGTCATGCGCTTTTGAAACTCAGGACTCTGCAGAATCTCGGTCGCCACTGCGTCCTGGTCAAAGAGAACCTGTTCATCGAATCCGGTATCGGCGACGCGAATCACACCATTCTTGCGCAGCTCTGCATCGTCGCCGAACAGTTCCACCTCGCGTATCGGCCGTTCAACGGTCCTCCGCAGGCAGTCATGTCCATCGTGGTAGCAGATCGCGTCGGTCACTGTGATATACGCCGTGTTCGCGGCCCTCAGCAGCGGGATCAGCCACGCCCGGTGCTGATCGGAAACCGTAACCGGTCCGGCGCACGTGACGACAAGCGGAATTCGCTTGTTGATCACATTCTTCATCACGTCATACACCCGCCTCAGGTAGGCGCCGCCAAAAGCCGGAAGAGATGCTGCGAATACCTCGTTCAGATCCTCGCACTCTGTAACCGGCTTCCCGGTCACCGCGCTGCCCATCAGCCCCTTTGTCGCGGAGCATTCGCTCATTCCACTGCCCTCATATGAAATTCAATTCGGTATCAAGTCCCCGCAGACTGTCCTTCGGGAAGCCATCCCCAATCATACCTTCACGGCCGTTAATTCCTGATCACAGCCGCCTTCCTGTGGCGAAAAGCGCGCAGAATTCACAAGCGAGTCCGACGCCTCCATCGTCGCGCCCTTGATCTTCGCCTACCTCCTCGACTAGTAGCCTAAGCCCGACCGATATTGAACAAGCAGGTGCCGATGCCTGCATGCAAATTCCAAAAATGGATCGCGCCCTGAAACGCAATCGCCCCGCCGGAAGAGGTTCCTACGGCGGGGCGTGCTTTACTTATCCCAGCTCAATTTACTTCTTCGCAATCACCACAAACGGCCCTTGCCCGTCGCCGCCGGCAAATGCCGCCTGGCCCAGCGCCGGCAACCCAATCTCCCACTGTGGCGAAGGCAGTTCCGGCATCGGTTTTGCCTTGAACAGTCGCTTGCACTGGCGAGCCATCCACTTTGCCGTTGCCTTGGACTTCTTCCGCCGCGCACTGTCTGTCGAAATCCCAGTGCCGGCATACATCTGCCGATAGAGCTTCGACAAAAAGATGAACGCGATCCGCGACGTGATGTTCGGGCAGCAAGCGGACCGCTTCCACACCGGACCCCAGTCGTAGAACTTGTCCCACACCGCCTGTGTTCGTTCCCTGATCTCATCTGAACTCATCGTCGGATGCGGCGTAAACATCTTGGGGCGCACCGCCGTGGGAATCAGCCAGTACCGCGTGATGGGCACATCGCCAACCATGGTCGGGTTCGCAGCCTGTTCTTTTTCCCAGCGTCCAAAGTCCACGGTTCCGGGGAAGGGCGTCATCATCACGAACTGCGCGAAGGTCACTCCCGCTTTCATTGCCATGTCTACCGTCGCGTCGAAGGTCGCCGGCTTGTCTGACGGCAGCCCGAAGATGAACGAGCCCAGCACATGCACTCCGTGCTTCTTGAAGGTCTGTAGCCGCTTGGCCAACTCATCGCCAGAGCAGTTCCAGTCTTTGAAAACGTTCTTCAACCCCTCTGGCGTTACTGCCTCGACGCCCACCAGTGCGCCCTTGATGTTCGCTTTGCGCATTGCATCCAGGTACTCGCCATCTTCACCCGCCTCCATCGTGATTTGGGTAAAGAACACCATGTCTTTGGGCAGCTTGGCCAGCTCTTCCATCAGTTGGAATCGCTCAATCCGGATAGCTGTCAGCTCTTCTACTTTTGCCGTATTGTTCTGTTCGCGCGCCAGGCGCAGATCAGTGAGAGTCACGGGATAGAAATTGTCATCCGCCAGGGCGATGAACTTGAATCCGATTCGCCGCAGGTTGACGATTTCGTCGATCACGCTTTGAAACTTCCGCTGCCGGGGCTTCTGTCCATCCGTCCGCCACACGCTGCAGAACGAGCAATGCTTGGGGCAGCCGCGAATGGTCTGCACCGACGCCCACATGTATTTCTCAGGCTTCATCAGGTCCCAGCGCGCTGCCAGAAACTCACCGCCCTCGATGCGTCCACCCTCGTAGATCCGCTCCGGCTCTCCGGCCATGCAGTCCGCAACCGCTTTGCCCCAGGCAATATCTCCATCGCCCTTTACCACTGCGTGGGCTTCCCCGCGGTCCAGCGCCTCCTCGGGAAACAGCGTGGCGTGGATTCCGCCGTAGACCACCCAGGCGCCCCGGCCGCGCGCCATTCTGCCTACCTCGTAGCCGCGCAGCGCGTTTCCGGTATGCACGCTGATGCCAACAATGTCCCCGGCTTGAATGGACTCAGGCACAATCTGCTCAAGTGACTCGTCCACTAAAATGGGGTCGCCCGCCATTGCCGGCGTGGCTGCCGCAAGCACAAAAAGCCATCGAGGAGTGATGACGGCTGTGCCAAAGGAGTTGTCGCTGGGATTGACCAGATGAACGCTCATCCAATCCTACCTTTCCTCGTACGAGTTTCGGTGGCCTCAGAGAGCGTCTTCGTGATCGATCGGGTCGTTTCCGGAAACTGATTCCGCACGATGAACGATGTCGATTTTTCCCGCCGGACAGCTTTGCCAATCTTACAGGGTTCAGGTCACCCTTGGTGGTCAATATTGACCACTATCCTCTTATATTTCTTGAAAGTATCCAGCACCACTTCGGTGCAGGCAGTGCGGCAGCACATGGCCTATCCTACGCGGCTGCATTCCCGCACTGGAATCGCCACCTGCTCAACAATCTCCAGCCCGAATCCCTCCAGTGCGGGGATATGCATGGGTGTATTCGACAACAGCCGAATCCGCTGAATGCCGAGATCCGACAAGATCTGACCGCCCAGGCCAATGGCCCGCAGAATCCTTCCAGAGCGAGCCTGCGACCCCTCCCGTTCGCGCAATTGGGGATGCAAGAGGAGGCGTGCCTCACTTGCTTCCCGCTCATCAGTGCGTACAGCAGCCCCGCCCGCATCAAATGCCTCCGTGCGAAGTGTGCTTGGCATTTCGGAATTGCGATCGATCTCGAAACCCCGCGACGTATTGTGCAGGTAGAGCACTGCTCCGCAGCCCTCTTCGGCGATCATGCGCATCGACTGGTCCAGAATTTCGCGGCAATTGCAGTCGGCCGCAAAGACATCCCCGGCCGTGCAGCGGGTGTGCACGCGCACCAGCACTGCGTGCGCACATGGCTTTCTCGATTCGCCTTGACTGCGCGTAGCCAATCCCGGGTCCGAGCCAGGCGCAACCGAAAGTCGATTTGCGGGTCCACAATGGACCGCAGGGCAGCCTTCGCAAAGATCCCCACGCACCAATGCAATGTGGCTTTCACCACCATTCACTTCGCTCTCGTAAGCGATCATCCGGAACTCGCCATACCGGGTTTGAATCTTGCTCTCGCCCGCGCGGACGATATACCGCTCATTGCGCAGGCGGTAACGGATCAGTTCCGCCACAGTCAGAATCAGCAGCCCGTGCTCTTTACAGAACGGAATCAAGTCTGGAATGCGCGCCATCTCTCCGTCGTCGCGCATGATTTCACAAATCACTCCAGCCGGATTCAGCCCCGCCAGCCTGGCCAGATCCACCGATGCCTCGGTCTGACCTGCGCGCACCAGTACGCCACCCTTGCGGGCACGCAGGGGGAAGATGTGCCCCGGCCGCGCAAGGTCTGAATAGCTTGTCCGCGCATCGATCGCGGTACGAATTGTGTGCGCCCGGTCAGCGGCTGAAATTCCCGTCGTGACGCCTTCGCGCGCCTCAATTGTCTCTGTAAACGCGGTCCCGAATCGCGACGAGTTCTGCTGCGTCATGGGGAAAAGCCGCAGGTAATCTGCCCGCTCTTCGGTCAGCGTCAGGCAGATCAGCCCACGGCCAAACCGGGCCATGAAGTTGATCGCCTCGGGCGTCACCATCTCGGCCGCCAGTGTCAGGTCGCCCTCGTTCTCTCGATCCTCGTCGTCCACCACGACCACCATGCGCCCCGCACGGATCTCCGCCAGCGCGCCGGGCACGTCGGTAAATGGAGTCTCGGAGGTGCGTGAACTGATGGGCATCGTCATTTCATTCTCGCCCATGGCGGGCACAAACGGCAAAGCACGGGTCAGAGTTGCAATGAGCAACTCCCTCAATTCGGAGCGGCGAAGGCGTATTGAACGTCTACTCTCCGGCGAGTCATTTATTGCCTGACTCCTTCTTGTCTCATCAAGTTTCAGCCGGATAAAATCCCGAACATTTCCGGAGCCAGGAAGCAACTACGGGCTCTGAGACCAGGAGGGCATTTCAATGCCTGCTTTCGGAAGAAGAATGCAGATCGCTGCAACTTTCCTCGCAGCCGCAATTCCGGTGCAAATGGCCCGGGCCTCTCAACCGCCTGCAGACGTGTGCTCGCTGCTACCCGCTCCAAAAGTGAGCAAGACCCTTGGAAGCGACTACAGTCCTCCGGAAAAGCATGTAGCTCCGCGGCCGTACCGCGACACTGTCGAAGGGACTGACTGCACCTACCGAGCAACTGGCGCCGGGGAAACACTGCTGTTCAGAGTGTATTTCGATCCCTCTCCCTCCGCCGCAACCGATCTGTTCGCAAAGTTGAAGATGTTTTATCAGCCGCCGACCCCTGTAGCCGGCATTGGAGACGAAGCGTACTTCGACCCTCGCTTTGGTTTGCACGCGAGGAAGGGCAACGTTCGCTTTTTCCTCAGTTTCAGTCATCTGAGCACGGTGTCCCAGGCCCAGGCGAAGCAGCTGAAGGATCTGACTGCCGAGGTCGCGGGACGGCTCTAGGCGGTGCCGATCGCGAGCGGTTATCAGAAGGGCTCTCAAAACGCAAAACATGTTGGCCTTCCGCCGCATTCATACGCGAATCCTGCCCCAAACAGCAGAAGCGCCGCCCAAAGGCGGCGCTTCTGCCGGTAAAAACAGACTGAGGCCTACAACGTCGATTCGATCTCAAAACCCCAGGCCTCAAGAAGGGCCTCCGGGATGTACTTTGAGTTCTTGTTCCTGCGAGCCCATTCCCGTAGCCGGGTTGACCGGATGTACTGATCCGGGCTGAGCTTGAACTCCTTCACAATCTGCTCGAAAGAGGTCACTGTGGGCACAACCGGTCCGATGGGCTCCGGTTTGCCCCAATTTGGATTTCCACGACGCTTTGCCATTGATTTGGTTTCCTTAAGAAAGGGGTGAATTGCGCTTGCAACCTCGGAAACGGGCTGGGGAACCTGTCTTTCCTGAGGTAACTCTAGGGTCTTATTTTACGGATTTTTACTTCAAAAATCAATAGTAAAATGAGCTTTCCTCGATTCCGGTCCCGGTGCAATATTTCAAGCCGAATCTGGGCTTTATATTCTTGCCCTATATGGCCTTAATGGTCGAATCTCCGTGCAGATCCCCGCTTGATTTGGCTGCCTGATTCCTTCAGACTGGGCACACAGATCCCAATTCCGGGTCGTGACTCTTATTACAATAGCAAGTTATGAGAAAATCCTGGCGAACTTTGGCCTGCGGCCTGCTGCTCGTCGCCGCTGCACTGCCGCACTGCGGCGCTGTCGAACTCAAGGTAAGCCGGGACGCCATCGAGCGAACCCTGAAACTCAAGCTCTTCAGCAGTCCCGACGGCCGCTATTACCTGAAGGGCAGTCCTACCTCCGCCTGTTCGGTGTACGCCGAGGATCCCCACCTGAGTTTCGTAGACGACCGAATTGTCGTAAAGCTCAAGACTCACGCCAAGCTTGGAAAGGCAGTTGGCGGCACTTGCCTGGGCATCTCCCTCACGCTGCCGTCTGAGGTGTCGCTCGCCCCGGAAGGAGAGGGCGAATCTGTCGGCTTTCGCGATGCCCGCCTGGATCGTGTCAGTGACCGTCAGGAACTCAACTTTCTATTGACCCCTTTTCTGAGCCACCAGATCCCGTCTTCAATGAAGGTGAATGCCGCCGAATTGCTGCGCGCGGCACTTCAAGGTTCCACCGCATCCTCCGGATACAAGGTTGCATTGGAAAAGCTGAAAATCCATTCTGTCCAAGTCGAGGGCGATTCATTGGTCGTCGACGCCGACGCCGATTTGAGCGTGCAATAGGAGCCCTCACCGCAGGTCGAAGCAGATGTCTGTAGAACCTGGATCTGCGCGCCGGTCTTTCGTTTTTTCGTGCGCTTTCAGGCACAGGCCAACCTTCCTTAAGGAAAGGTACAATCCATAGCCATGACGCTTACTCGCAGGGATTTCGCCAAACTTGGAACACTCAGCCTCGCCGCCCGCTTCGCGCCCGCTCTCAACGCCCAAGCCGGAACCAAGAAAGTAGGCTACGCCGTCATCGGGCTCGGCCGCATCGCCGACCATTTCATGCGCGGCGTGCTCGAAACATCGAACTCGCAAACCACCGCCCTGGTCAGCGGCCATCGCGACAAGGCCGACCGCATCGCGGCTCAATATAGCATCCCTTCGAGCTCCATCTATAACTATGAAAACTTCGACGAGATCGTGCACAATCCCGCGGTGGATGCTGTCTACGTAGCGCTTCCCAACTCCATGCATGCCGAGTACACCATTCGCGCGGCCAAGGCCGCCAAACATGTGCTCTGCGAAAAGCCCATGTCCACCAACGTGGCTGAAGCTGAAGCGATGATCGCCGCCTGCAAGGCTGCCAACGTCAAGCTCATGATTGCCTATCGTTGCCACTACGAGCCCACGAATCTACGAGCGATCAAGCTCATTCGCGACGGCGCACTTGGCAAGGTCCAGGCCATTGAAAGTACCTTCGGATTCAACATGGCTCCAGGCGAGTGGCGGCTCAACAAGAAGCTTGCTGGGGGAGGCCCGCTCTTCGACGTCGGCATCTACTCCCTCAACGCCTGCCGCTATCTCACCGGGGAGGAGCCGGAGGACATCAAGGCCTTCGCCTCAACCATCGACCACGATGGCCGCTTCAACGAAGTCGAGGAAAATGTCTCCTGGACGATGCGTTTCCCCTCTGGAATCGTCGCAGCGTGCAACACCACGTACGGCGCTCCCATGGAAGGCTACTACCGCGTACATGGCTCCAAGGGCTGGCTCCACGTCGACGAGGCATTCTCCTACGATGGCCTCCGCCTGCATGCCGACTTTTCCGGTACCCAGCTCGACGAGCCCAACCCGTCAAAAGATCCTTCGCACTTCAAGGCCGAGGCTGATCACTTTTCGCATTGCGTTCAGAACAATCTTGAACCGAAGTCGCCCGGCGAAGAGGGGCTGAAGGACATGCGCTACATTACCCAGATTTATCGCTCCGCAGGCATTACCATCTAACGCCAAAGCACCCAAGATTGGCTGTGCTACCGACGGGCGCGCAATCAATTGACTGTGAGCTTATGCCAGGCGCGGCTCATGATCGGTATTCCGACCGCACGAACGTGTTGGCTACCGGGTCAGTCCAGCCCCAGGACCTTGCGATTGCGCGCCTGGTCCGCTCCGCCGCCGGCAAAATCGTCGAATGCCCGCTCCGTGACTCGAATGATGTGATCGCGGGTAAAGATCGCGCCCTCTGCCGCACCCGATTCGGGATGCTTAATGCAGCACTCCCACTCCACCACCGCCCAGCCCGGGAAGTCATATTGCGCCATCTTGCTGAAGACTGCCTTGAAATCGATCTGCCCGTCGCCCAGTGAGCGGAACCGCCCTGGCCGGTCTATCCAATCCTGGTAACCGCCATAGACTCCCGACCGTCCGCTCGGCCTGAACTCGGCATCCTTCACATGGAATGCCCGAACGCGATCATGGTAAATGTCAAGGAAGGCCAGGTAATCCAACTGCTGGAGGATCATGTGGCTCGGGTCGTAGAGAATATTGGCCCGCGCGTGCCCTCCCACAGCCTGAAGAAAACGCTCGAAGGTTGCGCCGTCATGCAGGTCTTCGCCCGGATGCAGTTCGTAGCAGACGTCCACACCGACCTCATCGAAGGCCTGGAGAATCGGCAGCCATCGCCGCCCCAAATCCGCAAATGCTTCGTCGATCAGTCCGGCTGGCCGCTGCGGCCAGGGGTAGAAAAACGGCCATGCCAGCGCACCCGAAAAAGTAGCATGCGCACTCAGTCCGAGTCTCTTGCTGGCCTTGGCCGCCCACAAGAGTTGTTGCACTGCCCATTGCTGCCGACCCTTCAAGTCTCCCGCGAGGTTCGCCGGTGCAAACCCCTCAAACAAAGCGTTATATGCTGGATGCTCGGCAACCAGTTGTCCCTGCAGGTGTGTGGAAATCTCGGTCACAGCAAGTCCTGCCCGGCTGACCACGCCGAGAACTTCGTCGCAGTATCCCTGGCTCTCCGCGGCAAGCTTCAAATCGAAAAGCCGCTCGTCCCAGCTCGGAATCTGCACCCCGGTAAAGCCCAGTCCCGCGGCCCATTGCGCCATCCCAGCCAGCGTGCTGAATGGGGCCGCATCCCCCGCAAACTGCGCCAGAAAAATCCCCGGCCCTTTGATCGTCTTCATCCCATCTCTCCTTCAACCGCCCTGGACCGCGTTAGAATTCCACCCAGTTTCCGCTTCGATTGCTCTCGATCGCGCGCTCCACAAACCGCATCCCGCGAACCCCAGCCACGATCCCCGGCAACGTCGCCGGCAATGAATCTGTCTTGCCTTCTCGCCACGCAATCAGCCCGTCTGCAAACTCCCGATAGAGCACTGCGAACGCTTCAATGTACCCTTCGGGATGACCGCCCGGCAGACGCGTAACGGCCCGTGCATCCACCCCCAAATAGCTTCCGGAGGCATGGCGAATCTCTTCCGGGCCATCCAGCCACTTCACCCGCAGCCGGTTGGGATCTTCCTGTTGCCAGTCAATCGATCCATTCTCGCCATAGACGCGGAGCCGCAGACCATTTCGCTCGCCCGCCGCTACCTGCGAGGCCATCAACACGCCGCTTGCCCCGTTCTCCAGCCGTAGAATGGCATTGCAATCGTCGTCAAGCTGCCGGCCAGCTACGACGGTGCGCAGAGTGGCATGCATGCTTGTGATTTTCAGCCTGGTCACATATTCGGTGAGATGAAAGGCATGGGTTCCGATGTCTCCAATGCAGCCTCCGGGGCCATTCAACACCGGATCGGATCGCCAGGCAGCCTGCTTTTGCCCCGACTTCTCCAGCGGCTGGCTCAACCACCCCTGCAGATACTCCACCGCAATCTTTCGAATGGCGCCCAGCTTTCCGCTTGCGCAGATCGCCCGCGCCTCGCGAACCAAAGAGTACCCCGCATAGGTATGCGTCAACCCGTAAGGCAGTCCTGCCTTCGCGACAGCCTGCTCCAGCGCCAGCACCTCGTCGTAGGTAGCCGTGGCAGGCTTGTCGCTCATCACGGCCAGGCCCGCCTCAAAGGCAGCTGCGGCAACCGGCAAGTGCAAGTGGTTGGGTGTGGCGATTACCACAAAGTCGATTCCATCCCCCCGCTTCCTCTCCGCCCGGAACATCTCCATGTAGTCCGCGTAGGCCCTGTCCGGATCGATTCCGAAACTCTGGCCAGCAGAGCGCGACCGCTCCGCGGACTGCGAAAACGCCCCGGCCACCATCTCGATCCGGCCATCCAGTTCAGCAGCCATCTTGTGTACTGGACCGATAAACGCTCCTGGCCCTCCGCCGACCATCCCCATGCGCAGCTTCCGTTCCACTGCCATAATTGCTTTCCCCTTCCGCACCCGCAGTCTGCTCAATCTCTACCAGACCAACGGCGCCAAACGATATCTCACCCGGTCGCGGTAGTCTGCATATCCTGCCAGCTTGTTTGACAGAAACTTCTCTTCGCCAAGAAGCCTCCAGATGATAACTCCTGTCATGGGAACAATGGTCAACAATCCCCACCATGAACCAAGGGCCAGGGGCACGCCCAGCAGCAGGATCAGCGCACCCGAGTACATCGGATGACGAACGATTGCGTATGGCCCCTTGGATATAACTGTCTGCTCATCCGCGACCTCGATGATTGCTGACGTATAACTATTCTCTTTGAACACCAGAAACACGATCAAGAATCCGAGCAACACCAGCATATCCCCGGCCACCACTGCGTACGTGGGAATCGGGCGCCATCCGAAGCGGTGATCAAGCGCAGGAAGGACAATAGTTGCCAGGAAGAAAATCGCCGCGAAAGCCTGGATGATTTTTTGGCTCATCTCAGTCTCCGCCGCCGCACCTGCCTTCACCCGTCGCTCAAGGAGCTTGGGATCTTTCTCCATCAGGTAGACAGTGATTGCCAGCGACGGCAGGAAGAATGCTGCCAGAAACACCCACGCCTGCCAGTATCGAAGCGACCATGCTGGAAGAAAGATAAGCAGGGACATGCAGACAAGAAGATTCAGGAGTCCGGCGCATGCCCTCTTGTTCAAATTGTTCATCGCTGCACCCGGTGCTACAACACTTTCACTTCTGGTGTTTACAGAATCCATGCTGTGGCGTGGCGTTTTCATTAAAAAAAAGCCACCTTTCATGCCGATGCAATGTCAGCACGTGAAGTGAAAATGCCCTGTCTACCAATCCGTCAGCGTTCCATCCAGCTTTCGGTTGATCGGCAGATACGCCCGCTGATAGGGATACTTCGCCGCCAACGTCTCCTCCAGATCGACCCCCAGCCCCGGCCCGTCACCCGGTACCATCATTCCATCCTTGAAGCTGTACTGGTGGGGAAACACGGCATCCGTCTCATCGGTGTGGGGCATCAGCTCCTGGATCCCGAAGTTATGAATCGCGGTGTCGAAATGCAGCGCAGCGGCCATGGTCACCGGAGACAGGTCCGTAGCGCCGTGGAATCCAGTGCGCACGTGATATAGCGCAGCAAAGTCTGCAACCTTCTTCAGGTGAGTCAAGCCGCCGCCATGGACAATCGTCATGCGCAGATAGTCGATCCACTGGTTGCGAATCAGGTCGTGGGCATCCCAAACCGAATTGAACACCTCACCCACCGCGATCGGCGTGGTGGTGTGGTCGCGGATGACTTTGAAGCCTTCCTGCAACTCGGCCGGCGTCGGATCCTCCATCCAGAAAAGATGAAATGGCTCCAACTCTTTCCCCAGCCGGCCCGCCTCGATGGGCGTCAGCCGGTGGTGGCAATCATGCAGCAGGTGGAGTTCATCGCCGAAGACCTCGCGCACCCGGGTAAACAGCTTGGGAACATGGCGGAGGTAAAGCTCGCTCGACCACTCATATTCCGATGGCAAGCCGCGCTCCGCGGGCTCGTAGCGTCCCGGACCCTTGGAGATGCCATAAGTCGATGACAGCCCAGGAATCCCGCTCTGCACCCTGATCGCTTTGAAACCCATTTCCTTGTGACGCGCAACGTCTTCAAGCGCGAGATCCATGTCTTTACCATTGGCGTGTGCATACACCATGACGGCTTCCCGGCTCTTGCCGCCCAGCAGGTTATATACCGGCGTATTCAGCGCCTTGCCCTTGATGTCCCACAGGGCCACATCCACCGCCGCAATGGCCGACATGGTCACAGGCCCACGCCGCCAGTAGGCCCCGCGATAGAGATACTGCCAGAGGTCTTCTGTCTGAAACGGATCGCGGCCGATGATGCTGGGGATCACATGTTCTGTCAGATAACTCGCCACCGCTAGTTCGCGGCCATTCAGAGTCCCATCGCCCAGGCCGTAAATGCCTTCGTCGGTTTCAATCTTCAGGGTGACAAAGTTCCTGCCCGGTGAAGTGATGTTCACGGTTGCTTTTGTAATCTTCATTGCAGCACTGGCTCCTGGACTCCGATTAAGTATAGGTTGCGCCCTGGGATAGATATTTCGACTCGCTGGCCTGGTTTCCCGTGTTATTGATTGACCCCGCTGGCCAGAAACCCACCGTCGACAGCAATCACTTGTCCGGTCACAAATGAAGCCGCTTCCGACGCCAGGAAGATCGCCGTCCCAACCAACTCGATGGCTTCGCCAAATCGGCCCATCGGCGTGCGCAGCAGCAGCTCATCTCCACGCGGCGTTCCCTCAACCAGCTTGGCGTTAAGCGGTGTGGGGAAGATTCCAGGCGCAATCGCATTCACATTCACGCCCTTCTTCGCCAACTCGATGGCCAGTGATCTGGTTAAAGAAGCAACCGCCGCCTTGCTGGCAGAATAGGCCGCGACCTCGTAGAAGGCCACAAACGAAGAGAGAGACGCGATGTTCACGATGCGCCCATATCCTGCAGCTACCATGGTTGACCCGAAAATCTGGCACGTGCGAAGAGTCCCCGTCACGTTGGTATCCATCACCTGCAGCCAGTCGCCCTCTTCCACTTCCAGCGTAGGCGCCTGCTGGGTAATCCCGGCTGCGTTGACAAGGATGTCTACTTTACCGAACCTTCCCAAAACTGCATCATGCAGGCGCTGCACTGATGTTCTGTCCCCAACGTCGCTTGGCATTGCCAGTGACTGCCGTCCCAGGGCCTTGATCTCCGCAGTTACGTTTTCCACTTGCTCTTCGTGCCTGGAACTGGCCACGACGTCTGCGCCGGCTTCCGCCAGTCCCAAGGCAATCGCCTGCCCCAGACCTGTCGTCCCGCCAGTCACCACAGCGATCCGGCCACTCAGATCAAACTTAGTTCGTGTCATAAACTAAATTGTCTCATCTTTTCCCTCCGAACAGCCTTCAATATTTCCGGCGCGCTTGACAGTCTTTGCCGCAGCATTATTTGTAAAAAAGGAGTCCGGAGACCATTTCATGATTGCCGATCATCTGCTTGCGCATGCAGTCACGGTCCCAGGTCGTGTAAATGCGATAAAGTTTCAAAGGACGCCGGACACACTCTATGGACACAATCGTGATTCCCGATTCTTCTCGCCGCTGGGACTGCCTAAGCCTTGGCGAAGTCATGCTTCGCCTCGATCCAGGCGAGAGCCGAATCCACACGACACGCCAATTCTCGGCCTGGGAGGGCGGCGGCGAGTACAACGTCGCTCGTGGTCTCCGCCGCTGCTTTGGCCTTCGCACAGCCATCGCCACCGCCCTGGCCGACAACCCGGTGGGCCGGCTCGTGGAGGACCTGATCCTTCAGGGCGGAGTCGATTATTCCCCGCTCAAATGGATTCCCTACGACGGCGTTGGCCGGACTGTCCGCAACGGCCTCAACTTTACGGAGCGCGGTTACGGCGTTCGCGCCGCAGCCGGGTGCTCAGACCGCGGCCACACAGCAATCAGCCAGGTCAAGTCCGGCGACTTCGACTGGAATTCGATCTTTGGCCTCGAAAACGGCTCTCGGTGGTTCCATACAGGGGGCATCTTTGCGGCGCTCTCTGCTTCCACCGCCGCCGTTGCCGACGAAGCCATGGGTGCCGCCCGCCGTCATGGCACTCCTGTTTCGTTTGACCTGAACTTCCGCGACTCGCTTTGGAAGTCCATCGGCGGCAAAGCCAAGGCACAGGAAGTGAATCGCGAACTTGTTCGGAAGGTCGATCTCCTGCTCGGCAACGAAGAAGACTTCTCCGCCATGCTCGGCGTTCAGATCAAGGGCGTCAGCGATGACTTCGCCGAGTTGCCCATCGCCGGCTACGAAGAAATGCTGCGCGAAGTGGCTGCTGCGTACCCGAATCTGAAGTGCATCGCCAGCACCCTGCGCACAGCGCAAACAGCCAGCCGCAACGCCTGGGGCGCCATCGCGCTTTACGAGGACAAGATCGTCCATGTTCCCCAGCGCGATATCGACATCTTCGACCGTGTTGGGGGCGGCGACAGTTTTGCGTCCGGCCTGATTTACGGACTTCTCGCCGCCAAACCCATCGAATGGGCGGTCCGTTGCGGCGTTGCCCACGGCGCACTTGCGATGACCACCCCTGGCGACACCAGCATGGCCACACTGGCCGAAGTGGAGCGCATCATCAAAGGGGGCTCAGCCCGGATTGCACGGTAGCTCGAATCGCAGGATCGAGGAGCATATGTCCGAAACCACAGCCGAAACCATTGAACGCGTGGGCCTCATTCCCGTTCTCCGCGCCAAGAATGCCGTCCAGGCTCATGCCGTCGTCAAAGCCATGATCGCCGGCGGTGTCACCGTGGTGGAAGTCACAATGACTGTCCCCGGCGCAATCGAAGTGCTCAAAGAGCTCAAAAAGGAGTACGGCGATCAACTGCTTCTCGGCTCGGGTACAGTCACCACTGCCGAGCAAGCTGAGGCCACCATCGATGCTGGCGCAGAATTCGTGGTCAGCCCCAGCCTTCATCCCGCAGTGATTGAAATGACCAAAAAGAAAGGCAAGCTCTCTATCCCCGGCTCGCTCACGCCGACTGAGGTAATTACCGCGTGGGAAGCAGGCGCGGACTACGTCAAGATCTTCCCTTGCTCGGCCATGGGCGGCGCCAGCTATCTCAAGTCGCTCCTCGCACCCTTCCCGTACCTCATGCTCATTCCCACGGGTGGCGTGACCCTGCAAACCGCTGAGACATTCCTGAGCGCCGGGGCCCGTGCCCTTGGTGTTGGAAGCGACCTTGTCAATCTTACCGCCGTCGATGCCGGAAAGGCGGGGACCATCACTGAGACCGCGCGCGCCTATCTTAAAGTAATGTCCCAGTTCCGCAATGCGCGAAGCGTCTGAAGTGTGCGCCGCCCGCGCAGGTATACTTGGTTATTACCTCTGAATCAGGCCAGATACAACTACATGATCAAGCTGACTCAATCCAAACGTGACGCTCCTGCGACCCAGGCCCCGCCCCAACCCCCGGCTCCGCCTCAGCCGCAACCCGAGCCCCAGCCGCAGCCGTTTCGGCTTGACAACCGCCATGCCCTAGTTACCGGCGGCGCCAGCGGCATTGGCGAAGCCACGGTCAAGGAGCTCGTCCGCGCCGGTGCATTTGTTTGGGTCGCAGACGTAAACCTCGCCGCGGCCGAGGCATTGGCAAAATCCGCCGGCTCCGCCAAGGCCGTGGCTCTCGACGTGACCAGTTCCGACTCCGTTGCCGCAGCCGCAGCTCAGATCGATCGCCTCGACATTCTCGTCAACAACGCGGGAATCGGCCATGTTGGTTCCATTGAGACGACCGAACACGAAGACTTCGATCGCCTCTACAACGTCAACGTCCGCGGCGTTTACCTGGTCACCCGCGCGTTTCTACCTTTGCTACTGGCACACGCCGACAAACATATCGGCGCCATCGTGAATATCGGCTCTGTTTCCGGCCTGGTCGGCATCAAGCAGCGCTTCGCTTACTGCACAACAAAGGGCGCGGTCCTGGCCATGACCCGCCAGCTCGCCGTTGAGTACCCCAAGATCCTCCGCGTAAATGCCATCTGCCCCGGCACCGTGCAGTCGCCATTCGTCGAAGGCTATCTCGAAAAATTTCATCAGCATAATAAGGAAGATGTGCGCGCTGAGCTCCGTGCCCGCCAGCCCATCGGCCGTCTCGGCCAGCCGGAGGAGATCGCGTCGATGGTCCGCTATCTGGCCTCTGACGAAGCTGCATTTATCACCGGGTCCCTTTTCACCATCGATGGCGGATGGACCGCAGCCTGATCGCTGCGATCATTTCTTGGCCCGCACGATTCCGGAGGCCTCATGAAGCTCGTAACGTTCATTGCCCGTGATGGCAAAACCTACACAGGATCCCTCGATGAGCCGTCGGGACTGATCATCGGCCTCAGTGGCGTCGGCTTCCTTTCCGCACTCGAAGTCATCACCGCAGGCCTCACGCAGCCTCCCGAGGACCGTACCTGTCCCGTCTTCAAGCTGGAAAATGTCCGGTTGCTGGCGCCCCTGCCCAACCCACCCCGCGTCTTCGCCATCGGCCTCAACTACCGCGAACACGCCGTTGAGTCGCGCCTGCAGATTCCAAAATCGCCCGTCGTGTTCTTCAAACTGCCTACCGCCATCATTGGCCCTGGTGCGCCCATTGTGCTCCCCGCTAATTCCAATGAGCCCGACTACGAGGCCGAGATGGCTTTCGTGATTGGCCGGGGAGGTTACCGCCTCGCCGCCGACGAATGGCGTTCGCACGTCTATGGCTACACCGTTGTCAACGATGTCAGCGCACGCGACGTGCAAAACGCTTCTTCGCAGTGGAGTCTTGCCAAGAGCTTTCCCACCTTCTGCCCGCTCGGTCCCGCCATTGTCACTGCCGATGAAATCGCTGACCCGCACGCGCTGGACATCAGCCTGACCATCGACGGCGTCACCCTCCAGAACTCCAATACTCGCGAACTGATCTTCCAGATTCCTCAGCTTGTCGAATTCATCTCGTCCATCACTCCGCTGCTCCCCGGCGACATCATCTCAACTGGCACGCCGTCCGGTGTTGGTCTTGGCCGCACTCCGAAGAGGTGGCTCAGGCCCGGTGAATCCGTCTCCGTGATTGTGCAAGGCCTGGGCACATTGACCAATCCCGTCATAGCTGAGTAAGGACGTTACTTTGTAAGCGTTGTTAGAAGGAAAAGGCCCCAAGTTGGGGCCTTTCGCTTGTTCGCCAGCTCCGATTCAATTCACCTGTCTCTACCCTGGCTTCTCCCGCACCGCAGGCGCTTCGCCGCCGAACCAGGCGTAAAGTGCTACCGCCGCAAAGCAAACCACGGGCACCAGGTAAGCCACTTGCAGCCCGCTTGAGTCCGCCAGCATCCCCATCACTTTGGTCAACGCGGCGCCGCCCAAAATCGCCATCACCAGCAACGACCCGGCGGTCTTCGTCTTCTCGCCCATGCCCTTCAACCCCAGCGCAAAGATGGTGGGGAACATGATGGACATGAACAGGCTGGTGGTCAGCAAACACATTGCGCCCACCCACCCCGGCCACAGTACTGCCACCATGCTCAGTGCCACATTTACGACTGAATAGATCCCCAGCATCGTTCGCGCATGAAAGTGCTTCATCAGCCATGCCGAACTGAACCGGCCTACGGCAAACGCGGCAAGGGTTCCCGTCAGCATGTATCCAGCCGCCTTGTCACCGACGCCTGTGGCCGAGCGCACATAGAGGATGAAGTAACTCCAGGTGCCCACCTGCGCCCCCACGTAAAGGAATTGCGCCAATACGGCCAAAACAAAATGACGCTGGAACAGGGCCACATGCTGCGGCGGCCCTGCGTCCTCCCGCGAAACATCCTCTTTCGCCGTATCCGGGAACCTGGTCATCAGCACCATCAACGCCCACATCAAAGCCACCGTCCCCAGCACCAGGTAGGTTGGAACCACCCGCAGCGTCTCCGAGTGCAGATACGCCTGCATGGTTCCCGCGGCCCTCTTCGCAGCGGATTCAGCGCTGCTGAACTCTACACCGGAGAAGATAAACACCGTACCAACCAGCCCGGCAGTAATCGAGCCGAGAGGATTGAAGGCTTGCGACAGATTCAACCGCCGCTCGCTTGAAGCCGTTGGCCCAAGTTGCGCAATGAAGGAGTTCGCACCGGTTTCCAAAAACGACAACCCGCATCCGATCACAAACTGCGCCGCCACAAAGAACAGATATACGTCTGAATGCGCTGCCGGCCAGAAGAGCCAGCATCCCCCGCCCATGAGGATCAGCCCGGTCACCAATCCTGCCTTATACCCGAAGTAGCGCATGATCTGGCCTGCGGGAATCGCCATCAGAAAATACCCGACGAAAATGCCAATTTGGAGCTGCGCCGCGCCCGAACGGTTGATCTCGAACGACTTCATGAACTGCCGGATCAGAAAATCAGTGAGGTTATTGGGAATGGCCCACAGGAAGAACAGCGGCGTGACCACAAGAAATGGAATGAGCCGCCCATGCGGTATCAACGGAGCTTCCAATTCCACATCTTGCGAATGCCTGCGTTCTGATTCAGTCGATCCACTGGAAATGCTCAAGATTCCCTCACCCTCTTTATCGGCAGCATGCGAAGCTTCCACGCATACGCGAAAGCGCTTTCATTCACGCGTCTTCACTTCTTGATGGAAATTCGCTTCAGCATTTCTACTCAATTCACACGGCTACTGGCAAATCAACTGAATCTGTCGTCTTAGCGAGCAAACGGCCACTTAGCGCTCACTGAATGCGCGCCAGCCACTTGCCCGTGTGCGAAAGCAGATTTCCTGCAATCTCCTCGGGCGTGCCTTCTGCGACAATTCGCCCGCCGCCTTCGCCGCCCTCCGGGCCCAAGTCGATCACCCAATCCGCCGACTTGATCACGTCGAGGTTGTGCTCGATCACAATCAGCGAACCGCCCCCGTCAATGAGCTTGCGGAATGCCGTCAACAACTTCGAAACATCGTCGAAGTGCAGACCGGTCGTCGGTTCGTCCAAAATATACAGCACACGGCTCGCCTGCGATGGCTTGGCATTGGCATTGGCCGCACGCACCTGCGAAAGGTGTGCAGCCAGCTTGACGCGCTGTGCTTCGCCACCGGATAGCGTTGTCGCCGACTGCCCCAGCCGCAAATACCCGAGCCCAATTTCGTCAAGCACTGCTAGCTTTTCAAGCAGCCGCACCTGTCCAACGAAGAAGCGAAGCGCCTCCTTCACCGTCATCTGCAGCACTTCATGGATATTCTTGCCTTTGTATTCCACCTGCAGCACCTTCGCCTGGTAGCGCGTGCCGTTGCAGTCTTCGCAGGGAAGCTCCACATCGGCCAGAAACTGCATTTCCACCGTTACTGTTCCGTCGCCTTCACAGGTGTTGCAACGCCCTCCGGGAACGTTGAAGGAGAAATGTCCCGGCGCGAGCGAAAGCCGCTTGGCTTCGGGCTGCGAAGCGAAGAGTTCGCGCACCAGGTCAAATCCCTTGATGTAGGTAATCGGATTGGAGCGTGGTGTACGTCCAATAGGCGTTTGATCCACCAGCACCACATCGTTCAGCCTTTCTGCACCTGAAAGCGATATGTAAACAGAGGAGGGATCGGCCCCGTCGCTTTGGCCCAACGCCCGCATGACTGCGCGATACAAAACCTGGTGCACTAATGTGGACTTGCCCGACCCTGAAACCCCGGTAATCGCTACCAAAATGCCGAGGGGAATCTCGACGTCAAGCCCATGCAGGTTGTTGGCCTCGGCCCCACGGAGCACAAGCTTTTCTTTGCCCGGTATGCGTCGGCGCGTCGGCACAGGGATGGAAATCTTTCCAGAAAGATACCGTCCCGTCAGCGAATTTGGGTTGGCTTCGATCTCCGCCAGAACTCCTTCGGCGAGCAGCTTACCGCCGAACTCGCCCGCTCCCGGGCCCAAGTCAAGCAGGTGATCGGCGGCCCTGAGAACATCCGCATCGTGTTCGACGACAAGGATAGTGTTTCCGAGGTCACGCAACTCGCGCAGAATCCGAATCAGCCGTTCGGTATCCCGAGTATGCAATCCGATCGATGGCTCGTCCAACACATACAGTGCCCCAACAAGCCGTGACCCCAGTGATGTCGCGAGTTGAATTCGCTGCGCCTCTCCGCCGGATAGTGTTGAAGCCAGCCGGTCCAGCGTCAGGTACTCAAGGCCAACCGAATCCAGAAAGCTCAGCCTCTGCCGCACTTCATCCAGAATTGGTCCCGCGATCTCTTCCTGCATCGGGGTCAGCTTGAGCGCGGCAAAGAACTCCTTCGCCTGGGAAATTGTCATTGCCGTTACCCGGCAAATGTTCTTCCCGCTGATGCGAACGCTTCGCGCCTCAGCCCGCAGGCGTTGTCCACGACAATCCGGGCACTCCGCATACCCGCGATACTTGCTGAGCATCACCCGCACATGCAGTTTGTATTTCTTTCGCTCCATCTGCGCAAAGAAACCAAAGACCCCTGCAAAGCTTCCCTTGCCCCGCAACACCGTTTCCCGGGTCGCCTCGGGCATCTCGCGCCATGGCACATCCATCGGGATCCCGAGCTCTGCCGCCTGCTTGCGCAGATCAGTGAACCATGGCCGATATTTTGGCCGTTCCCAGGGATCAATTGCGCCTTTGTTCAGGCTCAATCCCTTGTCGGGAATCACCAGGTCCATGTCGAAGTCCACGGTGTTCCCAAACCCCTGGCAGCGAGGACACGCGCCGAATGGATTGTTGAAGCTGAACAGACGTGGTTCCGGCTCCTTGCCGGGGCGATGGCAACTTTTGCACTCGTATGCCCCAGAGAAACGATGCCGTCTAGCTGTTTCTTGTTGCGGCTTCGAAGTCTCCGACGGGTCCTGGTCAGAGAAGCGAGGTACTTCTTCAAAGGTCACTTCTCCGCCTTCGCGGTAAGCGATCTCTGCCGCATCTACAATCCGTGAACGGTTCTCGGCGCTGACCACAATTCTGTCCAAAAGAACAAACACTGGCAGTGTAAAGTCCAGGTCAAGCAGCGACTCAGGCGTCGAGAATTCAACGATCCTGCCTTGCTGGTAAAGGCGGTTGAATCCGCTTGACCGCAACTCGGTCAGGCGAGCCTTCAATGTCTCGGTGTGCGGCGAGTCGCCTCCGTTTACCACCGGCCTGCCTTCTGACTTGGCAGGCGACTTTGCCGGCCGTCCCGCGGCTTTGGTTGGCTTTCCAGCCGGCTTGGCCCCAGGTTCTGGAGCCGGTGTGGCGCTTGCTACTGGAAACAACACATTCAGCCGAGTACCCTCACCAAGGGTCAGCATTGCTTCGGCCACCTCATCAATCGAGTCGCGCTTCACCAACCCGTCACAGAACACGCAATACACGGTGCCGCAACGGGCATAGAGCAGCCGCAGGTAATCGTAGATTTCGGTTGCCGTCGCAACCGTCGATCGCGGATTCCGCGTGGTGTTCTTCTGCTTGATGGCGATCGCCGGCGCAAGCCCGTCAATCAGGTCGGCGTCCGGCTTTTCTATCCGCTCCAGGAACTGGCGCGCATATGCTGACAGCGACTCGACATACCGCCGCTGGCCTTCTGCATAAATTGTGTCGAAGGCAAGCGAGCTTTTCCCGGAACCTGACACGCCGCTGACCACCGTCAGCTTCCCGTGCGGGATATCGCAGGAAATATTCTTCAGGTTGTGAGTCCGCGCGCCGCGGATGATGATGGCGTCATTCAAAGAGAAGCACCGAAAAGAATCCACTCTGCCGCGCCCCCATCCCCTCTACAGGGCTCAGAGCATAGGCAGCCATCCTTTATTATAGGGTGCGAGTCAAGGGCGTCTTCTTGCGCCCAGTTCGCGACACCGGGTGCTTCTCATGCCGTCGGCTGGCACACGTCGGTTGGGACCTAGCCCGGTGCCTTCGACCTTCAATCGCGAGGGGCTACGCCACCATCTCGGAAAAATACGCGTATACAGGCATACGCTTTTCTTCGGCTTCTCTATCAAGCACCACGGCAAGAGCCATAAGAGCCGACGAAGCACACGCCGGGCACTGATTTGAGCAATTGCCGACCGAGTTACAGTCCTGGCAAAGGTACGCAAAGGTCAACGGAAAGTGTTGCATTTTCGGGTAAGTCATTGGCTCACCTCATTTTCATGACGTTGGAGAATGAGAGGTTGATTGGACCGGAACGCAAAGAGATCAAACGGTTACCCCGCTTCTCCGCTCTAGGGAATGATGCTGCTTGTTTCCGCTGAGTTGTTTCAATGACACCAAACTTGTGGCCCCCCCCGACCGGGGCCGGACGCACACCAACTCAGCGTTCTCGGCCTGACTTCGATAACGCTCTCCGCTGGTGAAATCATTTTGAAAACGGCTTGCTGTTTTCCTGGTCGATGGCCTGCTCCGTCCTGGTGGGCTTTTTCGCCATCTTCTCAGCCACCTGCTCAGTTCTCTTCTTCTCCGGTCTTAATGGTTCACTCTAGTCAGTTAGCTTTGTCGTTTACTGGTTCTGGAATTGATCTGCCATTGTTCACCTCCAGCGTCCACACCGAACTTTTTCGAGCCCACGGGCTCCGTCGTATTGGAAAGATGCTACGGCTCGATGATGAGTTGTTCCCCCTTTGCTTCCGCCTAAAGAACGAATGCGAAGCTGTAGATGAGAAATCGACAGTGCTGCCCCGCGCATCCCTGGCTTCGTCAAATTTGAGAAGGGTTCAAAACTCCTATAACCAGCCGCTGGCCCATTAAACTGTTAGCGAGGTATTCCGTGCTTCGTATCGTCTTTCTCGTCCTCCTCGCGTCACCTGTTGCCATCGCTCAGGCCCCGACACACAGCCCCGCATCACAAGCTCCGAAAACCGCCACGGCCGCATCGAGCGCCGACCCAGTTGGAGATGCCGAATCCGCGATCGTCAAATCTGATTGGAAGGCAGCTCAGGACAAGCTTGACCTGTGGCTCAGTCGTCACCCCGACGATTCTCGAGCGCTGTTTGACGCCGGATATGTGGCCGATGCGCAGAACCGGCCCGACGATGCTGTGGCTCTCTATCGTCGAGCACTGAAAACAAATCCAAAGTCGTTTGAGTCTCATCTCTCCCTTGGCCTTCTCCTCGCACGACTGGGAAAGCCAGAGGAGGCTCGTGCGGAACTTGCAGCAGCCACACAGCTGGACCCGGGCGATGCCGGACCCGCCATGAAAGCCCGAGCCTGGCGTGCTCTAGCCTTGATTGATCAGCCGGGACTCTCGAATCCAAGCGATACGACGCTCGCATCAAATGATCTACTCGAGGCCCTGAAACTCACTCCCGAGACCCCTATTGATACGCTGCTTGCTGCGAATCTGGCCGACCGCGCTGGTGAATTCGACGCGGCAGAAAAGGCCTATCGACGTGTCCTCGCCCGGGATCCCAAGTCTGCTCCAGCCAACGCGGGGCTCGCCCACATTCTGATCGTGCGCAAGCAGTATCCCGAAGCCGAGACTTTTCTTCGCGCGGCTCTCAACCAGGCACCCGACGATCCCGCGCTCACCGCGCAGCTGGCTACCGTGCTTGCGGCTCAAGACAAGGCCGAAGCCCTTCCTCTCATTCAGAAGCTGCACGATTCCCACCCTGCTGACGCAGCGATCACCCTCATGCTCGCTGAAGTCCTTGCCGAGGCTGGTGATGCCGTTGGTTCCGACCACTTGTACATTGGGCTGCTGGCGAAAAGTCCGGCTGACCCCGCTTTGCTCATCGGCCACGGTCAGAACCTCATCCATCAGCTTAAGTACGCTGACGCATTTTCAGTCTTTGACAAGGCCACTCAGCTCGAGCCCGCCAACGCCGACGGGTGGAGCGGTCTTGCCTATGCCGCTTCCCACACCAATCAGCCGGCGGTCACCCTCCACGCCCTGACCATGCGATCAAAACTGCTCCCGGAAGTGCCTTCCACCTACTTCCTCTGGGCTACTGCGTACGACACGCTTCACCAGAAGGCGCAAGCCGTTGCCTATTATCACCAATTCCTTGATTCCTCGGCTGGAAAATTCCCAGATCAGGAATGGCAAGCGCGGCAACGTATCATTTTGCTCGAAAAAAAACCTTAATATATGCGAGCATCCGTTCCAGCGCGCGATCACCCTTTTCAGCGCTCAGCACCAATCGGGTGACAGGGGCATCTTTCCTCTTGCCCTCCGCATCAATTGGTCCTATAGTGGCGGTCAAGGGTAAAGCCGCACCAGCGGAGGTTACTCAATGCGGTTATTGGTTTCGTCGACCTTCTTCGCACTCCTCGCCGTGACATCAATTCCGGCATGCGCTTCTGGGTTCGACGACAAGGTTTATGACCAGCAGAGCATTGATGCACTCGAAGCCAAGGCGACCCTGGCCCAACCGCGCGAGCAATGCTTCCTTTACGCCGAAATTGTTCATGAGATGACTGAGGTGAGCGTCAGACAATATGCTGCCGGCGATGTGGCCAAATCGACAGACATGCTGAAGCAAATTCAGCAGCTTGCGCACAAGATTCACCTCACCATGGCCGACGACAACAAACGTCTCAAGAATGCTGAAATCTTGCTCCGTCACACCGCCTTCCGGCTCAGTGAAATGCTCCACAACAGCAATTTTGAAGATCGGCCGCTGGTCGAACAGACTCTAGCCCAGGTGAATCAGGCTCAGAACGAGGCCTTGATGCAGGTCTTCCGTCACTAAAGCTGTCATGCTCAGGCCTGTTGACCTCCCGCCACACTACCCTGGGCTTGTCCGGTTTCAAATTGTCTTAAACTATGCTGTCGCCAGGAACCCGGCTTCAACCCTGGGTCGAATCCGTGCTATAACTGACGCAACCTGATCGCGGTAAAAGCCGTCGACCGAATGCACGACTGTGATCGCAGATCTCCGGCCAAGATCTGATTCCTGATCTCCCCAGTGAGAGCCCATGTATTCGATGCGCGTTGTTGCCTCAATCCTGGCCTGCCTTGCGTTTGGACATTCCCTGCCTGCGCAGGTCGAAAAGCGCGAGCCCTTGACCGAGGCCCAGGTCGAAAAGATTCGCGAAGCCGGCATTGATCCGGACGAACGCGTCAAGCTTTACACGCAGTTTCTTAACGAACATGCTGATGTCATCAAAGGGCTCACCAATCGCGCCAAGTCAGCCTCGCGCGGCCAACGGCTCGACGGAGAACTCCAGGACCTCACCGCCTTGATGGACGAGTTTGCATCCAATCTCGATGTTTACTCTGATCGCCACGCCGATATCCGCAAATCATTGAAGCCGCTCCCGGCCGCTACGCAAAGATGGCTGGGAATTCTTCGCGCGCTCGCCGGCGAGCCGATATTTGATCTGGCTCGAAAAGAAGCGATTGAGAGTGGAGAGGACCTGGCAGATCAGGCCACGCGCCTGCTCCAGGAACAAACCGAATACTTTAACTTGCATAAGGACGAGCAGGGACAGGACCGCGTGGAACCGAAGTGACAGAAGTGGATTGCGGAATGCTTGGAACTACGAGCCCGGTCGCCTCATTCCATGCCGGAGCACGGCGTGCTCTTCGAACAAACCCGCGATCCAGGCAAAAGCTCCATCGGCAGACATGCGTGAAGGGCGGCTCCTGAGCAGTTGCTCCCCGCACCGGCCACAAATGACTGAGCTTGGGCGCAAGTCCGCGTTGTAACCGATGATGACCGGTGGCAAGGGAACCATGCCAGCAGCTTAAGCCGACGCTATTACTCCTGTAAACATCTAATCGTCGATTGGGTATGCCTCGAATCGCAGGCTGGAGGTAGAATCAGAGGTAATTCGGGAACGCACGCAGTCGCCTCATCAATTCCCCCCCCGGTTCGGTGATGGAGGATTCGTCGATGCCCACGATTCATCCGTTTTTTTCTGTGAATGAGGACAATAAGCCCCGTGAAGAGCGGGTCTACCATAACAACGCCAAATGCAGGGTTGGACGCGGCATCCCGGTCTGGGATCGTAAGCAGGGCACAAACAACTATGTACTTTGCCCTGTTTGCGCAGGCCTGGTCGGTGACTAATCTAGGTCTCACTGATCACTTTGCCGCAAACGCGCCGCCGACGCTCATCAAGGCGCTTGCGATGACTGTACTTCTTCGCCCCGTGTGCTAACCTCCATCTTGGTGTCCGTCGACTTTATCCCAATCTTTCAGCAAGAGTATCGAGCCCTGCGCCCGCGCGCGCCAATCCCTCCCATTGCGGTCCGCTTCCGACGCTTCACATCTCTGAACACTACAATCCGCCTTCGCGAGGGGCAGATTTACGTCAGCCTGTCTGACCTGCTTGAGGGCGCGCCGGAGCCGGTCGGCCGCGCGATCGCCCACATTCTGTTGGCCAAGCTTTACAAAAAGGCCATCGACCCGGTTCAGAACCTGCGATACAAGAGGTTTGCCTCCAGCGCCGCCGTTACACGCCAGACCGAACTCGTTCGTCACGCCCGGGGAAGCAAACGCTTCACAGGCCCCGAAGGTCGCTTTTACCATCTTGATGAAGTCTTCGATTCGCTCAATACCCGATTCTTTGGCGGCCTTCTTGGGCGGCCCGAACTGACTTGGAGCGAGCATATGGCCAAGCGGTCACTAGGCCATTACGATGCAGCCCACAACACCATCGTCGTGAGCCGCGTATTCGACCGCCCCTCAAGTCCCAGATATGCCATCGAATATCTTCTTTACCACGAGATGCTTCACCTCAAACACCCCGTTCGCATGAGAGGCCTGCGGCGATGCGTTCATTCTCGCGAGTTTAAAGCCGAGGAAGCGCTGTTCCCTCAACTCGCCCAGGCGCTCTCTTTCATCAAGAGGCTCTAATGAGCTGAGGCGGTGGCGGCAGTATTTTGATTGCTTGCTGACAGTCGTCCGGATCCAGTCGAATCTGGACAGGCTTTTTAGAGCTGGGATTGCATCGGCATTCGGTGCCTCGAATTAGGATCTCGTCAGCCGTTTTGCTCACGTCCGGCCAGCCCTTATAGCCCGTCTTCCACCGTGACAAACCCTTCTTCGGGCCCGACTGACGGCTGCGTTGCCGCCCATAAAACGAACACAACTCCCACGGCAACCGATCCCGCACTGGCCAGCTGCGCATTCGATAACCCCCAAAGAACCTTAGGGTTGCGACGAATGAATTCAACTAAGAATCGAGCAATTCCGCTCAGCACCAGGTATTGACCCACAATCGCGCCAGTTCCATGTCGCTTTCCTCCGCGCCACCAGAGCCACCAGCCGATCAGCAGCGCCGCTCCGAACTCATAGAGTGGCGTTGGGTGAACTGGAACAAATGTCGGCTCGATGCCATTTGGAAAACTCATTCCCCAGGGGAGTTTGGTCGGCAACCCGTAGCAACCATCCCCTGAAAGGAAGCAACCGATGCGTCCGATGCCATAGCCGATTGCTGCCGCCGGGGCAGCAAGATCCAGAGTTCGAATCCCGCCGATCTTTCCCCAATGGCCTTGCAGGATAAGCGCCGTAATCCCAAACAGCAGGCCGCCAAACCACGCAAAACCCGCCGAATCCCAGAGGACCCGCCAACCCATTTCCTGAAACTCCGATGGGGTGTCGAGCACGTGCCACAGCTTGGCGCCAACAATGCCGGCTACCATAGCCACAGCGACCATCCCCACGGCATCAGGGGCCGTACCTTCAGCGTGCGTGCGACCCGCTCCGATGCGTGCGCGCTTGAATCCCTGATCCATGACAATGGCAGCCGCAACCGCAGCAAGCCAGAGCATCAGCCCGAAGGTGGGCAGGCTCACTCGCCAAATGTGGAGGTAAGGCATCATCTCTTCCCAAGTATAGACGCCCCTGCAGAATAATCGTCCATTTCGCCCAGAAGCCTGGATTTGACGGTGCGCGGACAAGGGACATGATTTGCACAGTTTCTTATCGATTGGCCGCCCTTTCGCGCGATACTGTCTGCATGGCTACCGTCATCCGTCAGGGGCTCGAAGTACTTTATACGCGTCAGCAAATTGCCGACCGGGTCGCCGAAATGGGCGCTCAAATCACGCACGACCTGAATGGCGAAAAGTTGGTTATGGTTGGCGTACTCAAAGGCGCTGCTCCATTTCTGGCAGACCTTGCCCGCGCAGTCCAGGTTGACGCCACCTTTGATTTTGTCGCCACGACCAGCTACGGCAAGGGGCAGCGCTCATCCGGTGCCGTCAAGCTCATCAAGGACCTCGATGAACCTATCGAAGGAAAGAATGTACTGGTCGTTGAGGACATCCTCGATACCGGTCTGACCCTCTCATATCTGCGCAAGCTATTCCTCCAGCAGCACCCCAAGACCCTCCGGATTGCCGCCCTGCTCGATAAGCCGTCGCGCCGACTGGAGAAAATCGAGGCCGACTACGTGGGATTCTCCATTCCCAACCTTTTCGTGATCGGTTACGGCATGGACTACGCAGAGCGTTACCGCAACCTCCCAGACATCTGCCTGATGACTCCAGACCACCCCGAATAGATCTGCGGTCCCGGTCGAAGCGCCAAAGTTGGACTCTTGAACTGATTTTGCTGATAATGAAGCTGCCGCGTTCAATCTACATTCGCGGCTGGCTCAATTGCGGAACCACCTCTTTTGACATATAGCAACCTGTACGATGCAGTTCTCCCTGGATTAATCCGTCCCATGCAAGAATTCCTGAAGGGAACTTCGCCCGGATAGAAGCGATGAACACGACTGCTGTGTGAAAGGTTGAAATGAATATTTATCTGGTTACCGGCGCTGCCGGATTTATTGGGAGGTCGATCGCCGCCGAACTGCTCGCGCGCGGCAAACGAGTGCGCGGAATCGACAATTTCTCCACCGGCAAGCGGGAGAATCTAGTCGGGTTAGAGGCGATGGACTTCATCGAGGCCGACGTCAATGATGCTGCCGTCGTCAGCCAAGCCTGCCGTGAAGTCGATTGCATATTTCACGAGGCGGCCATCCCGTCAGTGCCCCGCTCAATTGAAGACCCGGTTGGTTCAAACTTCGCGGGCATCTCGGGAACCGTGCAGTTGTTGACCGCAGCCAAAGATGCCAAGGTTCGCCGCTTCGTCTATGCGGGCTCTTCATCTGTTTACGGGAACGCTCCCGGATTGCCCAAGACTGAAGAAATGGCCCCAAGCCCGATCTCGCCCTACGCCGTCACCAAACTTGCAGGTGAAGTCTATTTGCAGTGCTTCACGCAGGTTTACGGACTCGAAACGGTGACGCTCCGGTATTTCAACGTCTTCGGACCGAATCAGGATCCCACTTCGCACTACTCCGGAGTGCTGGCCATTTTTACACTCAAGATGCTGGCGGGTGAAACGCCTACGATCTATGGCGATGGAGAACAGAGTCGCGACTTCACCTTCATTCAGAACGTGGTGCATGGCAATCTGTTGGCCTCTGAAGCCCCCGCAGAAAAGGTGGCGGGCAAGATCTTCAACCTGGCCACAGGCCATCGGATTTCACTGAACCAGGCCGTTGACATTCTGCGTGGGGCCACAGGATACCAAGGAGAAGTGCGCTACGCGGCGGAGCGCGGAGGCGACGTCAAGCACTCTCTCGCCGATATCACCAAGGCAAGAGAATGCCTGGGCTACGAGCCGCAGGTGCAATTCCGTGAAGGACTCGAACGGACTGTTGAATGGTACAAGACGATCGCCAACGGCGGGGGTTCCGGCGCGGGAAGTGTGCGATGACCGCCGCACGGTTGGATCGGACTGCTGAGATCAAACTGAGAATTGCAAGCCGACAGGCAAAAATCGGGATTGTAGGGATGGGCTATGTTGGCCTGCCCCTGGCGCTGCTCTTCAGCCGGGAACGATTTGCAATTACCGGCTTCGATATCGACCAGAAAAAGGTGGATGAACTCAACAGCGGCCGGTCGTACATCGTCCGTATCGCTGCCTCTGAAATTCAGGCCGCCCGCGCCAACGGCTTCAACGCAACGACGGATTACAGCCAGATTGCAAACATGGATGTGGTCATCGTCTGCGTACCAACACCGCTGACTGAATACCACGAGCCTGACCTGAGCTATGTTACCGGCACCATAAGCAGCATCGCTGCCCACCTTCAGGAGAGCCAGCTCATTGTCCTTGAAAGCACAACTTATCCAGGCACCACCGAAGAAGTGGTGGTGCCAATCCTGGAGCAAGGGAACCCAACCGGCCTGCGGGTTGCGCGAACCGAGCAGAGTTCCGGGTTCTACGTCTCGTTCTCACCAGAACGAGAGGACCCGGGAAACGAATCCGTAGATCGGCGCGACATCCCGAAAGTTGTGGGCGGCTGCGGGCCGGTCGCCCTCGACCTGGCATCCGCTGTCTATGCATGCATCTTCAACCGCACCGTCCCAGTCTCAACCCCCGCCGTGGCGGAGATGACCAAACTCCTCGAGAACATTTATCGCTGTGTGAACATCGCACTCGTGAACGAACTCAAGCAGCTTTGCATGCGCATGGGCATCGACTTGTTTGAAGTGATTGCCGCAGCCAGGACCAAACCCTTCGGATTCCAGGCATTTTATCCGGGTCCAGGTCTCGGTGGGCACTGCATCCCGATTGACCCGTTCTACCTCTCCTGGAAAGCAAAACAGTTTGACTTCCACACCCGCTTCATCGAACTTGCCGGGCAGGTGAATCTCGCCATGCCCTACTTCGTCGTCGAAAACATCGCCGAAGCTATGAGCCAGCGGGATAAACCGCTGCATGGTTCTAAAGTGCTTGTTTTGGGCCTGGCATACAAGCGCGACATTGACGATCTCCGTGAGTCACCGTCACTAACCATCATTGAACTCCTGCAAAAGCGCGGAGCACGAGTCGAATACAACGACCCTTTCTTTCCAAAGGTAGGCCAGGGCCGGAAATACATGCTCAACATGACCTGCACGCCCCTCGACCAGATCGCGGAATTCGACTGCGTCGTCATCGTCACAGACCATTCGCAATACGACTTTGCCTCCATCGTTAGCAAGGCAAAGCTAGTTGTAGATACCCGCAATGCCACGAAGGGGATTCAGGCCGACAATATCGTCCACTGTTAAAAAGAGGCTGAATGCTGCGCAATCACCAGGGACCGCGCATCGATCCATGGACAAGTTTTGCTGCGCGATGTCTCAGGAACTATACTCATTTCCCGTACGCTGCCTAGTCAGGCGGCCGTTAAGAGCCGCGTCCCCGGCAAGGAGTTTACCCATGTCCGCCATTACCTCCATCCAGACTTCAGATCTCGAGTTCGACAACGGCACATTCGATTCAGCTGCCTTCGCGGCACAAGCTTTGTCAAGCTGGCAGACGCTTGCATCGGTCATCGACCACACTCTGCTCAAGCCAGACGCAACCAGCGAACAGGTGAAGGATCTCTGTGCCGAGGCCGTTCGATACCGTTTTGCGTGCGCCATGGTGAACCCGGCATGGGCATCTATGGCTGTAAGCATTTTGTCGGGGACTGGGGTCCCCGTCGGTGTTGTCATTTGCTTTCCCCTGGGAGCGTCTCTGGTTTCCACACTTCGCCAGGAAGCAGCAGCACTCACCCGGCTTGGGGCTCGCGAATTGGACATGGTGATCCCCATCGGCCAGCTGAAGAGTGGCAACCACCATGCCGTCCACCACGCCATTCACGGCGCGGCCACGGTTGCCCATCAAAACGGTGCGTTGCTTAAGGTGATTCTTGAAACCACGCTACTGACGATGGCAGAAAAGCTTCGCGGCGGTGAAATCGCCATTCAGGCAGGAGCGGACTTCCTGAAGACCTCGACAGGCTTTGCCGGCGGCGGCGCCACCCCTTCAGATGTCGCCCTTCTCCGCGGTCTGACGGGCGCGCGCACCGGTGTCAAGGCATCAGGCGGCATTCGGACGCTTGCAGACGTCCGCTCCATGCTTGAAGCAGGAGCCAACCGCATCGGCGCTTCCGCCTCGGTCGCTATTATCCGCGAACTGGGCGCTGATTAACTCGTACGAAGAGGAAACAGAAAGAACACCTTCGCGGACCTCATCAACGAGTTCCCGTTCCCTATTCCTAACTCACTCTTCCCAACTTTCCGTTATCATTCCCTTCGAAGCTCATGCCCCCAATTCCCCCATCTCCGACTGAAGAACCGGAACTGGAAGGCGACTACCGCCCCGCCGACCCGTCGAACCCTAATGCTCATCTTGACCCCGTCAATCCTCGCGTGGAGCTGGCTGATGTGGCCTATCTTGCTCAACTCTCCGACGCCCTCAACACAACCCTCGATCTGCAAACACTTCTCAATCGCACCTCAGAGCTTGTCCGAGCCGTTATCCACTATCGCATCTTTGCCATTCTTCTTCTAAACGACCGGACCCACGACCTCCGCATGCGGTTTCAGATCGGCCACACCCCTGAGGTGGAGCGATCCCGCTTCCCCATTGGCAAGGGAGTCGTCGGCCAAGTCGCGCTCACACGCCAGCCCATCCTGCTCAACGATGTCACCACTTCAGATTCCTATGTAGCTGCAAATCCCGAAGTACGATCTGAGCTGGCAGTTCCGCTCATCGCCAAGAACCGCTTGATCGGCGTCATGGATATTGAGAGCGAACAAGCGGACTACTTCCGCCCCGAGCATCTTCACCTGCTCACTCTGACCGCCTCACGTATTGCCCAGGCGATCGAGAACGCCCGCCTCTACGCCCGTGTCTCGCGCCAAGCGCAGACCCTCGAAGTGCTCAATGAGATTGCAGTCGAATTGGCCTCAATCCTGGAGTTGAATCCGTTGCTTGAACGGATTGGCCAGCTTCTCCGCCGCCTGATCGACTACCAGATGTTCACCATCATGCTTCTTGATGAGAAAGGTGAGACCCTGGTCACGCGCTATGCATGGCGCTTCGGCTACACACATGCGCCGCTGCGCCGAATTGCCATTACCAGCGGATTGGTTGGCACTGCCGTCCGAGAGTGGCGCCTCATCAATGTCCCTGACGTCCGCAAGGACCCGCGCTATCTTCCCATGAATGAGGAGACCCGCTCCGAGTTGGTTGTCCCCCTGTTTTACAAGGGACGCATCATTGGGGTGCTCGATCTTGAACACACGCGCACCGGCTTCTTCCATGAGGAGCACGAGCGCATGTTGACCACCCTCTCAGCGCAGGTGGCCATCGCGATTGAAAATGCCCGCCTCTACCAGGCGGTCCGTCGCCAGGAGCGGCAGCTTGAACGGGATATCGCCATGGCCCGTGAGGTTCAGCTCCGCCTTCTGCCTCCCGTCGCTCCCGAGCATCCCCATGCCCAGATGGCCGTCCGCTTTCTTCCCGCCCGTACGATCGGCGGCGATCTTTACGATTTTGTCGACTACGGCCCCAACCGCACCGCCATTGTACTCGGCGACGTCAGCGGAAAAGCCGCTCCGGCAGCATTATTCGCCGCCCTTGTTAGCGGCATCATGCGCTCTGAGGCCAGCCAGCGCCCCGAGCCGGCGCAAATGCTCACTCTTCTTAACGATGCCCTGCAGGAGCGCAAACTCGAGTCGCAGTATGTATCGATGCTCTTTGCGCTTTGGAATGACGAGAACCAGACCTTGCAGGTGGCCAACTCCGGAGCCGTTCAGCCCATTTTTTGCCGTGCAGGCCAGTCTGTGACAATTCGAGCAGAAGGATTCCCGCTCGGCCTCTTTCCCAACATCACCTACGAAGAGCTGAATGTCGCCACGCAGCCTGGCGACGCCATTGTCTTTGTTTCCGACGGGATCCTCGACGCCGAGGATGCCTCAGGCGAGATGTATGGCGAGGACCGCCTCGCGGGCCTGCTCTGCGCGCATCGCGACAAGCCGGCCCAGGACATCGCCGACTCCATCCTGGCAGATGTCGCCCTTTTCCAGGGAGCGCACGACCGCTTCGACGATGAGACCATCATCGTGCTTTGTGTCCGCTAAATCGATTCACAAAACAGCGGATGAGTGGCTATGAACATAACTGCCAGAGTGGCTATTGCCGCCAACCACTCTGGCGAGACCTAATGAAGATACCGCGCGTTCCCCGTTCAAACAGCGGCATCTCATATGGGCAAACATCTCGGCAGCATCTGCGCAGTCGTTATGGCCTTCCTCCTCGCCGCCCCAACTGCGCCGGCCCAGGATGCGGTTCACATTGTCCCACTGGATATCACTCACGGAAAGCCGTTTGTGATGCTCATGGTCAATGGCAAAGGCCCATTCCGTTTTGTCGTCGACACCGGCACCGGTGCCCAAGCCTTCATCACCCGCGAGCTCGCGGACGAGTTGGGCCTCCCAACAGTTGGCCATGTCAACCTGTTCGATCCCAGCGGACAAGGGGGGCAAAAGGTTCCGATGGTTTTGATTCACTCACTGCGCGTGGCGGGTGTTGAGTTCACCGACGTGAAAGCCCCGGTGCACAGCCTGAATTTCGGCGAAGGGGACTGCCAGGGCCTGTTGGGATTTACGCTCTTTCGCCAATATCTGCTGACCCTGGACTTTCCCCGCCGTCGTATGGAACTCGCATCGGGAGAATTGGCTCCCGATGGCGGACGGTCGGTTTTGCCTTTCCGCATGCCGGATGGGATTCCTGTGGTATCCATTGCCATTGGGACCACGGAAATTGATGCCCAGCTCGACACCGGGGGTGCCGGCCTCAGCGTACCTTTCAACCTTGCCTCGAAGCTCAAGTTCATCTCCGGCCCGGAAGACATCAGCAATTCAGAATCGCTTTCCACTCGATTCGTGCTTAAGGGCGCCACCCTCGGCTCCAATGTGCAATTGGGTTCCTTCACATTCAGGCATCCCTTTATTGAACTCAATCCTGCTTTCCCATTGGCAAACTTCGGTGCATGGCCGTTGCAAAACTTTGCGCTTACTTTCGATCAAAAGAATGCCCTGGTGCGATTCGATTCCGATCGCCATACCCTTCGACTATCTGCAACGCCGGAACCGGTTCGCCTGGTCAATGCTCCTGAGACACGACCCACCGACATGAGCCTCGTCCCTGTGGGCTAAAAGATTGGTCTCAGGTCGGAATGTTTGCTCGACGGCAAGGCATACACGTCCGGGTCTCAACATCCGCCCATTTTTAGTGGTCAGCATTAATAGCCGCTTGATGTTATTTTATACGACCACTATACTTTGACTCGTGAAGACCTCGCTGCAAGGAACCATTCCCCCGATTGTCGTCGATCGCAACGCTTCGACTCCGCTTCATAAGCAGATCTACGATGGATATCGAGCCGCGATCCTCAGCGGTGACTTGAGTCCTGGCCAGAAAGTTCCCTCAAGCCGCGATTTAACCTCTGCACTGAGCGTTTCCCGGTTCCCGGTGCTGAACGCTTATGCGCAATTACTCGCGGAGGGGTATTTGGAGAGTCGAGTCGGCGCGGGGACGTTTGTTTCCACGTCTCTTCCCGAGCAGCTGATGTCTGTCAGGCAGTCTTCCGACAGCGCAGAACCAGCAATGTCCGGTCCCCGCCCCGTCGCGAGCCGGTCATCCCTGTATCCGCAGTTTCCCTTTTCGCCAAGGCTGCGAGGGTGGGGCTCGTTTGGGGTTCACCAGCCGGCGCTTGACCAGTTTCCCTTCAAGATCTGGTCGAATCTTGTCGTCCGCCACACGCGCAATCCCCATGCCAGCGCGATCCACCACGTCGATCCACGGGGATCTGAGCACTTCCGCACCGCGATTTGCAACTATCTGCGAACGGCGCGAGGGGTTAAATGCGATCCCGATCAGGTGATGGTGGTCTCCGGGTCCCAGCAAGCAATCGATATCACTTCACGCGCGCTCCTCGACCCTGGCAACGCCGTTTGGGTCGAGGAACCCGGTTATTCTCTACAGCAGATCGTATTGAATGCTGCCGGTTGCCGCATGGTACCGATTCCCGTGGATGAGGAGGGACTGAATGTCAACCTTGGCATAAAGCGTGCTCCAAAGGCCCGAGCCGCGTTCGTCACTCCCTCGCATCAGTATCCGCTTGGGTCCACCATGGGGGCTTCACGCCGCATTCAACTCCTTAATTGGGCTCAAAGTGCAGGCGCATGGATCGTCGAAGATGACTACGACAGCGAGTATCGTTATGAAAGCCTCCCCGTTCCGTCGTTGCACGGGTTAGATATGAATTCGCGCGTCATCTATATCGGAACCTTCAGCAAGGTCTTGTTCCCATCGCTTCGCCTCGGTTATATGGTCATTCCCCGCGATCTCGTGGATCGATTTGTCGCAATCCGATTTGCCATGGACATCTTTCCCGCTTACCTCTATCAGGAAGTCCTCTCGGACTTCATCAATGAGGGCCATTTCACACGGCACATCCGGAAAATGCGGCAAATATATCAGCAACGCCGAACTGCTTTGATTGAAAGTCTGAGTTTGGATTTTCCTGCGAGTGAAGGGTTTGAAGTGCATGGCGCTGAAGCAGGAATGCATCTTGCCATGACCCTGCCGGTTGGCTTCAATGACATGGAGATTTCAGCCAGAGCTGCCCTGGAAAGACTTTGGCTCTTTCCGCTCTCACCGTCATACCAGGGCGAAAAGCCCCGACACGGCTTCATTCTTGGATTTGGCAGCACGCCACCCGAGCGAATCCCTCAAGCCGTTCATCAGATGCGTTCCCTCTTGATGGCCTGACGGGTCAGTCGAGACCGGGAACTTAATTCGTGGCCGCACGTTGCAATAGAAAAGGGACGAACATTGCCCGTCCCTTTCGGTTCAAGTATTCCGACAAAGCTTTAGAAGTGGTAGGCGACTCCGACTGTGGGAACGTAAATGTTGTACCACTTGTTCGTCTTGAGCTGCGTGTCGTTGAACGTGGGTACAGGTGAAATCATGCCGCGATATTCCCCGCGAATGTCGAAGCTGGGGCTGATTTCATATGCGAATCCGGCGCCGTACACCGCTCCAACCGTAGTTTGACGCCGTACATCGAGGCTTGTGGTCCCCGTGTTCCGGATGGGCAGAAAAATAAATCCCGCAGGGCCGCCTTCAACAAATGGGTTGAACTTTTTGAAGTTGAAGGTCTTCACGAACTCTCCCGACATCTCCTGGGTGCGCGTAGCCACCTGGTAGTTGTTGGGATTGACATAGTAGTGAATCTTGTTCTGGTAAGTAATGCCGTAGTTACCTTCGAGCGCAATGGAGGGCGTGAGCATAAAACGGTAGCTGGCCAAAGCGCCCAATGCATAGTTGGCGTGGACCTGAACATCGGTTTGCGAAGCGATGAATGGCTCAATGAGCCCGATTCCGCTGATACTGACGTCCTGGCGGCTTTCCTGGGCGCGGCCTGTGGCCACGCTAAAGGCCAGCAGAAATGCTATTAAGGCGATCTTCTTCATTCAGTCCTGAACCTCACCACTGCACAACCGTCCGGCTGGCAACGAGCTTGTCGAATCC
>CAZTLV010000007.1:0-116226 GCA_964614635.1 uncultured Occallatibacter sp.
CGAGCTTTTCGCCGGTGATGAGGGCCTTGGCGAAATCGAGCTCGTAGCTGTTGGCGGCCGGGGTTCTTCCAACCAACTCGTAGAACTGGGTGGTGCCCTCGACGTTGGCCTCTTTCTCAGCTTGCTGGATGCGACCGCCGGTGTTGAAGGCGGTTGCCCACTCCGGCAGGTGCTGCATGTAATAGGTGGAGGTGGTGAACCGTCCGCTGACCTGGTCGATCCAGAATGCTCCGTTGGCTGATTGACCGGCGGGGAGGATGGCGGCTCGATCTTTGAGGGATATCCCGTAGACGCGGGCGCGACCGTTGGTGGCAAGGCGGAGCTCGTCGCCGAGGGTGGTGGCGCGGAGATTGAGCGGGGAAGCGCCGGTGACCCATTTTGCAGCCCATGGCGGTGCGCCAGGCAAGTTGGCGGGGATGGAGTCGTGGGGCAGGTCGACAAGCTGGTAGCGCTCGTCCTGGACGGAGCTGACCTTTGCGTCATAGGATCGGGCGGCGTCCCACCACTCATTCGATTCAATACCGTGGCCGTCGGTGTATGCGCCGGTGCCGATGGTGGCGTGGCCGGGGGCGGTCTTGGTGTTGGCATAATCGAAGTAGCAGTCAGTGAACCAGGCACCCTCATTCATGAAGAGGCGGAAGCCGCGGCCTTTGAACTTGGCCTGATCACGATTGAGGTAGTCGCCGCGAAACTGGTCGATGACCACGATGACAATCAGCTTTGGCAGTCCGACGTAGGCTTGAGCTGCCGCTGGTGCAGGTGTGAGAAAGGCAAGAAGAACTGCGAATGCGGCGAGTAAGGCTGGGAGGACAGGGGTGCGCGGATTCATGAGTGAATCATAGCAATGGGGCTTCAGGATTGAGTGTCAACAGGCGGTTAAGGCAGGCCGATTTGCGGGGTCAATACCCCCATGTCTCAAAGGCGAGACATGGGGCACCCGGCCACCTGCAGTCGGGCGTACGCCTTCGGCTCTTGGAAAGAGCGCTGATCTCGCAACTTTCTCATAAAAACGCTGGCGGCCTCGGAAGGAGGCCGCCAGCGGTGTGCGCCTGGTTCTGGAAGGGCTAGGCTGTGACAGGTTCGATGGCGTTGACTTTTACTGGGGTGAGCCAGCCGAAACGGTCGGGCTTGAGACCATTGGCGATGCCGAAAAATTCATCGGCAATGTTCCTGGTAATCTCTCCTGGCTTGCCGTCGCCGATCACGACGCGGTCGATGGAGCGGATGGGCGAGACTTCGGCGGCGGTGCCGGTGAAGAAGACTTCGTCGGCGATATACAGGAGCTCACGCGGAAGCGCCTGCTCTGTGACAGCCATGCCCAGGTGGCGAGCGATGGTCAGCACGCTGTCACGGGTGATGCCTGAAAGCGCGGAGTTGGCCAAGGGTGGAGTGTAAAGCACGCCGTTGCGGACTACAAAGACATTTTCACCAGAACCTTCGCTGACCAGACCATTCACGTCGAGAGCGATGCCCTCCTGGTAGCCGTTGATCTCCGCCTCCATGTGAATGAGCTGGGAGTTCATGTAATTGGCACCGGCCTTTGCGAGGGAGGGCAGGGTATTGGGAGCCATGCGGTTCCAACTGGAGATGCAGACGTCTGCGCCGCCGTGTCCGGCGATGTATTTGCCCCAGGGAAAGTTTGCGATGTAGACCTCAATGGGCGACCCTTTTGGGCTCACGCCGATTTCGCCATACCCGCGGAGAGCGATGGGGCGAATGTAGCAAGGCGTAACTCCATTGGCCTCAATCACATCTACAACTCCTGCACAGAGCTCTTCAAGGGTGAAGGGCAGTTCCATGCGGTAAATCTTTGCGGAGTCGAGAAGGCGCTGCATGTGCTCCGGCAACCTGAAGACGGCTGAGCCGTGGGGTTGTCCATAGCAGCGGATTCCTTCAAAAACGCTTGAGCCGTAGTGGATGACGTGGCTCATGACGTGGAGGGTGGCATCTTCCCAAGGAATAAGGTTGCCGTTATGCCAGATCTTGGCGGTCGTTTGAATAGGCATCGTGGTTGAAATGCTCCTTCGTGTTCGCCGTGCGCGGATACAACAGGGTACCGCGATTTGCGGGAGCGTGTCACTGGGCTTTGTGAATATGCGATTGCAATGGGGTTACCAGATCGACACTCTTGCGAGCGTGCTGGCCCCGCGAGGCAGGCGATTGTCAGGTGACAGATTCGAAAGCTTGTGCGCGGGCTGTGGTAAGGTTCAAACCGTGAACTTTGACCGCCAAAGGAAAGCAGGCAAATCAGTTTCAGGCGCGAGGCGACTCTTACCTGGGTTGAAGGTGGGCGAAGGATTTACCCGGCACCCATTCGATTTGCAGTTTGGAGTAAGGACGAGCGGGCTTATTGCCGGACGCAATCTGAAGAGCGGTCACCGGCATGACCGGCAAAGCACTGCCTATTACGGAGTGGCGCCGTCGGTGTTCCAGTCGATGATAGTTCGCTGGAGACGAACCAAGCCAGTGGCACCAATTGATGGTTTCACATTTGTCGATTTAGGGGCTGGGATGGGGCGGGCGATGCTGTTGGCCTCAGAGTACCCGTTTCGACAGGTGGTTGGCGTTGAGTTGCATCCGACATTGGCGGGCATTGCCGGAAAGAATGCGGCGCGCTGGCGGGCAGAAGGACGCGCCAAAGCGCTCATGTGCGCGGTGTGCAAAGATGCGGTGGAGTTCGAGTTACCCGACGGACCCTGCGTACTTTTCCTGTTCAACCCGTTTGGCGCGACGGTGCTTCGGCGGTTGTTGAAGAAACTTGCGGCGGGGCTGAAGAAGCGCGCGGCAGAGGAAGGTGAGGTGGACATCCTCTACGTGAATAATGAGCATGAGCGAGTGATTGAACGACAGGCAGGCTTGGTCCGGCTGTTTCATGGGGAAGTGAGGCGATCGCGTACAGATGCGATTGCCGACCATAGAATCCTGGCGAACCAGCCGGACGGGGAATACGCAACAACGAATTGGGAGGACTGCTCCATTTGGCGATGGAGCGGAATCGACAGCGCGTAGGGAGATGGGCAAGCACCATGGATGATGAATGGAATTGGCATTCAAAGCAGCCGCACCTGATTATCGGGTTGGGCGAATTGCTGTGGGATGTTTTGCCGTCGGGACCGAGACTTGGCGGCGCGCCGGCCAATTTCAGCGTGATGGCGGGCCGACTAGGAAACCATGCGACGATCCTGAGCCGCATAGGACGCGACGATTTCGGGCGTCAGGCCATGGAGTTTCTGGATCCGCTGCCGGTGGATGCTGGCCTGGTGCAGGTGGATCCGGCTCATGATTCGGGCTTGGTAACCGTAGAGCTTGACGGTGGACAGCCGCGCTATACGATCCATGAGGCCGTGGCCTGGGACTTTCTCGAACTTTCAGACGAGTGGGTGCGTGCGGCAGAGCGGGCGGATGTTATCTGTTTTGGGTCGTTGGCGCAGCGCTGCCGGATTTCGCGCCAGACGATTCAGACGCTGGTGGCCGAGACTTCATCGGCATGCATTCGAATCTTCGATGTCAACCTTCGATCGCCGTTCTATTCCGGCGAAGTGCTTGAGGAATCGCTGGAGTTGGCGACTGTGGTGAAGATGAACGATGCAGAGGTTCCCGTGGTCATGAATTTGCTTGGCCTGCCGTGCGAGAGTGGGTCGGATCAGGATTGGCTTGTTGTTTCGGCCCAGCGGTTGCTCGAGGGATTCCCCGCACTTCAGATGGCGGCAGTGACTCGCGGCGCGGCCGGCAGTTTGCTCGTGAAGCGTGAGGAATGGCACGAACATCCTGGCGTTGCCGCGGAGGTGGCTGACACGGTTGGTGCGGGCGATGCCTTTACGGCGGCGCTGGCGCATTCAATGCTGCGCGGGGCAAACCTGGCCGCGATGAACGAGGCAGGGAATCGGTGGGGTGCCTGGGTGGCCTCGCAGCCCGGCGCCATGCCGGGGTTGCCGGATGACGCGCGGTGATGTGACCGTTTGAGAGGGCCTCCCTCAGGGACGAAAGCCCCGGTCTTGCTTGCGCCGGGATGGGCACGATAGGACAGGCTCCGAAAATGGGCGATTTTAGGCAGGATTGGCGAAAAGCATGCCTCAGGGGCTGAAGCCCCGCATCGATTCCGCGGGTTCTAGACCAGGGATAGATCCCTGGCCTGCCGCGCCCACCAGTTTGATCGCAAGCGGGGAATTCGTGCCCTTTCAAAATCAAATCGAAACAGATCTACCGAAGGTTGTTGAGGTACATTGGGGTCACAGTGATTATCAATATTGCCAGGCGCGCGCACGATCACAACTGGGAGCTTGATCCGATTACGCGGTCGCTCCTGGATACAGATTTCTACAAGCTCCTGATGCTTCAGTTCATTTGGAAGCATTTTCCGAAGACCGAGGCCACGTTCACGCTGCTCAACCGCGCCCGCGCAATTCGGCTGGGCGAAGTGGTTGATGTGGAACAGCTGCGGGAGCAATTGGAAGAGACCAGGAAACTGCGCTTTCACAAGTCGGAACTTATCTGGCTGGCGGGCAACATGTTCTTTGGAAGGCGCGGCATCTTTGAGCCGGCTTTCCTGGAGTGGCTCGACAGGGACTTTCGGCTATCCGATTACGAACTTTCCGTCCGAGATGGACATCTCTCACTCAGCTTCAATGGCCTCTGGACGGAGACAACGATGTGGGAGATCTATGCTCTGTCTGCCATCGATGAGTTGAAGACGCGATCGAGCCTGAAGCGGCTGAGCGAGTTCGAGCTCGACGTCCTGTATGCACGGGCCAAGTCCAGGCTGTGGGAAAAGATGGAACGGCTGCGAGAGGTTCCAAAGTTGAGTGTGAGCGACTTTGGAACCAGGCGACGGCACAGCTTCCTATGGCATGAATATGTGGTGAAGGCAATGAGCGATGTGCTGGGCGCGAGCTTTGCGGGGAGCTCAAACACCTACCTCGCGTACAAGCACGATCTTGAGGCGATGGGCACCAACGGCCACGAACTGCCGATGGCGTTGGCAGCTATGGCGAACGATGACGAGGAACTGCGTGCGTCGCAATACCGGTTGCTTGAATTGTGGCAGCAGACGTATCAAAGTGAATTGCTCATACTTCTGCCAGATACGTTTGGGACCACCCAGTTTCTGGAAAATGCTCCTGACTGGGTTGCGGACTGGACCGGCCAACGCATCGACAGCAAGGATCCCTATGTGGCGGGGGACGAATATATTGCGTGGCTGAAGCTGCACGGGCGCGATGCACGGAAGAAACGACTGATTGCATCGGACGCGCTGGATGTGGATCACATCCTGAGGCTGCATGCGTATTTTGGTGGGACGCTTTTGAATGGAGCGTCGCCGGCCGACTTTGAACGCGGCAGCGACTTCCAGGACGACAAGAGATGGCTTCCTGGCCGAAGAATCCGATTCAGCTCGGGTTGGGGCACTTATCTGACCAACGATTTTCGCAACTGCAACCCCCAAGGTGACGAGGGATTCGATCCGGTTAGCCTGGTTTGCAAACTTACCGAGGTGAACGGCAGGCCGACAGTAAAGCTTTCTGACAACTACTCCAAGGCGATGGGTCCGGCTGCGGAAGTGGAACGGTATTGGCGTGTATTTGGGAGGGCAGGCGTAATGGATACGCCCGTATTGACCTGAGAGGGTACCGGCGCATCCGGCACGCGGGCGAGTGGAGGAGTATGCTCAAGGAAACCGCAGGAGTTGTTCCTCCGCTTCTTCCCCGCCTGTGCCTCGCGGGAATCCAGCATTCGAGTCCGCGAAAACGAAGGGCAATCTGACATGCATACCGATGTTCGTCCCTGGCCCAATTGGCTGCCCCGACTGCTGCTTTTCAGAAGGTCGTGCCCCTGCTGCGACTCAGTGAAGTTTAAAACCGCGGAGTTGCGCTCAGAGGATGGGCTGTTGAGCATGTTCGCCTTGCGGCCGGTTCGCTGCATGTTTTGCTGGCGCCGCTTCTATTCATTTGCCTTGTGGAGCGTAGCAATCGAGTAACTAGAGGATGGCTTGTCGCCTTCAATAAGGATATTGGCAATCTCGAGATCCGCGGCCAGGGGACAGCCGGCGCACTTCGCAATGCGGCCACAGTGTGTTTTTCCCACAGCGACAATCAGAGCGTGAAACTCGTTGAACAACTGGGCATGAGCCGCCTCGCTGTCAGAGGCAAATGCGCTGCGAGTGAGTTCTGCAAGTGAGTCATAGCCTTTAAAGCCGCGACTATTGGCGAGAAGCCGGTGGCGCTCGGCGATGCGGCGAAGATACTCGTCGGCAACCGGGACCGGATGGCCCAGCGCATACAGCAGAATGGCGTCGGCTGTCTCCGGGCCTACGCGGGGAAGAGCCAATAAGCGAGGACGAAGAGCTGCTGCTGGCGCTGCAGCGAGGGACTCGAGCGAGCCCGCGAAATCCTGATCGAGCATGCTCACAAATGCTTTGAGAGCCGGCGCCTTGCGGGTGTGAAAGCCAGAGGGGCGAATGAGGGACTGGAGATCGCCAACCGAGATTGCCCGCAGGCTGTCGACTGTAAAAACACCAGCTGCGCGCAGGTTGGCAAGGGAGCGTTTGACGGCCTTCCATGCGGTGTTCTGGGTGAGGTATGCGCCAAGAATGATCTCAAAACCAGAATCCGCCGGCCACCAGTGTTGGGGGCCGTAAGCCGCAACCAGTCGATCATGCATGGAACGGAGCCGAGCGGCGGAATCGGCCTGGCGGGTTGGCTTCTTCACAGCATGGAGTCCGTGGCGGGCGGGGCATTGAGTTGGATCTTCCACTCCAGCACGCGTGCGCGTGCCGCAGCCGCCTCCGCCTGAGGGATGTGGCCCGCAGCCTGCAGTGAGATAGAAAGCGCGGTGTGAGCGAGTGGATCGTTGGGTGTAAGTGCGATGAGCGCCATGGCCGCTCCAACCGACTCGTTGAGTTGACCGGCATCACGCAGAGCGCGAATGAGCCCATGATGGGCTTCGCTGTGGATTGCGTCCTCGTCATGAGTCGCGGCGATGGCAGCGCGAAAGGCCAGAGTCGCCTGGGTGGGATCACCGGCAGCGAGCAGATCCAGGCCCTGCTGGGAAAGCGCTTCGGCGGGGGTGTTGGACGTGGTCACGACTGTTTTAAGAATAGCGGAATCGCGAGAGCCGACTTTGTTAAGGAAAGTCTCAGTAACGTTCAGCAAGCGCCCATTCAAGGACAAGCGCACGAAGGTGCCATCCAACAGAACAGGATTTTCGATCACACAGCGCAATGTGTTTGGATTCCCCGGCAGCGCCAGACAAGCGCCAGTTGAGAAATCTATTCAATTCCGCGGCCTGGACACATCCCGGATTTCTCATGGTTCCTGCTGCCTTTGCTCCGAATTGTTCCGAGTGGGATCAGTTCGGAGCAATTCGGAACTGGCAGCCTGTCAGGAATGAGTTCAACGCACCGATGGTCTGGCCAACTGAGTTCGCCTGTTACTCCGGCAAGTCGATTTGGCCATCAACATGGAACTTTCCGCTCACTCCCGGTGCTCCTGTATCGGGCTGGCCACCGCCGATGGTGATGGTGTAATCGCCTTGTGCGATGATCGGATTTCCATCCTCGGTTACGATGCCCAGATCGCGATTTTTCAGGTCGAAATGAACCTTCTGGGTTGCGCCGGGTTCGAGGTGAATGCGCTGGAATCCACGAAGAGCGACAACCGGGGCACCCTTGACGGCAGGAAACTTGAGATAGAGTTGCACCACCTCATCTCCAGCGATCATGCCGCTGTTGGTCACGGTTACATCGGCGGCGACAGGTTGCCCGGCAGCTACAGATTGTGCCGGAAGACTGAGATCGCTGTATTTGAAGGTGGTGTAGCTGAGACCGTAGCCAAACGGATAGAGCGGCTTTCCAGTAAAGTACCGGTAGGTCCGGTTCGCCATCCCATAGTCTTCGAAGTTGGGCAATTGATTGACACCGGTATAGAACGTGATCGGTAGCCGCCCCGCGGGATTGTTCTTTCCGCTGAGGGTCTCCGCGATAGCCGCGCCGCCTTCCTCTCCGGGATACCATGCGTCGAGCACGGCGTTGGCATGCGCATTGATCCAGTTCACGCCGAGAGCGCTGCCATTCATAAGCACGACGGCTATCGGCTTGCCCGTAGCTGACGCTGCTTCGACCAATTCCTCTTCCGGCTGGGGAAGATCGAGGCTGGTTCGGTCTCCGCCGAGAAATCCAGGTTCGGTTACAGGCATTTCCTCGCCTTCAAGTGAGCTTGTGATTCCCACCACGGCAATTACGACGTCGGCATTCCTGGCCGCGGCAATTGCCTCGGGGGAAGGCGCATTGTTCACTTTTGTCCAGGTCAGCTCTGCATGCGCCTTGCCGTTCATGCTGCCGTAGTTGATGCTGAGTGCAACTTTCTGACCCTTCTCCAGGTGGACGCGTCCGACGCCGGAGCTGATTTGACCGCTGCCGAATGCCATCGCCACCTGCTTGTCGTCAACACTGAGCCGGGCAAAGCCCGCGGAGCGGATGCCCAGCAGAAAGTCTCCGGATTCGGACGGCGTCAGGAATCCCGACCACTGCACGCCGAAGGACTTTCTCCCCGCGATTTCAGGCGGCAAGTTGCTATCGTTGAGGCCGACATTGGCCTCGGTCCGGCTCACAAGTGGCTTGGTATTCGCTCCAGGCATCGGCCGGCCTCTCACCATGCCTTCGTTGTAGTCCGCCTTGAGACCTGGCTTGCCATCGGGCGTAGTTAGAAGACTGTTCGGCAATGGCGTCCCATCCGTTCGCAGGAATTGCGTTCCTGGAACAAACGTGATGGTGGCGTTTGGGAACTCGGCCTTCAGGCCTTCCATGACGGAGACGATATGTGTCGGTTGGCCGGCATAGTTTCCAATCAGTGGCCGGGTTTGATCTGCGAGCGGGCCAATCACGGCAATCTTTCTGATTCCTGGTTTAAGCGGGAGAATGCCGTCGTTCTTCAGCAGGACCATGGCCTCATCGGCGAGTTTGCGAGCCTGGGCTCGATGTTCGGCGCTGTCGAGTTCCTTCTCGTCGATTTTTGTGTAGGGAACCATGTCTGGCGAATCGAACATTCCAAGCTTCATCCGTGCTGTGAACAGGCGGATCAGCGCCGTGTCCAGCGTGCTCTCAGGCAGGAAACCTTGCTGCACCGCATCGATATAGGCCTTTTCGACAGGCTCTCCAAACCTTGAGGTGAAAGTGACGCACTCATTGTCCATACCGCGGATGACGGATATTGCCGCGCCTTGAGCCTGCGTAGGACGATAGCGATGATTGGCGGCCACATCGCGAACCGCATCGCAGTCTGAAACCACGTATCCCTGGAATCCCCACTTTCCGCGCAATTGGTCTTGCAGCAGGTACTGATTGGCGCATGCAGGCTGGCCATTGATTGCGTTGTAGGCGCACATGACGGACCCGGCCTTGCCTTCTACGATGGCGGCGCGGAACCCGGGCTCGTAGGTGTCGACCTCGTCGTGCTTGCTTACGTCCACGTCGGCAAAATGGCGCGTCGGTTCCGGCCCGCTGTGTACGGCATAGTGTTTCGGAGTTGCAATGGCCAGGTAGTACTTTGGATTGTCGCCCTGCAAGCCGGTCACGTAGGCAACGCCCATGCGGCCGGTGAGGAACGGGTCTTCGCCGTAAGTCTCCTGGCCGCGGCCCCAGCGCGGGTCGCGGAAGATGTTCAGATTCGGAGACCAGAAATCGAGCCCTCCCATGATGCCCGTATGCCCTTCGCGGGCATTCTGGACGTGCTTGATGCGCCCCTCAACACCGATCTGTGCCGCCATGGTATGAATACCCGCCGTATCAAATGTTGCAGCCAGACCGATCGGCTCGGGATACTCGGTCACACCCTCGTTGATGACTCCGTGCAGGGCCTCGCTCCACCATTGGTATGCAGGAACATTGAGCCGCGGAACAGCCGCGGAGTTGTTCTGCATTTGCGTAGCCTTCTCCGCAAGCGTCATGCGATGCACCAGGTCGGCTGCCCTTTGTTCAGGGGTCAACTGTGGGTTCATGTAGGGGAGGTTTGTGGCGTCCTGCGCGGTTGCAGATATCAGAATGGAACTCAAAAAAAGCGTTCCCAAACCCGCGGCCGCCCTTGCGGCAATTCGCGTCATGCGGTTTCTCATCCTTTTTCTCCAGGTTTGCATTTAAACAATCCAAAAGTTTACGTCTGGCAGCCTCAACAGCGGCGGTAACTTGCGCTGAAAGCAATGATCCGATCGTCGAATTTGAATCTACATTTTCAGGACACTCGTGCAACGGCAATTTTGCCCGCAAAACAGTGTAGTGCCGCTGCGGGCTCTCTGTCCGTGGCCATCCCTGGGACGAGCCCGAAGGTCACGCCAGCCGGGTAAAGAGCGTCGCTGGGAAATCGTTTACTGATAATGCGAATATACACCGGTGAACTGCCGGTTACCCTTATCGCGGAACGGTATCGCCAGGGCCGCTTCTGTCGGCGGACGTGCAGCTCTCGCATCACAACGAACGACTCCGCTCGACCGGCTTGATGTCGCTTGGAGAATTGGTCATACCGATTCTTGGGTCTGGGTTGGTCGCGAGCGATGTGAATGACAATCCCGCATCGTTTGGTCGACATCGCGCTTGCACTCCAATTGCACGGTTCTGTTTAGTCCGTGGCAATGGGAATCGACTCACCAGTGGGTGTCAGGCTGATTCCATCAGATGCTTCGAAGGAGCAAGCGCGATGAGGGTAACGCCGATGATGAAAAGAACAGCCACGCCGATCAATTCCCCACGTGCCACCATGTTGCAGCACGCCTGAGTACCCATGAGCGCTGCGTGAGCGAAACTCGACCATGCTGTGAAGGCAATCACACTGCGACTTGCCGATGGATTTCGGATTGCTAAAAGCAGAAAGACGCCGAGCGTGACGTACAGGCGGAACTACATGGAAAGCGCAGGCGCCTGTCGGATAAACACCACCATGGGATAACTCAAGGCGATGAAGAGCAATCCCACCATTGCCAGCACGATCTTCAATGCCAATTAACGATTCATTGATCTGCTCCGACCGTCGGCCTGACAAGCCGGATCTGCGGCATTTCCACACTTTCGTCTGCTTTTTTCGACTCTGTGAGCATCATACGCGGGGCTACTTAAGCAGGTCCTCGAAAAGTGTGCGCGCTTTGCTGAGCGGCAGAGCCGTTCATCGCATCGAAAAGCCGGCATTTGATCTGGCCTCCTCGAGGGTTCAAGTTGTTCAAGTCTGAATCCGTGAAAAACCGGGAATTGTTTGGCTTCGGATGGCTGACATGTCTCAGTTATGGCCGTTGCCAGGGTTCGAACCGCATGATGCCATGGCGTTTAACGGCCTTTTACGCCAAAAGGCCTATTCGTTTTTTGCGCGCCGATGAAATGCTGCATTGTGTGAGGTCGGTGTGATTTTAGCTGCCAAAGTTGATCGGTCTGGAAACACTTGCAACTTGTTGCGCAAAGTGGGGAGAACAGAGTTACCATCTGAACCAACGGTCGCAGCCGCGAAGGACGGCGATTCTATGAGAAGGGAACTGAACCGGAGAGAACTGATCCAGGGCTTGAGCTCCGCAGCGGCGGGGTTGTACCTCGTGCCTACCCGGCTTTTTGCCGCGACAGCCGCACCCACGGCTCCCGTCGCCGTCGCCAGGTGTTCAACCTATGGGCCGGCAATGGTGACGACTCTAGCGACCATGTTCGACCAATTGGGAGGGTTGCACAGGCTGGTGAGCGGCAAAACCGTGGCGATCAAGATCAACGTGACGGGGAGTTCGACGCAGCGTTTCAACGGAATGACCCAGGGTCAAACATACTGGGTGCATCCCCAGGTTGTCAGCGCCACCGTTCATCTGCTGGGCAAGGCCGGGGCACGGCGGATACGCCTTGTGGAGAGTCCAACCGGATCGAAGGTGCACACGCTTGAGGAGTTCATCACGCAGGCCGGATGGCAATTGTCGGATTTCACCAGTGCCGCCAGCGGCGTGGAGTTCGAGAACACGAACTTTGCGGGTTCGTCGAAGAGGTACACTCGGCTTTGGGTTCCTGGCGGAGGCCTGTTGTTCAAAGCCTACGATCTGAATCGCGCATACGAGGATTGCGATGTCTTTGTCTCTCTTGCCAAGCTGAAGGAGCACAGCACGGCCGGGCTCACCGGATCGATGAAGAACCTGTTTGGAATTACTCCCACGACAATCTACGGGGAGACCGCCGGCGAGGATGAGCCGAGCCAGGAAGCGGGTGGCGGGCGGACCATGCTGCACAACGGGAATCGGCAGCCTTCCCGTACGGCGCTGCCGGAACTGGATCCACAATCGCCGCGCGACCCAGGCTACCGCGTGCCGAGGGTGACCGTTGACCTGGTGGCGGCACGACCCATTCACCTGAGCATCATCGACGGAATTCAGACCGTGGCGGGTGGCGAAGGTCCGTGGGTGAAACCCATGCGTGCGGTTCCTCCCGGCTTGTTGATTGCGGGTACGAATTGCGTAACCACCGACGCTGTTTGCGCCGGCTTGATGGGCTTCGATCCAATGGCCGACCGGGGTACCGCTCCCTTTGAGCACTGCGACAACACGTTGAGGCTGGCCGAGGAACGCGGGATTGGCACGCGCGATCTGAGCCGCATTGAAGTGCTCGGGCTTCCCATCGCGAAGGGCCGGATCGAGTTCCGCAAAGTATAAAGGAACGCAAGAACCGGATTGCAGCGAACTGGGCGTTGACCGTAAGGCAACGGTTGAGGTGGCTTGTGTCGACCGCTAGCTGAACAGCGCGTCATCCCACGACTGCGGTTCGTCCCACGTAGGCGTAGGTTCGAAGTATCCGGTTCCTGGCTTCAGATGGCGCCTGACCTCGTCGTCGTTGAGCGTGACACCGAGGCCGGCGCTGTCAGGGACCTTGATAAAACCATTTTGGATAATAGGCTTCTCAATTCCTGTTACCAGGTCCTGCCAGAACGGCACATCGAGTGAGTGGTTCTCAAGGGCGAGGAAGTTGCGGGTGGCGGCGGCGCAGTGAACACACGCCATGCACCCCACGGGGGTCCCCGCAAAATGCATGGCCATGGGCAGACCGTAGCGAAAGGCCATGTCGCCGATATGGTGAGTTTGGAGAATGCCGCCGGAGGTAGCGAGGTCGGGGTGAATCTTGTCGACCGCATGCTCTTTGCAGAGCGTCTCGAAGTCTGAAAACTGGTAGATGTCCTCCCCGGTCAAAATGGGGGTTGGGGAGGCTTCACGAACCTCCTTCAAGAGCTCGGTGTAGTACCAGGGAACGACATCTTCCATCCATTCGAGATTGAACTTTTCATAGGCCTTGCCCAGGCGAATGACAGATTTTACGCCGATGTGGCCGAGGTGATCCATCGACAGAGGCATGTCATAGCCAATGTTTTCGCGCACAGCGGCAACATATTCGCAGAGCCTGTCGATGCCTTTGTCGGTGACTTCGGTGGCCACGAATGGATGAGGCTGATCGTGCAACTCCCACTTATCCTGACCCGCGGGCCGCATCACAGTGCCGGGGATTCCGGCCAAAACGTCGATGCCCAGATCCATCTTCATCCAGGTAAGTCCCATTGCCTTGCGCTCTTTTGCGCGCTGCCCGTACACCTTCGGGTCCTCTGACTCGGTGGTATCGGCGTAGATTCGAATCGAGTCGCGCCATTTTCCGCCGAGCATCTGGTAAACGGGGATGTTGTATACCTTGCCAGCGATATCCCAAAGAGCCATCTCGACGGCGCAAACGCCACCGGCCTGGCGAGCGTTACCGCCAAACTGTGCGATTTTCTGAAACAAATAATCGATGTTGAGGGGATTCTCGCCGAGGATCCGGCTCTTCAAAACCAATGCGTATTGCGGACCGGCAATATCGCGCACCTCGCCGAGGCCGTAGACGCCCTGGTTGGTGTCAATCCGGATGAGAACGCATGGGCTCGGGCCGGGCTTAACGACCACCGCATAGCGCATGTCGGTAATCTTTAAAGCCGACGGGCTGGAGGCAGTATTTACGTTCCTGATCGCGGGTTCGGCGGCTGTTGCAGTCTGGCCGAGTGCGCTACCGGCCAGCACAGCCAATGAGGACTTTAAAATGCTGCGGCGGTTGTAGCCATGCCTACCCTCGGCGGAAGTGTTCATCGGTTCCTTTCAAAACATTCGCAATCCATCTTACTCCCGCGATGCCGGGTTCGATCGTGGCTGGACGCAGGCGATTGGTTTGTGGAAGAATTCAAGACCGCAAATGAAGGAGACTTCCAGATTGAGATCATCAGTGTCGCGAAGACGTTTGATCAAGGGCCTGGCAACGACAGCCCTGGCCCCAGCTCTGTGGAGAGTTGCGGCCTCTGCGCAGTCAAAGGAAAAGCCATGGTGGCTCGGCGACGGTATGCTGCAGGAAGGCGCAGAGACTCCCAAGATTGCCTGTGCCATCGACCTCAGCGGCGGCATTAGCGAAGCGGCGATTCACAGTGTGGTGCAACTGGGTGTTTATCACGTCCTGAGCGGCGGTCCCGCGCTGCCGTGGACCGCGGGCGAGCTTCAGCCACTTGTCGACAAGCTCAAGGCGAACGGCGTGACCCTGGGTAACCTGATGGTCAGTGGCTTTCCGAGCACGGTTTATGGCAGGCCGGGGCGCGACGAGGAGATCGAGAAGATCAGGCAGTCGATTCAGGCCGCGGGGCAGGTGGGCGTCGCAGTGGTCGAATACAACTTCTACGCGCACCGGGCGATGGAAGGCTACTTTGAAGAAATGGGCCGGGGTGGCGCCGGATTGACGGGCGTGGATTACGACAGGATGAAAGACCTGCCGCCCCTGGCCGAAGAAGGTGCGCGCACCCTGAGTGAGATGTGGGCCAACATCACTTACTTTCTCAAGGCCGTAATCCCGGTGGCGGAAAAGGCAAATGTGCGGCTGGCCCTGCATCCCAACGACCCGCCCTTCCCCTCAAGCCGCGGTTCGCAGCAGATCATGGCCACGCTGGACGGATGGAAGCATCTGATTGAGATCGTCGATAGCCCTGCAAACGGCATCACATTCGATTGTGGAGTCGCACAGGAACTGGGCGAGGATCCGGTGACGGTCTGTCGTTACTTCGGCAGCAGAGACCGCATCAACCACATGCACTACCGCAACCCTCATGTGACCGAGCCCTACCTGAAATATGACGAGGGCTTCATCGACGAAGGCGACGTAAACATGTTCGCCGTGATGCGGGAACTGGTAAAACTGAGGTATTCGCGAGAGCTTTATCCTGAGCACGGACGCGCCCTTGATTACGATCGCGCTCGCGGGCCAATCCATGGCTACCCCGGCGGCGGTGGTTACGGCGGTGACGTCTACGACATTGCCTATGCGAAGGCTATGCTGCAGGCCGCCCTGGCAGTGGAAGAGTCTGGCTAGGGTCTGGTGCTTCGCGGATCAGGGCCATCAACGGCCCGTCACGGTCAGACGCCGACAATTACTGCAAGGCGGGCGTGTGGATCCACGGCGAGCCATGAGAGGGCACCAAATGCGGCGAGAATGGTGGCCGCAAGAAAAGATGCTTCCCATCCAAAGCGCGAGGCAATCAATGGCGTGAGCGAGGCGGTGACGGCGCCTCCTATTTGACAGCCCATATTCATAGTTCCTGAGACCACACCTGCAAACTCTCCCGCAAAGTCGGCGGAAACAGACCAAAAGCAGCTTTGCGACAGATACAGAACTCCAGCCCCCCATGCCAGGACGGCACTTGCGAAACGGGGATCATTCGCTCTGGAACCAACGGCGAGGAGGATCGCGGTGCACCCGAGTGCGAGCGCAGGAAGAAAGCAGCGCCCCGACCGGATGCTGACATGCCGCGCAAGCCAGTCGCTGGCAACGCCGCCTAGCAGGGAACCCAGCGTCATGGCGATGAAGGGAAACATTGCGTACAGCGCGCTTGCCTTGAGGTTCAGGCCCCGGACCTGTGCCAGGTAGATGTAGAACCAGCTGAAGTAAATCCACGCCACGTAGCCGAATGCGAAATAACTTGCGGTGAGGGCGAGGACCTCCTTACTGAGGCAGATTCTTCTCCAAGGCGCGGCAGAGCGGTCCCCAGGTCGGCCTTTCGAGGTTGCACCCTGGTTAGGCTTCTCGCCGCGGCCTTGGACGATGACGTCCAGTTCGCTGCTGGTCACTGATGGGTGCTGCTCGGGCGTGTCCCGGGCGACCAGGTACCATATCGTGCCCGCCACCAGACCGACGACGGCGCAGAACCAGAAAGAAGCGCGCCACCCATAATGCAGGATGATAGCCGTGAGCAGAGGAGGAGTGAGTCCGGACCCTATCCCGACGCCCGCGAAGATAATGCCATTCGCTTTGCCGCGTTCAACGATCGGAAACCATCGTTCAACAAACTGGTTTGCCGCGGGATACATGATCGCTTCGCCGGCGCCGAGTGCGATGCGGACGAGGACCAGGACCAGCAAAGCACCGCGCATCCGGGGAGGGACAAATGCTGTGAGGGCCGTGAACACTCCCCACCAGATGACGCTGAACGCAAGCAGGCGGCGCGGGCCAAAACGCCGCGCAAGCATTCCGCCGGGGATCTGAAAAGACGCATAACCAATGAGAAATGCGCTGAATACCCAACCCAGGTGAGCATTGTCGATCTTGAATTCAGTTCCGATCTGGAGAGCGGCGATAGAAATATTGGTGCGATCCAAGAATGCTACGGCGCTCAGGCCGAGGAGCAACAGGACTAGCAGGAAGCGTACCGGCGGGCCGCTTCCGTGCTTACTGCTTGGATATTGCGTCATTTGTACCATTCCATCGAGGGAAGGTCCGATTCAGGCTGAACGAGAGGCCGGCTTGTGTTCATTTCGATTCCCTCAAAGGCCTGTTCGCATGAAATCTGAAAGCCGCGCGGGCTCGTTGATACCAAGAGCCGCATTGAGGCTGCAGGCGGCGGCCAGGGTTCAATCTTCCGCGTGCGCCCGTGCTTTAGCCAGCATCGTGTCGAATTCACTGCGCGGCATTTTCAGCTTGTCGGGATGTCCGTCGATCCAACGGGCAAAGCCTTCATATTTTTTGGTGTTCCATCCACCTTCGAACTGGGCGCCGTTCTTGCCTTGCCGATTCAATTCGAAGTTGTAGTCGTCTTTGAGCCCGGTGAATTCAGCGGTACCAATTGCTTCCTCAGCCAGGATTGCGGGAATGAATAGAACGCCTTCAGTCTTGGCCAGCACAAGGTCTCCCGGCAATACCACGGCCCGTCCAATTCGAATCGGCGCATTGATTGAAGTCAGCTCCATCTGTGCCCATGCTGAGGGATCGTAGCCGCGATAGAAGCCGTTGAAGTCGGGAATCTCACGGTTTTCCTCCTGGTCCCGTATGCCGGCGTCGAAAACAAATCCAGCATGGGTGTGGGTGGCGATCCCGTTGCCGAGATTGGAACCGATCAATGTACCTTCTATGATCTTGCCAAAGCCATCAGCGACGTACACGTCGCCGATTTGCAGTTCATTGATGGGCCACATATTGGTTCCGCCCACTCGGCCCTCTGCCTTGCCCTCAGCTGCGATCGGCTTGGCCATATCTGGCCGTAACGGCATGTATTGTGCAGTGAGAGCGCGGCCGGCAAACGGCTTTTCGATGTGAAGAGCCTGCCAGCCCGCTTCAAATTGGTTTTGGTAGCCCTGCGTGCGCAGAAAGTCCCAGATGTCTTCGATGGAGATGTCCACTGCTCGTTTGAGCAGCGTGTCCGGCAACTTCGGGCGTCCATCGGGGAATCGATCGCCCTTCCAATCCGATGTGTAGAAGAGCACCTGGTCGCGCGTCATTTTCACCTGGCTCATTGCCGGGGAAGTCCCCGCAAGAGCACAGGCCAGCAGGGTAGCTCCAATCAAAAGTCTCATGAAATTCTCCGTGTAACCCTCTGTCTTCACTTCAATGCGTAGCCATTATTGCTTGATCACGGTGCCGTCCCGCAGCCGTATCTCCCCCCATCCGCCATTCAATGGGCTGGCCGTAAATGGCGACTTGGCGCCTTCTTTCTCGTCGATCTCGATTCCCCAACCGGGTTTCTCGCTGACCCAAAGGTATCCATCTTTCATCTCGGGGCATCCTTGAAAAATCGCCTGAGTCCGCTCATTGAATGGCGAGTACTCCTGAATGCCGAAGTTATAGCTGACGAGGTCCAGCGTGACGTTGGCCATATGCCCAACCGGCGAAACGTCGCCGGGGCCGTGCCATGCAGTTTTCACGCCATATTGCTCGGCGAGGATTGCAATCTTGCGTGCCGGGCTGAATCCGCCAACCTGCGACAGATGCACGCGGATGTAGTCGATGAGTCTGCCCTCAATTAACGGTTGCCATTCGTGCGGATTGTTAAAGAGCTCGCCCATGGCGATGGGTGTGGCGCAATTCTGGCGAATCTGCCGGAAGTAATCGAGATCTTCCGGTGAAAGCGGGTCTTCAAGGAAGAACATTCGATACTGTTCGGCTTCCTTGCAAAACTGCACCGCCTCGTTTGGAGTCAGGCGCTCATGCATGTCATGAAGCAACTCGATCTCTTCGCCCAGTTCCCGGCGGCAGAATTCAAGCAATTTCAGATTGCGGCGCATGGCATAGGCAGGCTCGAATATCGGTTGGTCGTGAAGAGCTTTCGGGCGCTTGTCATTTGTATGGGCCGCGCCATAGCCCGCCATCCCCGGCAGTTCGACCTGAACGCGCACGTTGCGGAATCCCTGCTCGATGTACTTCTTCGCGTTCTCGACAACATCCTGAAACTCAGCGCCGCTGGCGTGGGTGTAACAATCGACGGCATCACGGCATTTCCCGCCGGCGAGCTGATAGACAGGCATCCCGGCCTGCCGGCCCTTGATGTCCCAAAGAGCCTGATCGATGCCGCTGAGAGCGTTGTTCAGTACCGGGCCATTCTTCCAATACGAACTGTCATAACAGGACTGCCAGATATCTTCGATCCGGTCAGTTGTTTTATTCAACAGGAAGGGCTTGAGATACTTTTCAATCGCGGGCTTGACCAGATCAGCCCGCTGGGTAAACGTGGCGCAACCATAACCATAAAGACCGGGCTGATCCGTCGTGATCTTGACCACCGTCAGACGCACGCCTGCGGGCTGGGATTCGATCACGCTGATGTCTTTGATCCGCGGCTGAGGCATTCCACGGGTTGCGCGCGCAACCTGTTCCTGAGCTTCAATGCTGCGGGGAGCAAGGGCGAGCAATCCCGATCCTGCAATGGTCTTCAAAAAGGCACGACGCTGTGGGTACATTTCTCAGCTCTCCCGCAATTCACTCTGCAAACTCGGGAAGAACCCGACACCAGGGAAACTCAGGCAGAGTGCATATTCAGCTTTCAAGGCGACGAGCCAGTTTACCACCGGGTGTCGGCGGTGAGTTCGCGGCTTGCATTCGTTTCGATTGAAGCGGGACGAGACACGGAGACAGGTGCACCGCGCGGAGGAAACTGCAAACTGGTCAGGGTTCTGGGACAGGCGAGCTGCCTAGAATCTTCGTTGTGGAGACGAATCGATGGAAGTCGCGGAAGTGAAGCTGGTCAAGCTCCAACTTGGATTTGGCGCTCCATTGGCGCAGGATGGTCTGCGCTCCGATCGGGAGCAGGTACTGCTGGCCGCCGATGGAGACGTAGTCGTAGTCCGCACTGACGAGAGCCTCGTGGATGGGATAATTCTTCGGCACACCGTCTGCGACTTCGGTGATGCGCCGGACCCCGTGCGTGGCGCTGTCGATGTAAATCATTCCGTGATAGCCGACGCGAACCACCTGCGTGGCACTGGCGCGGAGGTTCAGGTTGGAGTTCTCTTTTGCGACGCTGTATTTGAAGACCTGCACGCTCCCGTCACCCAGCGAATCGGTCTCAAGCCATGAGATATCCGCTTTGGCGGTCGGGCGGAAAAGACCGCGGATGACACCGCCGAAGATTCCGGCCTCAAAGACTCCACGCCCGGGGTTAGAACTGCTGTCGCGGCTTATCTTATGGTCCTTCTCGTATTCCAGAAACTCCCAGTCTTCCTGATGGTCGAAGTAGTTTAGCTGGCCAGTGAGCGTATCGATGTGCTCCCAACTGGCCGCGTTATTGGAGCCGGTAAATCGCTCAGTGACTTGCAGGCAGGTGAAGTTTGGCAGCGCGTCCCAATAATCGTTTGCGCTCTGTGCGGCATCGGCGAGGAGGGCTTTGATCTCGTCGTCGGGAGGGCGCTGGATGGGATTGGCAGAGACGGAAATGGCCAGCGGACCGGCAGGCCGGGAGACGGTCTCAAGAGCCGGCAAGTTGCTCAAAACGGCCGAACCAACGCCTTCCACGCCGCTGAGTGTGAAGGAGGTGTCCGACTCGGCGGTCTTTCCACCCTGGGTGAGAAGGGCTTCCACCTGGTATTTGCCATCCGTGAGGGGGATGAGGGAAAAGCTTCCCAGGTAGGAAAAGTATTCTGCACCGCTGGCCTGTCGCGTGACTAATGGCGCGCCACCCACTAATTCCGCATCGCGAAGCACCTTGATTTCCAATGTTGCCGGCTTGGGGGCGGACGGGTTGTCGTGCACTACGAAAAAGATGGAGACAACGTTGTCTCCGGTGGGCAGCGAGCCGGAGAGATTCGGCGTGACGTGGCTTTTGTCGTCGCGAAGGGGGTCGCCCGTGTCGCCGTCATTTGGAGGAACGGGATCGGTTCGCCGAACGAGGATCATGTTGCTGAGCGAAGGCGATCCTGAAGTGCCTGCTACTTCAAAGGGTATGCGTTGCGCTGCTGCTTTCCTGGTGGTAGTGTCAACCGCCAGAACCTCCAGAGTGTATTTGCCTGGAGACAAGGTGAAGTGGCGTTGCAGCGAGATAACCGGGACATTCTTGTCGCCGGGATGACGCGAGGCAACACGCTGCGGGGTGTCAGAACTGAAGTGGGTGGCAACGGCGCCGGTCTGGTCTTTGACGTTGGCGATGACTGTGAGGTGGGCAAGAGAAATGGCGGAATTTGTATCTTTCTGAACACCGAGGCCGTCGATCGGGACTTCGATGGCAAACGCGGTCCTCCTCCCTTCATCGCTGTCTCCCATATCGAGGACTGCTGCACGGAGCGGGAATTGCGAAGGCAAGGGCGATTGATTGAGCAGCTTCATCAAGGGCAGTTCAAACGGCTGCACGCGGCTACCGTCTGCCGAGGGTGGAGGCAATGCCAGATAGCCTGTCTGGGTGCGGATTCTGAGCCCTGTACGGAGCGGGTTGACTACGAGGGGATGAAGTTTTCCATCGTATTCGTCATTTTTAGGAAGAAAGGACGCCTGATAATAGGTTGTCATGTCGCCTGCGAGTTGACGCATGGCCTTGGAGCCATCTCCATTGAGATAAGTGCCGCCTGTTGCCTCGGCGAGGTGCTTGAGGTCTGTGTCGATGGGCGCATCATCCACGACGTCCAGGGTGCCTTCGCCGCTGCCCCAGTTTATGAGACTCAATGAATGAGCAATACCCTCACTGCCCGCATTCAAGAGTTTTACCTGTGATCCGTGATGGCCGAGCGCGGCGCCGTCGACGACATTGATGCCGACACCGGCCTGATTCGCAGATCCGACAATGGAGTCAATGGCCTCCTTGGCAGCGGCATCGATCTGCTCCTGGTGCACTGAACTGAGATAGATGATGGTTTTTCGTCCAGGCAGGTCGTGCTGGGCCTGGACGAGGGCCAATACGGACGACAGAGACAACTTGAAATGGCGGTCCTGCGCGATACGCGTCGAGTTCTGAATCGCAGCATAGATGGACTGCGCCTTCAATCGTTCACGCGCCGAGACTTTTTTGCCGGTGGAATCGGATCCGCTGAAGGCGACCGAGACGACTTCTTTCTCAGACGCGGCAGCATGATCTTTCTCTCTGGATCCTACGGGGCCTGTCGCCTTCATGATGGCTGCTTGGATCGACTGAACGTCGGAAGTGAAATTCTGCTGAAGGCGGAGCCTCGAATCGATGTTGAAGACTGAGAACTCAAATCCACTTTCATCGAGCATGGAGAGTATCTTCATGGCCGCATCACGAGCGGTATCGATTCGAGTCGATCTTGTCGGAAGTTGCCCGTCCTGCTCCGGAGGGAAGGAATCAAAGACGAAGCTTACGACCTGTTTCGGGTCCTGGTGCTGGTCGGCGAGTTGAAGATGATCGAGCTTTACGGGAGTTCCGTCGTCGGTGATGGTCAAATCGTCCGGCTTGAGATCTAGGACGGGCTTGTCCTTCTTATCGTGCGCGACAAGATAGAGTTGCATTGCATCGGCAGCGTTCGCCGACGCCAAGGCTTGCGGTGCGACTGCCTGCTGCGCCCGGGCAAAGAAGAGCGAAGCCGCGAGAACAGCGCTAACCAATATTCTCGAAGCCCAATGATTGCTCATTCTATTCTGCACCGGCGCGTGAGATCGCTGCTGAAAGATTTCATTTTTACGGAGCCCATGAGGAGAAGAACCTATGAACGCGAAACCGAACCGAATGAGGCAGGATGCAAGATATGGGTATGTTTTTCCCCAGGAGAAGTGTAGCTCACCCATCTCGGAATGGTAAAGGCAGACGCAGTGCCTGATGTTGTTGAAAGTTGGTTTCCAGCCTTCGGCGCGTTCATGGATCACAATCGCTGAAAACGGCAATTGCATTGCAGCTTGTTGGCGCATTTGGGCCGTCGAGCGGTTTTCGGCAAAAAGTGAGTCGATCCCGCTGGCGGAATCTGAAGAAAAGCGCCCCCTGCCCGCTTGCAAACCCTTGTATCGCAAGATCATCGCATATGGTCAAAAGCCTGTCCCCAAAAATCGAACAACTTCACGGCCAGCGCACGGCATCAGAGTCGCAGGAGAGGAGGTAGACGAGATGGGCGACAAGCTGTCTAGGTTCCAAAAAATCACTTTAGCAGGTGCGGCCACGGCGACGTTGTTGTGGCTCCCTTGTCCGGCGCACGGGCAATCTTCGTCGACGCAAGACCGGCAGGCTGTGCAAAGCGATGACATCACGCGCAGAGATCTGGCGCGATTCGATCAATTTCTCGACAGCCATCACGAAATTGCCGGCCAGCTTCGCAAGACGCCTTCACTGATCGACGATCCGCAATTCCTGCAAAGCCATCCTGAACTGAATACGTACCTTCAGGATCATCCGAGCGTGAAGCAAGAGATCAGCGAACAGCCCGACACATTCATGAGACTTGAAGATCGCTACTCCCACGACGCGAACTTGCGCGATCATGATGCCGGCGGTCAGGATCGTGACGCCGGGCGCAGAGACGTGACAAATCGTGATGGCGATCGGAGAGAGGTGGCGAATCGAGATGCCGACCGCCGAGACGTGGCGAGTTTTGACCGATTCCTGGACGACCACCGCGAAATTGGCGAGCAGGTACGGAAGGATCCGTCCCTGCTGGACAATCGAAACTTCGTGCAGAACCATCCAATTCTTCAAACCTACCTGCGGGACAACCCGGGTGTTCGCGACCAGACAAGGCAGGACCCTGGCGCCTTCATGCGGCAGGAAGACGCCTTCAACCGCGATTCGAACATGCGTGATGGTGACTCGGGCGCAGGCCGCGATCAGGATCGCAGGCACGTTGCGAATTTCGATCGATTCCTCGATAGCCATCGCGAGATCGCCGAATAGGCCCGTAAAGACCCATCGCTTTTGGACAACCGAGATTTTGTGCGGGAGCATCCTGCACTGCAAGCTTACTTGCAGGACAACCCGGGAGTCCGCGATCAGTTAAGGCAGGACCCGAATGGGTTCATGCGGCAGGAAGATGCCTACGACCGCGATTCGAGCATGCGGGATCGCGACCCGATGCACGACCACATGGCGGATTTCGGAGGGTTTCTTCATAACCACTCGGACATTCAGAATGACCTGACTAGAAACCCTTCGGTGGTCAAGGATCACGATTATGTGCAAAACCATGCTGACCTGGATGCCTATCTGAATGCTCATCCCGATGTGCGTGCGGGATTGATGGCCAATCCGGAAAGCTTCGTGCGCGGAGCACAGCAATACGGAAGCGCAAGCCCCAGTGGTGTCACTACCGGTGCAGGCGTGAATGGCCGTGGAACGGGTACGACAGGATCCGGCACCGGCATGACCGGATCAGGCACAGGTACGAGAGAAACCGGTACCGGCACGACAGGATCGATGACGGGAACTTCGACCCCATCGACGAATCCGACGTCGACCACGCATCAGCCGTCGAAGCCGACCCAGTAATGAATTAACGTTGCGCGACAGGGGAAGGCCAGGGCAATGGCCTTCCTCTTCGTCGTTTTGACATGATTTTTGAGGTTTGGCTGTGTCAAGGGCCAACAGACGCCGGCAGAAAATGAAAGTGGCCTGCCGGCGGCGAGGTTCACCGAAACGGAAGCGTCATGAACACCAAAGGAACACTTGCTCTCTTGCTGGCTCTTCTCACGGCGATTCCATTGAGCGCGAGCGACAAAAAGAAAAACGGTGCGGAGAGAGGGATCCTTGAAAAGATGGAGGCGGTGCCATGCGGCGCGAAGCAAACAGGTCTGGCGGGCCTGGGAACTTTGTGGGCGTCCGCCGGTATCACACATATCAACTCAGATGAAAAGCTTTGCCCGCAGTACCTTCTGCGAAGCGACGAAATGGATTACGAAATCCGGCCGATCGACCTGAAACACGCCACAATTCTTCCGATTGGGCAAGAGGGCGAGTTCAAGATCAAGAAAAACGAGATGATTCTTACAATGAACGAGGGTTCTGACCATAAGGCGCGAAGCTACGAAGTTGTTGCGATGAATCCGGCGAATCCAGACAGCGGCGCAGGGAAATCGTCAGGCCCATCGAAGGACGACCGTTGAGGCATCCTATTCCTGAGGTGCGAAGACGGCAGGATTCAACTGTATTTGTCGAAGGCTTCGATTTGGCGGGCATAATATTGCCGGCGTTGTACCGGCGACGAGAGCACCGTTGAAGTTGATGTCGCTCCGAACGCCGACAACTTGTCGATGAGAGCTTCAAGGTGGCGTATGGAGACGACATTGGCCTCGATCACGAAGGATTCGTCGCCGGTAACCCGATGGCAACGGCATATTTCGCTCATCTCTTTGACCGCAGCGACGGAGCGGCTCACCTGAACGTCGCCGCCGGGGATGGTGAGGCGCACCATGACACGAATGGGAACGCCGAGTTTGGCCACATCGAGCGCGACATGGTACCCGGTGATGACACCTGCTTCTTCAAGGCGGTGGACGCGCTCAGCGACGGCGGGAGTGGAAAGGCCGATCAGCCTGCCGATTTCCGCAAAGGATTTGCGAGCGTTGAGTTGCAGGGCCTCCAGAATCTTCCAGGAAACCGCATCGAGTTCGAAGGTGTTGGGGAGGGTCCTATGCGCCATATGCCAGCGATCCTTAAGCTACGGGTCTATTATGCTTAATTCCGTTAGGCTCCGATAGCCTTTCCTCAATTCAATTGCTATTTTCTGTTCTGGAATGCGGGCCTATCCTATTGCATGGCCTGAAGGTGCGAACTGCGGCTGGACCGTTGGTGAAGAGTCTCCGCGTGCTCATTGCGCTCGAAAGCCAGGAAGGTGGCTATGAACGCATTCCCCCGTTCAGCTTCCGGTCAGGTGATGACTGCCCCGGCCTCGGCACCCCTAGTGGACGCGAATTTTCTCCTTTTAAAAGGCACAGACCACGTGGAGTTTTACGTGGGAAATGCGCGCCAGTCGTCCTATTTTTACCGTGCCGCGCTGGGCATGTCCCTGGTCGCGTATGCCGGACCTGAAACCGGATTGCGAGATCGCGCTTCCTACGTGTTGCAGCAAGGCAAGATCCGCTTTGTATTGACCACAGCACTGCGCAGCGACTCTGCAATCGCCGAACACACGGCCCGGCACGGCGACGGGGTGCGCGCCATTGGACTGTGGGTGGACGATGCGCGACGTGCGTGGGTGGAGACAACCAGCCGTGGTGCTGTCGGTATCGACAAGCCTTATGTGCTATCCGACGAGCATGGCCGTGCGGTGCTGGCGAGCATCGAAACGTATGGCGACACGATTCACACCTTTGTTGAGCGCGGCGATTACCATGGCCCATTTTTACCCGGCTTCCGCAAAGTGGAGGGTGACCCGATCGCCCGGCCTACAGGCCTGTTGCACATTGATCACATTGTGGGCAACGTGGGCTGGCACCAGATGAATGCCTGGGTAGACTTTTACGCCAAGGTCATGGGTTTCTCGCTATATCAGCATTTCGACGACATGGATATTTCTACTGAATACTCGTCGCTGATGTCGAAGGTGATGGCCAATGGCAACGGGTATATGAAATTTCCGATCAACGAGCCCGCCGAGGGCAAGAAGAAGTCGCAGGTGGAAGAGTACCTGGAATACTATGGCGGTCCCGGCGTGCAACACATTGCGCTGGCCACCGATGACATTCTGCACACGGTAAACAAGCTACGCGGGAATGGCATTGAGTTTCTGCACATCCCTCACAACTACTACAGCGAATTGCAGGGGCGGGTGGGCAAAATCGATGAGCCGGTGGACGAACTTGAGGATCTCGGCATCCTGGTGGACCGGGACGATGAGGGATATATGCTTCAGATCTTCACGCGACCGATCGAAGACCGCCCCACGCTGTTCTTTGAGATTATCCAGCGCAAGGGCAGCCGCAGCTTTGGCAAAGGCAACTTCAAAGCGTTGTTCGAAGCGATCGAGCGGGAGCAGCAGGCACGCGGCAACCTCTAGGGCCGGCTCATGACTTGCCTGCGCGGAAATGAATGACTGCCTTCGGGGGACAGGGAGAAAGAGCATGGAAACGCAAACGCTTTCGGCCGCTGCTCCTTTCGTCATCGGCCAGGACTATGCAGCGTATAGCGAGGAACAGCATGGGATTTGGGCCGAGCTCGCGGGCCAGGCGCTGCCGGAGTTGGAAAGACATGCGGCGCGCGAGTACCTGGAAGGCTTCTCGATCATCGGCATCGAACCGGACCGGCTGCCAAATTTGAAGGCAATCAGCGCGCGCCTGGAGCCGCGGTCCGGCTGGAACGCGACACCGGTGAGCGGTTTTCTGCCGGCGCCGGCCTTTTTTGAGATGCTGGCTGCGCGCCGATTTCCCACAACCACCTGGCTGCGCAGCCGGGATTCGCTCGAATACACGCCGGAGCCTGACATCTTTCACGATGTTTTCGGGCATGTGCCGATGCATGCGCACGAGGTGTTTGCCGACTTCCTGGCGCATTACGGCCGTGTTTGCGCCTCAACCGCGGACGCGGCGGTCCTGGAGAAGCTGGGCAGGCTTTTCTGGTATACCGTGGAGTTCGGAGTGATCCGACAGGGGCAGGGGATCAAGGTGTACGGAAGCGGGCTCATCAGTTCGCATGGTGAACGCCGGAATGTGATGGCCGGCAACTGCGCGATCCACGAATTCACGCTGGACGAAGTGCTGAATACAACGGTGAAGGTGGATGAGTTGCATAAATTGCTGTTTGCCGTGAAGAGTTTCGACGAGATCTACGAGGCCATCTACGAAGCGGAGCGGCGCTCTATGTGCGGGCGGTTGTGAAAGGCGTGAACTATGCCGGGTGAACTCTTGTACCAGACGGGCTTCTGCAACGAATTTGCAACGGAAGCGGTGGCGGGCGCGCTGCCAGTGGGTCAAAACGCGCCACAGAAGCACCCCCTTGGTCTGTACACCGAGCAGCTCAGCGGGACGGCTTTTACTTCACCGCGCGCTCTCAATCGCCGGACCTGGACCTACCGCATTCGGCCTTCCGTAACGCATCGGCCTTATGAAGAAATGTCAGCGGGAATGATGCGCAGCGGACCGTTCCTGGGAACGCCCACCACACCGAACCAACTGCGCTGGGATCCGCTGCCGATTCCAGGAGAAGCAACGGATTTTGTGGGAGGGATGGTGACTTACGGTGGGAATGGCGACCCGGCGGTGCAAACCGGGATTGCGATTCATCTCTATGCAGCAAACACATCCATGGAGCACGACTTCTTTGCGAATGCCGACGGGGAGATGCTGATTGTTCCGCAGATGGGAGGGCTGCGTCTGGCTACGGAACTGGGGATTCTGGAAGCTTCGCCTGGTGAGATCTGCGTGATACCGCGCGGAGTGAAAATCAAGGTCGAATTGCCGGATGGAAACGCCCGCGGATATGTCGGTGAGAATTATGGGCAGACGTTTCGGCTCCCGGAATTGGGTGCAATTGGCGCGAATGGGTTGGCGAATGCGCGCGACTTCAAGACTCCAGTCGCCGCGTACGAAGATCGCGACGGCGAGTTTTTTCTGATCAACAAGTTTCTGGGCCGGCTGTGGCGTGCGCCGATCGACCACTCGCCTCTTGATGTGGTGGGATGGCACGGCAACTACGCGCCTTACAAATACGATCTTGCCCTGTTTAATTGCATGAGCACGGTGTCGTTCGATCACCCCGATCCATCGATCTACACGGTTTTGAATTCACCATCGCTGATTCCGGGCGCCGCAAACTGCGATTTTGCGATCTTTCCGCCGCGCTGGCAGGTGGCAGAACACACCTTCCGACCTCCCTGGTTTCACCGCAACGTCATGAACGAGTTCATGGGCCTGGTGTTTGGAGCTTACGACGCAAAGGCAGAGGGATTTGTGCCTGGAGGTGCCAGCCTGCACAACTGCATGGCGGGCCATGGCCCTGACGCAGAGACGTTTGAACGCGCGAGCGAGGCGGAACTGAAGCCGCAGTACCTGGATAACACGCTGGCCTTCATGTTTGAGACGCAGTTGGCGGTGCGCCCGACCGAGTTTGCCATGCAGACGCGGATTCTGCAACATGAATACTATGAATGCTGGCAGGGGCTGAAAAAGCGGTTCACGGGTGATCGGGCGGAAGGATGAGATTCGATCAGGCCTGGAGGCGATGAGATGGCTATGAAAAGTTGGATCGCCTCCGCCAATCAACCGGACGGTGATTTTCCTATTCAGAATCTGCCTTACGGGGTCTTTCGCCGGGGAGGGCAAGCGCGGATCGGCGTCGCCATCGGCGATTGCATCCTGGATCTAAGCGCCTGCGCGGAGCGAGGCCTGCTGGATGGGCTGACCGGGGAGACAAAGACCGCTTGCACTGCGGAACGGCTTAATCCCTTGATGAAACTTGGGCCTGCGGCGTGGCGAGCCTTGCGCAGCCGACTGACTGAGATGCTGGACGAGGCCGAGGCGGGCGCGGAAACGCGGAATCGGGTGGGGTCGTTGCTGGTGCCGATGCAGGAAGCTGCGATGGATCTCCCAGCGGAAATTGGGGACTACACGGACTTTTACGCCTCGATCGATCATGCCGTGTGCGTGGGCAAGCTGTTCCGCCCCGACAATCCGCTGTTGCCCAACTACAAGCACATTCCAATCGGCTATCATGGCCGCGCCTCGTCGATCGTCACGAGCGGAACGGAGATTCGCAGACCGTGCGGACAGACAAAGCACGTGGACGGCGAACCGGCCTTCGGGCCGACGCGGGCGCTCGATTACGAAATTGAGGTGGGCGCGTTTGTAGGCCAAGGCAATGCGCTTGGGCAGACCATTCCAATCGCCGAGGCGGAAGATCATATTTTCGGCTTGTGCCTGGTGAATGATTGGTCGGCACGGGATATGCAGGCGTGGGAGTATCAGCCCCTTGGGCCGTTTTTAGCGAAGAGCTTTGCGACAACGATTTCCCCCTGGGTCGTTTCGCTAGAAGCGCTGGCTCCATACCGCGTTCAGGCTCGCGAGCGACCACCCGACGACCCGACACCGCTGGCGTATTTGCGTTCTGGAAGCCCGAAGTGGGATGGCATCGATCTTTGGCTGGAGGCTTTTATCGAGTCCCGCGCTATGCATGAGGCTGGAGCGGCGCCGATGCTGTTGGGCCGCAGCAATCTGCGCGACCTGTATTGGACTGTCGCGCAGATGGTGACGCACCACGCGAGCAACGGTTGCAACCTGCGCACTGGCGACCTGCTGGCTACAGGGACGGTGTCAGGCCCTGAAGCGGGCTCAGAGGGTTGCCTGCTGGAGAAGCGGCATAGCAGCGAACCTGTCCGTCTGCCCGGAGGCGAGACGCGAACCTACCTGGAGGATGGCGACCGAATGACGTTGCGCGCTTATGCACAAGGGCCGGGGATGCCCAGGATTGGATTCGGTCTATGCAGCGGAGTCATTGCGGGAGCATCCTATGAGTGACATCAGCGGGCGGCTTTCGGGACCGGAACTCCTGCAGTACCCCACGAAGGAAGAAATGGCTGAGGAGGCGAAGATCGAAAACGAATCGCATTCAACCACAGATGTTGCGTCGGTGCGGGCACAGGCCAACCGGAAGGCGCTGATGGCGCTGATGGCGGCGATACGGGCGGAAGAAGATGTGATTCAACTGGGTGGTGGAACGGCGGCGACGGAAGCGCAGCACAGCAAAGGGCGGCTGACGGCGCGAGAGAGGCTGAAGCTGCTGCTGGATGAAGGAACCGAGTTCCTGGAGTTGGGGCTGTGGGCGGCGCACGGGATGTATGGGGACTATGGCGGTGCGCCATGCGCCGGGGTAGTGACGGGGCTGGGAAGGGTGAGCGGACGATTGTGCATGATCGTGGCTAACGATGCCACGGTAAAAGCCGGGGCCTTTTTTCCCATGACCGCGAAGAAAGTGCTCCGCGCGCAGACCATTGCAATGGAGAACCGCATTCCGACACTTTACCTGGTGGATTCGTCGGGCGTGTTTCTGCCTTTGCAGGAAGACGTGTTTCCCGATACTGACGATTTTGGGCGCATCTTCAGGAACAACGCGGTGATGAGCTCGATGGGCATTCCGCAGATGACGGCGATCATGGGGATGTGCGTGGCGGGAGGGGCGTATCTGCCGGTGATGACCGACACGGTGCTGATGACCGAGGGGTCGGGGTTGTTTCTGGCTGGCCCATCGCTGGTGCAGGCGGCAATCGGGCAGAAGACGAGAGCTGAAGAGCTGGGCGGGGCAGCGATGCACGCGGCGATTTCTGGAACAGTCGACTTCAAGGAACCAAACGATCATCTATGCCTGGAGCGGCTGCGGTCGCTGGTGGCGAAGATGGGCGAACGGGCGGGAAGTTCAGACGTGTTCCGTCGCAGGGAATTTGATGTGGTACGGGATGCGCCGAAGTTTGTCGCCGAAAATGTCTATGAATTGCTGAACCCGGAGCCAGGGTCAAGCAATGTGTATGACATGCGCAAGGTGATTCAGAGCATTGTGGACCGGGGCGAGTTCGACGAATACAAGGCGGAGTTCGGCCGCACCGTGTTGTGCGGATACGCGTGGATTGGCGGACGGGCCGTGGGCATTGTGGCCAATCAGAAGATGAATCAGAGCCAGACGGTGAGCATGGGTCCGTCGGCGGGCATGATGCAGATGGAGGTCGGCGGCGTGATCTATACCGAGGGCGCCCAAAAAGCCGCGCGCTTCATTATGGACTGCAATCAAAGCCTGGTGCCTCTGGTTTTTCTGCACGACGTGAATGGATTCATGGTGGGCAAGGCGGCGGAGTGGTCGGGAATTATTCGCGCCGGGGCCAAGATGGTGTCGGCGGTAAGCACAAGCGTGGTGCCGAAGATAACCGTGATTGTAGGCGGAAGCTTTGGCGCCGGGCATTACGCAATGTGCGGGAGAGCCTACGATCCTCGCTTTCTGTTTGCGTGGCCCACGGCGCGGTATGCGGTGATGAGCGGCGCCTCGGCGGCCACCACGCTGGCCGAGGTGCGGGCGCGGCAGATGGAGCGGAGCGGCAAGGCGTTGACAGAGACGGAGAGAGCCGGGATCTTTGAAGAGATTCGGTCGACGTACGACGCGCAGGCCGATCCTCGTTACGGCGCTGCGCGGCTCTGGATTGACGCGATCATCGATCCGGCGCAAACCAGAGAGACACTTATCGCAGCGCTGGAGGCTTGCTCGATGAATCCGGATGTTCCCCGTTACAATCCCGGGGTGCTGCAAACCTGAGGACGTGTTTCTTCTGGCCGTTCCATTTCCAAGCCGGAAGCAACGGCATCTTACCGTGGAGTAAGTGGGCCGACCTTCGAAATCCCCGCAAAGGAGCGTGAACATGCAGGTTGATCTGGAGCCAGTGAATACTTTGTATCCGTTCGTGCTTAACGAAGAACAGGAACAGCTTCGTCGGGAGATTCGAGAGTTTGCCGCGCGCGAGATCGCACCCAACGTATCGGCCTGGGACGAGGCGAGCGAGTTTCCCTGCGCAGTGATCAAGATGCTGGGCACAATGGGCTTGCTGGGCGTGATCATCCCACCGGAGTATGGCGGCGCGGGTCTGGGCTATGTGGATTATGTGCTTGCGATCGAAGAGCTAGCTTCGGTGGACGGTTCGGTTGGCCTGACCCTTGCCGCGCACAATTCTCTAGGCACAAACCACATCTTTCTGGCTGGAAACGAGGCACAGAAAAGAAAATATGTTCCTCGGTTAGCAACTGGGGAGTGGCTGGCAGCCTGGGCGCTGACCGAACCCGGCTCCGGGTCGGATGCGAGCAATGCGCGCACCACCGCGATGAGAAAGGGCGACCGCTATGTGCTCAACGGGAACAAGACCTTCATCACCAATGGGCACTACGCCGATGTCGCCGTGGTGATTGCGGCGACCGACAAGAGCAAAGGCACGCATGGGTTGTCGGCCTTTGTGGTCGAGAAAGGAACAGCGGGCTTCAAAGCCGGCAAGAAGGAAAACAAGCTGGGCTTACGGGCCAGCGATACCAGCGAATTGATCTTCGAAGATTGCGAGATACCGGCGGAAAACCTGCTCGGAGCCGAGGGCGAGGGATTCATCGATGCAATGCGGGTGCTGGACGGGGGTAGAATCTCGATTGCGGCGCTGGCGCTGGGGATTGCGCGCGGCGCATTGGATGCGGCGCTGAAGTATGTGAAAGAAAGGCGGCAATTCGGAAAGGCGATCGCCGAGTTTCAGGGCATCCAGTGGAAGCTGGCGGACATGGCCACTGAGCTGGATGCGGCGCGGCTGTTGACGCAGCGGGCCGCGGTGCTGAAGGATGCCGGGCGCAAGGTTACGCGTGAGTCTTCGATGGCCAAGCTGTTTGCAAGCGAAGTGGCCGTACGGATCTGCGATGAAGCGCTGCAATTATTTGGCGGCTACGGTTTTATCAAGGACTATCCGGTGGAGAAGTTCTACCGCGACGTGAAGCTGTGCACCATCGGCGAGGGCACCAGCGAGATTCAACGCATGGTGATCGCCCGCGAGATACTCAAGGTATACCCGTCACGCGGGTGAAGGGCCTGGCTACGCCAGACGCCAACAGGTTTCAGAAGCCGGGTTTGAGCGACAAATGAGCGATGAAGGAAAGATCGTAGAGTGCCCGCGCGATGCCTGGCAAGGTCTGCCTGGACAGATTGCGCCTGGGGCGAAAGCTGATTATCTGCGCAAACTGATCGATGCAGGCTTCACGCATATTGATGCGGTGAGCTTTGTTTCGCCTGGGGCGATTCCGCAGATGGCGGATTCGGAACGAGTGCTCGAACTGCTGGGACCTCAGAAAGCGGCGGAGATCATCGGGATTGTTGTGAACCAGAAGGGCGCGGAAAGGGCTGTCCGCACAAGCGCCGTGCACACGCTTGGTTTTCCCTACTCGATTTCTTCCGAGTTTCTCCGCCGAAATCAGCATCAGACACAGGAGGAATCACTGGCGCAGCTGCGGGCCGTGGTTGCGATGGCTCGCAGCGCGGGACTGGATGTTGTGGCTTACCTTTCGATGGCGTTTGGAAATCCGTATGGGGAAACGTGGAGCACTGGCGCGGTTCTGAATGCATGCTGCTCGTTGGTCGATGTCGGGGTGCGGGAAATATCGTTGGCCGACACGGTTGGGCTTGCGACTGCTGAACGAATTGCGGAAACGATTGCCACAGTGGTTGAAGCGCATCGTGAGATCGAGATTGGCGCGCATCTTCATGCACGGCGCAACGAGGCGGCGGCGCATGTCCACGCGGCTTACGATGCGGGCTGCAGGCGGTTTGACGCGGCCATCGGGGGATTGGGAGGATGTCCGTTTGCGCAGGATGCGCTGGTTGGAAACCTGCCGACGGAAATACTGCTGGATACGCTGACCGAGTGCGGCGCGGCGATTCCGAAGTTAGGCCCACTCGATAACTTGATCCGCGCCAGCGCAGAGATTACAGCGAACTGCGATGCCGCGATGAGCTAAAGGAATAATTGGAGCAGAGGTTGGTGGGGCCGGGCAGCGCTGCGGAGAGGGCGAATGAATGTGAAGACGATTGCGGTTGCGAAGAGCGGGTCAATCAGGACGATTACGCTTCATCGGCCCGAGAGGCGCAACGCGATGACGCCCCAGATGCAAGTGGAGCTGGGCGCAGCGTTGGAGGACGCCGCCGCGAGCGACTGCCGCGTGCTGGTGCTGGCTGGGGCCGGCGAGGCGTTTTGTTCAGGTCTTGATTTGCGAGAGTTGCAGGGCATGGAAGGCAAGGACGCGGCCGAGCATCGTGCGGATGCGGAGCGGATTGCCCGGCTGTTTCTTGCCTTGTATGAGTTGCCGATGCCGACGATCGCGGCGGTGCACGGCGCGGCGATCGGGGGCGGCGCAGGATTGGCGACGATCTGTGACTTCACGCTGGCGACGCCAGCTGCGAGATTCGGCTTCCCTGAAGTACGGATCGGGTTTGTGCCGGCGCTGGTGTCAGCTTTTCTGGCGTTGCAGGTTGGAGACAAGCGGAGCCGGGATTTGCTGCTGACCGGCCGGATTGTTGATGCGGCGGAGGCTTATCGCATAGGCCTGGTGAATGAGATTGTGGAGGCTGAGGAACTCTCACAACGCGTGCAAGCAGTGGCAGACTTGCTGATCGCGAATAGTCCTGAATCACTCAGGGCCACCAAGCGGCTGATGGCGGTTCAGAAAAAGGCGTGGCTCGACGCGGCGGTCATCGAAGCGCTAGAGGCCAATGCGCAGTCGAGGGATACGGCGGATTTTCGCGAAGGCGTTGCCGCATTCCTAGAAAAGCGGAAGCCGGCGTGGGGAAAGCAGTCAAGGGTTAGGACCGAGCGACGCTGAAGCACACGGAAGCTTCGGTTCGCGATGCAATTTCCTGGCGGGTGACACTGGAAGCCAGCTCGACGACTTCAAACCCGGAGCCGGTCACATCCAGCACGCAGAGATCGGTGATTACGCGGTGGACGACTCCGGCGCCGGTAAGCGGCAAGGAGCAATTGCGAAGCAGCTTGGCGCCGCCGCCTGGAGCCGTGTGCTCCATTAACACCACAACGCGGCGGACGCCTGAGACAATATCCATTGCGCCGCCCATTCCTTTCACCCGCTTGCCAGGGATCATCCAGTTGGCCAGGTCGCCACGCTCGGAGACCTGCATTGCGCCGAGGATGGCCACGTCGATGTGCCTGCCGCGAATCATAACAAAGGAGTCCGCACTCGAAAACGTGGAAGCGCCCGGGTTGAAAGTCACAGTCTCTTTTCCTGCATTGATGAGGTCCGCGTCCACCTCATCTTCGCGCGGAAACGGGCCCATGCCGAGCAGGCCATTTTCCGACTGCAAGACTACGCTGACTCCATCGGGTATGTGGTTGGCTACCAGCGTGGGAATGCCGATTCCGAGGTTGACGTAGAAGCCGTCTCTCAACTCCCTCGCGGCGCGTGCGGCCATCTCATGACGAGTCCATGCCACTGGTCTAGGTCTCCCGGATCGTTCTCTTTTCAATTCGCTTTTCAGGTTCGGAATGGTGCACGAGCCGATGAACAAAAATCCCTGGCGTGTGAATCTCATCCGGGTCAAGCTCGCCGGGCTCGACGATGATCTCCGCTTCAGCTACGGTGATCTTGCCGCAGGTGGCTGCGTTGGGGTTGAAATTCCGCGCGGTTCGCCGATAGACCAGGTTGCCATGCGTATCGGCCTTCCAGGCTTTTACCAAAGCAACGTCCGCCTGGATGCCGCGCTCAAGGATGTACGTGATTCCGTCAAACTCCTTTTGCTCTTTGCCTTCTGCAACCACGGTTCCGACACCGGTTCGAGTGTAGAAGCCGGGAATGCCGGCGCCTCCCGCCCGCATGCGTTCGGCCAGAGTGCCTTGCGGGCAGAACTCCACCTCGAGTTCGCCCGCCAGAAACTGACGTTCGAATTCGGCATTTTCCCCCACATAGCTGGAGATCATCTTTTTCACCTGATGGGTTTCCAGCAACAGGCCGAGTCCCCACCCATCGACGCCGGCATTATTGCTGGCGATGGTCAGGTTGCGGACGCCAGAGTCGCGCAAGGCAAGAATCAAAGCTTCTGGAATGCCGCACAGGCCGAACCCGCCGATTGCCAGCAACATTCCGTCGCGCACGATGCCGTCCAGAGCAGCGCGCGCGTCCGGCAGCAATTTGTTCATGCCCAGGGTATTCACGTTGATCGCCCATGCCTGGCCAGAGTTATGCTCCATGGCCTAGCGCATGTTCCATGCTAACTCCGAATGAAGTATTTCCGACAGTGGTAATCGAACTGACGCTAAGGTCATTGGTCGGTGATTTTGCGCCAAGGGCCTGACAGTTCGGGGGAATCGGAAGTTGCAGACAAATCAACTCTGGTACGAGGCACTACGACGAGATCGAGGCGGCGATTCTGAGCGCGGCCTTCAGCGGTATCGTTGCCGGCGATGGGGTGAAACTCCGCATATCCGGCGGCGGAGAGCCGATCCGGGGCCATCGCTTTCAGATCAAGGAGAACGCGTGCGATATGAGTGGCGCGCGCAGACGAAAGCTCCAGTTGGAATCGAATTCGGCGGTATGGATGACCTGCGCTGCATTGAATGGATTGCGGCAGGTGTTCGGAGAACGAACAGCGCGCATCATCCGGCGACGGTGAGCTCTTCTTCCAATTGCTGTTTCTGGTAGAGTCCGGCGTAGTAGCCGTCCATCGCCAGCAGCTCAGCGTGTTTGCCCAGTTCAACGATTCTGCCATTGTCGAGCACCGCGATCTGATCGGCGTCGCGCACGGTGGAGACGCGGTGAGAGATGAGAATCGTGGTGGAGGAGGAGGTGTAGTTGCGCAGGCCGCCGAGGATGCGCTCTTCGGTATAGGTGTCTACGCTGGCAAGTGCGTCGTCGAGGATGAGGATGGCAGGGCGGCGCAGCAGGGCTCGAGCGATGGCAGCCCGCTGTTTTTGACCGCCGGAGAGGGTGACGCCCCGTTCACCGACCATGGTCTCGAGGCCTTGCGGGAATTCGTCAAATTCCTGGCGAATGTGAGCGGCTTCGGTTGCCTGGCGCAGCTCGTCGGGGCTGGCCTTGGGAGCGCCGAACATGAGGTTTTCGCGGATGGTCTCGCTGAAGAGGAAGGTCTCCTGGGGCACCATGCCGATGTTCCGGCGGAGCATGGCGAGGGGATAGTCGCAGACTGGGCGGCCGTCGATGAGCAGGGAGCCTTCCGGGGCCTCAAACATGCGGGAGAGCAGGTTGACGAGAGTGGTTTTGCCGGAGCCGGTGGGGCCTACGATGGCCAGGCTTGATCCGGCGGGAACGTGAAGAGAGATATCGCGGAGGATGCAGGTGTCGCCATAGCAAAAGTCGAGATGGCGGAACTCGATCTCGCCTTGCAAGGCCGCGTTCACTGAAATAGCGGGGTCTGCTTTGGAGTCGTCGATGGCGGGTTCAGCCTTGAGCAGTTCGTCGATGCGCACCATCGAAGCGGTTCCTCTTTGAAAGAGGTTGACCACCCATCCCACGGCAATGATGGGCCATATGAGCATGACCATGTAGGTGTTGAAGGCGACGAACTCGCCGGGAGTGATGCGGTGCTCGAGGACCAGGTGTCCGCCGGCGAGCAGGGTGATGACCATCGAGACGCCGAGGATGAATTCCAACGTGGGCCAGAGCATGCCCATGAGTTGAACGAGGCGCAGGGCGCGGGCGATGTACTGCCGATTGAGCGTTTCGAAGAGACCGATCTGTGACTCTTCGCGGGCGAATGCTCGAATCAGGCGTGCGCCGGAATAGTTCTCCTGGGCTTGCGCGGAGATGTCAGAGAAGCTGGCCTGGATGCGCTCGAAACGGTCGTGAATTTTGGTGCCGAAGTACTGAACGAGGATGCTTGCCAGGGGCATAGGCGCCAGCGCAACCAAAGTAAGCCAGGGGCTGATGCGCAATACGAAAAACAGCGCGCCGATGGTGAAGAAGATGGTGTTGGCGGAGTACATCAAGGCAGGGCCGAGCAGATTGCGCACCGCCTGCAAGTCGTTGGTCATACGCGCCATGATGTCGCCGGTGCGATAGCGCTGGTAGAATCCCGAGTCCTGCCTCTCAAGGTGGATGAAGAGGTCATTGCGCATGTCGAACTCGATCTCGCGAGAGATGCCGATCAGAATCCAGCGCTGAGCATAGAGAAATACCCCTTTCACCAGCGCGATTAAAACCAGGAGTCCGGAGAAGATCAGAATGCCTTCGCGGGTAACGCTTTTTCCAGATGCGTCGACGGCCAGCCTTAAGACTCCGGGAAACAGCTTCCAGATCCCTTTCTGGCTGATGCCGTTGCCCATGCCGTCGATGGCTTCTTCAAGAACAAGAGGAAAAAGCACCCACACTGCATTCGTGGCAATGCAAGAAAGAGTCCCCCATAGGTATCCCCAGCGGTAGCGGCGCATGTAAGAGAAGAGGGGGCGGAGATCGCGAAGCATGAATCTATTGTACGAGGGCTACTGGAGAACAGGCGACAAGTCAGGCGAAGCGAGTTGCGCTTCGCCTTACTTGCCTGCCTGCGTGCGGCGCGGGGCTACTTGGCGATGGGGATGCGAAGGTCGCCGCCGGTCATCTGCCTGGGCTCTTCGATCTTGAGCAGGCTCAGAAGGGTTGGAGAGATGTCGCGCAAGGATCCGTCGTTGCGGAGTCGATAGTGGGGCCCGTCCTCAGCGACGTAGATCATAGGCACGGGGTTGGTGGTGTGCGCGGTGTGCGGACCTCCAGAGACTGGATCGACCATCTGCTCGGCATTGCCGTGGTCAGCGGTGATCAGCCAGGCGCCGTTTTTCTCTTTGATGGCCTTGTAGATGCGGCCCAATTGCGCGTCGACGGCTTCACAGGCCTTGATGGTAGGTTCAAGCTGACCGGAGTGGCCGACCATGTCGGCATTGGCAAAGTTGGCAACTACCAGGTCAAATGCGGTGTCGTTGATTGCCTTGATGATGGTGTCGCCAATGCCCTCGGCACGCATCTCAGGGGCCAGATCGTATGTGGCCACTTTGAGCGATGGAATCAGGGTGCGGTCTTCGCCGGGGAATGGCGTTTCGATGCCGCCATTGAAAAAGTAAGTGACGTGGGCAAACTTTTCAGTCTCAGCCACGCGCAGGTTACGCAGCTGGTGGGTGGCGAGGACATCGGCCAGGATGTTGTCGAGCGACTCCGGGTGCATGATCAGGGGCAATTCGAACTTCTTGTCGTACTGGGTCATGCACAGGTAGAACAAGTCTTTGGGAATTTCGGAGCGGGGAATTGTCTCGTCGAGGGCTTCCCATCCGTCGAGGTCGCGGCCACCTTGTTTGTTGATGCCGCTCTCACGGGCCAGCACGCGGGTGATCTGGCGGGCGCGATCGGCGCGGAAATTGAAGTTGATACAAACATCTTCGTCGCGAATCTGACCGACAGGCTTGCCTGCGGCGTCGACAACAACAAACGGAATCAGGAACTCATCGGTGATGCCATTGTTGTAGTTTTCCTTGATGCGGGCTACCGGGTTCGGGTAGGAGCCACCCTCGGCTTTGCCATTGACCATGGCGTCAAATGCCTTGCGTTCGCGTTCCCAGCGCTTGTCGCGGTCCATGGCGTAATAGCGTCCGTTGATGGAGGCAGTTTTGCCGACCCCGTACTCGCGCGTCTTCTGTTCAAGCTGTTCGATGAATCCAGCGCCGGAGTTTGGACCGGTATCGCGGCCATCCATGAAAGCGTGGACGAACACACGCTGCAATCCGTATTCGCGAGCAATGCGGAGCAGGGCGTAAAGGTGCTGTTGATGGGAATGGACGCCGCCGTCCGAGACCAGGCCGAAGAGATGGAGCTGGCGGCCGCCTTCCTGCGCGCGCTGCATGGCACGCACGATGGAGGCGTTCTTTTGAAATTCGTTAGCGGCAATCAGGGCGTCAATGCGGGTAATGTCCATCTGCACAATGCGGCCGGCGCCAATGTTGAGGTGGCCGACTTCGCTGTTGCCCATCTGTCCGTCGGGCAGGCCGACAAAATGCTCAGAGGCGCGAATGAGGGTGTTTGGGTATTCGCGGAGAAGTTGGTCGTAGGTTGGCTTGCGGGCCAGCGCAATGGCGTTATTTGCGGTCTGGGCGCAGTAGCCCCAGCCGTCGAGGATGGTGAGAACTAAGGGGCGCTTGGAGATGGACACGGGCAGCTTCCTTGAATGCGCTTGTTTGGAGGAGAAAAGCGATCGGTGCAGTCTCTTGAGAGGGATTGAAGTATCCCAGGTCTTTCCGCCGCGGCGGTGGAGACCTGGGGCACCCGAATTTTACGCAAGACGAATTTCAAGACTATTCGCTGTAATTGAGGCTTTCAAGGCCAAGGTAGACTGCGCCGGATCCGAGTTCTTCTTCAATTCGGAGCAGCTGGTTGTACTTGGCGATGCGGTCAGTGCGGCTGATGGAACCAGTCTTGATCTGGCCCACGCCGGTGGCGACGGCGAGATCGGCGATGAACGTATCTTCGGTTTCGCCGGAGCGGTGAGAGATGACTGAGGTGTAGCCGTAGCGGCGACCGAGTTCGATGGCCTCAAGGGTCTCGGTCACTGTGCCGATCTGGTTGACCTTGATGAGGATGGAATTGCCTACGCCCTCATCGATGCCGCGTTGCAGACGCTTGACGTTGGTGACGAAGATGTCGTCGCCGACCAGTTGGATGCGGCCGCCGAGCTTCTCGGTCAGCAGACGCCATCCCGCCCAATCATCCTCAGCCAGGCCGTCTTCAAGCGAGACGATCGGATACTGGCGGGTCCAATTGTCGTAGAAGCTCACCATCTCTTCGCTTGAAAGCTCGCGCTTGTCGCTCTTCTTGAAGACGTACTTATTCTTTTCCTTGTCATAGAACTCGCTTGAGGCGGGATCGAGCGCAATGGAGATTTGTTCTCCCGGCTTGTAGCCGGCCAACTGGATCGCTTCGAGGATCAATTCGATGGCCTCGTCGTTGGACTTGAGCGACGGAGCAAAGCCGCCCTCATCGCCGACAGCGGTGTTGTATCCCTTCTTCTTGAGCACACTTTTGAGTGAGTGGAATGTCTCAGCCGCCCAGCGCAGCGCATCTGAGAAGCGCTCGGCGCCAACGGGCATGATCATGAATTCCTGAAAGTCAACGTTGCTGTCTGCGTGGGCTCCGCCATTAAGGACGTTAAGCATGGGGGTAGGGAGCACGGAAGCATTGACACCGCCCAGATATCGATAGAGGGGAATTTCAAGGGTCTGCGCGACGGCGCGGCTTGCCGCCATGGAGACAGCGAGGATGGCGTTTGCGCCCAGTTTGGCCTTATTCGGTGTACCGTCAAGGGCGCACATGGTCTGGTCGAGGAGGCGCTGGTTAGCGGCGTCGAGGCCTTCCAACTCTGGAGCGATGACGGTTTCAACGTTTTCGACAGCCTGCAACACACCCTTGCCGAGGAAGTGAGTCTTGTCGCCGTCGCGCAGCTCGACAGCCTCATGTTCGCCTGTGGATGCGCCCGAAGGCACGATGGCGCGGCCTAAAGCGCCGCTCTCAAGAATTACGTCCGCCTCAACGGTCGGATTGCCGCGCGAGTCGAGGACTTCGCGGGCGCGAATGGCAACAATCTCAGTCATTTGATTCCTCACAATGCGATGCATTAGCCGGTCATTCAGTTTGGGACGGCGATCTACAAGAAGAGTCTCTCCGGCAGCGCTTTGAATTGTTTCGAGAAACTCGTGCACGTAGCGGGTCTCCTCGCCTTCCCAGCACTCAAGAAATGCGTATCTTCCTCAGCGATTCTAGCAAACGAGGCGGCGGCAACCTGTGTGGCAGCGGTCACACAGGGGAGGGCGGATTCCCGCGATGGGCGAATCACGCAGTCAGGAGACGGGTCGAAGACCAAAACGGGTTGCCTTTGCTGATTCATGCCGTCAAAGTAACCTGCAACCTTGTTCAAGAAATCTATTGGGCTGGGCTAATCTAGGCTTGAATTGGGTATTTCAGAGGGGTCGATTGGGCTGATATTTGAAGATTGCCTGGCGACGAAACTGTTGGTTCCAGATTGGGTTTAAGAACCCAAGGAGAACTTTACCTGTGAAGAAGGAGTTCTGGATGAATCGGCCAATCATTGTGTGCGCCCTGTTTGTTGCAGCAACAGCCGCGATGGGAATGCGGGCGGCGAGCCAGACATCCCAGTCCAACCCCTATGAGGGCACCTCGCGGCCTCCCGCAGACGACCAGATCACCACCAGCAGCACGCCGGAGGCGAAACCGCCTGCCGGAGTTCCAATGGATAGCCAGCCCGCGGAAACCAGCAGAGGATCAGAACAGGCGCGCCCCCTGGACGACCAGCGGCCTGGCGTTGGCAGTGCGGCGGTTAACGGCACGAACGCTGACCGGGAAACGAATAAATGGGAAACGGGCAACGACAACGGAATTGTGCATGTAGCAGCATCCGCAGAGCGGCCGGTGGAACACTCGTACATGAATGATCCGGACGGGGATATTGTGCATCCTCATGCGCGGCGGTCGGGTGAGATCCTGGAAGGGACAGCGATTCGAGTGAGGCTGTTGCAACGTCTGTCGACGGTATCCAGCGCAAAGGGCGACACCTTCCACACCATGGTTGCGTCCGACGTCTTGCAGGGCGGCCAGGTCGTGATTCCCACCGGAGCCGAGATTGACGGCAGGATTATGCAATTGTCGACCGGCCGTGTAGGTGGTCACGGGTCCATGCGGCTGGCCCCGGAGACGGTGACTTTACCCGACGGCAGGCGATTCCAGCTCCATGCCGATGTGACGTCAACCCCAGGTTCCAGAACGCGGGTTCGGGGCGAGAGCACCATTACGCCGGGCTCACAACTCAAGCGCGATGGCATTGAGTATGGAGGCGTAGTGGGCGGAGGCCTGGTAACCGGGGCAATCCTTGGCGGCCCGGCAGGCGCCGCAGCCGGCGGCTTAATCGGCGCTGGAGTGGTGACGGTTCACTTGCTGGTCAGCCATCCTCAGGCCACGCTGGAATCGGGCACCAACATGATGCTTACACTCACAGAACCTCTGGATATGGTTCCAACTGCCTCCAGCGGGAACTAGGGGCGCACAGGTCCGGGGTAGCTTGAAATTCCCCGAGGGGCTAAGACCGGTACCCTTCAAGCTGGCCCACTGGTTGGGCATATGGTAGTTGACGGCTGCGCTCCTGTTGCATAAGAGTTAGCCATGGCAGAAGTTGCAACAGAGATCGGGGCCATGGTGCAAACGGTAGGAGTGGTGGGGGCTGGGACCATGGGTTCCGGCATCGCCCATGTTTTTGCCTTGGCGGGATTTGATGTTCTGCTTTGCGACGTTGAGCAGCAGGTTCTGGATCGGGCAGTTGGGCGGATCCGCTTAGATCTTGACCGGGAGGCCGCGAAGGGAAATCTCGGCGAATCGCAGATTGCGCCGATCCTTACCCGCATTTCTGCCACTGTCGACCGCAGGGCGCTGCAGCGCGCGGACTTTGCCGTTGAAGCCGCCTCGGAACGGTTTGATGTCAAGGCAGAGATTTTCAAGGCTCTCGACAGGATCTTGCCGGAGAACGTTGTTCTGGCAACAAATACCTCTTCCATATCGATCGCTAGGCTGGCATCAGTCACGTATAGACCGTCACAAGTGATCGGGATGCACTTCTTCAACCCCGTTCCGAGGATGGAACTGGTGGAGGTGGTGCGGAGCCCGCGGACCAGTGACAAGGCATTTGAGCTGGTAAATACACTGACGCTGATGCTAGGCAAAACTCCTGTGGCTGTTAAAGATTCGCCAGGCTTCGTGTCCAACCGGGTGCTGATGCCGCTGATCAACGAGGCTGCCCACACAGTGATGGAAGGCGTGGCCACGCCTGAGGCTGTGGACCAGGTTTTCAAGTTGGGAATGGCTCACCCCATGGGCCCCCTGGCGCTGGCCGACCTGATCGGACTGGATGTTTGCGTGGATATCCTCAGGGTGCTGCAGGAGGGGTTCAGCGACCCTAAGTACTGCCCCTGCCCGCTGCTTGTGCAGATGGTGGAAGCGGGCGCGCTCGGAAGGAAATCGGGACGGGGATTCTATATATATGAAAAATGAGTCGGTGGGTTAAGAAGAGATCCCTCAGGGGCTAATGCCCACCGCGGTGTGGTTGGCACATGTTCCGGCAATAGCCCGTTTCCTGCAGAAAGACAGATCCCGATACACTTGAGCAGAGCAGAGGTCGAGAGCGTTTGGCAGGGACTGAAGCCGATACCTTTCGGCCGGTTGGCCCCGGCGAACCGGCGCTCTGTATACTCGAATCGCGGAAAAATGAGGAAGGACGCATGAGATATGGGTTTCTGGGGACGAAGGGGAGCGGCACAACGGGAGTTACAAGCGTGAAGGCGGCTCTGGTCGGGGGTTTGGTTTTGTGGATGATTGCCGGGATCTCGCTCGCGGCCTCGGGCCAGCGGAGGGTTCTTGTCTACACCAGGAACTACACCAGCAACGGCAAGGGGTATGTGCACGAGAATATTCAGTCGAGCGTAGACGCGATCAAGAAAATGGGTGTCGAGAAGGGCTTCGCAGTGGATGTCTCGGACGATCCTGCCGCATTCAGCGATGCGAATTTGAAGCAGTATGCCGCGCTGGTCTTTTCAAATAGCAACAACGAAGCGTTTTCGAGTGACGCGCAACGTAATGCATTCAAGGCTTACATTGAGTCGGGAGGAGGCTTTGTCGGCATTCACTCGGCGTCAGGGTCTGAGCGGGATTGGCCGTACTTCTGGTCGGTTCTTGGAGGCAAATTCGCGGTACACCCGAAGATGCAAAGCTTTACCATCCAGGTGACCGACCCGCATTTTCCTGCGGTGGCGGGCTTACCGGCCCAGTTTGAATGGACAGACGAGTGCTATTTCATCGATCACCTGAACCCGGATATTCATCCTGTCCTGGTAACCGACCGTACCAAGCTGACCTCACTTGAATTGATCAAGAACGATCTCTCCACCTTTCCCAACCCGCTGCCGCTGGCATGGTACCACGAGTTTGACGGGGGTCGCGAGTTCTACCTGGCGCTTGGTCACAATAAGGAAGACTATGCAAATCCAATCCTGTACAAAATCATAGAGAACGGAATTCTATGGGCGATGAGGCCGGGAAGGTGATTGCCAAGTGTCCGGCCGAAGCACTCATCGATCAAATATTTGACTTGCCGGATTGAGTGGAAGAGCATTTCCGGGGCGATCTCGGGGCAGAGGGAAGATTCTTCGGAAGCAGGAATGGAACCGGCCCCGCATGAACTGCGTAATGCTTCCCAGGTGTTTAACCCACATCCTGCGCAATTTGCGTGGCAAAACCAGGTGAGGCGCGTCGAACTTTTATGCAGAGCTTTCTTGACACACTTGGCCAGGTGTTCCGCGCCATTTTAGCGAACAAACTGCGCAGCTTCCTGACCATGTTCGGGATCGCCTGGGGGGTCGGTTCGCTATTGGTGCTGGTTGGGCTGGGCGAAGGCTTTCGTTCAGGGCAGCACCGACAGTTGGCCACCTTCGGCAATGACGTGGTGATGATGTGGAACGGCACCATTCCAGCGCTTGCCAACCAGCATACTGGAATGCGGCCCTACCAATTCACTCCCGAGGATGAGGTGGCGCTGCGGACGCTCCCCGAACTTCGTGCAGTGACTGCGTTTTTGAGCCGCAACGATCTTTATGAAGTGAGCGCTTTCGCGAACAGTTCCGGACAGGTGATGGGAGTGGAGCCGAATTACTCGACGGTGCGCTTTGTGCCCATTGCGCAGGGAAGATTTCTGAACGACGAGGACATGACGGAACGTCGCCGGGTAGTGGTTCTGGGATCGAAAAGTGCAACGTTGCTCTTTCCAGGCCGGCCATTGCTTGGGGAGACCATCACCATTAATGATGTCCGTTTCACAGTGGTGGGTAGTGTGCAGTCCATCAGTCGCGGTAACAACGATGGCGACAACCAAAAGGTCTACATTCCGCTGAGCATCATGCAGGAGCTTTTTGCCATGAAGGGCGACAACCTCGCCCAGAACGCGCTGAGCTCCATTCAGTACCAGCCCACGACCAAGGGTGATACCACTGCGGCCGTGCCTGCAGTTCATCGCGTCATCGCGGAGCGACACGGCTTTGACCCCTCTCTTAAGGACGCGTTTCAAGAGTGGGACACCATTCAGGAAGAACACATGATCGGCGCCATCTTCAATGCCATGGATGTCTTCCTGGGAGGCGTGGGCATCGTGACGTTAGCTCTGGGCGCGGTTGGAATTATCAATATCATGCTGGTCTCAGTGACTGAGCGGACCCGAGAGATTGGATTGCTGAAGGCTATTGGCGCGACAAAACGCAGCATCCTGGCGCAGTTCTTCTGGGAAGGGCTGCTTCTGACCGCAGTGAGCGGGATCATAGGCATAGCTGTGTCCGCTGGTGGGATGTGGGTTCTGCAGGAACTGCTGACTGGCAAGGTGCCGGGATTTGACCCGCCGCGCCTGGTGCCCTGGTCGGCTGCGATGGCCCTGATTTGCCTAGTGCTGTGCGGAGTGGTTGCCGGACTTTATCCGGCCAGCAAGGCGGCTGCAATGGATCCGATCGAGGCACTGCGGCGGGAGTAGGAATGCAGCCTTCAGCTTCCAGCTGAGGCGATGCCGTCTGGCAGTGTCTGATTCAAGGAGTTGGTCGTTCGGGGATTTGTCGGTGGCAGCAGAAGAATCCCTGAATGGTCTTTAGCCAGGAGCTAGGGGCCGGAAGCTGATTTTAGAGAGGCTGGATCATGCTCAAAGACATTCTTTCCCAGGCCTGGGAAGCGATGGTCTACAACCGCCGGCGGACTGCGATCACCATGGTCGGCATGGCCTGGGGCATCGCCACAGTTGTCCTGCTGGTGGCGTATGGCGCCGGGTTCAGCAATGCTATCGAGAACATCTTCTCGAAGTTTGGCACCAACACCATCATTTTCTGGGGCGGCCGCACCAGCGAGCAGGCCGGGGGCGACAAAGCTGGCGCGCGGGTCCGCTTTACACTTGACGACCTTGACCGCGTCTCCAACAGTGTTCCTGGGATTCTGCATTTATCGCCGATGTCCTCCAAGAGCATTACTGTCCAAAACGACCTTCACACGTATACATGGAGCGTGAACGGAGTTCGTCCGCCGTACCAGGAAATCTGGAAACTCAACCTTGAGTCGGGCCGGTTCTTCAACGGCGCCGAAGACCAGCAGCGCGCCCATGTGTGCGTAATTGGGTCTGAAAACAAGACCAAGCTGTTTTCAGGCGGATGGGCGCTTGGCGAAACGATTCGTCTGAATGGCGAAGCATTCACGGTGATCGGGGTGATGAAGCCGAAGATGCAGGAGGGCGACAACGACGATAGCAACCGGGTTATCTATGTCCCCTTCAATACCAGCAGCGACTTTGTCGACACGAAGTATCTTGACAGCGTGTGGCTCGATTATCGCGGAGATCACGAGATGGTGGAGAAGGCTCTTCGCGAGACCATGGCCGCAGCGCATCATTTCAGGCCCTCGGATCACAACGCGATGGGCGTTGCGAATCTGATGTCTCAAGTGATCGTATTTCGCATGCTGTCGATTGCGCTTTCGATTCTGTTGACCCTGGTGGGCGCGCTGACGCTGGGGATTGCGGGTATCGGGCTGATGAACATCATGTTGGTAGCTGTGCAGCAGCGAACGCGCGAGATTGGAATTGAAAAGGCACTTGGCGCGCGCAGGCACCATATCCTGATTCAATTTTTGGCTGAAGCGCTGGCGATTACCGGTGTTGGCGGGGCTGCCGGGATCGCCCTGGCCTATCTTGTCTCGGCGCTGGTAGGGCGCATCACGTTTTATAGCGCTTTGGCCAAGAATGCCGAAAGCGCTGACATTCGCCTGATCATCTCGCCGATGTCAGTCCTCGTCGCGACCGTGATCCTGATCATTACCGGGCTTGTGAGCGGAATGATCCCGGCGATTCGGGCGGCGAACCTGGATCCGATTGAGGCATTGCGATACGAATGAGGCCGGGAAAAACTCTACAGGTAATGGGGCAAAGGCGCGTAGGATTTTGGACTGGATGCCGCAATCACACCGGTGGCGGGGCATCGACGACCGGAATTCCAGGCGGGGGGGTGAAGTGGAAGACCTCCGCCGGGATTTGTGCGTTGGGCTGCTCGCCGGTGAAAATGAATCGGGTCAATGCGCCGTCGACTTCCTCAATTTCAATCCCGGTAATGGAGCCGCCCGCAGTCGACGTGATGGTGAGGCGAGTGACACGCTTCTCCTGACCTTTGGGCTGGCCAGTGAGCGTGAAGCGCCCGCCTGGCGCGGTTGCCAGCGTAAGGTTGTTCACTTCCTTTTCAAGTTCGGTATGCCCAAGCAGAAACCGCAACGGTGAACGCAGGTCGTCGAGCTCCTTTGCGGGCACGCGCTGGACTTGAGAATCCCCTCGCGCATAAAACCACGCAAACTGGCCGTCAAGCAGAAATACTTTTCCGGCCGGTGAACTGTAATCCCACTTCATGCGGGCGGGCTTGAGCAGCAGCAGGGTACCGCTTTCAGTGCGTTTGACTCCCATGCCCTCATAGCTCTCTGTAAATTGGGCGCGAAGCGAGTGCAACTGGTTGTAATGGCGGTCGACCTTCTGGGCGAGCTCGTGGGCCGATTGCGGCGAAGGCGAACGCTGTTGTGCCCAGAGACTCGTTGAGAGCGGAACGGCGGCCAAAATGAACGCGGCGAGCCGCATGAGTTTGCTGGTGCTCATTGCAGCGGCTGGGAGCAGTTGGAACCGCCGGCGGGATCGAATTTGATTGATCCAAACTGGTCGCTACAGTAGCCGCGATCACCGGTTTTTCCCAGGGATTGAGGAACCGCTGTCACCGCATATCCAGTGAATCGATCCGTACCGTTGATGGTCACCTTGGTGCAGTTGGTGATGTTGAATACGTACCCGGATTTGTATCCCGAGGCGAGGTCGGGTTGCAGCATTTGAGCAGACGTTGCAGTCGGCGCACCTGCAGAAGGGTCTCCTCCCAGGGATGTCAGCGAACATGCGTAGCCATTGGCGGGATAAGTTTGTTCATATTGCATCTCTGCCTGTCCGATGGCGCGAACGGACTGCCTGGCGGAGAGGTCGTTTGCATATTTCTTCAAGCCTCCAACCGTAGGAATCGCGATCAGCATCAGGATGGCGATGATGGCCATCACGATGAGCAATTCCATCAGGGTAAAGCCGTTAGGTGAGCGCGGATCCCGCGTATATCGATCGATCGACAACTTGCCATTCATGGATTTAAAGGCCTCATGATACGGGCCGGAAGACACAGACCCATTCGACAAAATGCTACAACGAACAGACGCAGAAGGGAAATAGGACGCTCGGAAATGCAGCTTTCCGCTTCTAGCTGCGAGAACTCCCGCGTCACCCACGGCGTCCCAATAAGAAGCACCAAAGCCAAGAGCTGAAGGCTGAAAGCTCATAGCTTCTTTTCAACACACCAGACGGGAGCGGCGGAGCTTGATGCCGTCGAGGCGGCCAAGCAAGGTGACAGCGACTTTATCAGAATCGAACAGCCTCTGAGCCATCGATTGCACCTGGGCGGCTTCAACCTCTTCAATGCGGGCGATCACTTCATCCACGGTCATGAAGTTGTGGAAATACATCTCCTGGCGCGCCAGGTTGGCCATGCGCGAGTTGGAGCTCTCAAGCCCCATGAGGATGTTGCCCTTGAGCTGGTCCTTGGCTCGAGTCAATTCATCGGCAAGGAGCACCTCGTCTTTCAAGTTTTTAAACTCCGCAAGGATGAGATCCACCACGTCGAGGGCTTTGCCTGCCGAGGTTCCTGCGTACACCAGCAGAGTGCCGGTGTCGCGGTAAGGGCTGAGGTCAGAGTAGATGGAGTAAGCCATGCCACGCTCTTCGCGGATGGTCTGAAAGAGGCGCGAACTCATGCCGCCACCGAGGACCGTGTTCAGAATCAGCGTGGCGTAGCGATTCTCGTCGGTGATTGGCGGGGCGGGAACGCCGAGGCAGATTTGCACCTGCTCGAGGGATCTTTTGTTGCGCATGATAATGCGAGCGGTGGCCTCGGGCGCCGACAACTCCTGCGCCGCCTGGCCGCCTTCAAGCCCGGAAAACTTTGCGGATACCGCTGCTGCAAACTGGTCGTGGTCCAGGTTCCCCGCTGCCGAGAAGATGATGTTGCCGCCATGGAAGCGATCATTGTGATAGGCGAATAAAGTCTGCTGATCCAGCCGGGTCACAGTCTTGGTGGTGCCCAAGATGGGCCATCCCAGCGGATGATCTTTCCAGAAACTTTGCGTGAATAGTTCGTGCACCAGGACGTCAGGGTTGTCTTCGTCGATCTTGATCTCCTCGAGGATGACGCCGCGCTCGCGCTCAATGTCATTGGCGGCAAAGATTGGATTCAAAACCAGGTCTGAAAGAACATCAAGAGCGATGGGGACATGGTCACCGAGCGACTTGACATTGAAGCAGATGGTTTCCTTGCCCGTAAAGGCGTCCAGGTTGCCTCCAATGGAGTCCATTTCGCGAGCGATATGCTGAGCAGTTCGCGAACGCGTGCCTTTGAAAAGCATGTGTTCCACAAAGTGGGAGATTCCGTTGGTTTCAGCGGGCTCACAGCGGGATCCGGATTTGATCCATACGCCCATGGCAACGGAGCGGAGGTGCTCCATACGCTCGGTCAGGACGATCAAGCCGTTGGGAAGCACAGTGCGGCGGAGATTTCGCTCAGTGGTCAGTGTCATGTTTCAAGCTCGATTGTAGGGCAATGCGTTGCGCCAAGAAAGCCGAGGTGAAGATGAGTGATGGGTCAGTAAGAGGGAACCTTCCTCCGGAGCTCAAGTTCCATGGTTTCTAGCTGACGTATTTCCGGGCTGAATCCCGTCCCCTTCAATCTGACCCAGCACCCGAAGATCGCTGCATGAGGAGCCAAAATGCTCTATGCTGGCCCAAGCCATGGCAAACGATTTCCGCCAACTCGTACAGTTAGACGGCTCGGACTCTGGAGGGGGCAACAGAGATCCAAAAATCGCGGGTGAAAAGCTCCTTTTGGGCTTGGATACCGTTTCGCTGGCAGCGCGCATGTTGGAAATGGGTGAGCCGGCCTGGCGCGGACCGCAACTGGCAGAAGCACTGTATCGTCAACGGATTGCAGAAATAAGCGACATTACTACCTTGCCCAGGCTGTTGCGCCAGAGATTAGTCGATCAAGGCTGGGAGGTAGGCAGGCCGCGCATTGCACAGGTCTTTCAGTCTGTTGATGGTACTGAGCGGTATTTGGTGGAGAGCCCAGGCAGGGGACCGGACGCGCAGACGGTGGAAACCGTGTGGATGCCGGAAGGCGATGAGGGCGAATCTGGCGATGGGACTGAATCCCTGGATTCTGACCAGGCTCTGAAAGCCGGGGAGAGAAAGAAGTGGGACCGCGCAACGATTTGTGTTTCCAGCCAGGTAGGGTGCGCCGTCAACTGCCAGTTCTGTCTTACCGCGAAACTGGGTCTGCAGCGCAATCTTACGGAGGGCGAAATTGCGGGGCAGGTGATTGCCGTGCTCGACCGCCATGGTGTGGAAGTGGGCCAAGACCGTGTGAACCTTGTGTTCATGGGGATGGGTGAGCCGTTCCTGAACTACAACGGCTTCATGGGAGCGGTTCGCCTTCTGGTTGAAGAGGTGGGACTGAGTCCACAGCGAATGACGGTGTCTACCTCAGGAATTGTTCCGGGAATTGAGCGATTTGCTGTTGAGCCTGCGGAGACTCGCCCCAAGCTGGCTATCAGCCTGAACGCGCCGAACAACAAGATTCGTGAGGCGTTGATGCCCATCAACCGCAAGTGGCCCATTGAGGCAGTGATTGACGCGGTGCGAGGTCTAAAGTTGCGTTCCCGCGAGCGGATCACATTCGAGTATGTCCTGTTGGGGGGCGTGACCGATCAGGCCGAGCATGCCGTTGAAGTTGCCAGACTCGTCCGGCGGTCTGGGCTGCCTGCGAAGGTGAACCTGATCGCGTGGAATCCTGGGCCGGCAATCGCATACTCGATGCCGCAACCCGAGGCTGTGGAGAGATTTCGCGCCACGCTTGCCGACGAGGGGATTCCAGCCTATATTCGACGACCGCGCGGGAGAGACATCTATGCGGCGTGCGGGCAACTGAAGAGGACGGTTGAGGGCTGAGACGGCTCGCTGCTGCCTATTCGGGTGCCCTGACAGACTCTGGCGAGGATGACGGAATATGGAATGTTTCGCCCGTTGGTGGGCGTTGAAGTTGCTTCCTTCGGGGGCTAAAGCCCGCATTGAATCCGCAGATTCTTCGCCAGGGATAGAGCCCTGCCCTGCCGTCAGGCGAGATTTTCAGCAGGCTGAAAAGCCATGCCGCTTGGTGGCATGAGTGAGCGCAGGGTTTGAATTTCGAAAAGAGGGTGCGGGCGAAGACGCCCGCACCACAGCCGGTCTGTAGACTGGCGCTATCACTTCGTGAAACTTAGTAGCCTGTTCCACCAGCCGGTCTTATGTTGCCGCAGTCTGAGCTCTTAAACATCGAGTGCATATCCATTGTCCATTCGATCGGCCGGCTGTTTTGGCCCATGGTCATAGTTCCAGTGAAATGCACTTTTACCCTTGCGTGATCCGGGTCGGACCAGGAGCCTTCCACGGTCCCATCGCCAGCCACCTGTCCTGTGCAGGCGATTGCCGCATTCATGCCGTCGGGCCTCATCTGGAAACCTGTTACCTGGCAGTTGCCGTGGGTTTGTGGGGGAGGGCCGCCATACTGGTCAATCTGCGCCTGTGTGACGCAAACCAGGTTGGTGTGCGGAGCGCCGCTGAATGGCGAACCGGGAGGCGCTTGCATCCCCGGGGGCATCGGCGACTGTTGCCACGTCATGCTTGAGGTTACTTCCCAAAGACCGGCCTTTCTGTGCATCTGGGCCCAGGCAAGGACAGTCAGCGCCAGGAAGCAACAACCCAGCATCATCCCAACTCGAGTCTTACGCATGATTCCTCCATTCTTGATTGCGCAGGCATCTGACTGCGTCGTCTAACTTTACTTCAATGCGAGAGAGGCGGAAAAGGAAAATCAGCCAACTTCAATTGGGAGGTAAATTTCCTGCAAATGCTGTCCGTCCGAGGGCCAGGAGGGCTCCTGTAACCCGGCCTGCAGCGTGGCGGACGATCATGTCTTCGCTGGCAAAGTTTCCGGCGATACAGCGAACTCCCAGTGCCTCGATGCCGTCAATATCAGGCAGCACGGGCGCAGCGCCTTCAGCCGCATAGCGGGCAATTGTTTCTGCCGAGAAAGGTGCCGTGTTGACCAGGGCATAGTCAAAGACGGGTTCACGCGTGTGCTCATAGATTCGCTTGATGTGCTCGGACGCAGAAAGGTCAAGGCTCTCGTTCGCCTGGGACATCAAGTTGCAAATGTAGACGCGTACGCCGCGGGCATTTGCCAATGCCGAGGGGATGCCCTTTACGAGCAGGTTGGTAATGAGCGAAGTGTAGAGGGAACCCGGCCCGACGGTGATCAGGTCGGCGCGCTGAATTGCTTCAAGAGTCTCAGGGAGCGGCGCGGCGTTTGGCGGGTCAAGCATCAGTTCGGCGATTCGCTTCTTGCTGGCTGTGATCTCGGTTTCGCCACGCACTTCGGAGCCGTCGTCCATGCGTGCCACCAGGGTGGTGTTGGCGGTGGTTACCGGGTAGATGCGTCCGCGAGTGGCTAGAATCTTTGACGCTAATTGAATGGCGTGGCCAAAGTCGCCCGTGATCTCAGTGAGCGCGGCGACAAAGAGATTGCCGAAGTTGTGACCTTTGAGCGCCTCTCCCCCACGAAATCGATGGGCGAAGAGCTGTGCGAGCAGGTCCTCATCCTCACTGAGGGCGACCATGCAGTTTCGCAGGTCGCCGGGGGGGAGCATATTGAATCCCTTGCGCAGGCGGCCTGAAGAACCGCCATCGTCGGTGACCGTAACAACGGCGGCGAGGTCTGCGATGAGTCCGAGCTTGGAGGCCGATGGCTTGGATGTGGTAACGTGCGCCCGTAAACCGTGCAGAAGTGTTGAAAGCCCGGTGCCCCCGCCGATGGCAACCACGCGCAACGGCTCGCCGTTGGCTGGGTCGGGCTGCGTCAACGAATCCCGGCTCAATATCATCACTTGGGACCTTTTTATCTTTAGTTTGCAGGCAGCCGCCAGAGGGCGCTATCCCTTACGGAACCTCGGGATAAAGGAGTTCTGTGAAGCGGGGGTCGTCCACCATGCTCTGGAAGTCGTTGTCGGCCCGTGCCTGCAGTCGATTTCTTGGATTCAGTTCAATAGCCCTGGCTAAATTGCGTAAACAATCTTGTGCGCGCCCGGTAATCGAGTCCAGCAACGCCAACCCGTAGAGGGCGTAGTCGGCCTCAGGATGGGCCGCGAGGATGTTTCCGAATTGCTCCTGCGCATCCTCGTAAAACCCGGTGTTCAGGAGAGAAATGGCGTAGTCGTAATGCTCTTCAGGAGTGAGAAAAGTAAGCCGCGACCGCTCCAATTGACGCTGGCAAGTTTGGATGTACATGCGGCAGCGCTCTTTGATTTCGATCGGCGCTACGGGGAGGAGTTTCTCAAAGCCGGCAAGCGCTCTCTCAAACTTGCCTTGCTGCAAAAGTTGAACGGCAGCCTGAAAATGCTGGAAGGCTGGCCCTGTACCCGTGGTGCTGTGTCCGCCGGGTTTGGCAGGAGGGGGAGGAGATTTCTTGCGGCTGGGAGCCGCGGATCGGCCGTCTTGCATCATGATTTGTCTAAAGCGCGCCTTCTCAAACACACCGTTCAGCGGATGGCTTACCGCAGGAATCGTGCACCAGAGAATCGCTGTGCTTGGCCCTCTTTATACGCAGAACCCCGACCTACGTCAATGGGCAGACCTGAACCCGGGGGCTAACTGTCTGGATACTGAAGGTTTTTGCGGTAAATCGCAGGATTCAGGGTTGGGTCGTTGTACATTTTCAGTTGCCGGTAAAGCTTAAACTGGCGTGTGCCAGCGAGGGTCTCTTTCCATAGTACGTTGAGGCAGCCGGCAAGGTCATCCCGCTGTTCTTTAAGAATTTCAAATCGTTCACGATTGCGCAGGGCGTGACCCAAGGGCGCGCCTTCGCGCTCGGCTTCTTCGCAGGTGTGGAAGATCTTTAAACCGAGGATGGACAGCCGATCGATCATCAGCCCAGGAGACTCGGAGTTCAGCGGCGCAACCGGGTTTGGCAACTTCAATGGCCCCAGCCAACCGAGCAAAGAATGGTCTAGCTGCTCGACAAAGTCGTTGCGCTGCTGATTGGTCTGGTCTACGCGACGCTTGACGTCAGCCAGCTCGGCGTCGGTCGCGCCTGGCGTGCGGGCTTCATCCTCAATGTGCCAGAGATCGAAGTTGGCCCTGTGATGAAGGGTGAGGGAACGCAGCCACGCTGAATCCACGCCTGTATTCTCCATTGCCGCTTCGTCCATTTCGATTGATTCCGGCTGTCCAACCGCGTGCCAGGCGCGTGTGAGCCCGTCGTGCAGTTCCACGATTCGATCTGCCGAAAGCATTCTGAGCGTCCCTTTTCGCATGGCCTTCATCAATCGGCCATCTGCGATTCCAACGTCTATGTTAGAACTATCCTCACATGGCACGGTAGGCGGAGTAACTATCTACTATTTCGGGAACGACGCGGCAGGCGGATTCCGAACTGGAACTTTATGCGAGCGGAGGCTCGATGACCGACAGCACCGACCGCTTTTTGTGCATTGCCAGCTACGAGAAGGGGCAGGACTTTCTGCGCCAGTGCGCGGAGATGGGCGTGAGGCCAACGCTGCTGACCCTGGAAAAGCTTCGCGACCTTCCCTGGCCGCACGATGCGCTTGAAGAGATGATCGTGATGCCTTCGGGGCTGACCCGCGGCCAGGTTCTAAATACCGTCACCTGGAAGGCAAGATCGCATCGATTCGACCGGATCATTGCGCTGGATGAATTCGACCTGGGGACGGCAGCCGAAATTCGCGAACATATGCGCATTCCAGGCATGGGGATTACCACGTCAGCTAACTACAGGGATAAGCTGGCGATGCGTACCGCGGCTAGAAACGCGGGGTTTCTGGTTCCAGAGTTTTGCAGGGTTCTTAACTACGATGAGTTGCGCGACTACATGGATCGCGTCTCCGCACCATGGCTGCTGAAGCCGCGGTCTGAAGCTTCATCGCTGGGAATTCGAAAGATCAATGAGCCGGAGCAGTTGTGGCGCGCACTTGATGAGTTGGGAGACCGGCAGAGCCACTTCCTGCTGGAGCAGTTTGTCCCCGGCGAGATCTTCCATGTGGACTCGATCGTGAATGAAAGCAAGGTGGCGTTCTCGGTCGTCCATCAATACGGCCGTCCGCCCATGCAGGTGATGCATGAGGGCGGGGTGTTCACCACTCGAACCGTGGACCGCAAAAGCCGTGATTGGACCGAACTGACCGGCCTGAACGATGCGCTGTCACCGGCCCTGGGCATGGCACGTGGGGTTGCCCATGCGGAATACATCAGATCGCACGCCGATGGGCGGTATTACTTTCTTGAGATTGCGGCCCGCGTCGGTGGAGCGTTCATTGCCGACCTGGTTGAGGTTGCGACTGGCGTGAACCTTTGGCGGGAATGGGCTCGCCTGGAAGTGCAGAGCCTTCGCGGAGAGGATTACGACCCGCCGAATACAACGGAAGACTATGCCGGAAGCGTGCTGTGCCTGGCCCAGACAGCAGACCCGGACACTTCAGCTTTTAACGACACGGAGATTGTGCTCCGCATTCAAAAGCATCACCACGCGGGAATGATCGTGCGTTCGGATGACCCAGAGCGGGTTCGGCTGCTTCTGGACAGATATAGCGAGGAGTTTGCGCGGAGATTCGTGGCATCAATGCCGCCCATGGAAGGGCTCACGCCTGCGTAGCCGGATTCGTGTTTTAGATTGAATTCTTTAAATGTAAGTGGAAGATATGCAATCAGTTGTTGAAGGAGCAGGGGTGAACGGGGCAAGAGTTTACGGTCGTGATTTGACGGGCCTCGGCGAGGATGTCATACCGGTCCCGATGTCTCGGGTCTGCCGAAGTAGAATGACGACTGGGAGAGGGCATGGAGAAACCGGAGCAGCACGTCCATCGACGGTGGAATCCCTTGCGGCAGAGCTGGGTATTGGTTTCGCCGCACCGGACCGAACGGCCCTGGCAAGGCGAAGTGGGGCAGAAGGCTGCGCCGCTGGGGATTTCGCACGATCCGCGGTGCTATTTGTGCCCTGGGAACGAGCGCGCGGGCGGAGCTGTGAATCCGCATTATGAAGGTGTGTTCTCATTTGTAAACGATTACGCGGCGTTGCTGCCCGAACCTGTTGAGGCGTACGAAGCGGCCAATTCGCCTTTGCTGAAGTCAGAACCGGTTCGCGGGCTGTGCAAAGTGCTCTGCTACCACCCGGACCACAGTCTGACCCTGGCGCGCATGACGACTGCGGAGATTCGCCCGGTTGTGGACGCCTGGACTGATGAGTATGTCTCCCTGGCAAACCTGGGTTGGATCAAATACGTGCAGATATTTGAGAATCGCGGGGCCATGATGGGCGCCAGCAATCCTCATCCCCACGGACAGATCTGGTCCACTGGCTTTGTGCCCGATGAAGCGGCGGCTGAGACTGAGGCCCAGCGTCATCATCTAGCGTTGACCGGGCGCTGCCTGCTGTGCGAATACGTTGCCGCGGAACAGACAGCCGCCAAGCGCGTTATCTTTCAGAACGAGCACTTTATCGCTCTTGTGCCATGGTGGGCCGTCTGGCCGTTCGAAGTGCTCCTGGTATCGCGTCGCCATCTGGGTGCGTTGCCGGAGTTGACGAGCGAGGAACGGGACGGGGTGGCAGATGCGCTGATGCGGTTGACCGCCCGATACGACAACCTGTTTGAGACCAGCTTTCCGTATACCATGGGTTTCCACCAGTCGCCCACCGACGGTGGCACGCATCCCGAGTGGCATTTTCACGCGCACTTCTACCCGCCGCTGCTGCGTTCGGCAACCGTGCGCAAGTTCATGGTGGGTTTTGAGATGCTGGGAATGCCGCAGCGAGACATTACGCCTGAAGGCGCTGCTGATCGACTTAGAGCCTGCCCGGAGAAGCATTTCTGGCCAAGGGACTGAGGGAAAATTGTTTGAGGCAGCTCCGGCCGCAGTATCGAGAAACAGGAGGCAAGGCGGCCGGAAGGGTGTGGTGAGCTCGCTGGGGCTCGAACCCAGGACCCACGCCTTAAAAGGGCGTTGCTCTACCAACTGAGCTACGAGCTCGTTCAAAGGCCGCTTCATCCAAATTATCACAGCGAGAGGGTTGTTGCCCGGCAGGCACTCGGCTCGTTTAAAGAGCAGCCCTGGGCGGCTCAAGCCGATCGTCATTTTTAGCGGATTGTTTGCGGCTGAAGCCAGCATTGATTTCGCAAATCTTACGCTAGAATCAATCCCTGGCCTACCGCTCGTAGAAGTTTTCCCGCGGGCTGAAGCTCCGTTCTATCTGGTTAATTTGTCGATGTCGAGGTTGAGCTGTAGCACGTTGATGCGGGGTTCACCAAGGAAACCTAATTGACGCGAGGTGGTGTCCTGCTGGATGAGCAGACGGATCTTGTCCTCAGAAATGCCACGCGCTTTTGCTACCCGCGGCGCCTGAAAGAATGCGGCGTCGGGGGTGATATCCGGGTCAAGGCCGGAGCCTGACGTGGTCACCAGGTCGATGGGGACAGGGTGTCCTGGATTCTCGGCCGCAAGCTTGTCGATGGATCCCTGCAAACGGTCGACCAGAGTTTTGGACGATTGAGCCAGGTTGGTGCCGCCCGAGGCGGTCGCGTCGTATCCGTTGCCGGCGGCGGAGGGACGGGGATGAAAGTAGCGATCGGAAGTGAAGCTTTGAGCCAACAGTTCTGAGCCGATAATCTGGCCATTCCTGAGGATGAGGCTTCCGCCAGCTTTGTGAGGGAACAAGGCAGCGGCGATTCCGGTGACAACCAGCGGATAGCCGAGACCCAGCAAGATGGCCGTCACAAGAGTAAAGCGAATTGAAGTTCTCCAGACCGAGTGCATTTTCTATCTCCTAGAGGGCTTGCTTCCCATCCTTCAACAAGACAGAACGATGGGGTCCCCGATTCCAATTCCTGTTTACGCGAGGTGAACAGCTACAAGGAACATATCGATTGCCTTGATTCCGATGAAGGGGACGATGATTCCGCCGACGCCATAAACGAGCAGATTGTTGCGCAGTAGAATATCGGCGGCCTTGGGCTCATACTTGACGCCCTTGAGAGCCAGCGGAATGAGGGCCACAATGACGACTGCATTAAAGACGACAGCAGAGAGGATGGCTGAGTGCGGCGAATGCAGGTTCATAATGTTCAGCGCGCCCAGCACGGGAAAGACTCCGGCAAACATTGCGGGGATGATGGCAAAGTATTTGGCCACGTCGTTGGCAATGCTGAAGGTGGTGAGCGCGCCGCGGGTCATGAGGAGCTGCTTGCCGATCTCGACGATCTCAATGAGCTTGGTGGGATTGGAATCGAGATCGACCATGTTGCCGGCTTCTTTTGCAGCCTGGGTACCGGAATTCATGGCAACGCCGACGTCGGCCTGTGCCAATGCCGGAGCATCGTTGGTGCCGTCACCGGTCATGGCAACCAGCTTGCCTTTGGCCTGCTCGCGCTTGATCAGGTCCATCTTGTCTTTGGGCTTGGCTTCAGCTAGAAAGTCATCGACACCTGCTTCGCGAGCGATCACGGCCGCAGTCAAGGGGTTATCCCCTGTGATCATGATGGTGCGGATGCCCATGGCGCGGAGGCGGGCAAGGCGCTCCTTGAGGCCGCCCTTGACGATGTCCTTTAGATAGATGACGCCCAGGGCAGCGGCATTTTCGGCAACCACCAGGGGGGTACCGCCGGCGCGGGCAATCTCTTCTACGTGATCGCGGACCTTTTGCGGCAGCGACGAGCCCTGCTCCTCAAGGAAGTGGGCGATGGCGTCAACTGAACCCTTACGAATGCGAGTGCCGGGGAGGTTCACTCCGCTCATGCGGGTCTGCGCGGTAAAGGGGACGAACTCCGCATGCATATCATTGAGATCGCGACCCCGCAGGTTGTACTTTTCTTTTGCCAGCACGACGATGGAGCGCCCCTCAGGAGTTTCGTCAGAGAGGGAAGCGAGCTGCGCGGCATTGGCCATACGCTCTTCGCTTACGTCCGGAGCAGTGAAGAACTCGGTAGCCTGGCGGTTGCCCAGGGTGATGGTTCCAGTTTTGTCCAGGAGCAGTGTGTTGACATCGCCGGCCGCCTCGACAGCGCGTCCGCTCATGGCAAGAACGTTGTATTGAACAAGGCGGTCCATGCCAGCGATGCCGATCGCCGAGAGCAGGCCGCCGATGGTTGTGGGGATGAGGCAGACCAGCAGGGACACCAGCACGAAGACGGTCTGCGGTGCCTTGGAATACATGGCAAACGGTTGCAATGTAACCACTGCGAGAAGGAAGACGATAGTGAGACCGGAGAGGAGGATACTCAGTGCAATTTCATTCGGAGTCTTCTGGCGTGTTGCGCCCTCGACCAGGGCGATCATGCGATCGAGGAAGGTTTCTCCGGGATTGGATGTGATGCGGACCTTGATCCAGTCTGAGAGGACTTTGGTGCCGCCAGTCACGGCAGAGCGGTCGCCGCCCGCCTCACGAATGACGGGAGCGGATTCACCGGTGATGGCTGACTCGTCAACGGAGGCAACGCCCTCGATGACTTCTCCGTCGCCAGCGATGTAGTGGTTGGCGGCAACGTAGATGACGTCTCCGGCGCGAAGCAGTCCGCTGGCGACATCTTCAAATCCACCATCGGGTAAGTACCGCTTGGCGATGGTTTCACCTTTTGCCTTGCGCAGCGTGTCGGCCTGCGCCTTACCGCGGCCTTCCGCCATGGCCTCGGCGAAGTTGGCGAACAGCACTGTGAACCACAGCCAGAGGGTGATCTGCAGGTTGAAACCAAAGCCAGGGCGATGGTGGATGGTGTTGTCAATCAGCAAGGCCGTGGTGAGCACGCTGCCCACCTCGACGACAAACATCACGGGGTTCTTGACCATGCCGCGGGGATCGAGCTTGCGCACCGAATCCAGCAGTGCCTGACCCATGATCTCAGTGTTCCAAAGGCTTTTCTTTTCAAGCATGACAGTCCGTTTCGTCTTTTCCTGGTGCAGTGTGTGAATCGGTTAGAAAACCTGCCCTGCCTTGAGCAGCAGGTGTTCGAGGATCGGTCCCAGGCTGAGCGCTGGAAAGAAAGTAAGCGCGCCAAGAATGAGAACCACGCCGATCAGGAGAACGGTGAAGAGAGAACCATTTACAGGGAAGGTGCCTGGTGAAGGAGGCACACTCTTCTTCATGGCCAGGTTTCCCGCCAGCGCCAGCACCGGGATCATCATGAACAGTCGCCCGAAGAGCATGTCCCAGCCGAGGGCAACGTTGTACCACCAGGTGTTGGCGTTCAATCCTGCGAAGGCCGAACCGTTATTGCCCGCACCCGAGGTGAATGCATAAAGGATCTCGGTGAGGCCGTGGGGCCCCTGGTTGTTGAGGCTGGAGAGCCCAACGGTGGGCGAGAGCACGAAGATTGCGGTCAGAGTGAGAATGATGAAGGGGAAGATGAGCACGTAGAGCATGGTCATCTTCACGTCGTACGACTCGATCTTCTTGCCCAGATACTCAGGAGTCCGGCCAACCATCAAACCGGCGATGAAGACCGCCTGTACCACAAAGATGAGGATTCCGTAGAGACCTGATCCCACCCCGCCGAAGATGACCTCGCCGAGCATGATGTTGGTCAGGACAACCATGCCGCCGAGGGGGGTAAAGCTGTCATGCATGCCGTTCACGGCACCGCAACTTGCGTCGGTGGTGATGGTGGCGAAGAGGGAACTGGCGGCGATGCCGTTGCGGACCTCCTTGCCCTCCATGTTTCCTGAGGGCGCGGTGGCTGTCCCAGTTTGAGCGGCTCCGTGAATCAGGCCATGAGGTTGCGACTCCGCCCAATAGACCGTCGTGAAACCAACAGCAAACAGCACATACATGGCGGCGAACACGGCCCAGCCATGGCCCGGTGACCCGGTCATGCGGCCTAGAGTGTAGGTGAGGCCAGCAGGGATGATAAAAATCGAGAGCATCTGGAGGAAGTTTGAAAACGGGGTAGGATTCTCGAACGGGTGGGAGCTGTTTGCATTGGTGAATCCGCCGCCGTTGGTGCCCAGCATCTTGATGGCTTCCTGCGAAGCGATGGGGCCCTGGGCGATGGTTTGCACCTGGCCTGGTTGTTCAAGCGGATGGGCCGTGGTGTAGGCGCTGAAGTTCTGAGGAACGCCCTGGGCCACGAGGAGCAACGCGTAAATGATCGAAGCTGGCACCAAGACGTAGAGGAAGGTGCGGGTCATGTCGACCCAGAAATTGCCGATGGTTCCGGAGGAGGTACGCTTGATTCCGCGGATGAGGGCCACGGCAACAGCAATGCCGACTGCGGCGCTTCCGAAGTTGTGGTACGCGAGGCCCACCATCTCTGTGAGATAGCTCATGGTGGTTTCGGGGACATAGGACTGCCAATTGGTGTTGGTGGTGAAGCTGGCAGCAGTGTTAAAGGCGAGATCGGGCCCGACGGCGGCCAGGCCCTGCGGGTTCCAGGGCAGGTGGTTCTGCAGGCGCTCAATCGCGAAGGTCATGATCATGCTGACAGCTGAGAAGCCCAACACTCCGAAGGCATACTCGCGCCAGTTCATTTCCTGGTCAGCGTTGACGCCGGAGAGCCGGTAAATCAACCTTTCGCAAGGGCGCAGCACGAAGTCGAGCCATGTGCGTTCCCCTTCAAGCACTCTGGCAAGATAGATGCCAACTGGCCGAGTTGTTGCGAGAAGGATGAGAGAGTAGAAGGCGAACTGCAACCAACCGTTGGCGGTCATGTTAGAACTTCTCCGGGAAGAGCAGGGTGGCCGTGAGGTAGGCCAGCAAGAGGACAGACAGGATCAAAGCGATGAGGGTAGTGGCGTCGATTGGCATGGTCTACCTCAGCTTCTGGCACGCCTTGACGTAGAGAAACGCCAGGACGAAGAAAACTACAGTGAAAAGCAGCATGGTTAAATCTTGCATTTGAACTCGCGCTCCACCGCTTCTGCGGTTCGTGGACATTTTGCCGTTAAAACGCTTTTGCGAGCGATCGAATGGCCGAATTTCTGGCCCTGCACCCCTATCGAGAACCGGACAGGGCGCCCAAGATTGATTCTGGCTCGTTTGAAGTTGGAGTCGCGAAAGGGTTTTCTAAATAAATCGTAAAGGCCCGAATAAGACCGTGCCGATCCTGCGGCGGATAAATTCTGAGCTGATTCGGCGCATTGAAGAGGGCTTTAGCTTGCCAGTTATTCCTGATTCCCGGTCAAGCCCTCGGGGATGAACCGGTATCCAACCCAGGGCTCGGTCTGGATGTACTGTTTGCCAGTTTCAGTTTCAAGTTTCTTGCGCAATTGGCCGACGAAGACGCGGAGATACTCAGGCTGGTGCGCCGACTGTGCTCCCCACACGGTGGTGAGCAGAACCCGATGAGTCATAACTTTTCCTGCATTTCTGGCCAGGTGGAGTAGCAGTTCGAACTCTTTGGGGGTGAGGTGAATGGGATTTCCGAGCACGGAGATGGTATGGGCGTTGGCATCGATGACAAAGTCACCAGCCTCAATGGCCGCGGTGGTGCGTTCCGGTGCACGGCGCAGGTGAGCGCGGACCCGGGCCAGCAACTCTTGAATGCTGAAGGGTTTGGTGACGTAGTCGTCGGCCCCGGCGTCAAGGGCCTCAACTTTGGTGCGTTCGTGGTCCCGGACGGACAGGATCAGGACCGGAGTTTCGGAGCGGGTGCGGATGGCGCGGGTGACCTCGACCCCGGAGAGGCCGGGCATCATAAGGTCGGTAATGACGAGGTCCGCCGGCCAGTCTTTGAAGACCTGCAAGCCCTCTTCCGGGTCGTTGGCTGTGCGGACGTCATATCCCTGTGCTGAGAGAGCTGCGCGGAGCACGCGTGTGATTTGCGGTTCGTCATCGATGATCAGAATTCGGTCGGGCATAAATTCTTCTTTCATCGAAGAGATTACATCATGCGGTTGGACCGGTATCATGCACGGTGGGAGGATCTTTGCGATGGTCTCCGATTCGCGAGGAGTCGTTCACTGGATTGTAGGAACGATGATGGCGGCGCTGAGCACCCTGGCGCTGGTATGGCTGGGCGCGAATTCGACAGCGGCAGGCCTGGCATTTCTAGTGCTTGTGGTATGGTCGTCCACGCAAGCTGGACTCTGGTTAGCGCTTTATATCGCGGTTCTGTGCGCGATCTCATTCGACTTCTTTTTTCTGCTTCCTTACCACACATTGCGACTTGCAGGGGCCCAGGAGTGGGTGGCCATGTGTTCATTTGTGGCTTGCTGCCTGGTTGTGGTGCGGGTAGCGGAAAGGGCGCGGACGCAGACCCGCCAAGCCGAACAGCGGCGGGAAGATGTGGAGAGGCTTTACGAGCTGAGCCAGGAGATGATGCTGCAGGAAGACGCACAGGCACTAATTCACGACCTGCCCAGGATGATCCATCGGATTTTCGCGTTGGACGGGGTGGTTTTGTACGTCAGCGATCAGGATCAGTTTTTTTCCTCTACATCCGATCTACCTTTAAGCATCCGCGCGAGCCTGGAGGCGATGACGCTGGGGCCCAATGCCACGTTGACCTTGCCTGGCGATTTTACCGCGCATGGTTTGATGCTCGGTCTTCGGCCAGTGGGGGCACTGGGCTGGCGGCCGGCGACGCTATCGCGTGAAGTGTCGACTGCCGTCGTCGCGCAGGTGGCAGTGATGCTGGCAAGGTCGATTGCAATGGAGGCCACCGCGCGCATGGAAGCAGCACGAGAAGGAGAAAAGCTGCGCACGGCGCTGATTGACTCCCTGACCCATGAATTGCGGACTCCGCTCACTTCAATTCGAGCTGCCGCGACAACGCTGCTTGAGGCCGTAGGACTGGATGAGGCGGGGCGCCAGGATCTGGCTATGATCGTCGACGAAGAGGCGTCGCGGCTTGATTTGCTGATCGGGGAAGCAGTGGAAATGGCCGAAATTGATGCCAACGTTGTACAGATTCACCTGGTACCCGATCATCCGCGTGCTTTACTTGAGCACTCAGTCGAGGAAGCACGCAAGAACCTGGCTTCGCACCGGGTCACGATTGTCACCGACGAGCCTGAAGAACTGAACAAGCCCGCATGGTTTGACACACACCTGATTGGCAGGGTGCTGCGCCACCTGCTTGAGAACGCAGGAGCCTACACTCCGCAGGGAAGCCGGATTACTCTAAGCGGCCGCCGCGCCGGAGAGCGGCTGGAGTTTGCCGTAGAGGACAACGGGCCGGGGATCGACCCACTCGACCTTCCATTGATTTTTGAAAGGTTTTATCGAGGCAAAAGAGGAGCCATCGTTGGCAAAGGGTCAGGGATGGGGCTGGCGATAACCCGAGCCATTCTTGCCGCGCACGGAGGGGAGATTTCGGTTTCCAGCACTCCAGGCCATGGAACAATCTTCAGGTTTTGGGTGCCCCTGATAGAAAAAGAGCCGGGGATCAGCGGTTCGATTTTGAAGGAGACCGCTGTTCGGGCCAGGTAGATCGCGGCGGTAGGGTGGTGCAGTGGAGAATTGCGCCGGTGCATGGTGCCGTGCGCTATAGTGACTCTTCGCTCCACTTGCAAGATATCTCCCGACGTTCTTCCGAGCTTTGCAAGGCCCATTCGAGGAGTCGAGCCACTCGCCACGCATCAACGGCGCTCACAGGAGCGGGAGCTTTGCCCAGCAACGCATCGCGAACGGCTGCGTAGTAGAGGCGGTAGTCGCCTGGGATGGGCTCGATGGGGCGAGTGACCTTGCCGCCATCTACGTCGACGCTCAAGGTGCCCCAATGCGCAGCGGGCTCGTGTCCCCAATGGGGATCGTCGATACGCGTGATCTTGTTTAACTCCGGCTCCTGCAGATCGACGCCCCATTTCCAGTAGTTTCCTATGGTTCCGCGCAGGTGAAATCGAGGCCGGGCGAGCGCAGCGAGGCAGTTTGATGCAAGCGTGACAGAGAGACGGGGATAGCGGAGACGGATGGTGAAGGCATCAACTGAACCGGGGCCGTCGCGTTCGCGCAACACCTCTGCGCTCACTGATTCAGGTTTGCCAAACAACAACAGCACCTGGTCCGCAAGGTGAGGTCCGAGGTCGAGCAGCGCTCCGCCTCCCTGCACAGGATCTTCTTTCCACAAGCGCCCGGTGTGAACGGGCCGCCAGCGATCGAACACCGACTCAAAGTGCACGAGGCGGCCGAGCGAGTCTTCGCCCAGTAGTTTCTGAATCGTCCGGAAATCGCTGTCCCAGCGGCGGTTATGAAATGGGAAGAGGTGAACGTCGTTCCGGGCAGCCAGGGCGATCAACTCTGCAACTTCGGCGGCGGTTACAGAGGTGGGCTTGTCAACAACAACGCTCTTGCCGGCCTTCAATATTTGGGCAGCAATCTCGAAGTGGGTTCCGCTGGGAGTGGTGACGACAAACAATTCCAGCGATGGATCCGCGAGCATATCTTGAAGCGTGCGATAGGTCTTGATGCCGGGATAGCGCGCAGCGGCGTTGTCGGAGCTTCGTTCAACCACCGCGGTCAGCTCAAGTCCTTCAATGGAGGAAATCAGCGGCGCATGAAAGACGCGCCCACCCATGCCGAAGCCAACCAAGCCTACCCGGATCATGCGCTCCTCCCCAGAGCCGGCGTCGAGCCGCTCTCCCGATCATCCCTCGAGTTTATATCGGGTTTCGGCGAGGCGGTACAGCTTGCGCCAGACCAGGCGGTTCATGGTGACCACCATGAGCGAAATGAGGATCGTGGCAAGCAGCAGGATCGGGAAACGCCCGTGGTCGGTGGCCCAATCGATCTGAGCGCCGAGGCCAATGGTTTGCAGAGTTCGATCGCTCAGATGCGTGTACTCGGCAAAGACCGAGGCGTTCCATGCGCCACCTGAGGCAGTCACCATCCCGGTAATCAAGTAGGGAAAGATTCCGGGGAGGATGAGCTTTGTCCATCGCTGCCAGCGGTTGAAGTGAAACAGGGAGGAGACTTCGCGAAGGTCGGATGGAATTGACATCGCTCCTGCAATCACGTTGAAGAGGATGTACCACTGCGTACCGAGAAGCATGAGGGCAACCGAGCCGACGCCCAGCCCGCCGCCTATTTTCACCAGTCCAATGAGCAGTATCGGAAAGAAGGCAGTGGCAGGGACTGAGGCCAGGACCTGTGCGAGTGGCTGGACGATGCGGGCGACTTTCGGATTAAAGCCGATCGCAACGCCGACAGGAACCGTCCAGGCAGCGGAGATGAGCAGCGCAGCGTTGACGCGCAAGAATGTGGCGCCGGCGCCTTCAAGCAGAATACGCAATTCCGGCCATGTGACCTGGCTGAGCATCAACACGGCTTGCGTTGCTCCCCAGCCAATAACGCAAACCGCGGCAATGGCAAGGGTCCAAAGCCCAAGTGTGCCTTTGCGAGGGCGTTCTTCATCCAATGGGTGAACAATGCGGCACTCCGCCGTTGTCGCCATCCGCCGAAAGATCGGTTCCTCAAATCTCGTCCAGATACGGCCGGGAGCAGCGAACAAATTGGAGCGACGGAGGATTTCAAGAATCGGCGATTCGACCCTGTCTGCCGACTCAACCTGCTCGAATTTGAATTTGTCGCTCCACGCAATGAGAGGACGCCAGAGCAACTGATCGGTGGCAACAACAATAAGAATCACGACCAAAAAGCCGGCGACCAGCGCGCGAATATCACCGGATGCAGTTGCTGTCTGGAGGTAACTGCCCAGTCCTGGCAATTGGAAGTTGCGGTCGCCCATGGTGAACATCTCACAGGCGATGAGAGCGAACCAGCCGCCGGCGACGGAGACGATCGAGTTCCACACAAGCCCGATTGCGGCGTAGGGCAACTCCAATTGCCAGAACCTCTGCCAGCTTGAATAGCGATAGATGTTCGCCGCTTCACGCATCTCCCTGGGAATGCTTTTGAGGGAAGAATAGAAACTGAACGCAAGGTTCCACACCTGCCCCGTAAAAATGAGCAGAATGACTCCCATTTCGATGCCCATCTGGTGGCCCGGCACAAGCGCAACCATTGCCAGGACCACGGGGGGCAGAAAACTGAGCACGGGAATGGATTGCAGAATGTCAAGCACCGCGACCATCCAAGCCTCAATGCGGGGATTGTAGGCCGCAGTATATCCATACGACACCGCGAAAATCAGGCTGAGCAGATAAGCGATGGCGATGCGCACGATGGAATAGAAGGCATACACGGGAAGTGCGCTGATTGAGTGAGAGATGGGTACGACAGGGATGGGCTTGCCCAGCCAATAAGTGCCGGTGCTGACCAGCGAGAAAAAGATGGCCAACCCGCAGGCTGCCACTCCTACGTCAATGAGGAATGGCCAGGTGCGGGTTGTGACCAGGCTTCGGGCGAGAGGGTGTTGAAGGTTCACTTGGCATCCCCGTCGACCGAGAGTTGTTCTTCCTGCACGTCAGGCAACACAAAGCGGCGACGGCCGGCATCGAAGTCGAACAACTCGGCGTAGCGGCCCCAGGTGACGGCGGTTTCCATCTGGCGCAGGCATTCCTCTTCACTGAATTGCTCGTCGAGCATGTCGAGAAAGAACTCTTCGGGCACGGTGTGATCGCTCTTGGCCTCAAGGGCGCGGCGAATTTGCCGGAGTAATAGAACGTTGTGCAGCGCGGCGTCGCGGAACAGTTCCTTTTGGCGAAGGATCTCAGAGTTGGCAAACTCAGTGCCGCTTGGGGTGATGGCCGCATCGCCTTCTTCAATCTTCAGGAAGCCCAGCAGTTGCGCGGCATCCACGATCGGCAGCAGGTCATCGATTTCGAAGGCCAGGTCGTCCGCGAGACGGTAAATGTCATCTCGTCCGCCCTTGTCGAGAAGCAACTCAAGCAACCCGGCCATGCCGCCAGGCCGGGCATGAGGCAACATCTGGTAGTGCATCTGACGCTGGTCGCGAACGGGCGCGTCTGGGTGCTGATGGTCGGGAGCCTCAGCAGGGGCAACGTCGGGCCTGGTGAGCACTTTGTAGATGTAATCAACTAATTGCGTGAAAGGCTCGGATTTGCGGTCGCGCGGTTGCGCAAGCTGGACCCGGAAGTCGGTGCGGATATGGCCTGGATTGCGTCCCAGGACGATAATGCGATCCGCCAGCAGGACGGCTTCTTCAATATTGTGAGTCACCAGGAAGACAGCCTTGGTGGGCATGGTTTTGTTAGCCCATAACTCCAGGAGCTCTGAGCGCAGGTTTTCTGCGGTCAGAACATCAAGAGCCGAGAACGGTTCATCCATAAAAAGAACTTCGGGCTCTACGACCAGGGCACGAGCGAAGCCCACACGCTGGCGCATGCCGCCGGAGAGCTCCTTGGGATAGGCGCCTTCAAATCCGTCCAAACCAACGGTGTCCAGCATCTTCATGCTTCGCTCACGCCGCTGCTCGGGGCTGATGCCGCGGGCCTGCAAGGGGGCTTCAACGTTCTCAAGAACGGTGAGCCAGGGAAAAAGAGCAAAGCTCTGAAAGACAATGGAGACGTTGATTTCCGCCTGTGCAATCGGCTTCTGGTGCCAGAAGACCTGTCCGGCGGATGGCGAGGAAAGGCCGGTCAGCATGCGCAGCATGGTGGACTTGCCGGAACCGGAGGGGCCGAGAAGTGCCAGAATCTCTCCCGGAACAATGCTCAAGTCAGTCGCTGAGATGACCTGGATGCGGTTCTGGCTGGGCTGGGCGTAGTACTTCTCAATTTTCTCAGCACGAATAATTGGTTCAAGTGCCGACGCCGCAGTCTGGGACTCGGCGGGGATGACCGCTTCCTGCATGGGATTTTCTCCGGTTGGGGGTCCGCCCGATTTGCCGGCCAGGGGTTATTGCAAGTGTATGATTTCCCGGTTGCAGACTGATGAATCGAAACAGCGAACGATGGGTTTGTCCCGGAATTTGAAACTTGATATGCCCCCGGCGATTTTTCAGACGTCGGGCTGTGCGGGGTACCGATCAAAACCCCACAACCGAGCGTATCATTTGGATAAGCGCTTCGCACGTCCGGAACGCGCACAGCAAGTCGCGTCAAACTTTATCTGCTGTGGTTGGGCCGTTCCCCTTTTCACTGCGCAATCGGTTTTGCGCGTGCCGACCTGATCATACGTCTAGGAGAGTATGGCCGAAAACAATGTGAAGCCCAGAGTGCTGGTTGCGGACGATGAGCGGGTCATCGCCGACACAGTGACCATGATCCTGAATCAAAGCGGTTTTGAAGCCCGCGCGGTGTATTCCGGTGAGAAGGCGCTTGAAATGGTTACTTCGTTTGAGCCGAATATGCTCATATCCGATGTGATCATGGCCGATTTAAATGGCATAGATGCCGCAATCAAGATTCGCCGGCTGTTGCCGGAGATCAAGATTCTGTTGTTCTCCGGTCAGGCGGCGACGGCCGATCTGCTTGAAAAGGCACGGGCCGAGGGCCACGAATTCGAGATCTTAGCCAAGCCCGTCCATCCGCAGGACTTGCTCAACCGGATGCGGGCGTGATTCGCAGACATTAGCGGGCTACCCGTTAGAGCTCGCGGCGGCCATCGATGGCACTGGCCATTGTGACTTCGTCGGCGTATTCAATGTCGCTGCCGGCGGGGACGCCAGTGGCGATGCGTGTGATTCTGACGCTGAAGCCGCGAAGGGCGCTTGCCAGCCAGTTGGCAGTGGCTTCGCCTTCGAGTGTTGGACTGGTGGCCACGATCACCTCGTCTACCTCTCCCTTTTCAACGCGCGCCACCAGCGTTCGCGTGCGCAACTGGTCTGGGCCGACGCCATGCAGCGGCGAAAGCGTTCCGTGCAACACGTGATACACGCCCTGGTAAGCGCCATTTGCTCCCCTGGCTCGCTCAATGGCTTCAATGCTCGTGGGTTCTTCAACCACGCAGATCAGCCTTTGATTGCGTGACGGGCTGGCGCAGTAGGCGCAAGGGTCCACGTCGGTGACGTTGTTGCACACCGAACAGAGGCGCAGATTCGCTTTGAGCCCGCGCACGGCTTCGGCGAGGGCAGCCGCATCTTCATCCGTCGAACGAAGAATATGGAAGGCAAAGCGCTGAGCGCTCTTCGTGCCCACGCCGGGCAACTTCTTCAACTCTTCAATGAGCCGGGCCATTGGCTGGGCGTAACGTGCCACAGAGCGCCTCCCTGGAAACAGTGAACAATGGTCGGTGGACAGTGATCAGGAAAGAAGCGCATCGCTGATCCTGTTTTTACTCGTAGAGAATTCACAACCGGATCAACCAAGCCCAGGTAGATTGAGCCCGCCGAGCATTCCTTTTACGCTGGACTGGATGGCATCGTCGGCCTTTCGTCCCGCTTCATTGACGGCTGCCACCACAAGGTCTTCAAGCATCTCAACGTCGGGCTGGCCTCCTCCGAGGCTGACCACCGCGGACGGGTCGATGCGCAGCTTGAGTAGTTGCTTCTTCCCGTTCATGGTGGCCGTGACTGCACCGCCTCCACTGGTTGCCTCGACTACGGTTTCGCCGAGTTTGCGCTGCACTTCCTCCTGGATCTGGTTGGCCTGGGAAAGCATCTCCGAGATTTTGAGAGGATTGATCATTCTTTGTTTCCTATGTTCGGCATTTGAATCACTTCTGACGAAGATCGACCACGCTGCGCACTTCTGCATGGAAGATTTCCATCGCCCGCTGAACCAGCGGATTGGCCATTGCTGCTTCCTGGACGCTGGCGGCAAGCGGGGCAGCTATCGGAGTGTTGGACGCCAAGCTTGCTCCGTTGGCCTCTCCCGGAACAATGAAGAGACGGGTTGGTGCGCCGGAGCGTTGCAGCTCCTGGCGAATGATTTTCTCGGCGGCGGCATTGACGGTCAAGGCAAGCATCTTCTTGCCAACGCCTGGGACTTCAATGCGCAGGCTGCCGCCGTCGACCAACCACGAACCGGAGCCAAGTAACTGGGCAGCAGAGCTGTGCCCAGCCTCAACCAGCGCGGAACCGACAGCATGGCGCATTGAGCTCATGTTTAGGTCGCCAGAAGCAGGTTGTGCGTCAGCAGGAGCCTTGGCGAGGGCGCCCTCAGTCAGCGCGGCGGTCGAGCCATAGCCGGCGACGGAAGTGGCCGCGGCTGGGAAGGGGGCCGAGGCCGAAAATTGGCTGGATGAAACGGATGAGGTTGGCAGTTGCTGTGAAGATCGCTCCACTGTAAGCGCGGGAGTGGACGAAGAATCCGATTTCGGAATGGATTCCATCTTTGCCGCCTGGTTCCATCCGCCAGCCGTTGTTCCGAACGGTGAAATGGGTGGAGCAGGCGCGGGGGTCGGGCGCGACGAAGTTGCTAAGGGTCTGGGAGCGCCAGATGCGGTGACGCCGCGGGCCACAGAGGAGCTAGCGCCACTCGCAACTCCACTGAGCAACTCTTCAATCGGCAAAAGGCGCTGCGCATGAATCAGCTTGAGCAGGCCAAGTTCAAGGTGAAAGCGCTGCTCCTGTCGATAGTTCAGATCGTCAAAGGTGCGAAGGACAATTTGCAGATTGCGGGTCAGCTCTTCCTCAGTGAACAAAAGGGCAGTGCGTGCAGCGCGGGCGCGTTCATCGCCGGAAATCTGCAGCAGTTCAGTCTGTTCTCCACCCACTTTTGCCATCAGGGAGTTGCGCAAGTAACGCACCATCTGGCGCGCCAGCGATGAAGGGCTGTGTCCCGCATTGACAAGCAGGTTCAGCTGCTCCATCAGTTCCGCGCTCTGGCCGGCAGCGACAGCCTCCAGCAGGCGCTCGAAGACGGTATTTGGAACGGAACCCATCAATTCCCGAATCTGTTCGACCGCGAGCATAGGCCGGCCATCCTGGGCGGGCGCGGAAGCAATGGCCTGATCCATGATCGAAAGCGCGTCGCGCATCGAGCCGTCGCCCGCTTCGGCGAGCAACGCCAGTGCGCCATCTTCGGCCTGCACCTGCTCCTGGATGGCGATCATCTTCAGCTGAGCCAATATGTTGTCGAATTTGACGGCGTGAAAACTGAAGTGCTGGCAGCGCGAGCGGATGGTCTGCGGAATGTTCTCAGGCTCGGTAGTGGCCATCATGAAGATGACGTGCGCAGGAGGCTCTTCAAGGGTCTTCAGCAAGGCATTAAAGGCGGCATCAGTGATCTGGTGGGCTTCGTCGAGGATGTAGATCTTGTAGCGGTCGCGGGAAGGGGCATAGCGTGCTGCGTCGCGGAGTTCGCGAATTTCGTCGATTCCGCGATTGGTGGCGGCATCGATTTCAATCACATCCACGGCATTGCCCTGGCGAACCTCGATGCAGGAATCGCAAACTCCGCACGGTTCAGGATTTGGCCGCTCTGCGGTTCCAATTTCGGTCCGGCAATTGAGCGCCATGGCGACGATACGCGCAATGGTGGTTTTGCCGATGCCACGATGGCCGGAGAAGATATAGCCGTGAGCGATGCGGTTCTGGCCGAGCGCATTCATCAGGGTGCGCGTAACGTGGTCCTGGCCGGCTACGTCGGCAAATCGCTGCGGACGATATTTTCTGGCCAGAACCTGATAACCCATGTCTTCACTCGCTCCCAGGGCCAGACCAGATTTCCCGGTGGCCTAGAGGGGATTGTATCGCTGCAAGCCGGGTGACCGGCGGCGTGGAAAAGCTCGCGAGCCATGGTTGACCCGGCAGTGGGATGGCAAAGACTGCGTTGATTGAACTTGTTTCCAGTGCCTGATTGCAGGCCGGGCGGGTTCGGGATCAATCCGCCAACTCTGACAAGCGATGCTCAAGAAAGCGACGGACAGCCGGGTCGCGCTCCAGCCCTATCGCAATCCGGTACGCGCGGCGGGCCTCTTCATGGGTACTAGTCCTGGTCAACAATTCAGCGCGTGCTGCCCAGAAAGGCTGATAGCCGGCAAGTCGATCATCGGATGCCAGGTCGGGCATTGCCTTTAGAGCCTCTTCGGCACCGTACAACTCGGCTACGGCTAGTGCACGATTGATGAGGACGACTGGTGAGCTGGTGAGCTCGTAAAGCGCATCGTAGAGATCCACAACATGGGCCCAGTTGAGAGCGCCTGTGCGGCAGCGGTCGACGTGCGCAGATTGGAGCGCAGCTTCCAGCTGAAAGCGGCCGATGGCAGCCATGGCACTTGCGCGATGGAGAAGGGTTTCGGCGCTGGCAATCTGCTGGTGATTCCACAGGCCTGGGTCCTGGTTTGCAAGGGGAACGAACTCGCCTTCTTTGTTGCGACGGGCCTTGCGACGAGCCTCTGCGTGGAGGAGCAGGGCGCAGAGGCCAAGTGCCTCGGGCTGCTCGGGAAGAAGCTCGACAACCAGCCGGGCCAGAAACAGCGTCTCGTCGGTCAGATCGCGGCGGGCGACATCGGTGCCGCCGGGATCACTCCAACCTTCGGCAAACGCGGCATAGATTGCATCAAGCACCGCGTCAAGACGAGGCGAAAGCTCTTGACTCCCGGGAACGCGGAAAGGAATGCGTGTCTCACGGATTTTTTCTTTTGCCCGGACCAGGCGTTTGCCCATGGCGCCGGGAGAGGTGAGGAATGCGGCCGCAATGGCTTTGGCATCGAGTCCAAGCACAACCTGCAGAATGAGCGGGGCGCGAATGCCGGCGTCGATGGCGGGATGGGCGCAGGCAAACATCATGGCCAGCCGCTCATCGGGGAGTTCACCAGAAGCAGGTGCGGCCACAGCCAGTTCAACGGATTGCAGTTCGTCTGCGGCAAGTTGCTGGCGGTTGCCGGCGCGCACCATATCAATCAATTTGCGTCTTGCAACGGTAAGCAGCCAGCCCTCGGGATTTGCCGGGCAGCCGTTTCGCGGCCAATCAGTGAGTGCGGAAGTGAATGCTTCTGACAGTGCATCTTCGGCAGCAGCGACATCGTGGGTGCGGGCCGCAAGGAAGGCGACGAGCTTGCCATAACTACGGCGAGCAACTGCCTCTGCCGTATCCCGGGCTTGCTCGTCGCATTCTTCGGCGGTGATGGGATGGAGCTGTGGCAACGGCCCTCTCCTACATGCTCCAAATTGGTCTCACTTCGACCGTGCCGTGGCCTGCTCCGGGGCATCGGGCGGCCCAGGAAAGTGCCGCGTCCAGATCCGGCACGTCGATCAAGAAGTAGCCGCCAAGCTGTTCTTTGGTATCGGCATAAGGGCCATCGAGAACCTGGGTTTTGCCATCCACGATGCGGACCGTGGTGGCAGTTGCAACCGGCCGCAGGCGATTGGAGCCTTTCATGACGCCTGCCTTGTTGAGCGCTTCGCTGTAGGCCATGTAGGCGGCCATTCCCTGTTGCTGTTGCTCCGGAGCCATTTGAGCAAAACCAGCTTCGTTGCCGTGAAGCAGCAGAATATATTGCATGTGAATCCTCCTTGTGGGTTGCGCGGCCAATCCGGTCCGCTACTCCCATGACGGTTGGCGTCCAGGGCTTTGGACAATCCTTGGAAGAATTTGTCCGCGCTGTTCAAAAAGACTGATTCTGCACACTGAAAGCCGGCTTCGTTATTTCGCTGGCGTTTTCGAGGCTGCCTTCTTGAGCGCCTTTTTTGCAGCAGCTTTGCGGCGGCGAATTTCTTCAGGGGAATACATGGAGCCGCGGCATTTTTTGGCACCGCAGTTGCAAATCGCCTCATCTTCGCCGCCATCGTAGAGGCAGTAGTCGTAAGTGATCTCAGCGCCGGCGGGGATATTTTTGATGGCCGTGATCCAGACCCGGCCGCGCACCTCGCTGGTTTCACAGTTGGCGTCGCAGCTATGGTTGATGAACATGGCCATGCCATGGCCGTCTATGACGATCGAACCGTCGCCGAGTCCAAATAAATAGGTGATCGGCGAGGCCTCGTAGCGGGTGTCGGCCAAGTCCTTTGAAATGCGCCGGCCCGTGTACTCGGCAACTCTCTTGCCTTTGCGGATTGCGGTGGTTGTATAGCAGCCGGCGGCGTGAATGGCGGAAGAGCGGATGATGAGTCCCATGGGAGCGCGCAAGTTTTTCCTTTGGTGACGATGATGCGGTCTGCACCGCATCGTACCATTGAAAGGGCGAGGGATTTCGAAATGAAGCGGGCATTTTTGCTGACGCTGGTGTTTGCGGGCTGCCTAGCGGCGGTGTCAGCAGTTTGCGCGCAGGCTCCAGCGGGTGGGAACGGCACTGGGTCAACCAAGAGCAATACGCCTAACCAGGGCCAAACCCCAGCAGCACCCCAGGCAGGTTCGAATCCGTTTCCAGAAGACACAACTTCGGTCCCGGTGATGCCGTCCAATCCGAACGTTGCGCCGCCGGAGGTGAACGACCAGGGCTCGTCGTCCGCGGGTATTCCGATCGTTGGAGACGATAGCGACCCCGTCCGCAGTCCTGACGATCCTTTGCCCGTGACAACGCAGAATCAGGAGTCCAGTTCGAACTTCCCGGGCATGGATAGAATCGTGCCTCCACCCGATGACGCTCAACCCGACAAAAAGGATGGGAGGCGAAAGCTCGGTGTGAAGGAAGAGGCTCACCCGGAGACACCTTCAGAAGACATCAACGTGGGTGGCTACTACCTCGAGAAGAAGAACTGGAAGGCGGCGCAGTCTCGCTTCGAATCAGCAATGGTGCTGGATCCAGAGAATCCAGAGGTGTATTGGGGGCTGGCCGAGGCCGCACATCACCTGGGCAGTTTTGCGCAGGCAAGGAGCTACTATCAAAAGGTTGTTGATTACGATCCTGACAGCAAGCATGGGAAGGAAGCGCGCAAAGAGTTGAAGGATCCGGAGATAGCCAACGCAACCAGCGCTGCGCCGGTATCGCCTGCCACGAATACACCTAGATAGGGTTTTGCCTGAGTAGGCCTGGATCCCTTGGATATCCTCTTTTAGAAACCTGCCCAGCGCAAATATCCGCTGATCATCTGCTCACTCCAAAAGCTGCTCACGAGACCTCCGATGCAAAGGAAGGTACCGAGCGGAAGCCTGGTAAGAGACCAGTCTTCAGAATCGGACCTTTGATTCTTCCGGGCGAGCAGTAGAACAAGGGCCACCAGCGCTCCAAGCACTACGCCCAAGGCGAAAGCGAGCAGAGCCCCTGGCAGTCCGAGCCAGGCAGCCAGAAAGGCCATAAGCTTGGCATCGCCGCGGCCGATTCCTTCGCGACGGCGCATGAGCCAATAGATTCCGCTAATCAATAGAATGAGCCCTGAGGCGATTGCCATGCCGGCCACATTCGAAAGAAAGGCCGATGTGACCACATGGCTAGCCGTTTGATCCAGGTTGCGCATTGGGGAGTCGGCAACAAGTCCCGCGTGCAGCGTGGCGGCCAGACAACCCACAACCGCGCCCGATAGCGTAAGGTGGTCGGGGAGCCACAGATGTTCTGCATCCAGAAAGGCCAACCCGACAATTAACCAATAGAACAGCATCCAACCTATGGCGATAAGGATGTCGTCATAGGCCTGGATCAGCGGCAAATCCATTTCACCCAGAAGGTTGAACAGCTTCCAGGCCGGCACGCACCACAAAACGGCGACAAGCAACTCAACTCCAGGGTACCGCCAGCCAATCGCGGTTCGGCATTTGCGGCAGCGGCCGCGAAGGGCCAGCCAACTTATAAGCGGCAAGTTTTCCCACCAGGCCAGCACGTGATAGCAGTTGCGGCAATGAGATCGTGGGCTTACGATGCACTCGTCTTGCGGCCAGCGAGTGAGGCACACGTTCAGGAAGCTGCCAAAGGCGAGCCCCAGAAGCGCTGCAAACGTCGTGCCCAGAAATGGAATCATGCGCGAGGATGAGTATACGGCGGGCCGGCGACGAGCTTGCGGCCCGTTGCCGCATTACCGGTGCTTGGTCGGTTAGAAACCGCTCCCCTCACCCACTAAAGCCGAGTTTCATGGTGCGGCCCTGATGGCACGGCTTAAAGCCGTGCCCTTTCAAATCAAATTCAAACTACCCACGTTGATTCGTTTCGCGGCTTGTGTCGCTGACGCAGGAAACGGTTCGGACGCTCCCGGCAGGGTAGACTGGTGCTGCATGGACCTCCCGCCTGAAAGCTTCGCCGCACAGGCTCCTGTGCCACCAACTGTATCCGATCCCGTCCGCGCGGCTGTTCTGTTTGAGCAGTCGGTTGCGATCATGGCGCGATTGCGGGCTCCAGATGGCTGCCCTTGGGACCGGGAACAGTCCTTCGATTCGATTCGCAAATATACGCTGGAAGAGACCTACGAAGTCTTCGACGCAATTGAGCGGCGTGACTGGCCTCACCTGGCTGAAGAACTGGGCGATTTGTTGCTTCAAGTTCTGTTCTATGCCGAGATGGCAGCGAACGATGGCCACTTCACCATTGCCGAGGTTCTGGATCATTTGAATCGCAAGTTGATCCGTCGCCATCCCCATGTTTTTGGTGACGAAGCATCAAAGGCGGCAGGAAACAACGCGGACGTTGACGCGCGGGTCGAAGGCTCTTCTGCCGCTGTGCTTCGGAACTGGGAGGAAATCAAGGCGGCGGAGAAGTCGAACACAAAGGCCTTGGCTGCCGAGGCTGATCAAGGAGGCACAGAGAAGCGACCCGCATCACGACTTGACTCAGTGCAACGTGCGTTACCTGCGCTGGCTGAGGCATCGAAGCTGGGAGCGAAAGCGCAGAGGTCGGGATTCGACTGGGCGAGCTGGCGCGATCTGTTGCCGAAACTGGTTGAAGAGACTGCCGAACTTGAAGCCGAGGCCTGTTCTGAAGACCCGGCGCGCAAGCCGGCTGTCGAGGCTGAGCTCGGGGATCTGCTTTTTACCGCTGTGAATCTCGGCCGTCATCTGGGCGTAGACGCAGAGATGGCTCTGCGCGGGTGCAACCTGCGCTTCCGCGAACGATTCAGAGAAATGGAAGCCGCTTCAGATCTGCCACTGGAGGATCTTTCTGCACCGGAACTGGAAGAACTATGGAGCAACGCGAAGAAAAAGCTGGCAGTGAAGAATGCACGAGCGCAAGTTGAGGCTGTGAAAACTGAGGCAGGGGCATGATTGAGGTTCGCGCCTGCTCAGGGCCGGAGGAGTTAGAGGCCTGCGTTCAACTCCAGATCGAGACCTGGGGATACGACCCGGCCGATGTGATCCCGCGCAGGGCATTTCTTGTCGCGCAAAAGATAGGCGGGCAGGTTCTTGGTGCATTTGACAATGAGACAAAGGAAAGCCAGACCGCATCCAAGGCTGGAGGGGCAGAATCGCTGCTTGGTTTCGCCCTGTCTTTGCCCGGCTTGAAGACCGGAAACGGAGAACCGAAGGCTTATCTTCACTCCCACATGCTGGCCGTGAAAGAGCGGTATCGAAATAAAGGACTGGGTGCGCAAATCAAGCGGGAGCAGCGCCGCGAGGCACTTTCACGAGGTATACGGCTCATGGAATGGACCTTCGATCCACTGGAGATCAAGAACGCGTTTTTAAATATCCACAGGCTGGGAGCGACTGTTTCTTGTTACCGGGAGGATTTCTATGGTTTATCCTCATCTCGACTGCAAGGTGGGCTGCCAACGGACCGTTTATTGGCGGAGTGGCAGCTGGATTCAGCCAGGGTCGAAGGAATTCTTGAAGGCCGCGCGGCAGTCGATCAGATTATCGAGGAACGCATCCTGGTCCCGGCCGCCATTTATGAATGGAAGGCTTCGAACGAGAACCGGGAACGGGCCCTCACCGTTCAGTTGCAGAACCGCCAGAAATTTCAACAGGCATTTTTACGGGGATTAGCCGTACTTGACTTCTCCCTCGATGCGGAAGGAAATGGAGTCTTCGAACTGGGAACCCCAACCCGGCCGGAGCTGGACTGAATCTCTCGAGGACACGAAAATCTATGCGAATTGATGCAATCATTCTGCGTGAACTGCACCTGCCCCTGGTGCGCCCGTTTGAAACAAGTTTTGGTGTCACACGAACGCGGAGGATTCTTCTGGCCGAGGTTCAGTCAGAAGGACTCACAGGGTGGGGCGAGTGCACGGCGGGTGAGCGCCCGTTTTTCTCGGGCGAATCGACCGATGGCGCGTGGCAAGTAATCGTGAACGAGCTTGGCCCGATGCTGGCTTCAGAATCTCCTGAGCATGGGGGTGAATGCCCGAAGATCTTCAAGCAGGTGCGCGGAAATCCGATGGCCAAGGCCACCCTGGAAAACGCCATCTGGGATGTCGAAGCCCAGCGTGAGGGAGTTTCGCTCTCTCAGTTACTTGGCGGCGTGCGGGAGGTGATTCCATGCGGTGTATCGATTGGAATTCAGGCCACAATCCCGGAGTTGCTTGCCACCATTGAAAGAGAGCTTGCGGCGGGTTATCAGCGCATCAAGCTGAAATGCAAGCCCGGCTGGGATGTTGAGGTCTTTGAGCGAGTGCGGAACCGGTGGCCGGCAATCACGCTCAGCTGCGATGCCAACTCCGCCTACAGGCTGAGGGACGCAGATCACCTGGTGACGTTTGACGCGTTCGACATGCTGATGATTGAGCAGCCGCTGTGGCATGACGACTTCTACTATCACTCGATGCTGCAAAAGCGCCTGAATACGCCGATTTGCCTCGACGAGTCCATTCACAACCGCCGTGATGCGCTTGCCGCAATCGAGATGGAGTCGTGCCGGATTATCAACATCAAGCTGGGCCGTGTGGGCGGGTTCTCAGAGGCGATCGCCGTTCACAATGCTGCGCAGGAGCGCGGGGTTCCTGTCTGGTGCGGAGGAATGCTGGAGTCGGGGGTGGGACGTTCGCACAACATTGCCCTGTCAACTCTTGAGAACTTCACGCTCCCCGGCGATGTTTCGGCGTCGGCACGCTACTGGCGCGAAGATATCGTTGAGCCCGAGATCAGCGTTTCTTCAGCAGGCGAGATTGCCATTCCCGACAGCCCTGGAAGAGGCTATGAAGTGCGGACAGACCTTGTTGAACAGTTGACGGTCCGCAAGGAAACGATCCGAGCCTTTGTCATGGCTTAGGATTTGCCTCGAACACATGGGTCTCTTGTTGAAGTGATTTCAACTGGCACTTGGGAGATTTGCGCCAACCGGTGACCCTATTTGACAGGTACTATTCCAAGTACTTTGAGAGTGTCTGCGTCGTGTGAGTTCACCTATTGACCCAGCAGTTTGAATGAGCTTTCCTAAAGATATTGAACTTATTTATTTCCCGTATAAACTCCAGCAACCTGGATTCCGTCTGCGTTGACACGACGGGAGAGACCGCGATGGGGATGGGAGCGGGCGCGGGTAGAAGATACTCAGAGAGCACTCCTGTAACCCAGACTTCAGATACCTCCGACCGCATCTTCAATTTGCATCTCCGAGGCCGGATTCGGCCCGGTGAGCTTGTCTGTTTGTCCTGGAGATGGTCTCGAATCGGCTTGCGTAGCAAAGACTTTGCTGTGGCTTGAATCATTGCGCGATGCATTCGCGCCCGGTATAGGTGTGCTGTCGGTCACTTCATGGTCGAAGTACGGGCTCCTATGATGAAAAAAGAGAAAAAGAGGCCGGCCACAGGTGTGGAGCGGCGAGGAGACCGTAATGTCAGAAGAGTTTGCATTCAGCACCATACCCGCGAAAATCCTTTTGCCCATCGACTTCAGTCCGTCGTCGCACGCAGCCCTTGAGCAGGCAACAGTGCTTGCGCAGCATTTTCATGCGGAAGTTTATCTTGTCAACGTGATTCCCGAAAGCGCAAACCCGGCGGATGAAAAGAAGCAGGCTGAAGAGCGTTTTGCGGTCTCAGTGGCAGGTCTTACAAGCAAGGGAATCAAGGCAACCGCCAGTGTCGAAGTTGAAAATGACGTTGCCGGATGCATCCTGGACGTGATTGAGCGCGAGCATATCGATCTAATCGTGGTTTCAACACATGGGCTGACGGGCTGGCATCCACTGGTATTCGGGTCGATTGCTGAGAAGCTGGTCAGGCTGGTGCATGTCCCGTTGTTGCTGGTGCGGACAGAAAAGCCTGAGAGCAGCGCCAAGGTTGCTTCGGGACGTCTGATGGAGTGGTGGTAGTCAGGGTCACGGCTTTTACCCGTGGTGGGAACAGGGTTGTATCGCATTTCCGGCCCAGTTGATTGCTCCGCTCAGCGGTGTGATCAACTGGGCTTTTACGTGAATCACACCCTCCTGATTCTGCAGCTTTCCTGCGACGGTGAGAAACCGGCTTCGCGTCACAACCAAGCGGTTCTGCTCAAATACGTCGGGCGTGATGATGACGTTGGCGATGCCGGTTTCGTCTTCGACTGAAAGAAAAACGAAACCCTTGGCGGTGCCGGGGCGCTGACGGGAAATGACCCGGCCGGCGATTTGGACGGAGCGATTGCCTCCACAGCTTTCAAGCTCCTGTGCGGAGAGGATCCCCTGTTGGCGCAAAACTTCGCGTTGATAGGCCATGGGATGCGGGCCGGTGGTAATGCCGGTTCCTGCATAGTCCGAAATGAGCCTCTCGTCGATGGTCATCTTCTTTAGCGGTTTTGACGCACTGGCGCCAGGATCGGCAGCGCCTCGCAGCAGCGGGCCGACAGGGCGGCCTGCCTGCTCAACCTGCCAGAGCGCATCGCGGCGATGTTCAACCTCACCCAGCGAGTTGAGAGCACCAACGCTTGCCAATGCCACCAGCTCGTTGCGATTCAGCTCCGGTACATGCTGTGCCAAAGCATCGACGCTGGCAAAGTCCCGATGGCGTCTGCGAGCTTCAAGAATCGCGACGGCGGAGGATTGTCGCAGGCCTTTGACGTAATGCAGGCCGATGCGGAGCGATAGAGAACCATCTGGCTCATCTTCAAGGATGCACAACCATGCAGAGCGCTGCACATCGATCGGGCGCACGCGCAGCCCGTGCCGTTGCGCATCTTTGATGAGCACGGCAGGGGAATAGAAGCCCATCGGCTGGTTGTTGAGCAGGCCGCAGGTAAACGCTCCAAGGTAGTGAACCTTGAGCCAGGCGGAGGCGTATGCGATCAGCGCAAAACTGGCTGCATGCGACTCAGGAAATCCATACATGGCAAACGACGAAATGCCCTGCACAATATTGTCCTGTGCTTCAGGTCCGATGCCGTTGCGCGTCATGCCGTCGCGCAGACGGCCTTCAAGGTCTTTCATGCGCTGCATGGACCGGCGCATGCCAACAGCCCGGCGCAACTCCTCCGCCTCAGCGCCGGAAAAGCTGGCAACGGTCATCGCCATGCGCAGAAGCTGTTCCTGGAAAAGCGGAACACCCAGGGTGCGCTTGAGAACTGGTTCAAGCGATGAGTGGGGATAGACGACTTCCTCTTTGCCCTGACGCCTGCGCATGTAGGGATGCATCATTTTGCCGACGATTGGGCCGGGGCGGATGATGGCCACCTGCACAACCAGGTCGTAAAAACGCGTGGGCGCGTTATGCGGAATCGACGCCATCTGAGCGCGGCTTTCCACCTGAAACATGCCCACGGTGTCAGCCTTGCACAGGGTTTCATACACCTGCGGATCCTCGGGCAGCGCAGCGAGGTCCACTTCTTTGCCATACTTGCGGGGGATCAGTTCAACGCAGTCTTTGAGTACGGCCATCATGCCCAGTCCAAGCAAGTCGACCTTGATCAGGCCCATGTCTGCGCAGTCTTCCTTGTCCCACTGGATGACGGTGCGGCCAGGCATTGAAGCTCGTTCGATGGGAACGACGCGGTTGAGCATTCCCTCACAGATAACTATGCCTCCGGAGTGTTGCCCCAGATGGCGTGGCATGTCCCTCATGCGCAGGCAGAGATCAAGATAGCGCGCAATACGGGGATGGCGGGCGTCGAAGCCCGCCTGCTCAAAGTTGCGAGCCATGGTGTCGTTGACGCCGCGCCACTCCCAATGCCCCACCAGCCCGGAAAGCCGCGCAAGTTGCTCGTCGTCGAAGCCTAATGCCTTTCCGGCCTCTCGCGCTGCCGAGCGGCCGCGATAGGTAATAACGTTCGCCGTCATGGCTGCGCCCAGTTGCCCGTAGTGCTCATAGACATACTGAATGACCTGTTCGCGTTCATCTCCTGAAGGCAGATCGAGATCGATGTCAGGCCACTCGCCGCGGTTCTCATTCAAAAAGCGCTCGAAGAGCAGTTCCATCCCGACTGGATCGACAGCAGTAATCTCAAGTGCGTAGCAGACGGCAGAGTTGGCCGCGGAGCCGCGCCCCTGCACTAGAATTCCCTGCTTCTGGCAGTAACGCACCAAGTCCCAGACGATGAGAAAGTACCCGGCGAATCCCAGCTTGGCAATGAGTTTGAGCTCATGCTGAACCTGCGCGCGGGCCTTGTCGAGCAGATGGATTTTGGCGGGTGAGCCATAGCGTTTGCGCACGCCCTCGTCGACACGTTTTTCAAGAAAGCTATCCATCGTCTCGCCGTCAGAAACCGGATAGCGAGGGAACTCATAACCAAGATCGTTGAGCGTGAACTCCAGCCGATCGCTGACAATACCGGTGTTGGCAGTGGCCTCGGGAATATCGGAGAAGAGCGCGGCCATGTGCTGCGCACTGCGGAGCCCTCGAGCATCATTCCATGCAAGAAGACGCCCGGCCCGATCAAGTGAGGTATGGTGGCGAATCGCGGTAAGCAGGTCGAGAATTTCGCGGTCGTTTTCAGTTGCGTAGCGAACGCCGTTGGTGGCAATCATGGGCAAGTGCAGTTGAGATCCCAGCTCAAGCAAAGACTGATTGCGGCACTCGACCTCGCGCTGCTGGTGACGTTGAAGTTCAAGATAGAGATTGCCGCGCCCGTAGATCGATGTGAGCCGATCGGCAATCTTCAGTGCACTGGAACGGCCTTCGCGGGCCAGCGCGGCTGCCAGTGGCCCTTCATCGCCGCCGGTCAGGCAGATCAAGCCTGCTGAAAACTCCTCCAGATCGTCGAGTGTCGCTGCTCCTTCGGCTTTTGTTGCTTCGCGCATTTTGAAGCGGGTGATGAGCTGGCAGAGATTTTGATAGCCGGTTTGCGATGCGCAGAGAAGAAGCAGGCGTGGTGGTTCGGCAGGGAACTGATGGGGCAGCCAGGAAGCCGGTGTGAGTTGACGATCGAAGGAGCTTACGGCAATCTCCGCGCCGATATGCGCTTTGACGCCGCACTTTTTGGCCATGGTATGAAAGCGCGCAACGCCATAGAGACCGTTACGGTCAGCCAGTGCCATGCAGGGCATCTCAAGCTGCGCTGCGCGCTCGATCAGCGCTTCAGGCTGTGAGGCTGCAGCAAGAAAACTGAAAGCGCTGGCAGCATGCAACTCGATATATTCGCTGCCGTCAGTCATAGAAGGCCTCGAGGCTCCATGCGTTCTGTGCGCAATTGCGGACCAGAAGGCAGGCGACTAGAGAGCCACTGCGGGTTTCCGCGAGTATGTCCCACTCTTCCGCGTCCCAGCCATCGGTAGACCACCAGCATCCGCTGGTTCTCCACGGGCCATAGGCTACGGCGACTTTATAGCTCTCTTCACGATTGCGAAATGCTATGGGCTTGAGCGCGAGCAGCTGAACGCGGACAGGCGCCGGCGGCCGGATGCGCCGTAACGCTAAACGCGGCCTGCTTTGCTCGATATAGGCAGGCGAGTTGGATTGGCTTGCGACCACAAAGCTTTCCATGCGGAAGCTGCCGGGTCTATGCGATTCCTCCAGCACAGGCGATCCAACCCGATCTTCACCCGCGATGGCCTTGAGGCGTGCGATGGTTACGTCGAGGCGTGAAGGCTCAGGCGCCTGCGGCGCGAACAGGCCAAGCTGCACCTTGCTGGATTGCCCGGCCTGGGCAGTCAGGGTGAACGAAAGTATAGCGGCCTGAGGTGGATGCGTTGCGATCTCCAATTGCAACAGCTTGAGCAGAAACTTGCGGTCCGTTGTAGGGATTGCGGGCCGAATTGTGCGTTGATAAAGCTGTGACCCTGCCAGCTTCATGTGCAAGTGAAGCGAAGCCAATGACAGCGCATGCGAGGCTGCACGGGCCGCCAGGCAATCGATCATGCGAGCTCCCATGAACAGCAACGAGTCGCTTCGCTCTACCGGCGTTTCAAAGTCACAGAACTCTTTGAGCGAAAACTCAGCTTCGATGGGTTGAAAGGGGTGTGGCCATGCGCCGCTGGCAAGTCCGCGCCACATGGCGGCCTGCGGGCCAAGGCGTGTAACCAGCTCAGTTTCTTCAAGCGCAGCGAGTTCACCCAGGGTGCGAATCCCCCAGACGGCGAAGGTTTCGGCATGCACCTGGTCGAGGCCTAGCAGGGCGATGGGCAGCTTTGCCAGGAAAGCGGCTTCTTGAGTATCAGGGATTACGGTAATGCTGCGCGTCGATGCTGCTTTAAAGCGGGCTGCATGAAAGTTGGTACTCACGGCTATGGATGCACTAAAACCAGCTGACCCAAGTGCGGAGCGCAAACGCTGTGCGAGGGTCTCAGGCGGGCCGAAGAGCCGCACTGTGCCCGCAATATCAAGGACGCAGGCGCAGGCTGTTCCCAGGCTTGCCGCCTCAACGCGGGGAGAGAAATGCGCGGCGCACTCGAAGAATACGGCGCAGGCAGCGGTCTCAGTTTCTTCTGAGCGGGTCAGCAGGCGTAAACCTTCAATGCCTTCCGCTTCCAGCCTGGTCATCCCCGGGGCAGCGCCTTTGAGCTGCGCAAGCCTGTTGAGGGAACAGACGACTTCAAGCGGCGCTTTGCCTTCAAGCACGGCAACCGGTTGCGATTCTAGCTCAGTGTGCATCCGTAGCAGCGCCTGGGCAGGAAACTCGGCAGCGTGGATACAAGCATAGAGTTCCTGTCTCATGCGCCCTGCTCCCTCTGCCATGGGCTGGCCGCAGACCAGGTTGACGCCGGCAGTTTGCGCATGCCGGTGATTTTTGGCGCGAAGGGTTGAGGCGCAAAACGCTGCCGTCCAGTGCGTAGCTCATAACGGCGGCTGCTCAGTACGGTCTCGCATCCTGTGAGAACTTGGGTTGCTGCGCATTCCAGAACGGCGGCGGCACTGGATTGGGCAAAGGGAGCCGTTCCCAGGACCACCAGGGAGCAGCGAGTGCGGTCAGCAGCCTGGCGAAAACGAAACCAGGTTGCCAGCGGGATCCGGCAGCCGTGCTCGGGAGCAGTGTTGCCAAGATCAAGCACAAGTGCAGCAAAGCCGCCAGCTTGCAGCAGAAGGTCAGTGGAGCGCAGTGCCTGATCCAGACGCGCCCATGGCTTGCTTTTTGAGTAGGCAACGCTGCGGCAGCGGACCCAGAGCAACTGCCTGAGATTGACGCCACTGGCGGCTGCTGATTCCGCGTCAAAAGCGTCGTCGGCATCGACCCACGCGCATACCTGACCTTGCCGGGTGCGTTCGGCCAGAAAGGCGAGGGAGAGGCTAGTGCGGCCAGACGACTCAAGCCCTGTCACCTCACTGATGGCGCCAACGGGCAACCCTCCATCCAGAAGGTGATCGACTTCCTGAATGCCAATGGGGGCAGTTTCACGGATGGTTCGAGGCGCAGGCGTCAGTGCGGCGGGAAAGCGCCGTTCGAGGGAGGTTTCGATCTGTAGGCGCAGGGCGGAGGAGGAGGGCATATTTTCGCCTTTTCTTCGCTATAGAATTACCCCAGAGCTGCCCTGCTGTCAAAGGGTGTTTGGAGGCGGAAGATAACCTTAATTTTTTGAGGTATATGCAGCGATTAGCGGAAGCAGAGTTCAACTTGAAATAACGAGAAGGGCTGAACTATCAAAGGTGCTACTGGGCGTCACGGACGCAGCGAAAGCCGACGCCACCGGAGCGGTCGTAGCTGGGCGACATCAAGAGCAATTTGCTGTGCTCATCATTCCGAAACGCCTGAGGGAAGTACCAGATTGAGCCTTGCGGCTGGTAGTATTCCCCACCGCGTACAATGGCGGCCCGCGTATGCTCGTCGACAAACTCCTCGGTCCATTGCCAGACGTTGCCCACCATGTCCATAACGCTGTACGGGCTTGCGCCCGTGGGATGGGCATCCACAGGGTCGGGCCCGGGCATGGTGCGGCCCGTGGCGGGGGTAGGCACGTTGGCAAACTGCCACACGTTGCCCCAGGGGTAGACTCGCCCGTCGGTACCCTGGGCTGCGAGCTGCCACTCCCACTCGTGCGGCAGGCGCTTGCCTGCCCACTGCGCATAGGCGCGCGCGTCCTCGAGCGAAACCCAGGTTACGGGGCGATTGTCCCAGCCAACCGGATAAGCTCCGTTCTTCCAGTCACGAAGAAAGTTCGTCATATCTTTCGGCGTGTAGTTTGCAGCATCCATGAACTGCTTGAACTGAGCATTGGTCACGGGGTATTTGTCGATAAAAAACGGCGCGACCCGCATGGTCTTCTCGTGGAAGCGGCGCGGAGAATCTTCCCAGGGATATTGCACATCGACGCCAGGATTGCCTCCGCCCTCGATCTCTGTGCCCACAACCTGAAAATCGAACGGGCCACCGGGGATCTTGATCATGCCTTCCGGTGTATCGGTTGCGAGGCTGGTCGGCCGTATTGGCACCATGCTCTGTGGCAAGATCGCAGGTTGATGCGAGAAGCCGGCCAGGGGTTCTTTGGTCATCGCCGCCATGTGCTGCATCAGGGCTTTCATCGGTTCACTGGGCTCGTTTGGAGTGGCGAGGATTGCGCCGTAGCCGTTTGCCTCCATGTCAAAGCTGAGCACGGCGGTTTGACCATCGGCATCGGGCTTCAACTCCACACCGTGATACAGGTCGAAGTAACGCATACCCGCCGTAACGAGCACATCCATCTGACGTCCTGCGATGTCATAGCTGTTGCGGTTGACGATGGTCCAGACATTGTCACTGCCCAGCGGCCAGCGGCTGCCATACACGCCATAGTTGCGCGTGGGATAGAGCGGTTCCCAGTCCGGGCTGACCAGGAAGGGCGCTACACCTCTCTCAATTGCCGCGACTCGCCGCGTTGCTTCTGCGTCGCGCGGCGTAATGCCGACCCAGATGCCCCATACATTCTCCCAACTCTCCCAGCCCACTCCGTTGAAAAACGCGAATTGCAGATCGTTGGTCTTATCGGGGTTCCAGCGGTCGCTGATATTGACCATGTGGCGGGATTCGAGCCATTTGAACTTGTCGACCATGGGAATGAAGGGGAAGGAGTACTGGCCCCAGGTCATCACATTCCAACTCAGGGCCTCGTCGCTGGGGCTGACTTCAGGCTCGAAGGCAAGCGGGTGGCCAGCTTTTTCAGCAGCTACAGAGAAACCCAGCGGAACGCCGTCCTGCGTGTCGCCGTTGATGCCATCGGCGTCAATCTCCTTCATTAACTCAGCAATGTCCTGGGGCCAGGAGTTTGGCGGCGGGTGGGTTCCTTCGTCCCACATCATCATGGGAAACAGAACTCGCACTCCGCGCCGGTGGAAGTCGGCAACCATCTTGCGGATGCCGTCGATCCCTCCGGGCATCGACATGACCATTTCCAACTGGTTGCGGTCGTCGATGCCCATGTTTGGATACGTCGACCACACCAGCACCGCATCGATTCCGCCGTAACGCCTGTCGAGATCGTCAAGGTAGCGGTCGACGGTATAGCGTCCGGAGATGGGGTCGTAGAAGTAGCGGTCTTGAACCATCATCTGTGGCTGGATGAAGCTTGACTGCGTCCATTGAAGCGCAGGCAGTTGGTAGCGCCAGGGATCGTAGGCAACGCGGATGCGCCGCTCTGTGCGCCAGTGCTGCAGGTCGTGCAGCCAACGATCATGGGAATAGGTGAGACATGGCGCCTGGAGCACGCCATCCCAGGCAGAGTGAAGGTTCATGCAGTCGGGAACAGGAATCTGCTGACCTCTGGCCGGATATTGCGTGTCCTGGGCTGCGGCACCGAGGCCGACGGCGCACACAGAAATTCCGAGGGCGATTGTGCGGTGCAAGCGACGCAGACTCCTGAACCCGGATCCGGCTCTGGAGAGGGAGGGCGCAAGAGAGTTCATGCGTGAGCCGCCAGGAAGGCATCTACCTCGGCCCTGGTGGGCATGGAGGATTGAGCACCCGGTCGAGTGACGGAGATGGCTGCGGCTGCGGACGCGAAGCGCGCCGCTGCAAATGGGTCGTGGCCCTCAAGCAAGGCTGCGGCGAATGCTCCGTTGAAGCAGTCTCCAGCGCCAACGGTGTTGACGGCGTCGACTTGAAAGGCGTGCACCCAGCCTGATTTTCCGTCCGCAATGGCAACATAGGCTCCTTCACTGCCACGCTTCAGGACGACACCGCGCAAGCCCTTGGCCAACAACTGCTGTGCTGCTTCTTCTGGCTTCGATTCATTTTGCAGGTAGAATGCGGCTTCAGTTTCATTGGGCGTGAACCATGCAACCTGCTTCCATGTTGGTTCAGGCAAGGCGGCGGCTGGAGCAGGATCGAGCATGACCGGAACTCCTGCCTGTGCGCACAGGTTGAGGGTATGGCTCAGGGTTTCCATTGGAATTTCGAGCTGACAAAGGACCATGCCGGCGGAACGGATCAGGGCGGCATGGCGATCGACGCAGGCTGGATCGACCCTGCCGTTAGCACCTGGAACCACGACGATTGCGTTATCGCCATTCTCAGCCAGGAAGATGGGTGCGAGCCCTGATGGCCCTGCAACCGGTTCCATCGCATCAGTTCCCACTCCTGCATGGGCAAGGTTCTCGAGCAGGGCAGGGCCATAGACATCCTGGCCCACCATGCCCACCATCTTGACTGGATAGCCGACTCGAGCAGCAGCTACCGCCTGGTTGGCGCCTTTGCCGCCGGGTGTGGTTTCAAAGCCGGTACCGATCAGCGTCTGCCCAACGCGAGGGATGTTTTTGGCACGCGTGACCATGTCCATTGTGACGCTGCCGACAACGACGATAGGCTTTTGAGAAGTATTCATAGCAGTGTTTTGGGTTCAGTAAAGCGGCGCCAGGGCCACGGCGGTGAGACCAAGCGCAAAGAAGATGAACATGTAAAGAAGTAGACGCTTGGCCTCCTTTGGAGCTTTGGCGAATTCGTGCCAGACGAAGACACCCCAGCATGCAGATACCATGGTCGCTCCCTGCCCGATGGAGTAGGAAACGGCTGGACCAACGAGATGGGCGCCGGAGGCAACAAAATTAGCCACGCCGCCGGTGCACCAAATCGCTCCTCCCAGAAAACCTGCAAGGTGCCAGCCGAGGGGTGCATCGAAGTATTCTTTGCGGGACACGGGCGGCTTGCCGTCGAGGGGCTTCTTCATGAGTAGCCAGTTGATAGGCACAGTGGAGATGAGAACGCCTGCAGCAAAGAAGTAAGCAACCGCATACGGGCCCGGAGTGTGCGTGGCATCGCCAGCAAGGGCGCGGGCAACCAGCGGATAGAAGAGACCCATCAGGACGCCAGCTATCAGGCTGAGGAGAATGCCTCGAGTCGTGGCTGCTTTGGCTTTGGCCTCGCGTTTGCGGTAGGCGGCAGCGTCCAGCACAATGGCAACCGTGACCAGCGCAACGCCGCCAAACAGCAGCAGGGGGTTGCCTGCCGGGCGAACCAGGTAGCTTGAAACCGCACCTACAATGAGCGCCAACCCAATGCCAACGGGGAATGCGACGGCAAGCCCGGCAACGTCGATGGCGGCAACCAGAAGGAGATTGGCAAGGTTGAAGACGACACCGCCGCAGACAGCGAAGAGGATCAGGCGGAGCGATGTTTCTACCGCATCGGCGAGGAATGGCGGTCCCTGGTGGCCCAAGCTTCCGGCGGTGAGTCCCCAGAAAATTGTGGTGGCTGCCAGGCCCAGGGCGTAGTCCCAGTAGAGAAGCTGGAAGCGAAAGCCCGGGCAAATCTTGAGTGTGTTGGCCCATGAGCCCCAGCACAACATGCTCAGGACCATCAGAAAAAGTGCGGCTTGATATGTTGCGGGAAGAAGCATCTTGATTGCCCTCGTTCGCGCGGCTGTGTTTTGGTTAACAAGGAACCATAACGCATTGAGCAGACTCTGTATAGAGCCGGAGATTAGGCGGCTTTTTCCACAAGAAAGAGCTATTGATTCGCCGATGCCCGCGAACTGAGCAGCTACGGATTTTTGATTTGAGCTAGTTCAACCTTTTGCCGCTTTGAGAGCCGCTGAAAGTGCGGGAACGACTTCAAAAAGATCACCCACGATTCCGTAATCGGCAACCTCAAAGATTGGCGCGTCCGGATCCTTGTTGATCGCGACGACGCATTGGGAGCCCTTCATCCCCACCAGGTGCTGAATCGCGCCCGAGATTCCCACCGCGAGGTAGAGCTTGGGCGAAACGGTTTGCCCGGAGCTTCCAACCTGGCGTTCCATGGGCAACCAGCCGTTGTCGCAGATGGGGCGTGAGGCAGCCAGTTCTGCGCCAAGCGCAGTCGCGAGTTCCTGAACGATCGGTATGTTCGCCGCATCCTTGATCCCGCGGCCCACGCTCACGATCAGTGGTGCGGAGCCCAGGTCAACAGTCTGCGCTGAGCCACGGAATGGCTCGCTGGGTCTGGTGCGAATCTGCGCGGGCTCAATCGTGGGCGAGAACACTGTGATCTCGGCGGCAGATTTGTCCGGCTCCCCGGCGCGGAAGGCTCCTGCCTGTACAGAGATGAAGCACGGACCCGTTCCGGCGTGACGATAACTTCCGCTAAGTCGTCCTTGAAGCAATTGGCGCGTGAATACGGGACCATCGCCGATGGCGACAACATCGCTGACAAGCACCTGCCCGAGCCGGGCCGCCAATGCGGGCGCGTAGTCGCGCACTTGGTAGGTGTGAGGGAAAACAACGTATTGCGGCTGTTGATCATGGACGAACTGTTGCAGCGCGATGGTAAAGCCATCGGCGGTATACTGGGCTAGCAGGGGGTGTTCAACGCGCACCACTGTTTGAATTCCCCGGGCAGCGACCTCCGCAGCTTGCGGTTCCACCTGATCTCCAACGACTGAGGCGCACACTGGCAGGCTCAGTTGGGCTCCGAGGTGCTGCGCGGCGGCGACAGCTTCCCAACTTATGCGGCCGATGCGGCCTGCGCGCTGCTCGACGACGACCAGGACCCCGCTCATAGGACACGCACCTCGAACTTGAGTTTTTCAACCAGTGCTGCCGCGGCCTCTTTGGGCGTACCGCCCAGCATCTGCGTAGATTTCTGCTTTTGCGGCAAGGTGAGCCGATCCATTACCACCACGGGGGTGGAGTCCGCCGAAATATCTGCCGCGGCAAGCTTGCGTACTTCTTTAGTTTTGGCGCGCTTGATGCCCATCAGCGTGGCATAGCGCAGCTTGTTGCCGCCGGATTGGATGGTGAGGACGGCTGGAGTGGGCAGTTCGATGGTTTGAAACCAGCCCTCTTCGAGTTCGCGTTTGACCTTGAGTTGAGCGGGGATCTGATTTTGGGCTCCACTGGCTGCCACAGCTTCTACGTGCAAGATGAGGGAGGCGTGTGGCAGGCCGAGCAACTCAGCAAGAATCACGCCGGTCTGCCCAAGGCCGAAGTCTTCAGATTGCAGGCCGGTGAGTACGAGGTCAGGGTTCTCAGGCCTGATGGCGGCAGCCAGAAGGCGGGCTACACCCAGGGCGTCGCGGGAACCGAGATCATCGCAAGCTACATGGATCGCCCGGTCAGCACCCTTGGCCAGGGCCTCGCGAATGGTTTGACCGACGCGCTCGGGGCCGGCACTGATGACGATCACTTCTCCATCAGGCGCGGCGGACTTCTCCCTCAGTTGAAGTGCTTCTTCGAGCGCATATGCGTCGGACTCGTTCAAGGCGTATTGCAGGTCGGCTTCTTCAATCCACTTGCCGTCCGCGGCGATGCGAACCTGAGCATCGCGTTCCGGGACTTGTTTGATGGCAACAATGATCTTCATGACGAAAGGCTCACGTTCATTTTAGCTTGTGTTGTTGGGCGTTGCTATCTCGGCAATCCGCGAGCCACGAGTTGGGAAATATCCAATAATTGCGGGGCGGAATCTCCGGTGGCCGCGAGGGCATCCCGGAACATCGTATTACAGAAAGGACAGGCAGCAGCAATGGTCTGGGCCCCTGTTGCGACAAGCTCTGCCGCGCGATTGTGGCTTACGCGCTCACCCTTCTCTTCGCCGAGAAAGGCGAGCCCGCCGCCGGCGCCGCAGCAGAAGCTGCGTTCTTTGTTGCGTGGAGCTTCTACAAGGTTGCCTGCAAGAGCGGCGACGGTCCGCGGCTCCTCGTAGACATTGCGGTATCGTCCCAGGTAGCACGGGTCGTGGAAAACGATACTTTCGCCGGTTGATTGTGTGGGCAGCTTGTAGGCAAATCGAGCGATGAACTCGCTGTGATGTTCAACTGCAGGCGGTGTTCCGTATTGCTTCCAATCTTCCTGAATGGTTCTCACGCAATGCGGGCAAATTGTGACGATCTTCTTCACCTTGTTCTGCGCGAGGGCTTCAAGATTGGCTTCGGCCAGTTGCTGGAACAGGAGATCGTTGCCCAGGCGGCGGACAGGGTCGCCGGTACATTTCTCCTTGCGCATCACTCCGTAGCTCGTGCCCAGGAAGTTCATCACGCGAGCAAAGGCGGCAACAATCTCTCGGCCCTTGGGATCGTAGCCCCCCATGCATCCAAGCCAAAGGCAGTATTCCTGCGTTCCGTCGAAGATGGGCAGCGCCTGCTTTTCGATGAATTTGTCGCGCTCAGCCGGGCTGATGCCCAGCGCGTTGCTGCCTCGCTCCAATGCCAGAAAGAGTTTTGCTCCTTGCTCGTCTTCCCAGGCGCCGGTGTTGACAGCTCCGCGGCGCAGACCAACCAGGATGGGGACGTGCTCGATTCCGACCGGGCACTGGAACTCGCAGGCGCCGCATGTGGTGCATTGGAAGACGGCTTCCTGGGAGTTGTACTCGCCAAGCAGGGGCTGGTCAGAGGCCGGGCCAACGTTATTGAGATAGGCACGAACCCCGAGGATGATTTCTTTCGGGTTGAGGAGCTTGCCGGTGTCGGCGGCGGGGCAATGCTCGGTGCAACGCCCGCACTCCACGCAGGCGTAAGCCTGAAGGCTGACCAACTGCGTGAGATCCGTACCCGCAACGAGACCGAAGTCCTCGTCGTCAGCCAGGGGAGGGATTTGCGCAAAGCCTCCGCGCGAGAGAAACACCGTTGCAGGGCTCAGAACGAGGTGCAGATGCTTGCTGTGCGGGATGAGGGGCAGGAAAGTGAGCAAAGTGAGAGTGTGCACCCACCAGAGGATTCGCACGCTCGCATTGTCTGTCACGAATAAAGCGGCCATGTAGGTGGCCATCAAGACAAAAATGAGGAGGGCAATGACCCCGGACTGGTAGGAGAGCTGCTCGCCGAGCCATTGAGGCCGGACCAGAAATCGTCGGATGAACAGGCCTAGAATTCCGGCGGCACAGGCAAATGCGAAAGCTGCGGCAAGGTAGAAATAGAGCCGTCCAAATTGACCTTCCGGGTTAAGGAAGCCGATTCCGAAAGCGACGGCGCAGTGGTTCAGGGTGACCAGGGCGAAGGCGCAGAAAGCCCAAAAGACGAAGGCGTGTGCAAGACCAGGAAGAGGGCGCTCTCGCACCACCTTGGCCTGGCAGAGAACCTCCCAGAAAAAATCCCAGATCCGCGTTCCGATGGGGAAGAGGTGAAACCCTGCGTCCTTTTTCGAGTGAAGAATCTTGTTGAGGATTTTGCCAAAGCGATTCCAGAAGCTGTAGAGCGAAGCCAGAGCCAGCACTGCGAACAAGAGTTTTTCTGGCAACGAGAAAGATTGCGGTTCGGCCAGGGTTGGAAGGATGGCGATCATCGGCAATTGCCTTGCTACTCATCGCAAAGATACAGGATCGGCGCTCAATACGTCAGTGCCCGGCCAGGTCAGGCCCGCCATTGCAGGCACAATTGGTATCCGTCGGGGTCTTTGAAGAACAGTTGCCTCATGCCGAATGGGCGCACGGTGGGGCCGTTTAACAGTATGCCGGCATTGCGGAGATATGCGCAGGCTGCATCCAGATCCTGGCAACCGATGTAGATCTGAGTATCGCCGTGGGCGGCAAGGCGCGCTGGATCAGGCGCGGGCGGGCGACGGCTGCGCTCAAAGGTGGTATTGAGCATCAGGTCCGCATCGTTGCGCCGGAGCCAGCACCAGTCGAAGTGACCATCAGGTTCGGGGTCAGAAGTGTTGACGAACTCAAAGCCCAGCAGTTCGCGGTAGAAGCGAACAGACGTCGGCATGTCGAAGACCGAAAGAAGTGGACAAAGGCTGCGCAAATCAAGCGCCATGGAAGCCTCCGGAAGGTTGCGATAGGAGTTTAGCAGCAAGCAGGTTCGGCAATTGGTCCGCTTGAAGAAGCTGGCAATCGCAGGCTTTTCCTAAGACGCGGCAATTCGATTTGAAGGCAGGGACTTACCTGTCGTGATGGTTCACGGGCTGGAGGCTCCTGTCCCTTGCCTGACCATTCATACGTTCAAACCGACCTTCCGCTTCGGCCCGCAGCGCGCGCCTGGGTCGCTGAGCATTATGCAAATATAAGAGTGCTGAGCCTCATCACGGAGTATTACAAGACACTGCTGGCGCCTTCATTGATGGGACGGCGGTCGAGCCTCGCTACGGACTTGGCATCTCTCCCGCGCTAAGTCCAGGAGTATTGGCGGGAGCTGGGGGCGCTTGCAATGTGAGCGCTCCGTTCTGGGCGGAATGAAGCACTTCATTGGGGACGATGCCCAGAATTAAAGTTGCAATTACGGCGAATGCCAAGGCCGCGCTCACCGCAATTCCCACCTGAGGTGCAGGGGCAACTTCTTCGTCATTCTTGGCTGGTGAGCGCTGCGCCGCCGCAAGCGCGAGGCGCAGGTAGTAGGCCGCGGCCAATCCTGAATTGAGAAGTCCAATGATGGCCAAAGTCACGGCTCTACCGTCAATTGCTGCCGAAAAGGAGTAGAACTTTCCGAAAAATCCGCCGGTGAAGGGGATCCCGATCAGTGAAGCGAGGAAAAATATCAGGAGACCGCCGAGAATTGGGGAACGGTAAAGTAGCCCACGAAAATCGTCGATCATGGGCAGCTTTTCATCGTAGCTGCTGACGAGCGTAATGACTGCGAACACTCCGATATTCATTGCTGCGTAGGCAGCAATGTAAAAGCTGGCGGCGGCAACTCCGCTGGCGTCAGGCCCGGCGAAGGCCGCCAGCAGGTAGCCCGCATGAGCGATCGACGAGTAAGCAAGCATGCGTTTTACATTTTCCTGGCGTAGCGCGGCAAGGTTGCCAATGGTCATCGACAGCACCGCAACAGACCACAGAAGCGGTGTCCACAGGTCGCGAAGAGTGGGAAGCATTTCATAAAGCACCCTGAGCAAGAGGGCAAAAGCAGCGGCTTTTGGCGCGGTGGAAAGCAGCGCGACTACGGGTGACGGAGCGCCTTCATATACGTCAGGGGTCCAAACATGGAACGGTGCGGCTGAAACCTTGAACAGAATTCCTACGAGCATCAGTGCCATACCGGCCACGATGAACGAGTGATTCGGGGCGGTCGGGGCAAGATGGGCGATCTGGTAAATCTGAGTTGTGCCGGTGGCGCCGAAGATCAGAGCCACGCCATAGAGCAGGAACGCTGTTGCAAACGACCCCAGCAGGAAGTACTTGATGGCTGCCTCAGGCCCGCGGCCAGTGTTTTTCCTATAGCCAGCCAGAATGTAGGTCGAGATGGAAGAAATCTCAAGGGCGATGAAGACGACAAGAAGCTCGACTGCAGCCGTGAGCAGGCTCATGCCCACTGCGCCGAAGACGATGAGCGCATAGTATTCGCCTTGATGGTGGGTATCTTCAGGGAGGGTATCGAGAGCGAGCAGCAGCGCAACCAGCACGATTCCACAAATGAGCACGTGGAAGAAGATGGTGAACGCGCTGGTTTCGACAGTTCCCGAGAAGCCTGTTCCTTCAGGCAGGGAGAATTGCCATACGCTTGCCCAGAGAGCTATCACCGTCCCAATGGCGGCGACCCAACCAAGCATGCGGCGCGGCAAAGCGGCGGGCAGCGAAGCATCAATAAACATGACGGAGACGCCAGTCAAGGTGAGGATGACTTCTGGAAGGATGCGGAAAATGTCGGGCACGGGGTTCACTGTTGGTCCTCTCCATGTGCCGTTGAGGGGACCACCTTGACGTCAAGGTAGCGCACGACCGGCCGGTTCTGGGGATGTACGCCAGCTTCAATGATTGGCATACAGTAAGACGGCGCAACGCCCATAACCAGCATGAGGGCGGCCAGGGGCCACAAGACGGCAAGCTCTCTAAACTGGAGATCGGCGGCCGGTTTTGAACGGGCAAGGTCGCTCTCCGGCCCATAGAAGACTCGTTGAACCAGCCAGAGCATGTACGCCGCGCTCAAAATGACACCGAGCCCGGCGGCAACTGTCCAGCCTCGGCTCACGCCATTGAAGGTGCTGGACAGGATGAGAAACTCGCCGACAAAACTGTTCAACATCGGCAGCCCGATCATGGCGAGGGAAGCGATGACAAAGAGTGTGGCAGTGCGTGGCAGCTTGCCGGCAACCCCGCCATATGCCGCGATTTCGCTAGTGGAGTAGCGCGTTTCGAGCACACCAAAAAGCACAAACAGCGCTCCGTCGACGATCCCGTGGTTGAGGATCTGATAGACCGCTCCAGCCGATCCTATGTTGGTGAAGCCATAAATGCCGAGGGTAATGAGGCTCAGGTGGCTCAATGCGGCGAATGCCAGCAGCCTCCAGAAATCTTGCTGCACCAGCGCCAGGCATGCGCCATAAAGAATACCGATGACGGCGAGGGCAACCAGGTAAGGAGCTGCCGCGCGCGCCTGAACCGGGAAGAGGCCGATATGGAAACGCAGCATGGAATAGAGGCCAAGCTTGCCCGCAACCACCATGGCCAGTGCCACAGGCGCCTCACTAAAGGTGTCCGCGAGCCATCCATGCAGTGGGAAGACGGGAACTTTTACTGCAAAAGCCAAAAGGAACGCTACTGACACCCAGCAAAGCGGCCCGGCGGGAATCAACCCGAGAACGATGTTACTTTGCAACAAGGCAAAGTCGAAGCTTTGAGTCCTTGAATAAAGCCAGAGAATTGCAACCAGCAGCGGCGCAGATGGTATGAAAGTGAAGAGGAAGAACTTCAGCGCAGCCTTCGTCCCATCCTTGCGGCCATACATGGCGATGAGGATGGCCATGGGAACCAGCGAGAGTTCCCAGAAAGCGTAGTAGAGCATCATGTCGAGCGAGACGAAGACACCAAACATCGCTGTCTGCTGCACCAGGAAAAGCACGAAGAAGACCTTGCGCCGCTCCTTGATTGCATTCCAACTTGCGAGAACGCCCACGGGCGCGAGCAAGCCTGTGAGAACCACCAGCCATAGGCTCAGCCCGTCTATGCCGACATGATAGAAGATCGCCGGGTTTTCAATCCAAGGGCGATTGACTACAAATTGGAATCCACTGTGGCCGAGTTCAAAATGCGCAGGTAAGTGCAGTGTGAGGCCGAAGGTAACCAGCGCGGTGAGGAGTGCGACCCAGTTGGGCAGCTTGGCTCTGTCCGGGACCAGCATCACCAAAACTGCGCCTGCCAGCGGAGCAAGAAGGATCCAGGTGAGAATCGAGCTGTTGATGGAGTCCATCCTTTATTGCCCCGTTCCGCCAAGGTGAAACGCCGTGAGACTTCCGAGTACCGTCGACCACGGCACCAATACAAAGAGAATTACCGCTGCGGCCCCGGCCGCCAACCAGGCCGCATAGGAGCGGATATTGCCCGACTGCCATCGCTGCAAGAGGGCACCTGAGAATGTTGCTGTGCCGCCGATGAGCCATGCCGTGCCACCCAATATCGCAGTGTCCACAACCCATCCCAACAGGAATTTTGAGATCGCCAGCAGAGGCTTCACAATTGTCGCGGAATAAAACTCATCGACATAGTATTTGTTGGCCAGCAGTTTGTAGCCGGCGGGAAGAGCAGCGGCAAGCTTTGCCGGGCGCTCGGTCTGCCAGCTGTAGAAAATGTGGGCCACAAGCCAGCCGGCAAGCGCAACCCCAACCGCGGCAATGCTCATCATCAGCTCAATATGTGCGTTGCCCGCATTCGGCGCAGTCTCACCCACCGAGGGAGCCAGAAACGCCGAGAAGCGTGCAATGCCGATCCAGCCGCCGCAAATGGAGAGCAGGGCAAGAATCACGAGCGGACCAAGCATTGATATTGGTGTGGCATGATGATGCTCGTGTTGGTTACGCGGCTTGCCCAGAAAGGCCAGGTACAAGAGGCGGAACATATAGAAAGAGGTGAGCAGCGCCGTAATCAGTCCAACCGTCCAGAGGATCATTCCATTGCCACCGTGCAGATACGCGGCATAGAGAATCGCGTCCTTGGAAAAGAATCCGGCGAAAGGAGGGATTCCGGCAATAGCCAGAACTCCAACAGTGGTGACGGCGAATGTGACCGGGAGCTTCTTCCACAGTCCGCCCATCTTGCGCAGGTCCTGCTCACCGCCGATTGCGTGGATCACCGCACCCGCGGACAGGAAGAGCAGTGCTTTGAAGAACGCATGGGTCATCAGGTGAAAGATTGAGGCCGAGTAGGCCGCCACGCCGCAGCCCAGAAACATGTAGCCGAGCTGGGAGATGGTGGAGTAGGCCAACACGCGCTTGATGTCGTTCTGGACGAGAGCAATGGTAGCGGCGAACAGTGCCGTGGCCGCGCCGATGATGGCGACGATGCTGAGAGCGAATGGCGAGTGGTCGAATAGAACATGGGTGCGCGCGATCATGTACACACCGGCGGTGACCATGGTCGCTGCGTGTATGAGCGCGGAGACGGGCGTCGGGCCTTCCATGGCGTCCGGCAGCCAGATGTAGAGCGGAAGTTGCGCGCTTTTGCCGGTAGCGCCAAGCAGCAGGCAGAGGGCGATGGTGGTGAGAATGCCGCCCTGCCAGCCGGGGTTCGCGGCAAGTTTGGCAGCGATCTCACTGAAAGTGAGGGTGCCGATATTCGCCAGCAGCAGAAACATGCCGATGAGGAAGCCGAAGTCGCCGATGCGATTAACGATGAAGGCCTTCTTGCCGGCATCGGCCGCAGAGGTCTTCTTGAAGTAGAAGCCGATCAGCAGGTAGGACGCCAGGCCGACGCCCTCCCAGCCGACAAACATCAGCAGGGCATTGCCGGCCAGCACCAGCACGGTCATGAAGAAGAGGAACAGGTTGAGGTAGGCGAAGTAGCGCGCGTAGCCTTCTTCATCGTGCATGTAGCCGACGGAGTAGATGTGGATCAGGAAGCCAACTCCGGTGACCACGAGCAACATGACGAGCGAGAGCTGGTCGAGCACGAAGGTGAAGTCGATGTGGAGGGTGCCGACATTGATCCATTGGCCGAAGGTTTCGACAACAGGAAACGAGGCGGGCATCGGCATGTCGCTGAACATGCCGAAGGCATTTCCAACAACTGCAACAAACGACCCTAGCGGAGCGAGCAGCGCAATTATGGTCACAAGCCATTTCGGCAGCCGACGGCCGAGGAGCCCATTGATTAGGAACCCCGCGAAGGGCAGCAGCGGAATCAGCCAGAGATGAAGAGGTCCGTTCATAGTTTCATCAGGTCGATACGGTCGACGGCCAGGGTTGCACGGGCGCGGAACACAGCAATGATGATGGCCAGTCCCACAGCAGCTTCCGCAGCTGCCACCATCATGACAAAGAAGACAAATATCTGGCCTTTCACCGCGTGCCACTGGTGGGCGAAGGTCACAAAGGAGAGATTGACGCCGTTGAGCATCAGCTCAATCGACATGAAGACGGTGATCAGGTTGCGCTTGATGAGGAAGCCGAGGACGCCGAGCGAAAACAGCATGGCGCTGAGAATCAGGTACCAGGACAGGGGAACATCTTGAGAAAGGAGGGAATTCACTTGGCTGCCGTCCTCTCCCGATCTGTTTCCGGGTCACCATGGCCGTGTCGGGCGAGGGCGACCGCGCCGAGAATCGCGATAAGGATGAGGACCGAGGTGACTTCAAACGGCAGAAGCAGTTCGGTAAACAGGATTCGGCTCAGGTCCTCGGTGGTGGTAAGACCGTCTCCGAGCGATGCAACTCCTAAACCTTGCGCTTTGAGAATGACGGTGGCAATGACGCCGAGAATGGCCACGACAGCGGGAAAGCCGACAGGGCGGGCTGTTCGGCTGCCCATGGTGCGCTCTTCCCGGCCCGCATTGAGCAGCATCACGACGAATGTAAACAGGACCATAATGGCGCCGGCATAGACAATCACCTGGGCCGCGGCGAGAAATTCCGCGCCCAGCAACAGATACAGCACCGCCAAAGACGTCATGACAACAATCAGTGACAAGGCACTGTTGATGGGATGGCTCTGGAGCAGGAGGTTGATGGCCCCGGCCAGGCAGAATCCGGCAAACAGGAAGAACAGGATCAGGTGCATCGTTCCCTGGTTCAGCGGCTAGAGCCGGTATGCAGAACCCGGCTGGTTAATGGGAAGAACGGCGGAGCATTGCGCACAAACTGCGTGCCTGATTCCGGGAATAACAGTTTGAAATCCTTCCCGATTGTAAATCAGTGGTACGCAAACCAAAGGCTTGTGGCCACAATGTTCAAAATGGCAATCGGCATCAAATAACGCCAGCCAAAGTTCATGAGCTGGTCATAACGAAAGCGCGGCAGCGTTCCCCTGACCCAAACGTAAAGAAAAAGAAAGCAAAAGACCTTGGCGACAAACCAGAAGATGGGAAACAGGGCATGAACCAGGATGTTTTCAGGCGGCGGAATCAGGTTGCCGAAGGGGCTGGTCCAGCCACCCAGAAACAGCAGGGTCGCCACGCAGCCTACGGTGATCATGTTTGCGTATTCGGCCATGAAGAACATGGCGAATTTCATCGAACTGTACTCAACGTTGTATCCGCCGGCCAGTTCGCTCTCCGCCTCAACCATGTCGAAAGGAGAGCGGTTGGTCTCAGCATAGGCCGCGGTCAGGTAGATAAAAAAGGCCACAAATTGCAGACCGCCGAAGATGTTCCAGCTGAACATGCCCATGGTGGCTTGCTGCTCGACAATGACGCGCAAGTTAAAGGAGCCGGCACGGATGACAACGCCAACGAGCGAAAGTCCCAGCGCAAGCTCGTAACTGATCAGTTGCGCGGAGGAGCGAAGCGAGCCAAGCAGGGAGTACTTGTTGTTGGACGACCACCCGGCAAGCGCAACGCCGTAAACCCCAATGGAAGTGATTCCCAGAATCACCAGCAGCCCGATATTGACATCGGAAATCTCGAAGAGATGCATGCCGGCCGGGAGCTTCAAGGCGGCTTGCCCGGCGTTCGGTTCACCGAAAGGGACCACCGCAATCGATATAAGCGCACAACCGAGCGAGATGATGGGAGCAAGAATATAGAGCGGCTTGTAGACCCCGCTGGGAATCACGTCCTCTTTGAGAAATGACTTTGCGCCATCCACCAGCGGCTGCAGCAACCCAAAGGGTCCCACACGGGTAGGTCCCCACCGATTCTGGATTCGGCCCACCAGTTTGCGTTCCAGCAGCACAGTGTACGCGACGGCCATGAGCATCACCACCGTCACCACGGCAACTTTCAGCAGGCTCCAAAGAAAGAATTGTAAGATCGTCACTTGCTCTCTGCCTCTCTTGCTCTGCCAATTCCCGTACGCAGCCTTCGTTAGTCGGCTGCGGATTCAGTCAATTCATGTGCCTGGTGCCGTTCGAGTTCCTGGAGCGCCGGGCTGTAGTGGCCGAGCGTCCCAGAGGTGAATAGTCCGTCGTGCGCCGGGGTAAGCAATGTTGAAGCTGCCGATGCGAGAGCGGCGACGGGCACAAATCCTGGCTCCGTGCGCACCTCGTTACCGCCGAATAGGTTGATCCTGTCAACGGCATAGCCCGGTACCAGCCGGGCGATCTCGTCAAATAGGGCCATCGGATCGAACGGGCTGAGTTTGGGTTCAAGATTGTTTGCGGCCAGCCAAACCGAATGCCGGTCAGCCTCGCCGGACTGTGCGCCGCGAGACTGGCCCAGGTCAGCGGTCACGTTGCCTTTGCCGAAGGGGACCAATGCTTTCACGTCCGCCCCCATGCCGCCTGCCAGCCGAACCAGGATCTCAAAATCCGGCTTTACGCCTGCGCGGTCTGCGGCCTTCTTCACCAACTGCACATCACCGTAGGTGTTGGTAACCGTACCGGTCTTTTCATAGAGGCTCGCAGCGGGGAAGATGACATCAGCAATCGCAGCCGTTTCGGTGAGAAAGATGTCCTGAACGATGACGAATGTGTTTTTGAACGGATTAGAGTTTACAAGGCCGAGACTCTCCATAGGATTTGAACCGACCATAAGCAATGCGCTCATCTTTCCCATGCCCGCTGCGTCGCACATCTCGCGCCAATCCATGCCCGGCTTCGAGGACAGGTTCGGATATTCCGCAAAGGCTCCGGGAGCGGAAACAGGCACATAGCCGGGAAGCAGATCAGGGAAGAGCCCCATGTCGGCAGCGCCGCGTGAATTTGCCTGGTCGCCGAGGAAGGCGAAGCGGACATTGCCGCGCTTCAGTCCCCATTGAACAAGCGTTTCGATCGCTGCGCCGCGATACTCCTGGCCGAAGATAACCACGAGCGACTCCTCGGCCAGAATCGCCTTGGCAAGTTCGCCAGCGCCTGCATCGAGGAAAGTGGGCAGGTCTTTGTAGCCGTCCGGGGGCAGCGTTTGTGTGGCCCTGGCCTGGCGCTCGAGCTTGATGGAATTCGCATTTGCCACGTAAAGACGGGCACGATTCAGGCGCACGTTGGTTCGCAGGTTCCAAGCCAGGAGCGGATGCTCGTTTGTCGGATCTCCGCCGATCAGCAGAATGGCCGGAGCACATGCGATATCCCGGAGCCCCGCGGTCTTGTCCGGGTGCCCGGCAAGCGCATGGGCGAATGCCGCGTAATCCGTGCTTCGCTCGTGATCAATGTTGTTGGTCTGCAAAACGGTCCGCGCAAATTTCTGCAGCAGGTAGTTTTCTTCGTTCGTGGTCTGGTTGGAGCCAATGACGCCGATAGCCGCGCCACCCCGGGTGTCGAGAATCTCCTTGAGCTTGCCCGCAGCTAAACGCAATGCGTGCTCCCAGGTGGCCGGCTCCAACTTGCCTGCGGCGCTGCGGACAAGAGGCTTGGAAAGACGCTTTGGGCTTTCAACAAAGTCGAAGGCGAAACGGCCCTTCGCGCATAGAAAGTCGCCATTGATTCCGCTCTTGTCACGATTGTCGGCGCGGACGATCTCTGAGCCGTCGTTCACCTGGCGGACACCCAATGTCACCTTGCATCCGTCGGCGCAGTGGGTACAAACGGTCGAAACGTGGTTCATCTCCCACGGCCTGGTTTTGTAGCGGTAGCTCCCGCTGGTGAGCGCGCCTACCGGGCAAACGTCGATGCACATGCCGCACTGCTCGCAGTCCAACTGGCCACTCTGGCCGTCCGGCGTAAGGCCGTTGGGGACAATCTCCGAACTCACGCCGCGATTTTGCACGCCCAGCGCCCAGACATCCATGCCTTCGCCGCACATGCGAATGCACCGGTAGCAGAGGATGCAGCGGGGACGATCGTAGAAGACGGCTGGAGACCACTGCTGTTCTTCGCGATGTTGCTTGGCCTCGGCGTAGAGGCTTTCGCCCGCGCCGTACTTGAAGGTCATGTCCTGCAGTTCGCATTCGCCGCCGGCGTCGCAGACGGGGCAGTCGAGGGGATGGTTGCCCAACAGGAGTTCTATTGTCGCCTTGCGTGCTTGTGCAATTTCCGGCGATTCGGTGGTAAAGACCTGGCCCTCGGCGACGATGGTGGTGCACGCGGTCTGCAGCTTGGGCACCTTTTCCTGGCGGACCACGCACATGCGGCAGGCCGCCTGAAGACTGAGCCCGGGGTAATAGCAGAACGCTGGTATCTCAATCCCCGCTTTGCGGCACGCATCAATCAGCAGCGTCCCCGCAGATGCGGTGAGTTTCTTGCCATCGACAGTGAAGGTTACGTCCGCCATTCGTCTCCAGAGCCCTTAAATTACGGCCAGTTCTACGTGTTTTGCGAACGGGCATGGCTGTCCGTTCAGGTGATCCTCAAATTCCTTGCGGAATTTCTTCACAAACCCCAGCGTGGGCATGGCTGCCGCATCACCAAGCGGGCAGAAGGTGCGTCCCATCATGTTTTCAGCAAGGTATTGAATGTTGTCGATGTCCTTGGCCACTCCAAACCCTGCGTGGAAGCGGGTCAATGACTTCTTCAGCCAGTCTGTGCCTTCACGACAGGGGATGCACCAACCGCAGCTCTCGTGCTGGTAAAAGCTGACGGTGCGCAGCGCAAACTCGACGATGCAGGTCTGGTCATCGATCACCACCACTCCGCCTGAGCCGAGCATGGAGCCCGCCTTGCCGACCTGGTCGAAATCCATCCCCAGGTTTTCAATCTCTGCGGGCAGCAGTACGGGAGTAGACGATCCGCCGGGAACCACGGCTTTCAACTTGCGCCCGCCGCGAACGCCGCCTGCCACTTCGTAGATCATCTTTTTCAGGTTGTAGCCCATCGGCAATTCATACACACCGGGGCGCTCGACGTGGCCACTGATGCTGAAGAGCCGCGTTCCGCCATTGCGTTCCGATCCCACCTTGGCGTATTCCCCCGGGCCCATTTCGAAGATGTGGGGCACGGTGGCGATGGTCTCGGCATTATTGATCACCGTCGGGCCGCCGTAGAGCCCTACCACTGCTGGGAAGGGTGGCTTGATGCGCGGAATACCGCGCTTGCCCTCGAGCGACTCCATCAATGCCGATTCTTCACCAACCTCATACGCGCCGGCGCCACTCTGGATGATGATCTGGAATTCCGTGTCGGAACCGAAAATGTTCTTTCCGAGAAAGCCCTTGGCGTAGGCATCGGCAACCGCTTTTTCGACAATTTCGATCAGATAGCGATATTCTCCCCGCAAGTAAATGAATCCCACTTTCGCACCAATGGCAAGACCGGCAATGATGGTACCTTCAATTACTGCATGCGGATCGTGCAGGAAGATCAAGTGGTCCTTGCAGGTTCCAGGCTCGCTTTCGTCGCCATTGACCAGAACGTACTTGGGTTTGTCTGATTTCTTGGGAACGAATGACCACTTCATCCCGGTCGGGAAGCCGGCGCCGCCGCGGCCGCGCAACCCACTTGTCTTCATCTCGTTGATGATCCAGTCAGACCCTTCGTCGAGACACTTCTTCGCGGATACATAGCCGCCCAGCTCGATATAGCGATCGATTTCGGCCGCGCCCAGACCAAAGCGCCGGGTCACAATCTTGACTTCATCCGGATGTGAAACCAGCCTAGGCATGGGAAGCCTGCTTCTCTGCGCCCGGCTTGCCGCGATAGCGTGCAATCAGGCACGGCACAAGCTCAGGAGAGAGCTCGTCATGAAAGTCGTAGTTGACCTGGATGGCCGGAGCCCAGCAACAGGCTCCGATGCACTCAACCTCTTCGAGCGAGAAGACTCCGTCCGCAGTGACGCCTTTGTGCCCGATCCCCAACTCTTCCTGAAAGCGCTCGTACACCTCGTACGCTCCGCGCAGCATGCAGCTGATGTTGGTGCATACCTGCACGTTGTATTTGCCCGCCGGCTTGAAGCGCAGCATGGAATAGTAGGTTGCCACATTGCGAACCTCGAGCTCGGTGATGCCAATCCGGTGGGCTACTTCGGCCACAACCGCGTCTGAAAGGTAGCCAATCTCGTCCTGCGCGTACAGGAGCATGGGAATCAGTGCCGAGCGCTTCAGCGGGTACTTCTGGACCAGCGCGTCAAATCGCGCCGCCAGCCTGGGCGAAAACAGCGTCATGGTCTCAGGGCTCATCGAGGCAACTCCCGCATCAGGTCCTGCGCCCACGCTTCTGCCGCAATATCCATCTCTTCCTCGCCTGCCTCGCCCTGCAATTGCCCGTGTTGAGTAAATTCCAGTTTTCCAGCCCTGCCATCTTCTCGTTTCCAGTTCACTACCGGGCCGCTGCGACGCAAATCCAGCCATTCGTCTCCGCGCCGCACAAGAATATGCTCTGCGCCCAATTCGACCGTTGCCTGCCGTTTGCCGTTCAGCCCGTGCGCCGCAGTGTAGCTGCGGAGCAGAGAAGCAAGCGAAACCCAGAGCTCTGCAAATACATCTCCGCCAACACCGCTCAACGGTCAATCTCTCCAAGCACAATATCGATGGACCCGATCACGGCAACCACGTCAGCCAGCATCCTGCCCTTGCACATGGTTTCAAGCGCCTGCAAAGTTGCAAAGGACGGATAACGCATATGCACCCTGTATGGCTTGGCAGTGCCGTCTGAAACCACATAGTAGCCGGTCTGTCCATGGCCCGCTTCAATGCCCTGGTAAACCTCGCCAGCCGGCACTTCAAATCCTTCCGTGACAATTTTGAAATGATGGATCAGCGCTTCCATCTGCGTCTTCATCTTTTCCCGGTCCGGCAAGACTATCTTGGGAGCATCCGCCTTGACCGGTCCCTCCGGCATTCCGTCCAGCGCCTGCTGGATGATCTTGACGCTTTCGCGCATCTCGATGAGCCTGACCTCGTAACGAGCCCAACAATCTCCATAAGTCGAAATCGGCACCTGAAATTGAAACTTCTCGTAGCTGGAATAGGGCATATCCCTGCGCGTGTCGAAATCGACGCCTGAGGCGCGCATCGGGGGGCCGGTAACGCCGAGTGCAATGGCATCTGCACCCGAAAGATAGCCCACACCCTTCAACCTGCCCTTGAAGATCGGATTGCCGGTGAGCAGGTTGGCGTATTCATCGATCTTTTCAGGGAAAGTCCGGACGAAGGCCTGCACGCGGTCAAGAAAGTCGAGTGGCGGCTCCATGGCCAGGCCGCCAATACGGATATAGCTGGTCATCATGCGCTGACCGGCCACCGCTTCAAAAAGCCTCAGAATGTCTTCGCGCTCGCGGAACGTGTAGAGAAACACAGTGAGCGCGCCAATATCCATGGCGTGGGTCCCAAGCCAGATCAGATGTGAATTCAGACGGCTCAACTCGGCCAGCAAAACCCTGAGCCATTGCGCCTTTTCTGGAATCTGAAGGTCCAGCAACTTCTCGACCGCAAGCGCGTAACACAAGTTGTTTGACAGAGGGTCAAGGTAGTTGATCCGGTCGGTCATGGGCACGACTTGCTGATAGAACTTGGCCTCGCAGGTCTTCTCAATGCCGGTGTGCAGGTATCCAACTTCTGGATAGATCCGGACCACAATCTCGCCGTCGATTTCAAGCACCAGGCGCAGAACACCGTGTGTTGCGGGATGTTGCGGGCCCATATTCAGGACCATGTGCTGGTCTTTGGCGCCCTGGGCAACGGGGGCTTCAAGGATAGGTGTACCGATCACGTCCGTCATTTAGCGGTATCCCTCCACCGGATAGTCCTTGCGCAGCGGATGTCCCACCCATTCATCGGGCATCATGATCCGGCGCAAATTCGGATGCTCCTCAAAGCGCAGGCCGAAGAGATCAAAGACTTCGCGCTCGTAGTAATTGGCTGAGGGCCAGACCTGAGTAATGGAATCGACGGAAGAGCGTTGTTCGTCAACCAGAACACGCAGACGGATGCGTTCCTTCAAGGAGTGGGAAAGGATGTGGTAGCTCAATTGAAAGCGTGGTGAGGAAGGGAACCAGTCGACCGCCGTCATGTCTTCAAAAAAGTTGTACCCAGCTGCCTGGACGGTGGCTGCGGCACCGCGAATCTCATCCGCAACGATGGTCAGCGTCAATTCGCTTCGGTCAAAGCATGCATCGCTAAGTGCCTGCGGGTTCCAGGCAAGAATGGCTTTGATGGCAGGGTGCTCGGGGATACCCGCGAGCACAGCTCCCTTGCCGATGAATCTGTCTTGTGCGCTCATCCTAGAGGTCCGCCTTGTCCTGGCTCCAGTTCAGGATACCCTTGCGCACGATGTAATAGAGGCCGACGGCAACAAAACCCAGGTAGACGACCATCTCCCAGAACCCGAAGAGCGGAGAACCGGTGATCTGGGGAAGTTTTCGATAAACCACGGCCCACGGCATCATGAAGACCGCTTCCACGTCGAACAGGATGAACAAAACTGCGACCAGGTAGAATCGCACGCTGAAGCGCTGGCGAGCATCGCCCACAGCAACGATTCCGCACTCATACGCGGCAAGCTTGGTGGCAGAATTGCGATGCCGCCCAACAAACCACGATCCGATGACCATCCCCAGGCCAAGCAGGAATACCGCAACGATTTGCATGAATAGCGGTAAGTACTGCCAGTAATAGGGGGTGGGGTTCATCGCTGCCCAGTCTGAAATGAGTCCGCTAGATTGCGCCCAGTCCAAAGGAACGGGAAGAGACTCCGGTCAAACAGGACGCTGGTTTGAGCTTAGGTTTTCAGCCGCCTTCCGTCAAGGCGGAGGTGAGGAACGGCGGAAGCAAATTATCGCCAGGGGCATCACCAAAAGACACTCATTCCGTCTTTAGGACTGTGCGTCAGCGGTTACGTTTGTCATCTGTTTGGAATTGTGGAGATGCCGAAGAACCGCATGAGGATTGAAACCATGGCCGCATCAACATCAAGTGGCTTTTTTGCTCCCGCTGTAAGGCCGGTTGCAACAGTCCGCGTCCGCGGCTTTCACCGACGTCGGATCACACCCGAAGAAGGACACGCGCTTGAGATTCTGGGCCACGCTATCGAGTATCTGACCGATGAATTCATTCACGGCGATGCGCCCATTACGACTGACAATCCCCAGCTACAGGCTACGCAGATTCTGATGGCCTGCAACCGCGAAGTGTATTACCAGTGCCCTGCGATCGTCAGCTTTGGCGAGCGCTGGCATGCATTCTTTCACCATCGAGCAATCAAGGAGCCCCGCTTGTAAAGCAGCCTCCAGCAAACAGGCTTTCTAGAGCAGCCCCAGTTGACTACTGTCCCAGAGCGAGCACAGCAAAAAGCAGAAGCCACGCCAAGCTCATGGTGTGCCAATACCAGGCAGTTACATCCACGGCGATCTGTCGATTTTCAACTCGTTTGAATCTGGCGAGGGCGCAAAGGCAGAAGATGAGCCCAAGCACGCCCAGCAAGAGATGTGCGGCGTGCAGACCGGTGATGAGGTAAAAGAAGTAGCTTGCCGGGGTTACAGACGTTCGATCGAATCCGAAGCCCACTGATGTCAACTTGTGCCAGGCCGCAAATTGGCCGGCGAGAAACAAAACTCCAAGCAGCAGGGAGCCGCCGACCCAGGGGATGGTGCGGCGCAGGGCCGGGAGGCCGAGTCCCAGCCACTCCTCCAGCACATCGATTTCTCTAAAGATATTTCTGCGGGCGCGCTCGATGGTCAAGGTGCTCAGCAATAGCACCAAGGTATTTAAATACAAGATCCGGGGTATCGTAATCGGGTGCCAGTCGCCGGTAAAGACGTGGGTGCGGGGATCCATCAACATTCCCGCCTGGCGGGCGAAAAACACCAGCACCAGCACAGCAAAGAAAATCATGTCCGCAGCAAGGGCGGAAAAGAGGAAGAACCTGATGCGGTGGAGACGCTCCCTGGGGCCGTGCCGTTCATTCTTCCAGTCGTCGTCCCCGCCTCCACCACCGCCGCCGGTCGGACGCCGATCGACAGGCGGCTTGCCGCCAATTCCTGGCTCCTTCCGTTCTGTTTCGGCCGGTGTCCTGGTAAATGTGGAAGGCATACAGGGCCTCTGTGAAGATGAGACTACACTCACTTCGGTTTGGGTGCACACAGAATCCGATGGATTTTTTGTAATTTGTAACCAGGATTGATCCCGCAAAACAAGAGCGAGTGGATGTAGCTGGAACGATTCAGCTTGAAGCGGCGGGAGTTCAAGAGGACTGGGCCACAATTTCGACGAACAGCTTGTGGACCCTGCGGTCAACAGATAGCTCAGGGTGAAAAGTTGCCGCCATGATATGGTTCTGCCTGACCAGAGCGGGGAAGCCATCGCGCAGCGCCAGCACCTGAACGCCAGGCCCGATCTCGACGATGCGCGGAGCGCGAATGAACACCATCTCCAGCGGCCCGCCCGGCAACGTGGTGTCGGCTGTCAGAATGGCCGAGTCGATCTGCCGTCCGTAGGCGTTGCGCTCGACCACGGCATCCAGGATTCCCATACTCCGCTGGGCGGGACTCCTTACCTCGCGCGACAGCAGAATGGCTCCCGCGCAAGTGCCGAATACGGGGTGGGTAGCAGAGTATTCTCGCAAGGATTCAAAAAAGCCATGTTTGTCAAGGAATCGAAGGATGGTGGTTGATTCGCCACCGGGCAAAATCAGGCCATGCAGACCAGCCAGTTGTTCTGGCTTGCGTATTTCTTGTGGCGCCGCGCCAACCTCGGCCAGCGCGTCCGCATGAGCGGCATAGTCACCTTGAATTGCCAATACGCCAATTCGCGGCAGGGCGCGTTGCTCGGTCAAGCCATGCACTCCTGTGAATAGTTAGAATCTGGCCATGTTGCGCCGATGCCCTGCGCATTCCTGCGGCTGACGGGTGGAAAGCCGCGCCGCAGGGCAGGCAATCAGGGAGTGTCGACCCCGAAGCAGTTGGCTACCAGCCGCGAGTTTGCAGCAATTGCGATTCGTCTATGGCGGCGGCAGCCAACCCCTTCATGGTTCCTGTAACCTGTTCGGAGACTTCAGCAAGAATTTTGGGATCGTTGTAGTGCGTCGTGGCGGCCACAATTGCCTTGGCGCGGCTGACCGCCTCCTCGCGTTCCTTCGGGTCGTTTTCGACATCGAGCGGAGTGGCGCGCTCCTTCATAAATATGCCGGATCCCACAAAGATGGCCTCAGCGCCCAGTTGCATCATCAGCGCCGCATCGGCAGGCGTTGCAATCCCGCCGGCAGAAAAGTTGGGCACTGGGAGTTTGCCGGTCTGAGCGACCATACGAATCAGCTCGTAGGGAGCCTGGTGGTCCTTGGCCGCTGCGTAGAGTTCCTGTTCTGAAAGCACGGTGAGCGCGCGCATCTCCCGTGTAATCTGTCGCATATGCTGGACTGCGTGGACTACATCGCCAGTGCCCGCCTCGCCTTTTGTGCGGATCATCGCAGCCCCCTCGGCAATGCGTCTCAGGGCTTCGCCAAGATTGCGTGCGCCACAGACAAACGGGGTGGTAAACGCATGTTTGTCAATGTGGTGGGCTTCGTCGGCGGGAGTGAGGACTTCGCTTTCGTCGATGAAGTCGACGCCCAGCTCCTGCAGAATTTGTGCCTCGGCAAAGTGCCCGATCCGTGCCTTGGCCATTACTGGGATGGAAACCGCCTGAATGATCTGCTTGATCAGGCTCGGCTTGGCCATGCGCGCCACGCCTCCTTCCGCGCGGATCATCGCCGGTACGCGCTCCAGCGCCATCACAGAGGTTGCACCGGATTCCTCGGCGATGCGCGCCTGCTCCACGTTCATCACGTCCATGATGACGCCGCCCTTGAGCATTTCTGCCAGGCCCACCTTCAGCCGCAAGCTGGTGGATGCAAAGTTCTTGTTTTCGTTTTGCTCAGACATGTTCCTGCCCTCAATTCGCACTGATTCCTGCGCATCACCGGCGCAGAATGCTCACTTGGCTCTCCTGTCCAGTGTAGCAGCGAAGCGGGTTGAGGTGGATGGGCGGCGCGTAGTCCGGCACAGTGATGGGTTCTTTCCAATTGCTTTGCATTGTTTCCGGACACCTAGCTGCATGAACCCGCACAGATGGCTACCTCGCAATCACCGTTGGCGCCGGCGGCCAAATTGGCGCGGGTGTCTGAGAAATCCGGCGTCGGCGCATCGACGACGCCATTCAATACAAATACGAGCACCTCGCCAGCCACCACCACCTATAACGGCGACATGGATGTGAACTATTTGCAAACGCCGAATGGACAGAAGATACAATTGAACGTCCCCGGAGCCAGATTTTTGCTGCCAGCGGGCTTGCAAGTAATGTATTCGCCGCATTGAACAGCCTGGTGGCCGACTGCACAAGCGGCTCCGCCGATACGGCACAGGCTGTGAGCGATACGGAAGCATTGAGCACGGCAATGAATCATGTTTCCCAGCCGAGGGTGACCATTGACAACTCCATCACCCACCTCACCGCCGCATCTGACGCTGTCAGCACCGACCAAACCCAGTTGACCACAGCACAGACCAACCTGATGCAGGCAGATGTGGCCCCTGTCGCCGCGCATCTTTCCCTTGCTGAAACCCAGCAGACTGCGCTTGAGGATGTGATCGCGCAGCTCGAATCTGCCTCGAACAGCCAGTTCAGCAAGTTGCAATAGCGCATTTCGCCACCCGTGTCCGTCTATACTTTCAGGAGAGGGCTCCAACTTGTTTGCTCCAATTCGATTTGTGTGGAATGCGACGCGCGGCCATCGGCTAGCCCCATGGCGGAGTGAGTATTTACGCTGGCGAATCGAAACCTATTCCGGCCAGAAGGCGGAGTCGTTGACCACAAGTGCAGTTCTCGGGTTCGTCTGGGCCTCGCGCTGGGAGCTATTGAGTTTTCTTATTTGGACCGGTCAATTGGACAGGGAAGTGCGCAAGCGGATTTAGGATCCCGGGCGCGTATCTCTGCTGTCGGAGCTCTTCTCTCATGAGGTCATCAAGAATCTGGTTTCAACGAGGCATCCTCGCAAATGTTCTAGTCTCGGCATTTGTAGCGGCTGCGCAGGAAATGCCTCCAGCGGAACCTCCCGCTCCTTTTCCATCCGCCCATAGCGACGCCCCGTCTCTGCGTGTCACAGCCAATGAGGTGCTGGTGCCCACGCTGGTGGAGAAACACGGCGGAGGCATCGTGTACGGACTGAAGCAGGACGACTTCGTGCTTGAGGACAATGGGGTTCCGCAAAAGATACGGGTGCAGGAGGAGATGGACAATGCCCCGGTGTCGCTGGTCGTGGCTGTCGAAGAGGGCGGAGCCAGCGTTCTGGAATTCGACAAATTGGCAAAACTCGGTCCGCTGCTCGATCTATTCCTTTCCGATGGCAGGAGCCAGGCGGCCCTGGTCGGGTTTGATTCGAAGCCGCGTCTGATTGTTGATTACACGCATTCCAGCGAGGATGTGGACGACGCCCTGAAGCATCTGGACCCGGGCAATGGCGGCGATGCGATTCTGGATACGGTGAGCTACGCCGTTGATCTGTTGGAGACGCAGCCGAAGGAGTATCGCCGCGTTCTGCTGCTGATCAGCGAGGAGCGCGACCACGGCAGTAAGCACACCAAGCCGGAGCAGTTGATCGAGAAGATCGGCAGGTCGGACGTGCTGGTGCTAAGCGTGTCGTTTTCCCCCTCACGGGCAGAACTTCTTCACGACCTTAAGGACTCCGGAGGCGACCGGACCATGAATATGGTTTCGGCCCTGGCAATGGTGGTGCAGGCATTCAAGAAGAATGTCTCGAATGAAGTGGCGCACATGAGCGGCGGCGAGTACACGTCCTTCACAGGTGATAAAGGCTTTGAGGCGCGAGTGGTCGATGCGGCCAAACATGCGCGGAACCGTTATCTACTCACCTTCAGCCCTTCCGACCCTAGTCCGGGGCTGCACACGATTCGGGTAAAGACTAAGCAGGATTACGGGGCGCACATTGTTGCCCGGGCAAATTACTGGCTCACAGGCGATCAGTAGCATGGTCTAGCGAGGGGAATACCGAATCCAGGGGGTCCCTAACGAGCGCATTCTAGCCACCTCTTCGGCCGTAGACTGCTTGATGCGGCTGGGTTTGCTGCAAGGTTCCAACCGGCCTCTGAATGGCGCTGGGTCGACTATTCATGGTAATCTCACTTTAGACACTTAAGAGTGGACCTGAGAAGACAAGAGGAGTAACACACGCCGTGCTGGCGACTGCTAAGAAAACAACCCTGATTGAACGCTTCCGCACCCATGATTCGGACACCGGTTCGCCGGAAGTCCAGATCGCGATTCTGAGTGAGCGGATTGGTGAATTGACCGAGCACTTTAAAACCCACAAAAAGGATCATGCTTCCCGTCGTGGATTGTTGATGCTCGTCAGCAAGCGCCGCCGCCTGCTGGATTACCTGAAGACGCACGATACCGATCGCTACCGCGACGTCATCGGCAAAC
>CAZTLV010000008.1:0-111791 GCA_964614635.1 uncultured Occallatibacter sp.
CCCGGCAAAAGACCGGGCGATCACCACGAGGTTCAAAAGGCACTGTTGTAGGCTGACCGCAACCCGAACAAATCACAGGTGTTCCCTGTGCCGGAGCCGAACGGTAGCCGGAGCCCCCCTGGTCGTTCTTCTTTGCCTGACGGCAAGTCTTGCAACGCTTTGGGGTCGAGTAACCGCGTTCCTGAAAGAACGCCTGATCAGCGGCGGTGAAGCTGAAGTCCTGCCCGCAATCGCTGCACGTAAGTTGAATGTCTCCGGCCATGGGTCTCCTCGTGGAGATTGTACAGCCCAATTTGTAATTTGAGTACAAGGATTCTTTTTAATCCAAAAACTTACATTTGAGGCAACATTGGTTTGGAGTCGAACCTAAATAGATCTTGCGCAGAGACCGGATCATTCGAGTTAGTCCGCTTTGGCCGGCCGGCGATCCGCGATCGCGTGCCAGGGCGTCCACGCTATAGTTCTGTTCAGTGGCATTGCAACTCGGGCAGGACGACTTACCCCAGCTTGCTTCTGCCTTCAGGCTTTCAATGAAAGCGGTTCCGAATCCTCAATTCGAGGCTGAATGCATCCGCAGGATCCTCGCGGGCGAGAAGCATTTGTTCCACGAATTGATCCAGCCCTGCGAGCGGCCTGTCTATTTTCTGCTGTTCTCGCTGCTGCGAAACGAGACAGAGGCTGAGGATGCCGCTCAAGAAACAGCGATCAAGGTCTATCAGAACTTGAAGAATTTTCGCGGGGACGCGCAATTCCGCACCTGGGTGCTTTCGATTGCGCGGAATGAAGGTCTGGGAAGGCTGCGCAAGGCAGCAACGCGTCGCGAAGACTCACTGGATGCCCGGTTAGACGAACAGGCAGGCGACTTTACCCCGGCTATTTTGACAAGTTGGCGAGAGATACCCTCTCAGACACTTGAACGGAAGGAGTTAGGGGCGATGCTGCGCAAGGCAATTGAGGGATTGCCTGAGATTTACCGTAACGTTGTGTTGCTGAGGGACATCGAAGAGATGGATGTCAAGGAAACCGCGGCGGCGCTGGATGTCAGCGAGGGGGCCGTGAAGGTCCGATTGCACCGGGCGCGAGCACTGCTGCAGAGAGATCTGGCACCGCGATTGAAAGGGCTTGCGCCCAAGCGAAAAGGGCTTTTTGGGTGGGGCGCATGAGGATTGACTGCAAACACGTGTGGGAACACATCTCCGCTTACATCGATGGCGAGGTGGACCAGGGACTGCGCGCCGAAATCGACCGCCATCTGGAGACGTGCGAAATCTGTTCGGCGGTATTGGATTCAACACGGAACATCGTGGTTCTGGTTGCTGACGACCGTGTCTTTGAGCTCCCTGTGGGCTTCAGCGAGCGTCTGCATACCCGCCTGGAAAGCGAATTGGAACTGTCCGGGACTTGATCGAATCTTGAAGAATCAAGATGCGCTGGAGTGCGCTGCCGGCGATGGCGGGGCCCTGTGAATGATGATGTGGGACCAGCTTTCGACCCCCACAAGGACGAGTGTCAGGATTGCCAAAGCAACCTGGATCCGCTCGGAGCGTCGTTCTTTTTTGCTGATTTCGCGCTTCCTCCATTGCGCTGAGGGCCTGGATCGCAGCCACCAGATCCAGGCCAGCACAAAAAGGTTCACAAGTGCCCCGATCACGGCCAACGCCAGCATTGGGATGCGCATCCTATCCGCATGAAATCCGAGGATCGGTGCCGAGATACTTGAAGCCGCCAGAGCGCCGAGTCCAATCGCCATTCGTATGCCGCTGATGGTCAGGATGGCAGTACACAAGCTTTGCAGCACCGCGAGCACGAGACTTGTGGCGGTCAAGATACGCATTCCTTTTGCGGTTTCCAAACTACCTCCCGATCCCGGCACACCTCTGGAACGGCCCTGGCTAAGACAGGGTAAAAATAACAGGTTGAGCGGTCCAATCCAAATACTCGATTGAAGCGTACTTTGAGCAGTGAGGACGGGCCATAGGAAATTCATATTTGAAGTTCAGGATTTTCTCTGTAACCTTTCCTCCGGCAGTGGAGTCATAGGATGCGTAACAGACAAGGAAGCGGGAGCCGTTTGAATGAACCCGCAGGTCTGCAACCGGCGGACCCCATCCGCCCTAAACCCCCAATGAGGTCAAATGATGATGAAGAACCAACTGAATGCTCTCCTTTTGACAGCGGCGCTTTCCGGCCTGGTGGGCGGGACCGCCGTCGCGGCCCACGCAGCCACCCAGGGTTCGGCGAAGGCCAACAACAGCAAGGCTGGCCTGCGCTACACCAGCCAAGACCAAACCCCTCCTGCCAAGCACTCCTGTAAGGGCAAGAATGGCTGCAAGGGCACGGGCGGCTGCTCCACCGGCGACCAGGGCTGCAAGGGCAAGAATTCCTGCAAGGGCAAAGGCGGGTGCGCAACTGACGGGTCGAAGCCACCGGCGTTCGTCTAAACACCTGTTCCAGCTATGGCGCGGGGAAGTTCGAAATCAGCGACTTGCTCCGCGCCATTCGCTGCTCTATTCCTATCTCAGACTCATTGTGAATTTCCCGCCCTACTCAATCCATAGTTGAACAAGGAGAACTGTCTACGATGCCCGGCAATCGATTCAATGCGTTCCAAGATCACGGCATCGGAATCGGATTGCGCATTCCGCACTATCACCACATCTTTTCGCGCAAGCCGGTTGTGGATTGGTTCGAAATCATCTCAGAAAACTTCATGATCGATGCGGGCCGTCCCTTGGCCATGCTAGACAGGATCCTTGAGCAATACAGGGTTGTGCAACACGGGGTCTCGATGTACTTCGGTTCGGTGACCGCGCCCGATCCGGAGCACCTGCGGCGGCTCAAGACTCTCGTTCGCCGCACAAAGACGCCTTGGCTCAGCGATCACCTTTGCTGGGGCAGCGTGGACGGCACCTATACGCACGACTTGCTTCCTTTGCCCTACACATGGGAAGCAGTGGAGAGGACTGTTGAGCGAGTTCGCATGGTGCAGGATTACCTGGAGATTCCCCTAGCTGTTGAGAACGTAAGCAGCTACGCCGCATTTACCGGTTCCGAGATGACAGAGTGGGAGTTTCTGACAGAAGTTGTGGAACGCGCGGACTGCGGCATTCTTCTTGACGTCAACAATATCTATGTTTCCTCAGTGAATCACGAGTTCGCGCCCATGGAGTACGTGAACGCCGTTCCCGCGCATCGGGTGGCCCAAATTCACATCGCGGGTCATTCGAAGTATGAGAAATACATTCTCGATACTCACGATCATCCGGTCGTTGATCCGGTCTGGGATCTCTATGCAAGAGCGATTGAACGCTGCGGCCCAACGCCGACGCTGCTGGAATGGGACGATCACATCCCGAGCTTTGATGAGGTGCACGCCGAGGCAAGGAAGGCCGAGCGCTACCTGAATCGGCATTCGCTGGCGGAGACTGCATTATGAGCGCAGATTCCATGAGCCTTGAGCAGATCCAGCGTGAGATGGCTGCCGCGATTATGAGACCCCTCACTCCGGATGAGGATATGCAGGCTCAGGCTGCCGACGGGCGTTCAATGAATGCTGTGGCAGGGTCCTTCATTGCACCCAACAGCTTGCTCACGGCATTTGAGCGGCTTGAAATCTACAACCGCCAATACTGGTACCGGCTCCTTGATGCGCTCATGGAGGACTTCAGGGCCTTGCGTGCTGTCATTGGAGGCCGGGCATTCGAGGCGATGTCCGTTGCGTATCTGACCGACCATCCCAGCCGGTCGTTCACCATGCGCAACCTCGGTTCCAAGCTTGTGGAGTGGCTCCCGAATCATCCGGAATTTGCCGGTCGCCGGCTGCGGCTTGCGCTCGACGTGGTGCGGATTGAATGGGCGCTTGTGGAGGCGTTCGATAGCCCGGAGCGCACTCCTCTGACGCTCGACCAGATCGCGACTCTCGACGCCGGTTCACGGCTTTCGCTCCAGCCCCATGTACAACTACTGGCGCTTGACTATGAAGCGGATGATATTGTGCTGGCGCTTCACGACCGGCAGAAACGCGAAACCAGCGAGGCGGGACAGAAGCATGAGAACCCTTCACCCGCGCCTGCCAACCTGCCAGGACTGCGGCGAAAGCGAACCTGGGTTGCCGCTCATCGCGTCGACCTTTCGGTGTATTACCGGCGACTTCAAGAGGAAGAGTTCCTCACTCTCGCTGCTATCCGCCAGGGCTTGCAGCTGGCCGAAGCGCTGGAATCAGGCTTCCGGAATTCAACTGTCTCCGCTGAGAAACTCCCCCTGCGCGTGAAGGCTTGGTTTGCCAACTGGGCTGAATTTGGGTGGATCTGCGCTCCGGATCTGGAATCACTCCTGGAAAAATAGAAGGGTCACAATGAGATCGACGATGAAGTTTCTCGGTGCAGCGTACAAGAACGCTTGTAAAGCTTTGAACTGGTTCGAAAGCCCACTGCTGCTGGTCATTCGACTGTATTGGGGCTTGCAGTTTGCGCAGGATGGCTGGGGAAAGCTTACCCATCTCGGAAGGGTGGCGCAGTTCTTTGCCAGCCTGAACCTGCCTGCGCCGGCAACGACTGCTTATGCAGTTGCGCTGGTCGAACTGGTCGGCGGGATTTGTTTTGCTGCCGGCATCGTGACCCGGCTCACCTCGCTCGTTCTATTCGTGAATATGACCATGGCCTATCTCAGCGTGCCCGACGATCGAATCAACTTTTCTCATGTTCTGTCGAATCCCAGCGACTTCTACGGCGCAACGCCGTACACCTATTGGTTTGCAGCCCTTTTGATCCTAATTCTTGGTCCAGGGCTGTTTGCGGTGGATTCACTTTTTGGCCGACGATCTACCTCACGACGGAGTGCCTGACTTCGAGGGTTATGATCGTTCCGCAAACACTCTTTCTGGAATCTTGGCTGTGTGCGGATTGTGTCCGTGCTCACTTCTCCTGGCATGGGCGGAGCGGAACGGCTGGTGCTGGCCCCGGCAAGTCGAATGGCGGAGCGCGGCCACACTGTGACAGTTCTTGTTTTGCGTTCGCCTTTCGCGGAGCAATGGACCGCAGCAGTGCCCGTTGTGCACCTGAATATGCGACGCGGCCCAACCAGTTTCCTCTCTGACGCATGGGCTGCGGCTTCTCATTGAGTATCGCCCTAACCTGGTCCATCGCCTTGGGGCGACTCTGACCGCTCATCAGTGATCTGCCGCCGGACTTTTAGCAATGCCAGCGTGATAGCCTTATCAGCGAATTTTAGATTGAGCTTTCGCGTGTCTGGAGATGGTCCAACGAAAGGTTTTGGAGAGCGTGCAATGCGGGCAATTGTTGCGGTAGTTTGCTGCGCTGTAGCAGCGGGAACAGGGATGGGAGACAGTATTGCGCAGGCACAGGCGAAACCGGTTGTGAACGCAGTGGCGGTGCTCGATTACGGTTGGCAGTTTCGGCAAGTCACCGCTGCGCCGCAGGAGCCTGAAGCTGGTTGGCTTCCGGCAACTGTGCCAGGAGACGTTCACCTTGACCTGCTGGCAAACAAGATGATCGGCGATCCATTTTTTCGCGACAACGAAGCCAAATTGCAATGGATCGAAGGCGACAGCTGGGAGTACAGGCTGGAATTCGATGCCACGGCAGGAATGCTTGGCCGCTCCCATGTCGACCTGGTCTTGAACGGCCTGGACGCTGCCGCGCAGGTCTATGTGAATGGAACCCAGGTACTGGCAGCGGACAATATGTTCCGCATCTGGCGAGTGCCGGTGAAGAGTCATTTGCACGCAGGCAAGAATCTGCTCCGCGTGGTGTTTCCATCGCCTATTACCGCTGCAGCTGAAGTTGCAGCGCGCGACCCATGGCAGCCGAGAACCAAGACTGCAGCCAAAACCTACATTCGCAAGGCGGCTTATGAATACGGCTGGGACTGGGGACCGCGCTTTGTGACCAGCGGAATCTGGAGCGCGGTGCAGTTGGAAGCCTGGGACAAGGTGCGCATCGCCGACTTTGCCATCCGGCAGCGCGACGTAAACAAGGACGTAGCCCACGCGGACGCCGAGGTTGAAGTTGAGGCAGCCGGGGCCGGCTCGGCCAGGGTCAGCGTGCAATACACCGATGCCGGGAAACCGGTGACGCTCAGCACCCAGGCGAGCCTTCACGCCGGGCGCAACATCATCGATCTCCGCATCGAAATTCGACAGCCGAAGCTTTGGTATCCGGCCGGCTATGGAGATCAGCCGTTGTATGAGTTTACGGCTCAGGTGGGAGCCGTTGGGCAAGTTGCGGAAACGAAGAAGGTGAAGGCAGGGCTTCGGTCGATTGTGCTGGACCGGCACCTTGACAAGTGGGGCCGGTCATTCCAACTCATCGTCAACGGCATCCCGGTCTTCGCCAAGGGCGCGGACGTGATTCCGTTCGACAGCTTTCCCAATCGCGTCACCACGGCCGATTACCGGCGCATTCTGGAGTCGGCGCGCGACGCGAATATGAACATGATCCGCCATTGGGGTGGAGGGTACTATGAGACGGACGATTTTTATTCGATTTGCGATGAATTGGGCATCATGGTGTGGCAGGACTTCATGTTTGGCAACGACTGGCAGCCCGGAACGTATGACTTCAAGCTGAACATCGAAGCTGAGGCCGATGACCAGGTGCGCAGACTTCGCAACCATCCCAGCATCGTGGTCTGGTGCGGAAATAATGAGACTGAAGCGGCCACGGGATGGGGCGGCAGGTCCGAATTGCCCGCCGATGTTCGATACCAGATGTGGCAGGATTACCTGACGGAGTTCAGCGGCATTTTGCCCAGAGTGGTGGCGCGGTTGAACTCTGAGACGCCCTACTGGCCCAGTTCGCCAAGCTCAGACTATGAAGCGCTCAGCGACAAATTCCAAAGCGGCGATGCCCACATTTGGGATGTATGGCATGGGCGCGTCCCGTTCTCAACCTATGAAACGCATCATGCCCGCTTCGTGACCGAGTATGGGTTCCAGTCGTTTCCTGAGATCAAAACGATCAATGCATTCACTGTCCCGGAAGACCGCACCGGGATCTTCACGCCGGTGATGCTCAGTCATCAGAAAAACGATGAAGGCAATGCGATCATTCACGATTACCTGCTGAAGGATTATTCGGAACCGAAAGACTTTGCCAGCTTTCTCTACGTAAGCCAGGTGTTGCAGGCGGAGGGAATCAAGATTGGGGCGGAGCACTTCAGGCGCAGCCGGCCTGACACGATGGGCTCAATCTTCTGGCAGTTGAACGACTGCTGGCCGGTGGCATCATGGTCCTCGATCGATTACTACGGGCGGTGGAAGGCGCTTCAATATTATGCTCGCCGGTTCTATGCGCCCATCCTGGTATCGCCTCACGTCGAAGATGGGTCGCTGAAGGTGTACATCGTCTCCGACAAGACCATGGCCACTTCCGCGACCCTGCGGGTGCGGCTCATGGACTTTGACGGAAAGGTGCTGCTCGACGATTCCCATTCAGTAGATGTGACGCCATTGAGCAGCAAGGTATATCTCGACTGGCCGTTGAAGAAGGTTGCCGATTCGGGCGGGGCGGATACGTCGCGGGTGTTTGTCGTGACTGAGCTGAACGCGGGCGCCGAGCAGATCTCGCGGAACCTGACTTACCTGGCGCCAACCAAAGAGGTTCATCTGAAGCCGGCCATGCTGAACGTGGAAACCACAGGAGAGAGCGGAAGTTACAAGGTCCGCATTGCTTCTCCAGTGCTGGCCCGCAGCGTCTATTTATCGTTTGGCGACCTGGACGTGAAGGTCTCTGACAACTACTTCAACGTGCTGCCAGGCGAGACAGTCGAAGTGACAGTGACTAGTTCCGCGGCATTGGATGCGCTGAAGGCGCAGATGAAGGTGATTTCGCTAACGGATGCCTTTGCAGCCAATGCACAGGCGGCGACGATCTCCGCGGTGCCGTGAGCATAGAAGTTACCGCCGGCATAAAAGCAGAGGACCGGAGCGCTTGGCTCCGGCCCTCTGTTTTGCTGCCAGGGTTTCCTTGATTAGAACGAGAACGCGGCTTGGAAGAAGATACGGCGAGCCGCCGAACTGGTGGGTGAAGCAAAGATTCCGCGCGCGAGACTGGTTGACTGTCCAAAGCGGCTGCCCGGTCCGTAGAGCCCCGTCGTGGGATCGAATGTCGGGATCAGGCTTCCCGACGGCTGGCCGTAGTCGATGTCATTGAAGAGATTCAAGGCCTGGGCGCTGAAGGTAAGTGAGTATTTGTGCCCGGTGTTTGACATACCGCCGCCACGACCGCCGCCGGGGCCACCAAAACCACCACCGCCAAAACCGCCACCGCCAAAACCGCCGCCGCCACGGCCACCACCGCCTCCAAGACCTGGAGGCGGACCGCCCTGAGGCCCTCCTGCCGGGTTATTCCCGCTATTCAGAGGCGCAACCTTCGGCCCAATCCCAATCGATCGGCTCACGCGAAGATTCATGGCGACTGCCGCCGGCCCAGTGCCGAAGTTGGCCGGGATCAGCGTTTCTCCCCCTTGAGGTACAGTGTCAAAAGTTCCAAGCGTGGTGTGGACAACATCACTCAGGTTCGATGCTGTGCTTGCGTAACTGGGCCGGTCGTTAAAGAAGCTGTCTCCGGTCAGGTCATTGTTGGTTGTGATGTTGTAAGGCCTGCCTGATTGGGCGATCAAGAACGGGTTGAAAGTCAGGCCCCATGGACCGGTGTAGCTTCCCATCAAGAAGACCATGTTGCGCGATGCGAATGGAGCGCGGCCGTAATCCTGGCTCAGGTTGTAGGAATTCGATGCTGTTCCCGTATCCGAGTTTGCGTAGGTCAGGTTATAGAACCCAGTCACATTGAGCTTCGGTGACAGGCGGGCGTTCACACTGACGATCATCTGGTTCTGCTTGAAGACAGCTTCAGGGTAGTACTCCTTGACAATGCCCAGATTCGGGTTTGGCCGGCTACCGGAGAGGGATGGGTTGCTGAAGTCGTAGACTCCAGGAAGATAGGCATTGGAATCGCGCGTTGCCAGCTGGTGTACGCCGAAAGAGTGCAGGTAGGTCAAGGTCAATGTGGTGGTTTTCGAGATCTGGCGTTCAAGGCTGGTGCCGAGCTGCTCCGTTGTGGGTGCGTGATAATTTGGAGCAATTTGGTAAACCTCCGGAGCAAGTGCACTGCCAGCGCCACACGATGCCAGGTTGATGTTGCTCAGGCTCATGGCATTGAAGCATGTCGGGTTCGCGATGCTGATCTGCTTTTGAGTATTGGCGCTTGTGTTGAACTGCTCGAGGGAAAGCATGTTCCCGGCAGAAAAGCGGTCATAGAAGAACCCATAGCCGCCGCGTACAACGGTTTTGGACTGCTTCTTGTCCTTGTGACCATCCAGGGCATAGGCGAACGCGACGCGAGGTCCGAAATCACTGTGATCCGCGGTGTGGTTTTGTGTTTCCCAGCGCAGCCCGCCCGATAGAGTGAGGAACTGGTTGACCTTCCAGTCATCCTGGAAGAAAAGCGCGGCATCGAAGACATTGGCCGTGAATCCCTCTTTGCCTGAGGTGTATGTCAGATTGTTAGGAAGGCATCCGCCGATTTGTGTCGCCGGGCAAGCTGCAGCAATCTGAGCAAAGGTCTCGTTCTGTGCGAGTCCGTTCAGGGTTGCAACGTAAGCCGGCAAGGTCGGAAAGCTGAAACTTCCATTGAAATTGCCGTTCGACGAGTCGGCATTGCGGTTGTCGCGAATCCAAGTGCCGAACTTGATGGCTTGAGCACCGGCCGACATGGTGGTGATGTTCTGCAACTCCAGATGATCTGTGTGGTTGTTGTCAGATTGCGTGTTGTTGCCGCCACCGGAAAAATCTCCAGATACGCCGATTGTGGGCGCGCCGCTGACGGGTGTTGTTGTGGAGATGTCGCGGCGGTATTGAAAGCGAGTTTCATTGACGATCCGATCATTGATAATCTGCGAATCCAACAACTGAAATGAGTTTTCATCTGAACTCGTTGAACTAGCCGTCGAGGGTAGCGATACCGACGAGCCGAGGATCCCGCTTTGACTGCCGTGCTCGTACTGATAGCGCAGAGTCAAGGTGTTCTTCTGCCCCAGTTGCAAGTCGATCCGGGGCGAAATCTCAATGCGAGAATTCGGACTGTAAATGGAACCCGAAGTCGGAATGATGTTGCCGTTGGAGTCTGTCGGGATGGAGTACAGACCGGTTGTAGGATCCTGGACCGCGGTGCTGGCAACGTAGATGCCTTCATCTGAAATATTGCGTCCTTCGATGCTCAGGAAGAAAGAAGCCGCCTTATTGATCGATCCGCTGATGGTGCCGTTGTACTGAACGCTGTCATAGCCGGGTACCGACTTCACGAATGGGTTGCCTGTGTTGAAAATGTTGTCATTGCCCATCACAAAGACGCGTCCGTGCAGCACATCAGTTCCAGGCTTGGTAAGGATCTCGATTCGCCCATAACCGATTCTGTCGAATTCTGCGGAGAACGGATTTTGGTTGATGCGAATCTCGCGGATGGCCGATTTGGGAGGCAATGTTCCGCCTGTGAAGCCATCAATGTAAATTTGACCGCCGTTTGGACCAGCGGAGGGCCCGGCAAGAGCAGTCAGTTCGTTCGAGAGTTCATCAGGATCGTCAGAGAGCGCTTCGAGATCCTTACCTTTGAGGACGATGGCGCTTGCGTTTCCGCTGGGATCAACGCTGACCATGGGCGTGTCGTCGGTGACGGTGACGCTTTGCTCAGCAACTTCAATGGCCATGGAAATGTCGACGCGCTTTGACTGGCCAGGAGCAAGTTGAATTTCAGCTGAAACAAAAGGCGCAAAGCCCGCAAAGGTAGCCTGCACAATGTAACCGCCGGGCTTAAGTCCGTTGACTGAATAGGCGCCTGAAGCGTCCGCGGCGGTGCTCTTGATAACGGTTCCATCTCCGGTTGTCACGGTGACCGTTGCGCCAGGAATGAGCGCTCCAGTCGGGTCGGTGATATGTCCGCGCAGAATGCCGGTAGAGACAGGCGCCGCAGGTGCGGCCGGCGCAGGCGCCTGTGCCGGGGTTTGAACTGCCGGCGTAGGGCTCTGAACCGCCGGCGCTGCTGATTGGCTCAGCGCCGAAAGGGTTCCGCCAAGGCCGAGCGTCATAACAAATACAGAAAGATGAAAGCAATGCAATTTTGAATACACCAGTCCCTCGCTTGTTTCCCTTTGAGATGGTTGTGCGTTTACTGTGCTGCTGCTTCTGCCGCGCCTGCGCCGGTGTTCATGCTCCAATTGTTGAGCAGGCTCTGGCTGGCTGCGGGTGCTTCGAGCAATGGTTCAACGCCCGCCAGCAATGTGATCGCGGTGACATCGGTGGCGCCGTCTGTTGAAACCAGCATGACCGCGTCGCCTTTCTTTAAATCGGCCAATTGAATTGCCGGAGCACGGCTGAGCATCTGTTGCGAATCTCCGCCGCCACCCTGGCCTGAGCCGCCATACTGTCCTTGACCACCACGCTGTGCTGGAGGCGGGCCGCTAGCGGCTTGAGCATTGGCGCCTTGAGCGCTGCCGCCGAATCCGCTGCCCCCTGCCGAAGTTCCTTTCAAACGGATCGCCAGCATCTGTGCCATGCGATCGGGAAGGCGCCGCATCTGCGCATCTGGAGTGATGTGGATGGTCAATACCTTCTTGGTAGCCAGATCCTTCAAAACCATCGTCGATGTTGCAGGGTCGATGGAGGAAATGGCTCCGGAAAGATTGCGAAATGTCCCACTAACGATTTCTTCCGCGGCAATCTCAGTGCCATCGGCATTCTTTGCGCCGCGCGCCCGCAACTGGTCGCCGACGTGAATTGCGTCGATCGGCGCTGGTACCGCCGCATCGTAGCTGACTGACGCGGGCGCATAGCGCTTGAGCACTGTCGCCTTGGTGGTTTGAATGTTGACCGTTTTGGCAGTTGCGCCGGCGCCGGTTGTCAACCCAATGACGCCAGAGGCGGGGTCAACGCTCTTGACCAGGCCGCCGACTCCACGCCGTTGCCAATCTTCGCGGTCAGCCTGCTGCTTCTGGGCGACGTCCTGCTGCTTGATGGCCACAATCTGCAAGGCCTGCGCCGTTCCGGCAGATGCGTCCGGGGCGAGCCTCACGAGCACACGGTCCCCAACCGCCAAATCGCTGAACTGGATGGTGGCGGCGGTGCTGAGATCTTTTTGTCCGGGTGCGATGCGCTTCAGTGCTGCGGAGGAAGGAACCTGAACCTGGCGATCGCCGTCAGCGTCAACTTTGACCGTAATAGTTTCGCCGTTGATAGCGGAGATCGTGCCCAAAAAGCGGGAAGCTGCGGGCGCCTGCGCCCGGGCAATCGGCGAACTTGCAAAAGCTGTCGCCAGCAGTGCCACAATAAGAAACGTCCTCGAAATCGTGCTGGGCACCATCGAGGACAGAGTCCTGATCTGCATCTTTCTTCTCATAAACCGTTCTTCTCCAAGTTCCGATTGTTGCCACGGGCCGAGGCGGAGTATTCAATTCCATTTCTGTAGACGAGCCAGTGCACCAAAAGGTTGAGAGAACCGGGCCGGCTTGTGCCGTGTAGTGGTAGATTCTTCTGGCGCGTCTGCAACTAGATATGTTTCTTCAGGTTAGCGATTGCAGTATTTATGCCGGCCAGTAGCACAATGTGCGCTCAATGCGCCAGCTCGGCCGTTTCAAGAAACGTGTAACTTCCCAGCGGCGAGGGAACTACGTGGGTCAGGCGGCGGTTGTGGACGACTATTGTATCCCGGTACCAGAGGTTGATGGCGGGCAGGTCGCGAGCGAGGATCTGCTGGGCCTCGACATATTCCGCTCGGCGCCTGGACATGTCCTGGCTGGCGGCTGCATCTTCAAGCAGCACATCAAAGCGCGGATTGGAATAATGACCGCGATTCGCACCCTTGGGGGTGAAGGATGCAGTCGAGAAGGCGTAGCTGAAGATGTCAGGCTGCACGATGCCGATCCAGCGCAGTGAATACATTTGAAAAGCGCCGCGAGTGACGTCGGAATAGAAGGTGGCATATTCTGAGCTGCGCAGGTCGAGGCCAATTCCGACTGAGGCCAATTGTTGCTGAAGGACTGCCCCAAGAAGGCGCGCGCTTTCGTCATTGCTGGTTTTCATGGTGAGGTGAAAGCGGACACCATCGGCGCCGGGAGAGTGTCCTGCTTCGTCCAGCAATCGCCTTGCCCGCGACGGATCGAAGTCGTATTGTGCAACATCTCCGCTCCACGCCCAGTGACTGGTGGGCAGCAAACTGGATGCCGGCCGCGCATGGTTGAGCATGAGGGTTTGAATGATCAGCCCACGGTCGATGGCGCAGGCAATAGCCTGACGCACGCGCACATCTTTCAGCAACGGATCGAGGAGATTGAAGCCAAGGTACTGAATCTCAGTGCCGCCGGTCTCCTCCAATTGAAGGTTGGGGTGGGCGGCGAGCACAGGCAGGGCGTCCATGGGAAGGGAATTGACCGCTACGTCGCCGGAGCCCTTCTCCAACTCGAGCGACTCGGTAATCGCATCGGGAACCACAGAAAAGCGGATCCGATTGAGCTTGGGCTGAACTGCCCAACTGAATGGGTTGCGCTCAACAAGCACGTCCTGATCTATTTGTTGGCTGACGAATTTGAATGGCCCGGTTCCCACCGGGTGCTGCCAGAAGTCTCTCCCGCTGCCTTCCGGAACAATTCCGATGGCGCCGGTTGAGAGATTTGTGAGCAAGAAATTGTCCGCACGTTTGAGGTGGAAAACAACCGTGAGGTCATCTGGCGCAGAAACGGTATCAACAGAAGTAAATGCCGCTGCCTTGGGAGATATGATCGCGCCGGAGCTGGCCGGATGGATCATCGAGTCGATCGTCCACACCACGTCGCGAGCCGTGAGTGGATGGCCATCCTGGAAGCGTACGCCGCTGCGGATGTGGAATACGAGAGTCTGCGGGTTCGGCTGTTGCCATCGGTCAGCCAGGGCAGGTCCGAACTGAAAGCTGGCGTCGCGGGCCACAAGACCATCAAAGAGCAGGGCGTCAATGCGCTGTGACTGGGCGTCCGTTCCAACACGGGGATCGAGATCTGCAGGACTGCTCTCAATAAGGAAGACCACGGTGTCTGGAGCCGGTTGCGATGCGCGACAGCCCGCGAGCACGAGCAGGGCAGCCAGGGCGAGGAGCCTACGCATAGATCACCTGTCCGAGAATGGCGGGGCGGCCCGCTCCTGTTGCCGCGGGCACATTGCCGGGCCGATGATGCCAGGTTTGCCAGGCGAGCAGGGCAAACGCCGCCGCTTCCTTGGCTTCCGCGGGCAATCCAAATTGCTCACTGGCCGCCATGTCGCAGCCAAGAGGCTCAAGCTTCTGCGCCAGCATGGCCATCAGCGTGCGGTTGCGCGCGCCTCCTCCAGAGACAATATAGTCGACTCCATTTCCGTCTTTCATCTTTGATTTGCAGAACCGTTTGTAGCCCTGCACAATGGATTCCGCCGTGAGCGCCGTTGCCGTGGCAAGAACATCTGCCGGTTGCTCGCTGTAGCGCCGACAGGTTGCGAGAAAATGTGACGCATATTCGCGGCCAAATTGTTCACGCCCGGCGGAGCGCGGTGGTTTGAGCGCGAAATAGTGGTTGCGCAATGCGCGTGACAGAACCGGTGCGAGTGTTTTTCCATCCGCGGCAATCACGCCATTCCTGTCGAACGGCTTGTTGAACAGCAGCTGCGAAAGGGCGTCGATAAGCATGTTGCCCGGACCTGTGTCGAAGGCGATCACCTGGTCTGAAGCGGCACCTGCGGGAATTGCTGTGAGGTTGGCAATGCCGCCAATGTTTTGCAACACGCGGCCGCGGCTGGTGTGAGCGAACAATACGTAATCGAGAAGCGGCACCAAAGGCGCGCCCTGGCCGCCGGCGAGCATATCGGAAGGACGAAAGTTTGACACGACTGGGATGCCGATTTCGGCTGCAATCACTTGTGCTTCACCAGCCTGCCAGGTGCAGGCAAACCGTCGCCCCGCGTATTTGACAGCGAGCGGTTGATGAAAGAGTGTCTGTCCGTGGCAGCCAATCAGGTCCAATTTGACGTTGTGGCTTTCGACCGTCTCGCGCACTGCTTCTGCGTAGGCAATACCAAGGCGCCAGTTCAAGCGAGCCAACTCTGCCGTTGAGGTGGACGCGGCGTTCATCGCGGCCAACACCGCGCGGCGCAGCGAAGCGGGAAATGCAAATCCCTGATGTCCAAGGAGAGTGAGGTTTGGCCGCAACTTGCCATCGGCGATTCGCACAACTGCAACGTCAATTCCATCCCCGGAAGTGCCGCTCATAATGCCGGCCACGGTCATTGCCCTTGCGCTCATACTGATAGCGCCTCCATTACAGGCTGGGCGGATCCAATTCTTTCGCTGAAGCGATGAGTCCTGGTGCGCAAGGCCTCAAATTGGCTTGCAGAAAGGGCCTTGGGAGCACCGGCGGAAAAGAGTGCTGCCCGTCGCCGCGCAACATGTCTTGCTCGCCGAATCAGCAAATTACGGAAAGAGGTCGAGCGTTCGGCTTCGCCGATGATCGCTTCATAGGCGCGCATGATGAGATCCGGGCTGTGACAGATTTCAATCACGTCCATTCCTGCGCGAATTGCGGCGATGGCTGCTTCTTCCATTGACATGAATTTGAGAATGCCGCCCATTTCAAGATCGTCGGAGAAGATAATTCCACGATAGCCGATGCGCTTGCGCAGAACGGTGTTGATCCAGAATGGAGAAACGCTGGCAGGGTGATGCTTGCCCTGAGTGTCGGGGTATGCCGCGTGGCTGACCATGATCATTGGCAACGCATTGCACAACTCGCGGTATGGAGCCATATCCTGGCTCCAAAGCTGGCGCCAATTGCGATGGATGGATGGAGTTTCAAGGTGCGAATCAAGCGTGCCCGCGCCCAGTCCGGGAAAATGTTTGCCGCAACCTGCAACTCCTCGCGCTGACAGCCCGGCAAGAAAGTGGCTCGCAAATTCCACAACGCCGGCGGCAGTTGAATCTGCAACCCGCGTTCCCATCACAGCTGCCGATTCGGGGAGCGCGAGGTCAAGCACGGGCGCAAGCGTCGTGTTGAAACCGAATGCCTTGACGCTTCGCGCTATCAGATTGCCTTGCTCGCGGATCAATAGAGCGTTGCCTGTCAGCATCGCCGCCCGCATCACCTCTCGGGCTGAGGGCATGGGAGCGAGCGCATCACGAAGCCGATCGACAGTACCGCCTTCCACATCCACGCAACGAAAACTATGCAAAGCGCAAAATGCCGTAGCCTCGCTGAGCAAGGCCTGGGTCTGCCGGTCATGCTGTATGTTGCGCCGAAACAGAATGATGCCGGCAGGCCGGATGAGCTTGAGCCACGCGCGTTCAAGATTGGTCAACTCCGCGCCGGAGAGTCCCACCACAAGCAGGCTCCCCGCCGCATGGCGAAGGCTCGTCGTCATCCTTTTTCCTTCAATTCCTGCTGCAACTCTTCGAGCAGATTCAATGCCTGCAAAGGAGTTAGCGAATTCACGTCCGTCGCTTCAATGCGGTCGACGATGCGCTGCGACAGCGGGGTGAAGATGGTCAACTGAACTGGATCAGCCGTTTCCACCTGAACGCTTTGGCGCTCCTGCTTCTCGTGTTGGCGTAGAACGCGTTTTGCGCGCTCGATTACCGCCGCAGGCAGACCGGCGAGGCGGGCGACTTCAATTCCGTAACTCTTGCTGGCTGCACCGGGCTCAATGTTATGCAGAAAGACGATTCCACCCGCGGCCTCCTTCACACCGACGCGAAGATTTCGTACTCGGGGCAGCTTTTCCGCCAACATGGTGAGTTCATGGTAGTGCGTGGCAAACAGCGTCCTGGCGCCGACTTCGGCATGCAGGTACTCCACCGTTGCCCAGGCCAGGCTCAGCCCGTCAAAGGTTGCGGTTCCGCGGCCCATTTCATCGAGCAGGATGAGCGATCTGTCGGTGGCGGTATTCAGAATGGTTGCGGTCTCGGTCATCTCCACCATGAAGGTGGATCGCCCGCGCGCGACGTTGTCACTGGCTCCGATGCGGGTATAGATTCGGTCAACCAATCCGAAGCGCAAGCTCTCCGCCGGCACAAAGCTGCCCATTTGAGCTAAGAGCACAAGCATGGCCGCCTGCCGAAGATAAGTGCTTTTGCCGCCCATGTTGGGGCCGGTAATCAGTAGCAGGCTCGGGCCCTCTGCCGCGGCATTCAAGTACAGATCGTTGGCAATGAATCGGCCCTCACGAGTCTCCTCCATCCAATGCTCGATGACAGGATGGCGTGCGGCAACTGCCTCGATTACAAGATCGGCGACGATGATTGGGCGCACATAGCGCCGAAGAGCGGCAAGATGGGCGAAGTTTGCCAGCAGGTCCGCCTCCGCCACCGCTGCAGAACTGCGGCGAATTTGGCCTGCGGCTTCGAGCACTGCGTTGCGCAACCCGGCAAACAATCTCTTTTCGATCTCGATGCAACGATCGTGCGCGGTGAGAATCTTGCGCTCGTATTCCTTCAGCTCGGGCGTTGTGAATCGCTCCGCATTGACCAGCGTCTGCTTGCGTTCGTAGTCGGCAGGAGCCAGCGACATATTGGCTTTGGTGATCTCGATGTAATAACCGAACACCGAGTTATAGCGGACCTTGAGCGAGGCTATTCCGGTCCTGGTTCGCTCCCGCTCCTCGATGGCCGCAATCGCCTGACGGCCAGTGGATGAGATTGAACGCAACTCATCCAATTCGCCATCGACACCCGATGCAATTGCGCCGCCATCCACCAGCGTCAATGGGGGTTCTTCGACGAGCGTGATCTGAATGCGCGCAGTCGTTTCTTCGAGCGCATCCAGCCGCTCGTTCACTCTGCGCCACTGCTCGGCGGTCATGGCGCCAAGCGCGATCTTGAGGGCAGGCAGCCTGCGGAGACTCGCGGCCAGGGCCCGGACATCGCGTGGGCCGGCGGAGTCAAGGCTGAGTCGCGCAAGAAGCCTTTCCAGGTCGAGAATTCCGGCAAAGGCGCGGCGAACTTCTTCGCGCTTGAGCAGGTCTTTGTGAGCCTCTGCCACCGCCTCGTAACGGGTCTCCAACACTTGAGAGTCAACGAGCGGACGCAGGATGGTCGCGCGCAGAAGTCGCTTGCCCATTGGGGTCTGGCACGCATCCAGGGTGTGAAACAAGGTTGCCCGGTCGTCCTGCCCCATGAAGAGGGGCTCGACAAGTTCCAAGTTGCGAACGGTCACCTGATCGAGTTCGAGGGCGGTGGAATGCTCTTGAAATTTCAGACTGTCGATGTGCAGCGCATCGATCTTTTGCGTGGTGCGGACATAGTGCAGCACCGCACCAGCGGCGGTGGCGGCGGCGGGATGGTTGTCGAGGCCAAACCCTTCAAGGGATCGCACGTTGAGTTGGCGCTGGACAAGAGGCACGGCGAACTCCGCGCTCCACACCCAGTCGGGAACGCGTGTTCGCGCAGGAATACGTTGCAGTGGGTTAGGAAGCTCCGCGCTCTCGGGAAGCAGCAGTTCACTCGGGCTTGCTTTCAGGATTTCATCCACCGCCTGCGGGAGTGCCGCAGGCCCTGAGAATTCGGCGGTACGAAACTCTCCAGTGGACACATCGAGCAGAGCCACGGCATAGACTGGGCTTTTCTCCGGGCCGCCGGCAAACAACGCGGCCAAAAAGTTGTTCTGCTCCTGGCCCAGTGCCGCGTCGAGAGCCGTTCCGGGGGTCAACACGCGCGTGACCTCACGGCGAACGATCTTCTTGGTCAGCTTTGGATCTTCCATCTGGTCGCAGATGGCAATGCGATAGCCCTTGCGGAGAAGCCGGGTGAGGTAGCTCTCAACCGCGTGGTAGGGTACCCCGCACATCGGCTGCAACCGCTCCCGGTCGCGAGCCGTTAATGTCAACTGCAATTCGCGGCTGACGGTGACCGCATCGTCGTAAAACAGCTCGTAGAAGTCGCCCATCCTGAAGAACAAAAGCGCATCGGGATTCTCCGCTTTGGCGGCTGTCCACTGGCGCATGAAGGGAGTCAACTCCGTTTCTGGTCTTTCAGGTTGGTGCTGGGGTGAAATTGGCTCGGCGGACGCCGTCTGCAAGACCGGAGACTGGAGGGCTTCGGGTTGGAGGTCGTTCCTGGTCACGCTGGCTTTAAGAGTAACGTGACAGGATGGTTGAGTGGTAGGCGGACTATGCTCCGTTCACGGAGTTCCCGCGGGCGCAAAGGACCGTGCTCAACCTGCCCGGGAACCGCATTGGATGCGCCAAGGATCCTGATTCCCGCCGCCGCACTGCCCGACTCAGGGGTCATTTTGAGGGGTTTGCGGCCGCCATTTGGTGATTTGCGTCACAGTATACTGGTCATTGGCACCGTAAAGTGAAGATCGATATGTATCTGCTTTGGCTACGAGTTGCGGCGATCCTCTACGCGGCGGCCTGCGTCGCAGTCTTTCCGGCCGTGCTCTACGGGCTGGTGAGCTGGCGAAAGAGCTGTGTTCACCTGGCTGGCCTTGGCTTCTTTTTCCATTTTGTTTCAGTTATAGAGATGCTTGTTCAGGCTCACCGCTGGATGCCGGTGGGTGCTCGCGAGGTGGAGTCGCTTCTGGGCTTTGCCGTTGCCGGAGTGTTCTTTCTGGTTTGGTGGCTCTATGACGCGGTCTCGCTTGGCATCTTTGCCTTGCCGGCCACGTTCTTTCTGGTGTTGGTGCCGGCGTTGGGGCCCGATCGCTACCATTTCCCGTCAGAAGGTGTGCGGACAAGCTGGCTGGTGGCTCACATCGTCGCGCTGTTGGTAGCGGATGCGGCGCTGTGCTTCAGCATGCTGGCTTCAGTGCTCTACCTGCTGCAGGAGAACCGTATCAAGAGCAAGCGCAAGCCGGGCCAGGACTCATGGTGGGCGCCGCTGGACTGGATGCCGCCGCTCGATACATTGGAGCGAATCTCTCACGCGACGCTGGAATTCGGTTTTCCGTGCATGACGGTCGGGCTGGTGATTGGCTCAGTGCTGGTGCAGGAAACACAGCTTGGGGCGTCATATTTTCTCGATCCCAAAATCATCGCAGCCTTCATTAGCTGGGCAGTTTACGTGGTCCTGCTGCTGGTGAGGAGAAGCGCCGGGCTGCGCGGCCGCAAGGCTGCCTACCTCTCCGGAGCGGTGTTCGTGGTAATGATCGCGGTGTGGGCCGCGAACCTCTTCAGCCACGCGCACAGGTACGGTCCCCAATGACCCTCTCCCTCATTGGCGTGAATTACAAGACCGCGCCCATTGCAGTGCGGGAGCAGATCGCGATCTCGCGCGAAGATCTCCCCGAGACCACGCGCGCCCTGGCCGCGGTGCCGGGAGTGACCGAGTGCATGATCGTTTCCACTTGCAACCGCGTGGAACTGCTGGCCGCCGTTGAGAGCGAGGATGTGGACCTGACTGGATTCTTGCATCGCCATTTCGGCCTGGACAAGGCGCTGCTGGAGCCCCACCTGTATGAACGGCGCGACAAGGATGCGGTGCGGCACCTGTTCCGTGTGGCGTCGAGCCTGGATTCCATGGTGGTCGGGGAGCCGCAGATTCTGGGCCAGGTAAAAGAGGCATTCAACGTGGCGCGCGCGTCAGGCACGGTGGCGGGGCAGCTGGAGCACCTGCTGCAGAGCGCCTTTGCCGCGGCCAAGAAAGTGCGTTCCGAGACCGAGATTGGTTCGAACTCTGTTTCGATTGCCTCAGTAGCTGTCGAGCTGGCAAAGAAGATCTTTGGTTCACTGCAGGGGCGGACGGTGTTCCTGGTGGGCGCAGGCAAAATGAGTGAGCTGGCCGCGCGCCATTTGGTGCAACAGGGAGCAGGGGCCATCCTGGTGAGCAACCGGACCCAGGAACGCGCACGGCTGATGGCCGAAGAATTTGAAGGCCGCGTGATTCCGTTCGAGAAGCTCTATGAAGCGGCAAGCGAAGCGGATATTGTGATCAGCTCAACCGGCGCGCCGCATCCCATCTTCCGTCGCGAGCATGGGCATGCGTTCATGCAGCGCCGCAAAAACCGGCCGATGTTCTTTATCGACATCGCGGTTCCGCGCGACGTTGATCCGGCGATGGGCAAGCTGGAAGGCATTTTTGTATACGACATCGACGATCTGCAGGCGGTGGCCGCGGCGCACATGGCTGAGCGCAGCAGAGAGGCCAGCGACGCGGAGACGCTGATTGCGCGCGAGGTAGAACGGTTCCAGGATCGGCAACGGACAGTGAACGTGGCCCCGGTGATTGTGGCCCTGCAGCGGCAGGCCGAAGAGACTCGCCAGGCGGAACTGAGGAAGGCGCAGGTGCGGTTAGGATCGCTGACCGCCGAGCAGTTTGCCGTCGTTGAGGCACTGACGCGCGGACTGGTCAACAAGTTTTTGCATCCGCCCATGCAAGCGCTGAAACAAGCCGCCCGCGAAGGCAACTCGGCCAGGGTAGACGCGCTATGCGAGGCTTGGTCAGTCTCCCCAAGTCCGGTGAATGACGCGGAGCCCGAATCCCAGGCTGCTGCGACGAGTGCTGCGACAGAAAAGGCTGAAGAACAGAGCGCGAGCGCGCCGGAAACGCACATTGAGGCTCGCCGATGAAACTGCGTATTGGAAGCAGGGGCTCGCCACTTGCCTGGTGGCAGGCGAATCATATTGCAGCGTTGCTGCGCGGCGAAGGGCACGAGGTCGAGATCGAGATGATCAAGACCACGGGCGATCGACTGCAGCAAGTGACGTTTGCACAGGTCGGTTCCAAGGGGATGTTTACCAAGGAGATCGAGGAAGCGCTGGCGGAAGGACGCGTGGACCTGGCCGTCCATTCGCTCAAGGACTTGCCCACGGAGTTGCCGGAACCGTTCGCGTTGGCTGCCACGCCCGTTCGCGTGGATCCGAGCGATGCGTTTGTGTCGGTCAATTACATGAGCCTGTCTGACCTGCCACCGGGCGCGCGCGTGGGCACAAGCAGTCAGCGGCGAAGGGCGCAGCTCGTTGCTCTGCGACCGGATCTCGAGGCGGTGGAGTTCCGCGGCAACGTGGACACGCGGCTGCACAAGCTGGCCGAGGGGCAGGTGCATGCGATTCTGCTGGCTTCTGCCGGGCTGGATCGCCTGGAGAAGACAGAATGGATTCGCGAGAGGCTCGAGCCTAAGGATTTTTGCCCTGCAGCCGGGCAGGGCTCTCTGGGAATCGAGACGCGGAAGGGGGATGCCGCGACGATTGCGGCAGTGGCTTTCCTCGACGATGCAGATACTCGATTCTCGGTGACGTTGGAACGCTCGGCGCTGGCGGCACTTGGCGGCGGCTGCCAGGTTCCTATCGGGATTCACTGCAGGCGCAATCCTCAATGGCTGACAGGCGGCGGCAACTGGGCGGAGATATTTGGCGTGGTAGCTGATCCGGCCACTGGGTCGGCGGTGCGTGTCTTCCATCTGGCGCCTTGGATTGGAGCGGATCCGAACGCATTGGGAAAGCTGACCGCCGAGAAGCTCATGCAGGCGGGAGCGGGACCGCTGCTTGCCGCCGCTGGCGAGGCTGAGAAGTGACTCAAATGCCATTGGCGGGGAGGCGGGTCCTGGTGACGCGCGCCTTACACCAGGCAGGGAAGCTCAGTGAGGGATTGCGGGCTCTGGGCGCGGAACCGGTCGAAGTTCCAGTACTTGAGATACGGACACCGATCAGCTTCGCTCCGCTGGATGCCGCGCTGCGCAGGCTGAATGATTATGATTGGCTGGTTTTGACCAGCGCCAATTCCGTTCGTGCGCTGGTGACAAGGGCAGCGGCTTTGGGGATTGCTCTTCCACAGCCCGGATCGATCAAAGTGGCGGCGGTGGGGGAAGGCACGGCTGAGGCCACGCGGGATGCAGGATTGCGCGTTACCTTTGTCCCCGTTAAATACGTTGCCGAAAGTTTGGTCGAGGCACTCGCTGGTGGCCTTCAAGGGCAGAGGATTCTGCTGGCTCGGGCCGCGGTTGCACGGGATGTGATTCCCGATGGCTTGCGCGCAGCAGGCGCTGTTGTTGATGTTGTGGACGCCTATCGGAATGTAATGCCTGAGGCTGCGCCGGAATTGCTGCGACTCGCGATTGCCGAGGGGATTGACGCAGCAACCTTCACCAGTTCGTCGAGCGCGACGCATCTGGCTGAGGCCGCGCGCATGGCAAGCATTCCTTGGCCTTTTGGCGGGATTCCCGCTGTTTCGATTGGACCCATCACGAGTGCCACCTTGCGCGACCTCGGTTGGGAGCCGGCAACCGAGGCTGATCCCTCTGATATTCCAGGGCTGATTGCAGCCGTGGCGCAGGTTCTGTATCGCGACTAGCGTCTCTCGCATGCATGGTCGTTTGTGTTTTCAATGGGCACGACTTCAATCGTGCCGCAAATGGCATGATAGGGGCCGGGCAAAAGCGCTTGGGGCAGTCTCCTCCACGATTCCAGCCCATCGACAAACATTTGAAACAGCTTATCGTCGGCGACCGGCGCGATAGCATTTTCAGTTCCAGCGTCTACGGAACCCATGCCGTGGAGTGGCGTTTAAGAGACCTCCTTCCATACCGACGCAATGTCAGCACGCAAAGTGGAAATGCTCTAACTCCGCCAAGTCTTGTCCTTCGACGTGCACAGCTGTTCGAGGTTGCAGCGATCGCATTTGGGCCTCCGCGCTTCGCAGACCTGGCGGCCGTGGTGAATGAGCTGGTGAGAGAACGCGATCCAGTGATCTTGCGGAATGATCCGCATCAGCTCCTGCTCGACTTTCTGAGGCGTATCACCTTTGGCGAGGCCGAGGCGGCGGGCAATGCGGAAGACGTGCGTGTCGACGACGACGCCTTCGGCCTTGTTGAAGCAGACGCCAAGAACAACGTTGGCGGTCTTGCGGGCTGCGCCGGGAATGGTGATGAGTTCGGCGAGAGTTTGCGGAACCTGGCCCTTGAATTCGGTGGTTATTTTTTTGGCGGCGCCTTGAATGGATTTCGCCTTGTTATGAAAAAACCCTGTTGTCCGGATCAGCGCTTCAAGCTCCGGCAGCGCTGCCTTCGACATGGCGGCGGGGGTCGGGAAGCGCTTGAACAGCTCCGGAGTGACCATGTTGACCCGGACGTCCGTGCATTGGGCGGAAAGGATGGTGGCGACGAGCAATTCCCAAGGTGTGCGATGGATTAGGGCGCACTCGACATTCGGGTAGGCTTCGTCAAGGGCTTTCAATATTGCGGCGATGCGATCGGGCGCGAGGGCGCCACGCTGTGAGTTCTTCGTAGATTCTCTCGGTTGACGTTTCGTTGCGGGCATAGTCGACTTTTCTGCGAAAGCTTTGTCCCTTCCTGCATCGCCCAATCAAGCTTTAGAGTGCTGGGCTAGATCTTTCCGCTCAACCACGTTCCCAGTTTCTCGATGGGTAGGCGCACCCCGATGTAGAACTGGCCGAAGAGGGCGTAGATGGCGCTGACTTCGTCGAAGCGCATCTCGTAAATCAACCTTTTGAAGACGACGGGGTCTTCTGCAAAAAGGTCGACACCCCACTCCCAATCATCCATGCCGATGGAGCCGGAGATGATTTGCTTGACCTGGTCGGCGTAACGGCGGCCGATCATGCCGTGCTCGTGCATCATGCGCTGGCGTTCGGCGAAGGGAACGGTATACCAGTTGGCCTGCTCGCCGCGCTTGCGGTCCATGGGGTAGAAGCACAGGTACTTGGCCTCGGGGACGGAAGGGAAGAGGCGCGGCGCCATGGCGGAAGCGGATCGCTGCAGCACGGCATCGATCTCCGCCTTCCACTCTGGTGTGTGCGCTTCAAATCCTTTAGCGTCAGCGGACTCGTAGGTTTTGCGGGTGGACTCGTAGAGGCCGAGCTCGACAACCGAGACATAGGAATGTGTGGGGGTGAGGTAGTCGTAGAGCTCGGTCTGCGCGAGGTCGAGTTCGATCTGATTCAGGGTCTCAAGCGAGTCGCGGAAGTGAATGAGGATCAGGTCGCCCTTGTGACCCAGCTCAGAGAAGAGCGCGGAGCGAACGGGTGCTTCGGGATTGGCTCGTTCGAGTGTCGTGAGCGCCTGGGCGGCCTGGGCGGCGATGCGTTCGCGGTCGGTTCCCGGGGTGGTCCGCCAGGCTTTCCAGTCAAAGCGAAAGAACTGATGGAGGAGGCTTGAACCTTCAAGAGTGAGCGGGACTGGGGGAAACTCGGCCAAGGGATTGCCTTTCATTCGATTCCCCTCATCGTAGCAAACCACCTGTGCCACCTGCGGTGGGGCAGACGCCTTTGGCCCCTGGTCTGCTCAGATCCGCTGGGCACGAGCGGAGAGGGTTTCTTGCTGTGCAAGACAAGCGTGGGTGGGGGCTGGGTCCGCGCGGGGCAGGCGTGGGCCTATATACTGGAAGCGCTCATGAACGAAAGAATTATTGCCTTCCTGGTGCAGTTTGTTACCCACGTGATCGATGTTGGCGGATACGCCGGGATTGCCGCGCTGATGGGCATTGAGTCGGCCTGCATTCCGCTGCCTTCAGAGATCATCATGCCGTTTGCGGGCTATGTGGTTTACCTGGGGCATATAAACCTGTTTTTGGCGGCGACGGCTGGGGCGTTGGGCTGCAATCTTGGCTCAGCCATTGCTTATTGGATAGGGGCCAAAGGCGGACGGCCGCTTGTGGAACACTACGGCAAATGGGTATTGATGAGCCACCACGACCTTGACCGCATGACAGAGTTCTTCGGCCGGTACGGGTCGATCACCGTCCTGCTGGCGCGGTTGCTGCCGGTGGTTCGGACGTTTATCGCGTTTCCCGCCGGAATCGCCAGGATGCCGCAACTGCGGTTTCACATTTATACCTTTGTCGGTTCGTGGCCGTGGTGTTTTGGCCTGGCATGGGTGGGGATGAAACTGGGGGAAAGCTGGCATACCGACCCCCGGTTTCATGAGGCGTTTCATCGTTTTCACCTGGTTGTAGAACTCGCCCTGGTGGCGGGGATCGTGTGGTTTGTGTGGTCGCACCTGAAGCGCGGAAGACAGGTTGAAGCGGCTTGAAGTGCGGAGTTGGCATTGCAGGAATTTGCACGGTGAACGGTTCCGATGGGCGGAACAGAACAGGGAACAGCTCGACAGGTTCGAGCAATTATTCTGATGTTAGGAGAATCAATGTCAACTGAAGAGCAAGGCGGCCAGAAGATCGCTGCATCGAAAGTCGAGCCCGCTACGGGCAAACTCGGAGTGATGGTTGTCGGCCTGGGCGCCGTGGCCACCACGATGATCGCCGGCGTCGAAGCGGTTCGCCGCGGACTGGCCAAGCCGATTGGGTCGCTGACGCAGATGGGCACCATTCGTCTGGGCAAGCGTACCGATAACAAGTCTCCACTGATCAAGGAATTTGTGCCGCTGGCCGATCTGAACGATATTGTGTTCACTGGGTGGGATATTTTTGAAGACAACGTCTACGAGTCCGCTGCGCACGCAAAAGTGCTGGACAACGAGACGCTTGCGAAGCTGAAGCCCTACCTGGAGACGATCAAGCCCATGCCAGCGGTGTTTGACCAGTACTATGTCAAGCGGCTGCATGGCACACATGTCAAGACCGGGAAGAACAAGCGCGACCTGGCTGACCAGTTGATCGCCGACATTCGCAACTTCAAGAAGACAGTGGACCGCGTGGTGATGATCTGGTGCGGGTCGACCGAAATCTTCATGGAACCCGCGGCTGTTCATGCCAGCATCGAGGCATTTGAAAAAGGCCTTGAAGCGAACGACATTGGAATCGCGCCCTCACAGATTTACGCGTACGCGGCTTTGAGCGAAGGAGTTCCTTTTGCCAACGGCGCGCCGAACCTGACGGTGGACACTGCGGCGCTGATTGAGTTGTCGAAGAAGAATGCGGCGCCGATTTGCGGCAAGGACTTCAAGACCGGCCAGACATTCATGAAGACGGTGCTTGCGCCGGCTTTCAAGGCGCGCATGATCGGCGTGTCCGGCTGGTTCTCAACCAACATTCTGGGCAACCGCGATGGCGAGGTTTTGGACGAACCGGAGTCATTCAAGACCAAGGAAGAGTCGAAGCTGGGTTCGCTCGAGTATATCTTTCAGCCCGAGCTTTATCCGGACTTGTACAAAAACATCTACCACAAGATTCGCATCAACTATTACCCGCCACGCGGCGATGAGAAAGAGGCCTGGGACAATATCGACATCTTCGGATGGCTGGGCTACCCGATGCAGATCAAGGTGAACTTCCTGTGCAGGGACTCGATTCTGGCCGCGCCGATCGCGTTGGACCTGGTGCTGTTTCTCGATTTGGCCAAGCGCGCGCCGGAACTGCGGTCGCGGGGAATCCAGGAGTGGCTGAGCTTCTATCTCAAGTCGCCGCAGACAGCTGCGGGGCTGTATCCGGAGCACGACTTGTTTATCCAGTCGATGAAGCTGAAGAACACGCTGCGGCACATCATGGGCGCCGACCTGATCACCCATCTTGGCCTCGAATACTACGACTGAGGACTTGCTGTCCAGTTCTCTGATCGGCAAAAGCAAAAGCCCCATCCGCAAGGGTGGGGCTTTTGCATGCTATGTGTGGGCCTCAGGCCTCCATCCTGAATTCCGCCGGGGTTGCAAGTTACCGGCTTCTGTGCCCATTCAATGCAAGCGAATGATCGCCGATTTCTTTCAGCGCCAGAAGAGCCATTTCAACGTCGTCGAAGGGAACCGCGCCGCCTGCGAGAACCTGTTCCTTTTCATGACCTTTCCCGGCCAGCAGAACCACGTCTCCAGCTCTGGCCTCATTGAAAGCCGCGCGGATGGCCGCTGCGCGATCTGGTTCAAACGTGTATTTGACTCCGCTGGCCTTCAGCCCCGGTTCAATTTCGGCCAGAATCGCGGCAGGCTTCTCGCTGCGGGGATTGTCACTGGTAACGACCACAAAGTCGCTGCCCAGCCCCGCGGCATGGCCCATCAACGGGCGCTTCATCCGGTCGCTTTCGCCGGCGCAGCCAAAGAGCGTGATCACACGGCCGCCCGGCTTCTCGATCATCTGCCTCCCTAACGAGGTCAGCTTTTGCAATGCATCGTCAGTATGAGCGTAGTCCACGATCACCTTGAACGCCTGACCCGCGTCTACAGACTGAAAGCGTCCCGGCGCAGGCTTGAGTCGTGGAACGCATCCGACAAGCTGCGCGAAGGATACGCCGCGCGCATGTGCAGCCGCCATTGCCGCCAGCAGGTTAAGGACGTTTACTTCACCGGCTAGTTGCGATGCCACTCTTGAGGCGCCCTCCGGCGTCTCCAGATCAAGCACCATACCGTCTGGTTTGAGCTTGTATACCGATGCACGCCAGTCGCCCCCACCGATGCCGAAAGTTCGAACCTCGGCTCCTGTCTTCGCTGCGGCTGCCGCCAACTCGTGCGAACGCGCATCGTGAGCATCGATAACCGCCACGCGTGGCGGCGGTTGAACCGTGCCGTCGAAAAGCAGCCGCTTGGCCGCAAAGTACTTCTCCATTGTCTTGTGATAGTCGAGATGATCGTGGGTGAGATTGGTGAATACAGCCACGTCAAAGCTCACCCCATCCGTCCGACCCTGGTCGAGGCCGTGGCTCGATGCCTCTGCCACCAACTCGGTGGCTCCGCGCTCAACACCCTGGGCCATCATTTCGAAAAGGTCTCTTGATTCCGGCGTGGTGTGTGTTGAGGGCTGCGTTTCACCGGCCACGTGGTATTCAATGGTTCCCACCATGACCGTCTTACGAGCAGCCGCGTTCAGCATCTCTTCAATCAGATAAGCCGTGGTTGTTTTACCATTCGTGCCGGTGATTCCCGTTGCTGCAAGTCTCCGTTCCGGGTGTCCAAAGAAGGCCGCCGACGCCTCGGCCAGCGCGCGCCGGCCATGTTCGACCAGCAGCAGTGGCAGGCCGGGCACGCAGCCTTGAAGTTGCCTGAACTTCGTCTCGGAGTCTGTGATCACTCCCAAGGCCCCGGACTGAAGCGCCTTGTCGACGTAACGATTGCCGTCGGTGGTGCCGCCCTGCATCGCGACAAAAACTGCGCCGGGCCGCACTTTGCGTGAGTCGTACTCGATGCCCTTGACGAGCTGGTCTGAACAGGCGCCGACGCCGACCGCCGACACCTCTTCAGCCAAGTCTCTCCACTTCATCCCGCTCTCGATTCTGGACTGCTGAAGCTCCCGGTTCACCGCGATGTAGTTTTTGTCTCTGATTCTGAAAGCTATGCCGGACTATCTCAGTTCTTCATGACCGCTTCCAACTCTTTCAGAGCCGACATCATCGTTGCTCTATCGGCCTTTTCCAGGCTCTGGAACAATGCGATCCACGATTCCCGGCCCGGCTTGAATGTTGGCGATGACGCCAAGTAGTGAACGGTTCCAGCAAAATTCCAATCTGTCCGCTGGATTGCTGCCGCCTTGGCCAGAAGCGTTTTCACGGTTCCGAGCGCCGGGGCCTTGGCTCCCGCACCCCACAGGCAGGCGAGCTTCAGTGAGTCGCGGATTAAAAGGAGGGGGGGCGCGGGCTCGGGAACGGAGCCGTCTCCAACAGCTGCCGCCTGCTTTTCGCATTGCTCAAAGCGGCTGGTGGTAAGCTCCGCTTCCTCGACGTGGAGCTGAGAGTCGGGTGAGGCATCCAGCCTGAGCCGGCGCGCGGCCAGCTCATATGCCCGGTCGTAACCGTACAGATCGTTTTCATACACCGACGCTGCGCCCTTCAGCACGTTAAAATCCGAGGGAATGGCTTGAACGCACGAATCCAAGGCCTTCGAGGCACCGGACTGGTCGCCCTGATCGGCCAATGCCTTTCCCAATTCGATCTCCGCCCCCGCCCAGTCCTGCGTCTGGTCGGTTCTGGTAAAAACTCCAAGCGCGGCATGGCACGCCTCGACCGCCTGGCCTAGAAGAACCTTGGCCTCGGCGGCGCTGCTGCCCTGGCTCTCGTCCGTGAGAGCCCCACAGAGAAACCACTCTGTTGTTGCAAAATTCTGAGGCAGGTCCACCCTGGTTCGCACCTCCAGCGCCGACCGGCAGGCTTGAGCAGCCTGGGCAAACAGATCGGTGGCCTGCGCTCCGCTTTGCCACGTCCCCAAAGCCCTCAAAGCAAGGCAGAGGTTGCTCTGTGCTTTGGCCCAATCCTGCGGAAGGCTGTCCCTGGTGAACACTTCCAGCGCCCCACGGTAGGCTTCGACCGACTGGGTCAAAAGGTCGGTGGCTTCTGAGCCGATGCTTCGCTCGCCCTGTGTTCGCAGCGCCCAGCCAAGATTGTTTTGCGTCATGGCCCATCGTTGCGGCAGGTCTGTCTTGGTTCTGACTTCAAGTGCCGCGTGGTAGGCTTCAACACCTTCCGACCAGAGTTTCTTCTCTTCCGGTCCGCTGCTGAGCGCCGCAAGATCGGTGAGAGACAGACCCATGTAGTTCTCTGTGATCGCCCAGTCGGAAGGCATGCTGGTTTTGGTCTCGACTTCAAGCGCAGCTCGATAAGCGGCGATGGATTGGGTCAGCAGCTTCATTGCTTCCGCGGTGTCGGCACGCTCACTCTGTCGCCATAGGGCCAGGGCCAGAATGGTTTCAGTCTTTGCCCAGTCCTGAGGGAAATCCGCCTTGGTTCTCACCTCCAACGCTGCCCGCAATGCTTGAACAGCATCTGCCAGCAGTTTGGTTGTCTGCGCTCCAGTGTCGCGCTCCCCCTGGTCAATAAGCGCGTATCCAAGGTTGTTCTGTGTCCTGGCCCAGTCCTGGGGCAGAGCTGCCCTGGTTTGCACTCTCAGGGCAGCCTTTGAGGCTTCGATTGCCTGTGCCAGGTACTCAACCGATTGCGTGCCGGTGCTCCGCTCGCCCGCATAACTGAGAGCGTAGGCAAGATTGCTCTGCGTCCTGGCCCACGCTTCCTGCTCTTGAGGCAGTTGGTACCCCTCAATCAACTGCCGGTAGTCGGCGAAGGACTTGCGCAAAAGCGAAGAGCTATCGAGAGCTTCGCCGGCTGCGCCCTCCTCCGCTCTGGCGTCTGCCAGCCGCTGCAACGCATCGAGCCAGATGCCGCGCAACGCGGGGTCGTCCTTATAGTGACTTCGCTCGTCCGATGCCTGTTCGCTGGCTTCCTCTAGAATCTCTGTCGCGCTGTGATACTGCGAGTTGAGCTGGTAGCTGTTTGCCGCCTGGGCGGCAGCGAACATGGAGTCGCGCAGATCCTTGCGCTTTTCCTCCAGTTGCTTCTCCTCGCTGTCCTTCATCGCCTGGCGCCGGGCATTGAAGCTCTGTTGAAAGGTCAGGGCGGCGGCTCCATACTGCTTCAGTGCCAGCTCAGCAAGCCCTCTCTGTTCGTCGTTGACTTGTTCTTTTCTCTGCTCGATATCCTCGGCCCAGCTGCGAACCTGTGTCTCGACGTCGCCGAGCTTGAGGCCGTTGGCGGTGGCCCACTGCTCAATGGCCGCGGCCAGGCCGGCCTTCTGCTCCTGCGATACGGCCAGCTGCCCCTTCAAATCCCTATTCAGCTGTTCCAGGCGTTTATTTTGTAGCGAAAGTCGAAGCCATAAAGCGTTGAGTTGCGGCGGGCCCATCAGGGCGGGCGAGCCCTTGGGCAGCAGCTTGACAGTCATGCTTGATGGTAGTCCCGGCAGTTGTCCGCCCGGGGGTTCGTAGATCACCAGGTCGCCGGAGCCAGTGACTTCAATGCGAAGATTGTCACGGTCGATGGCATCTGGAGAAACCATCAGCAAAACTTTGCCCGCGCGATTGGTGGCGTCGCGCGCATCCACAACCTTGTCGGATGCGGCAACAAAACTCAAGGAAACTCGTGCTCCGGAAACGGGTTGGGTTGGGTCATCGTGAGCGTTGACGACCACGACTGTCATTTCGCGTTCGGTTGCGTTGATGGCTGGGATGAAAGCGCAGAGGCAAAACAAGGACCCGAGGAAGCAGATTGCTGGGAGCGTCTTTAAGCTTGGACGCCTTAGGTGGGACTTGATTGGTGACCGCGCATGGAGTGAGGGAATACAGTTGCGCAGCGCACGATCCGGTGAAACCCTGATCAGAGTTTGATGGCGTTCTCCAGCCGTATCAACAGGGATGCGCGCGTTTTGGCCATGAATTTCGAGCATCCGACTTCTTTGAAGCTGCAAAACTGATCTGTGAGTTGTCCCGGGCAGCATACTCCCCGACGCAAACGGCTTTCAACGGGGAATCATCATCGAAGCCACCAGAAGTACCATGCGTACTATCATGGGCGCTATGCGGCGATTGCCTGGGCAAGACGGCGAACTGTCAGAACAGTGATGTCGTCTTCCTGTCCGAATGCTTTGGCGGCGTCGGCGATATAGAAGGCGGATTGGTTGCTGAGGTTGTGCACCCGTTCGAACCCGAACAGCTCACCGGAGGGTTGGCGGGCTTCGACCACTCCGTCAGAGAGCATGAGAACGCGGTCACCGGGGTGGAGGTAGAGACGGACTTCTTCGTAGTGCACCTCGGGCAGTACGCCGAGGGGTAACCCGCCGGGTAGCACCACTTCCTGGCTGTTGAGATAGGGCGGGAGGTGGCCGGCATTGGCCACGACAAGCACTCCATCGGCTCCGAACAGTGCGGCCTGGCAGGTGGTAAAGCTCTCGCTACCGGTCAGCACGCGGTTGAGAGATTCGAGGATCCTGGCGGGGCTCGGTTCATGGATGCTGCGCAGAGCCCCCATGAGCATGGAAACGTTCATGGCGGCTTTGAGGCCTTTGCCGGCGACATCGCCAACGACAATCAGCAGGCCGCCATCGGCAGTGGGTTGGACGTGGAAGAAGTCTCCGCCAACTTCGTTTGCCGGTTCGTAGATAGAGTCCACTTCAAAGCCAGGGGTCTGAATCTTGTCAACAGGAATCATCAGCTCCTGAACGCTACGGGCCGCGGCCAGTTCGCTTGAGGCGCGCTCCTGATCGTGGTGGATGCGCAGAAAGCGGCCGAAGATGATGACCACAATGGCCAGGATGCCGGCAAAGTCGGCGATGGAGGCAAAGTGAATGGGGATGGGGCCGGCCTGAAGAGTGAGGAAGGAGTGGAATGGCCGGCCCGCCCATTCGGTCATGTTCACGGTCAAGATGGGTTCGGTGATGCCCACAAGCGTCAGAAGCAATGGGAGAAGCAGGACGCCTGCCTCAAAGTTGCGCCGGAAGGTGGCGGCGATGAGGGTGAGGAAGATAAACAGGAACCAGCCAATAATCCAAAGCATGCTGATGCCAAAAACGACCAAAAGCGCGGCGACGGAGGCAGCGCCGTGGCCGATCATGACGATCGTGATGCCCAGGCCGGCCAGAATCGGTGCGGTGAAACGGAGAAGAGTGATGTACCAGCGTTTGCGCAGAGAGAGAAAGGCGATGAGGAACTCGAAATACAGGTAGGCCGAGACGGCCAGCAATTGCACGAAGATGGCAATGTACCAGAACTTGTCGATGCGCGCGGAGCTGCCTGCCAGCTCCACAAATCCGATGGGGGCCTGGAGCAACTCGTAGAGGGCCAGCCAAAGGTACTCGATATGGCCCTTTTGGGTGAAGTACAAGACCAGAAGAAAAAGGGACAACACGGTCAAAAGAATGTTGTTGATGAGCCTCGGCAGGCGCTCAAAAAGGCTATGCACCGACCACAATTCGAGTGCGTGATCGAGGTCCTCCGTGTGGCCCAGGCGAAATCTGTGGTTTGAAAAGAAGCTGGTGTAGGCGCCGTAGCCGAAGGGAATATAGACGCTGCGAATCACCAGGGTGAGGGAAGTGTCAGATGGTGCGACGTCCAGATTATAGATCCGCGAGATTGGCTGGAAGCGCTCAGGAGCATCGCCGTTGGGGCCTTCCGGCTGAACCTGCTTGCCATTGGCAAAGACGGTCCAGTCAAATGAAGTGCTCCCCATCCCAACGTTCTGCAATACCGGCAGTTCGACCAGCAAGGAAACCGGACCATGGTTGGGCGCCAGCTTGATGTGGAGTCGAAACCAGACAAATGGGCGCTGATGGAGATGCGGAGGGCCATCATGCGAATCCGGGGATGAGGATCCATTGGCGCCCGGGGGCTGCGCGTGATGATCCTCATCTGAGACATCGGCAAAAAAGTCCTGGGCGTCGCGGATGGCCCAGGTGGAGTCATCGAAGTCAGGCGCGGCCGGTGCCGAATTTGCAGTAATTCCGATGCGCCACCCCTTGTCCAGGACGGTTGGAGAGCCAAGATTGGTGGCATCGAAGGATGCTTCAGAAATGCGCGGGGCATCGACGGGGGCTGGCCTGGCATGACCATGGGGAGCCAGCAGCTCAGCCAATGGATTGGAGTGGGGATGCGGTGGCTGTTGAGCGATGAGCTGGGTCGCCCCGGAAATGACCGCAACGGCTAGCGCAAGAATCGTTCGGTGCAAGAGGTCTCCCCTGGTTCCGCGTGCATTCCACTTTAATTCAGACGGATGGCAGTTGAAAGAAGGACGCGCAGCAGTTGTTGCTTGAGAGGTGTAAAACCCGGCGCTCAGAGCGGAGAGGGGCCCGCAAGGGAATTCTTCCTTCCTTTTGCTGTCGAAGAGGCGGATACTAACGTCTAAGTGGTGGAGCGAAGCGGCGGTCCGGGGTTCCCAACAACGGATCTGAAGAGTTGGCTGGTGAACTGGCGGTTTTTGTCTTTGCGCTGGAGGTGAGGTCATGACGGCAAGTTTCAAGAGCTCGAGAGCATTGATGCTGGCAGGATTCATGTTGGTAGTTGGGGCAGCCCTGGGGGCACAGTCCTCGCCGCAGACGACACCAGCCGAAAAGACACAGGCCGGCTCGACGCCGGCAAGCCAGACCCCGCTAGATTCGACACAGTCAAATACACCTCCGGCAAACACGCCGACCGCCCAGCCTGCGCCGGGAACGACGCCGGTTGGCGGCGATACGCAGGCCAAGCCCGCTGACAAGCCTGCGCCGGGTACGACACCGGTTGGGGGCGACACGCCAGCCACGCAGCCGTCAAAACCAGCACCTGGGACAACACCTGTTGGCGGGGATACGGCGGCAACTACCGTGAATCCTGAAAAAGTGGTTGAGGTGGGCAGCCAGAAAGTCAATGTGAAGCCTGGCAGCATCGACGATGTGAGCGCGGTGGGCAATCGGGACATTGGGGCTCGCGGGCTGGGAAACTGGTATTCGGTTGATACCGAGATCAAGATGGGCAAGATGTACGCCTCGGAGATCGAGAAGAGCACCAAGTTCATCACTGATCCGGTGGTGCTTGAATATGTAAATCGCGTGGGCCAGAACATCGTGAAGAATTCCGATTGCAAGGTCCCGTTCACCATCAAAATCATCGATTCTGACGTGATCAATGCGATGGCGCTGCCGGGCGGCTTCTTCTACGTCAACTCAGGCCTGATTCTGAATGCGGACGAAGAAGCGGAGCTTGCGGGCGTGATGGCGCATGAGACGGCTCATGTATGCGCTCACCATGCGGTTCGCGAACAGACGCGCATGAACTATGCGCAGCTGAGCACGATTCCGTTGATCTTTATCGGCGGCTGGACGGGGTATGGCATTTACGAAGCGGCTTCGCTGGCGATTCCGCTGACGTTCCTCCATTTCTCAAGGGACTTTGAGGCGCAGGCCGATTACCTGGGAGTGCAATACATGTACCGTGCGGGTTACGATCCGCAGGCATTTATCAGTTTCTTTGAGAAGGTGCAGGCGCTCGAGAAGCGCAAGCCAGGCATGGTTGAGAAGGCCTTCGCCGATCACCCCCAGACACCGGATCGCATTCTGCATTCGCAGGAAGAGATTGCACGTATTTTGCCCGCGCGCGATGAGTACACAGTCACGACATCAGAGTTCGACGACATCAAGGCGCGGCTGGCGAGGATTGAAAACAAGCGCCGTTTGACCGACTCCAAGGATACGAAGAAGCCGTCATTGCGGCGTGCCAGCACCGGCTCGAACGACCCGAACAGCTCTTCCGGCTCGGGAAATGGCAACAGCACATCCAGCACCTCAGACGACGGTCCACCGACACTCCATCGGCGCGAGGATCAGAACCTGATATCAGAACGGAACTGAATCAGGTTTTCGAAGCCGTCCTCAGAATGAGGCGGATGCATGCCGGTTGGCACTTGTGCCAGCGAGCGCGGCGTTCTAAATTGATTTTGGGAGCCAGGTAGCCGGGAAGAAGAGCCGGCAAGCAGGCGGGCCAGCATAGAGGGTCAGTGCGTGGGCGTTTTTCGACAGGAAATCAATTCAGAATGAAGAAAATCGCCATCGTTGTGGCTGCATTCTTGCTGATCCTGTTGCTGACAAAGATTGCAAACCAACTGCCGCCGGAGCGACCTTCAGGGACTGCATTCTCATTGAAGGCGCAGAAAGTGGTTCAGTGTTCGCCTGAAGAAATCACCTTCGTCGACAATCACCAAAAGGCAACGCATCTTGATAAGGACGGTTCCTGGCCGGAATGCTCGATGTTTCAGAAGGATGATGTTCTGGACTTTTACCTCTCTCGGGGCGAAAAGACGAAGTTGCTCAGCTATGAGAAGAGCGCCTGGTGGCGGAAGGCGATGTAGGGACGACATCCTCTTTACTCTGGTTCGATGTTTCAGGTTGCACCATCTGTCGTAACGACCCAATGGATTGGGGGAGCGATGGCGCCAGGTACGACAGGCTGGGCCGGGATGCTTCGAAGGTACTTGAAGGCTTCGAGGCGGGGCGGGAAAAAGACGATGAAAATCCTGCAAATCCCTGAAAATCCTTGAAATGGCGGACTAAACCGCGTTAAATACATGATTACCGGCAGGGCAACCATCGCGCGCCTTGCGACAAATCTTGTTTAAGGATGCAATCATGCGTAACGCTGCTGCCCGTTCCAATCTGCTGGTTCCGGAGGTACGCGAGGTGATGGACATTCGCCAAGCCTCCGACTACCTTGCCATCTCTCCCGACACGCTTTACAAATATGCGTCGGAGGGGTTTGTGCCGGCCTTCAAGCTGGGCAATCGCTGGCGTTTCAAGCGGTCGCGGCTGGACGAGTGGATGGACAAGCAATCGGATCTTCATGCTGCCGAGGTGGAGATCGACCCACACCAGAAAAAGCCGGTGCGACCAGCGGTTTAGGCTCTCGGATTGAGGACCGGGGGGCCTTCCCGCGGCCTTCCGTGATTTATCCTCGAAACGTGGATCACATTCATCGTATTGGCCAATTGCGCCGCCGTGCGACCAAGGCCGGCCTTCAAGGGCTGCTTGTCACACATCTCCCCGATCTTCGATACCTCACTGGGTTTACAGGCTCCAGCGCGGCGCTGGCTGTAACCCGCCGTGCTGCAAGTGTGTTTACGGATGGCCGCTACACGGCGCAGGCCGCTGAAGAGGTTTCGGGCGCAAAGGTGAGGATCGTCTCCGGTTCGCCGGCAGTGGCCGCGGTGGAGTGGCTTGCCGCCCAGCCTGGTGTGGATTTTGCGGGTTTCGACCCCGCATGGACCTCTGTGGCGGAACTGACAAGGTGGAGGGCGGCGCTGCCGTCGCGATTGCGCAAAACTCTACTCATGGCATTAGCGGCCCCGCTGGTTGAGAGTCTGCGGCAAACCAAAGACAGCGACGAATTGGCTTTGATGGGCGAGGCGGCGCTTTTGGGCTGCAAACTGTTTGAGCATATCCTCGGGTTCATCCGGCCAGGCATGGCGGAGGTTGAGGTTGCTGCTGAACTGGAACATCGGGCGCGGTTGATGGGCGCGGAGGGTATGTCATTTGAAACCATCGTCGCATCCGGGGTGCGGTCCGCATTGCCCCACGGCCGGGCTACCGCCGCCAAGCTGCCCAGGAAGGGATTCCTGACCCTCGACTTCGGTGTTATCCTCAAAGGTTACTGCTCGGATATGACTCGTACCGTCTACCTGGGAAAGCCCCGGGGGAGTGAGCGGAATGCCTACCAGGCGGTGCTGGAGGCCCAGGAGGCCGGCGTTGCCGCTGTGGTTCCGGGTGCAACCTGCGGTGAGGTGGACGAGGCTGCGCGCAGTGTGTTGCGCAATGTGGGTTTAGCGGAGGCATTTTCACATTCAACCGGCCACGGAGTGGGTCTGGAGATTCACGAGTCGCCGCGTGTTGGGGCGGGCCAGAAGACCAGGCTGGCGGCGGGAATGGTTGTGACAATCGAGCCGGGTATCTATCTGGCGGGTCAATATGGGATTCGCATTGAGGATATGGTGGCTGTGACCAGAACGGGAGGGCAGGTTTTGACGCCCGCCCCCAAAGCCCTGATCGAACTTTGAAACCGCTTGTCCCGGAATCACCAGGGAGAGCTAAGGAACGAATGAATTCACTGAATCCAGAAAATATTCAGGATCTGCAGCAACTGATCGATTTCCTGAAAGAAAACCAGGTGGCAGAATTCGAGTGGGACCGTGGCGAGACTCGGGTCCGACTCAAGTTTCAACCGCCTCAGAGCTCGCAGGCGGGACTATCGGATCTGGCGGGATTGCTTGCCAACGCGCGGACGGTGATAGCTCCAGCGGCAGCCCAGGCGGCTGGTGCTCCAGCGGCGGAAGCTGCGCCGGTTGTTGATCCCGATGCCGGTTTGCACCTGGTGAAATCCCCAATTGTCGGTACTTATTATGGTTCTCCCTCGCCTGGGGCCTCCCCGTTTATCTCCGGCGGCGAGCGCGTGGAAAAGGGACAAGTGATCTGCATTGTGGAAGCTATGAAGCTGATGAATGAGATCGAGTCAGACGCGGCAGGGGAGATTGTGAAATGCTTCTGTTCCAACGGCCAGCCGATTGAATTTGGGCAGCCGCTCTTTTCAGTGCGTGTGGGGTAACCGAACAAGCGGAGCCAGCGTTGCGAGCGGAGCTTGCGGAGGTTGCAGAGCAAGCACCCGGTTTCAGGGTTGAGCGAGCCGCGAGACAAGCCCCCTCCTAGTTCCGCTAACAACGCTAACTAATTTAAGGGTCATGAATGTTTCGTAAGGTGCTGGTTGCAAATCGTGGCGAAATTGCGCTGCGCGTCTTAAATGCCTGCCGAGAGCTCGGCATCCGCACAGTCGCTATCTACAGCGAGGCGGACCGCAATTCGCTCCACGTCCGGTTTGCCGATGAGGCCATCTGCATTGGGCCTCCGCGCCTGGCGGACAGTTATCTGAATGTGCCGGCAGTGATTTCAGCCGCAGAGATCGCCGATGTGGATGCAATCCATCCTGGGTACGGCTTGCTGAGTGAGAATGCAAACTTTGCCGAGGTGTGCCGGGCATCGAACATCAAGTTCATCGGACCTCCGCCCGAGGTTACGCGGCTGATGGGTGAAAAGGAGAAGGCGCGCCAGGCAATGAAGAAGGCCAACGTGCCGATTCTTCCAGGTTCAGACGGGGTGATCGAGTCCACCGAGGAGGCGCTGGCCTGGGCCAAGAAGGTCGGCTACCCGGTGATTCTGAAAGCCAAGGCCGGTGGCGGCGGCCGTGGGATGCGCATCGTGCGCTCGGCGGAAGAACTGCCCAATCTCTATCACGCGGCTTCGACCGAGGCGGCCAACGCATTTGGCAACGGCGAATTGTACATGGAGAAGTTCATTGAGCAGCCGCGCCACATCGAATTTCAGGTGCTGGCCGATGAGCACGGAAATGTGACAACTCTGTTTGAGCGCGAGTGCTCGATTCAGCGGCGTCATCAGAAATTGGTTGAAGAAGCGCCATCGCTGCAGGTGACTCCCGAGCTTCGAGAAGAACTGGGCAAAACGCTGTGCCGATGCCTGACCGATATTGGATATCAGAATGCCGGGACAGTGGAGTTTCTGATGGATGAAGACCGGCAACTCTACTTCATCGAGATGAATACGCGCATCCAGGTGGAGCACCCGGTGACCGAGGCGATTACGGGGATCGATTTGGTGAAGGCGCAGTTACGGATCGCATCGGGAGAAAAGCTGAGCGATATTTTGCCGGCAAAACCCGAGATTCGCGGCCATGCCATCGAATGCCGCATCAACGCCGAGCATCCGCAGAAGTTCACGCCTTCAGCGGGCAAGATTACCGCGTTCAATGTGCCGGGCGGGAATGGTGTGCGGGTGGATACGGCGCAATATGCAGAGGGCGTGGTTCCGCCCTATTACGATTCGCTGATCGCGAAGTTGATTGTGCATGGAGTGGATCGCGCAGAGGCCATCGCGAAGATGGAACGCGCGCTGAGCCAGTTCGTGGTGCAAGGGATTGAGACTTCGATCCCGCTGCACCAGGCCATCTTTGCCGACCCCGGATTTCGGGCTGGGGAATTCGATACCAAGTTCATGGAACGATTCCTGGCTGCGAGGTCGGAGTAGGCCGAGACTCGCCGAACCTTAGTCGATGCCTGAGCCATGAAGGTGCTGCTGCGCAACGGGGAGCGGAGTAAGAATATCTTCAACTGCGCCGGGGTCTCCGGCAGCGGGACCGTGCCATACACTTCCACCATATGTGGAGATGTAAATTCTTGAAGCGTCGCCTGGGTCGACGGTGACACGGTGACCCCATTTGAAGTTGAAGCCCTGAATGCGCGCCCAATGCAGGCCGGCATCGGTGGAGCGATAAGCGCCTGCATCGAATCCGCAGATATAGAGGATATCCGGCGTGTTGGGATCGATGGTGACATCGTAAACGTGCTGCGACTGGATGAAGATGGGCTTCCAACTCAGGCCACCGTCGATGGAAAGGTAGACTCCGCCGCCTTTGTCGATGCCCTCGCGCTGCTTGCCCCATGCAGCAAGATACATGCGGCGATTGTTACGCGGATCCAGGGCCAGGCCAGTGGGTCCGTTGACGCCCGAGGGCAGCTTCATCTTCGTCCAGTTCTCTGCGCCATCGACGGATTTGTAGAGCGCGCCATCTCCGCCTGAATCGTCGATGCTGCCCTCATTGCGCCGCGCAATCGTGAGATAGAGAACGCCATCACTGTTGCGGACGATGCGCCAGGCAAAGGGATCTGTCTCAGTGATTCCATGATTCTTGAGTTGCCAGGTTTTACCGTTATCGATTGACTTGTACACGCCCACACCAAATCCGCAGGCATAGAGAGTACGGCTGCCAGGCGGGCTGGCGGGGTCGAGGAGTACATGCGTGACCGCGGTCTCACGCATGCCGGCGTTCGATGGAAGCCAGGTGCGGCCACCATCGGTAGAAATGGCGACGCCTCCCCTGGCTCGTGCGAGAAAATCGCCATGACGCCACATCTTTGGTCGAGGCAGATCGTGGATTCCGCTGAATGCTCCCCACATGAGGTCTTTGATTTGCGGATCGAAGGCAAGCCAGTAAGTTGAGTTCCGCCACGGATCGGGGATGCCGTTTGTCGCCGACTCCCAGGACTTGCCTCCGTCTTCGCTTTGAAAGGCTCCGACGTCGGTGTAGTCGATGAAGATGTGGTTGCGGTCGAAGGGGTCGAATTGCACGCCATAGGCGGTAGTCACGTCGAGGCCGCGGGTTCTCCAACGATCACCAGGCAGACGCAGAGAATTGACTTGCGCCCAGGTTGTACCGCCGTCGAGGGTGCGGTAGGTGCGAAAGAGATCGGTGGCGTAGCAGATGCCGGGGTTGCCTGGGGCTACGGCGAGGCTATACGGGGCGTCGAAGATGATGCTTTTGCCACCGGCCCAATCCGTTCCATGAGCGCGTTGCTCGATCCAGGAAGCATCGAGATTCAGCGCTGGGTGCGTCAATTCGCGGAAGACGATTGACCAGGTCTTTCCGGCATCCGTCGTCTTCGCGATGCCGTTACTCAATTTTTCAGGGCCATCGCCGAGGTTCAGACCGCGAAAACCGACGTAGGCGGTCAGGCCTTGGTGAGCAGAAGTCGCAAGTGCGCCGAACTCTCCGGCTTTCTGGCCCAGGGCGGGAGTTCTGTGCTGCCAGGTCTTGCCACCATCTTCTGACACATAGAGGTTGCCCTTGCTCGTGGTCGCATACACAAATGTGCCGCGGTTGGCTTCGCCGGCTCCGGCGTGGATGATTTTCTCGCCGTCCTCGCCAATTGACACTGGAGCGTTGGACATTCCCAGATATGCGCCCTTGCTACCAATTGCAAGCCGTCCGCCGGTTGAATAGGAAAGCAGGATGATTTTATCCGCGGGGAATTCGGATTCCTTCTGGAAGGTTGCGCCGGCGTCCTTCGAGACCATGAGGCGTGTGCCGCCATGAGGTTCAGTGCAGGCGATGTGCACGATGCTGGAGTCTTTGGGGTCGATGGCAATCTGTTCGATGTTGAGTCCCCTGATGTAGCTACGGTCGTCGGATGTGAGGCTGTAGTCGGCATGGTCGCCGTTTTGGTGTTCGATGGTTTTGGCGGCTGGATTGGGAAAAACCATGCTCCAGGAACGGCCGCTGTCTTCGCTGCGCCAAAGAGCGGCACTACCGGCATAGATTCGTTTCGGATTGACGGGATCGAAGGCGAAGGCGTTGATGCCGGCGCGCAGATTGAACATACGCCAGGAGGAACCGCCGTCGAGCGTGATGTAATTGCCGGTCATGTCGGAGTGCTCGACAACGATGGAGGCATCGTGGGGGCTGATTGCGGGTCCTGTCGTGGTGCCGCCGCCGCCGGGGCCGATGATCTGAAAGGAGTCGAAACGCTGCATGGGGCCGGGATTCTGCGCGGCAAGTGTGCAGGCCAGCACGATGAGGATGCCCGGATAGAGGCAGAATGGTTTCAAGCGCAGCTTTGCACCCCATGAAGTGTATTGAACGGCCAAAGGCTGGTATGGATTGTAGCGCCCTGCATTGAGAGTATGAGGGGCCTCGAGGGCGCTTCGCAATTGATGCCGCGTTCAGGTATGCTGGCTCGGCTACTGAAGACGAAGCGGGCGGGCCGTGGCGTCAACGCTGACACGACCGGGCACATTGAGGAAGTCGAGTGAAAAGAACCAGCAAGAGCATTGTTTTTGCATCGATGTGCGCAACTCTCTGGTGCGGAACCTGCGCAGGCCAGAACGCAACGGACTGGCCAGTCTACAACGGTGGCATCGATGGCGACCACTACTCGACGCTGACCGAGATCAACCGCACCAATGTGAATCAACTGGAAGTTGCTTGGAGTTTTGACACCGGCGAAAAGGGCGGCATCCAGGACAACCCGCTGATTGTAGGCCGGACGATGTATGCGTACACGCCGACACAGAAGATTGTGGCTCTGGATGCGTCAACCGGGACGTTGAAATGGAAGTTCGACTCGGGCATTCGCGGAACACAGCCGGACCGTGGGATGGCGTATTGGACGGACGGCAAACGTGGCCGCATCTTTGCCGGGGTGATGAACTTTCTGTATTGCCTGGACGCCGAGACCGGGCAGCCAGTGAAGGAGTTTGGAGAGGGGGGGCGCGTAGATCTGCGCAAGCATTTGCGCGGTGATTTTACGCAGCAATCGGTTGTACTGACCACGCCCGGGATCATCTACAAGGACCTGATTATCGTGGGAGGGCGGAACCCGGAGACACATCCAGCGCCGCCGGGGGATGTGCGCGCTTTCGACGTGCGAACAGGAAGGTTGCGGTGGAGCTTTCATACGATCCCGCATCCGGGCGAGCCGGGGTATTCGACATGGCCGGCGGGCGCCTGGAAGACGGCAGGGGCGGCGAACAACTGGGCGGGCATGACGCTGGACGCGGCGCGCGGCATTGTTTATGTGCCCACCGGCTCGGCGGTCTTCGACTTCTATGGCGGTGATCGGCTGGGGAACGACCTGTACGCAAATACCCTGCTCGCACTGGATGCAGCAACGGGAAGACGGTTATGGCACTTCCAAGGTGTGCATCACGACATCTGGGATCGGGATTTTCCTTCGCCGCCTGCGCTGTTCACGTTGAAGAGCGATGGCAAGACAGTCGATGCACTGGCACAGACCACCAAGCAGGGCTATCTCTACGTTTTCAACCGGGTCACGGGCAAGCCGATGTTTCCGATCCACGAGCATGCTTACCCGGCGAGCACGGTGCCGGGTGAAGTTACTTCGCCGACCCAGCCCCTGCCGGACGCGCCTGAGCCATTCGCAAGGCAGAGGCTGGCCGAGGATATGCTGACCACGCGCACTCCCGAGGCGCATGAATGGGCAGTGAAGCAATTCCGCACATTCAACAGTGACGGACAGTTTATTCCGCTCGCCGTGGGCAAGCAGACTGTGGTTCTGCCGGGCTTTGATGGTGGCGCGGAGTGGGGCGGTCCGGCGATTGACCGGGCGACAAATATCCTCTATGTGAATGCGACCGAAATGGCCTGGACCGGTGGACTGGTGGCGGCTTTGCACAGCGGAAGCCAGGGGGCGCGTTTATACCAGAGCCAGTGTGCCGTCTGCCATGGCGTCGACCGGGAAGGTGCGCCACCGACGTTTCCGTCGCTGGTGGATGTAGGGAAGCGGCTCACCGACAAGAAGATCAGAGACACGATCATGCGTGGGACGGGGCGGATGCCTCCGGCGGAAAACCTCGATGAGGCAAAGTTGGCTGCGTTGATGGTTTTTCTTCGCAGGGATGTTGAACCGGAGACGAAAGAACTGCCTCCAGCCTCCGACTACGTACAGGAGGATTACACCTTCACGGGATATCGCAAATTCCTCGACCCGGAAGGTTATCCGGCGATTGCTCCGCCGTGGGGAACGCTGAACGCGATTGATCTGAAGACCGGGAAGTATGTCTGGAAGATTCCGCTGGGTGAATATCCCGACCTGGCTCGCAATGGGCTCAAAGATACGGGCTCGGAGTCTTATGGCGGTCCGATCGTAACGGCGGGCGGGGTTCTTTTTATTGGGGCGACGGTGTACGATCACAAGTTTCGCGCCTTCGACAGCGGAACGGGTGAACTACTGTGGGAGACGGTGCTTCCATTTGCCGGGGTGGCTACGCCTGCAACGTACATGATCGACGGAAGACAGTATGTGGTGATTGCGGCGAGCGGCGGGCGCGACCCGAAGGGGCCGGTTGGCGGGGCGTACGTAGCATTTGCCTTGCGGAAATGAGCGGGATATTGGTTCGGTTGGTCGGGTGAAACAGCCGGCAAAGATTTTGCCAAATATTATCGCTTTTTCTTCGCCTTTTCACAGAGGTTTGCGCTATGCTTGATTCGCAACAATGGAGGTTGCAGAATGGACTATCAAAAGGAACTCATTGCTGAGTTTGACAGGGAAACTGAGAGCACTCGGAAGCTCTTGGAGGCGATTCCCGCCGACGCGGATTTCACCTATAAACCTCACGGCAAATCCATGAGCCTGGGAAGGTTAGCCGGCCACGTGTCGGAGACTGCCGGCGAGTGGGCGATCTCGGCCTTGACCACCGACAAGCTGGAATTCCCGGCCGATCACAAGTTTGAACCATACATTCCGGCATCAAAGGAAGCCATGCTGGAGCGGTATGACCAGGATGTCGCCAAGGCTAAGTATGCACTGGCCAACTTGAAGCCTGAGGACTGGGACAAGAACTGGAAGTTTGTGGCCGGAGGACAGGCCTGGATCGACGACTCGAAGTTCGGGGTTTGGCGAACCTGGGTTTTGAACCATATGATTCATCACCGTGCCCAGCTTGGCGTCTACGTGCGCTTGTTGGACAAGCCGATCCCCGGGATGTATGGGCCATCGGCTGACAGCACGATGTAAGAACAAAAAGAGGACAGGGGTCAGTGATCGGATGACGGTCTCGTTCGCACTGGCTCCTGCTGCCTGATCGACTAACCTTGTCTTATGGCTCGATCCTTTCCGAAAATCTATCCCATCCTTGATTCTTCGATCATCCCGGCAATCAGGCGTAAAGAGTTTCTGCGTCGACTTGGCGAATCGCTGCTGGGTGCAGACGTGGCGATGCTCGAGTATCGCAATAAAACCGGGTCGGAGGACGAGGTCAAATCCGACGCCGAGGTTCTTCGCAGCGCGCTACCGGTTGGGAAAGTGAAGTTGATTCTCGATGACCGGGCGGATCTGGTTGAAGCGGTCGGGTTTGACGGGGTGCATGTGGATGCCGGCGACGTGTCGCCTGTCGAAGCGCGAAGGCTGCTGGGGCCGGATCGAATCGTTGGGACTTTTGGCGGCGGGGATGCGCTGGTAGCAGACATTCTATCGGCACCCGTTGATTACCTGTCAGTTGGCCCTGTCTTTGCCACCAGAACCAAGCAGACCACGAAGGGTCCGATTGGGATTGAGGGCGTACGCAGGCTGCGAGGCGCGGCTGGGCCGGGCCCGGTGCTGGTGGGTGTTGCGGGGATTACGTTGGACACTGCAGCAGGCGTACTGAATGCGGGGGCGGATGTCATCGCCGTAGCTGAGGCATTGTTTGGCCATGCTGACCCGGCTGCGGAGTATCTCAAGTGGGTTGCGGCTTTGAACTGACCTCGAAAACGCGCGAACCGAATCACGTTCAGGACTGAGTACTGTTGGATGGCAAGCCGATATCCTTCGAGAAAACTAAAGACAGATGCAGCTAAATCCGTTAGAACTTTGATTAAGTGACGACTTCAGGGCACACCTCCATTTCCGGGGCCGCTGATTCGCCCAACGCTCCCAAGTTGGTGCAGAGCCTCGGCCTTTTCAGCTCAACGGCGCTGGTGATCGGATCCATGATCGGGTCCGGCATTTTTATTGTGGGCGCGGACATCGCTCGGGGAACAAATTCTCCGGCGCTCTATCTGGGCGCATGGATTGTGACCGCAGTCATGACCATGACCGCCGCATTGAGCTACGGGGAACTGGCGGCAATGATGCCCAAGGCCGGCGGCCAATACGTCTATCTGCGCGAGTCGCTGGGGCCGCTGTGGGGATTTCTGTATGGATGGACCCTGTTCCTGGTGATTCAGACAGGCACGATTGCGGCAGTTTGCGTGGCTTTCGGCAAGTTTCTTGGCGTGTTTTTCCCGGCCATTTCGACGACGCACTGGTTATGGCATATCGTGCATGTTCCGCCGCTGAAGGTTGGGCCAATGGTCCTTGGCAATATGGAAATCGGCGTGAGCACGGCAAACCTGACTGGGATTTTCATCGTAATTTTTCTGGCCGTGGTGAATGTCTTTGGCGTGCAGTTGGGCGCGCTGATCCAGAACGTGTTCACCTCGGCGAAAGCATTCTCCTTGGCTGCATTAATCATTTTCGGATTCACGGTCGGGCGGAACGTAACGGCCTGGGATGCAAACTTCGGTCCCGGATGGAGCCAGTTCTGGAAGAACGCTGGTTGGAGCTCGCTGCATCCTGTTCAAGTGGGCGTCGGCGGACCAATCGTCCTGGTCAACCTGCTGGTGATTCTGGCCGTGGTGCAGGTGGGTTCGCTGTTCTCGGCCGATGCGTGGAACAACATCACCTTTACCGCGGGCGAGGTGAGAAATCCAAGGCGCAACATTCCTCTTTCTCTGGTCCTCGGCACAGGGTTTGTGCTGACGGTGTATTTTCTTGTGTCGCTGGCCTACATCCTGGTGCTGCCGATGCATGGAGACGCAAACGGGGCTACGGTGATGGCGAGGGGTGTCCAGTACGCCGCTGAAGATCGCGTTGCGACCGCTGTTCTGGAGCAGGTGTTTCATTCCGGTGGCGCGTGGCTGATGGCCGCGGCCATTCTGGTTTCAACCTTCGGCTGCGCCAACGGAATGACGCTGGCCGGAGCGCGCGTCTACTATGCCATGAGCCGCGACGGGCTGTTCTTTAAATCTGTGGGCACGCTGCATCCGCGTTTCAAGACGCCTGTCGCTGGGTTGCTGGTGCAGGCCGCATGGACGACCGTGCTCTGCATTTCAGGTTCGTACGGGCAGCTGCTGGACTACATCACTTTCGCAGTGCTGGTGTTCTACATCCTCACCATTGTTGGTTTGTTTGTGTTGCGTTTCAAGCAGCCACATGCGTCGAGGCCTTACAAAGCTCTTGGTTATCCAGTGCTCCCGGCGTTGTACATCGTAATGGCATCTGGAATCTGTGTCGTATTATTGCGATACAAGCCGCAATACACGTGGCCAGGCCTGGTTTTGGTATTGCTCGGCATTCCCGTCTATGTCTTCTGGTCCTCGAGGAAAAAACTTGAAGCAGCATGACCCTGAGCTGAAGGAGTAATATTCGCATGGCAGATTTATTCAAACGGAAGCCATTAAACCTGATCATTTCAGAAGCCAGGGCAGAGGGAAAAGAACACCTCGAGCGGGTGCTCGGTCCGATTTCGCTTACAGCGCTGGGCGTGGGCGCGGTGATCGGTGCAGGCATTTTTGTGATGTCCGGGCTGGGCGCGCACTACGCGGGGCCGAGCCTGACGCTCTCATTTGTGTTTTCAGGGTTGGGGTGCGCATTTGCCGCGCTTTGTTACTCAGAGTTTGCAGCGATGATTCCGCTGGCAGGGTCGGCATACACCTACGCATACGCAACTCTCGGTGAAATCTTCGCGTGGATTATCGGCTGGGATCTGACCCTCGAATACGCCATGGGTGCGAGCACAGTGTCGTCGGGCTGGTCAAACAACTTTGTCGAGTTTCTGAAGATCTTCGGGCTTCATTTGCCGCTTTGGCTGAGTTACGACCACTGGACAGGACTGGCTACGGCGGAGAAGAGTATCGCAAGGGATATCGTCACGCAGGCGCATCCAGGAATCGTTCCCGGCTCACCCGAATTCGTCTCCGCGATGGACAAGCTGATGACTGCTCCTTCGGCAGACCTGATGGCGCGCGCCCATGCGCTGTTGAATGCTCCGCACATATTTGGAATCGATATTGGGTTCAATGTACCGGCATTTGTCATCGCCCTGGTGATAACAACCATTCTTGTCATTGGGATTCAGGAGAGCGCAAAGTTCAACTCGACAATCGTTTTTATAAAAGTCACGGTTGTGCTGTTCGTGATTGGACTCGGAATCAAATACATTCATCCTGATTACTGGGGACATAGCTGGACGGCGTTTGCGCCTTTTGGTTTTGCCGGGATCAGTGCCGCCGCAGGCTATATCTTTTTTGCGTATATCGGCTTCGATGCGATTTCGACCACCGCGCAAGAGGCCAGGAACCCACAGCGCGATCTTCCTATCGGCATTATTCTTTCGCTGCTGATCTGCACAATACTTTATGTTTCCGTTGCGGGGGTGCTCACGGGGATGGTCCCCTGGAAACTGGTGAATGTTGAAGCGCCTTTGACGCACGCGTTCCTGGATCATAACGTCGGATGGGCCGGGAATATCGTCACTTGCGGTGCGCTAGCGGGGCTCACCTCAGTGATGCTGGTCATGCTGATCGGCCAGACCCGTGTTCTGTATGCAATGGCTTCAGACGGTCTTCTACCCAGGAAGTTTTTCGCAGCCATTCACCCAAGGTTTCACACGCCATGGAAGAACACGATTCTCGTTGGCTGCCTGGCCGCGGCGGTGGGATCCGTGACGCCGATCGACAACATTGGAAAGATGGTGAATATAGGCACTTTGCTGGCGTTCGTCATGGTCTGCGTTTCAATCGTGGTGCTGCGCTTTACGGCGCCAGATCAGCCAAGACCGTTTCGCACCCCGGGAATCTATTTTGGCGGAAAGCTGCCTGTTGTGCCGGCTCTCGGGGTTGCCTTCAACCTGACGATGATGATCAGCCTGGGTAAAGCGAACTGGATTCGTCTGGTGGTGTGGCTGGCAATCGGGATGATTGTGTACTTCATGTATTCGATCAAACACAGCAAGGTACAGGCGCTGCCCCGGGCGAGCGAAGGCGACTGATTTGCCGATGGATTCAGTAAGGCATACGATAAAACGGCCTCCTCTGCAGGAGGCCCTTTCTTGCTGCGGAGAGTTCAAAGAGAACCGATTACGCAGTTGCCTTGGCGCAGAACTCGTCAAAGGCGCGAACCAGCTCGCCGGCAATCTGCTGAGCGGTGGACTGCTCGATAATGTAACGCTGCATGAGGTAGACAAGCTTTCCGTCCCGTAGGAGGGCGATGGCCGGGGAACTGGGCGGGTTGCCTTCAAAATAGCCGCGGGCACGCTGTGTCGCTTCGTGGTCCTGCCCCGCAAAGACGGTGATCTTGTGATCCGGAAGATTGGTGGAGTTGCCGAGGGCCAGGCGGACGCCGGGGCGCATCTTTCCCGCCGCGCAGCCACAGATGGAGTTGACCACCAGCATGGTTGTACCAGGTAGCGCAAGAGCCGCATCCACTTCTTCTGCGGTCCGAGTTTCGTTGATACCTGCGCGAACCAACTCCTCGCGCATGGGGATTACCATCAATTCAGGGTACATTTCTGCCTCCGACTGGGAAGTTGCCTGCAACCATTCTATCGTTAAAGCTTCATTTGCGAATATCGAGGAGTAGCCTTTATCCGATGTTGATGAAAGAAAGCCAGCCCCTTGCACCGTTTACCACCCTTGGCATTGGAGGACCGGCGCGCTGGCTGGTTGAGGCCAGCAGCGAAGAAGAGATTGTGGAGGCAACTGCCTGGGCGCGGGAGCGGGGGATTGCGCTTTTTGTGCTTGGGGGGGGCAGCAATCTGCTGGTGTCAGATGCGGGCTTCGACGGGCTGGTGCTCAGGGTCGGGCTACGCGGCGTTGAGGTCGATGAGGCGGATCACGATTCACGCCAGGCAGGTGAACCGAGCAACCGGGTTTACAAGGCATATGCGGGCGAGGACTGGGCCGGCTTTGTAGAGCGAACCGTACAAGACAACTGTGCGGGAGTTGAGTGCCTGGCAGGCATACCCGGAACCGTGGGCGGGACTCCGGTTCAAAATGTTGGCGCTTACGGGCAGGAGGTTGCATCGGCAATCGAGCGTGTGCGCGTTTTCGATCTTCTGGACCGGGTGTTTGTCGACTTTACTGCGTCGGAGTGTAGTTTCGCCTATCGGCACAGCCGGTTTAATTCTGAAGATCGGAATCGTTTTATCGTCACGCGGGTAGACTATCGGCTTGCTCCGGGCGGGGAGCCGACTTTGAGATATGCAGACTTGTTGCGGGCGGTTCGCGATCAAAAAGCTTCAGTACCGCCGACCCTGGCCGAGGTGGCGGCGATTGTGCGCGGGGTCAGGCAAACCAAGGGGATGCTTTTGGTGGAGGGCGATCCCGATTGCCAGAGTGCAGGCAGCTTCTTCAAGAATCCTGTGGTGACGATGGAGCAGCTGCAAGGTATTGCGGAGGCCAGCGAGAAAGAGCCGCCGCATTTTCCTGCCGGCGCGGGAGCGGAGAATGCAGGCAGGGTCAAGTTGCCGGCCGCGTGGCTGATTGAGCAGTCAGGGTTTGCCAGGGGATATTCGCTTGGCTCCGCTGGCGTCTCGTCGCGGCATACGCTCGCGCTGATTAACAAAGGAGGCGCGAGTGCTAGAGAGATCCTTGCCCTGGCCGGGAAAATCGGCGACGCAGTTGAACACCGCTTCGGCGTTCGGTTGGCGATGGAGCCGGTCATGGTGGGCTTCTGAAGATAGGAATAGAATGGATGGTTAACTTGTAGCGGGCCACACAGAGCGGTGGTGTGAGCGTGAACGGCCAGTCTCGGACTCGATTCTTTCGGCTGCAGATTCTCTACCTTGCCATTTCAGCAGTAACCGGCGCCATTTTCTGGGCCATTGGACAACAGATCAATCCGGCAACGGTGCTGCTCTACTCCCTTTGCATTGGGAACTTTCTTGCACCGGCAATCGATCGTTTGAACTTCCTTTACCGGCCTAAGCCATTCCCGTACAACTGGCTGATATTTCTGCCCATTTTGATGGTGCTGGCGATTCCCGTCTTATTCCTATCGAGCGTGGTGGTGTGGCTGATTGCGCCCCCTACTCCACAGACGCTCTCCCATCTGCTCTTGACTGGGTGGAAGTTCCCATATCTGATCACGTGCGTGTTCGGAATTCTTTCGTTTCTTTACCACACAACCAAAGATCAGCTTGAGCTGCGCAACGTGGAACTGCAGCAGCGGGTGGATCGAGGCGCTGCGCGGCTTGAGATGCAGGAGCAGGAGTTCGAACGGGCACGGGAGATTCAGCAATCACTGCTGCCCAAGGAGATTCCGCAGCTTGCCGGCTTCGAAGTAGCGGGGGCGTGGCAACCGGCGCGTTCAGTCAGCGGTGATTATTACGACATACTCCGTCTCGACGATCATCGACTGGGAATCTGCATTGCCGACGTTGTCGGCAAAGGCGTATCCGCCGCACTGCTGATGGCCAATGTGCAAGCTGCCGTTCGCGCATTCGCGAGCGCCATTGAAAGCCCTGCTGGAGTATGCGGTAAAGTGAACCGGCTGTTGCACGAGAACATTGCGACGGGCAAATTTGTGACCTTTTTCTATGGAATTCTGGACGGTGAGAAGCACACCTTCCAGTACAGCAATGCGGGCCACCTTTATCCTATCCTGATCTCAGGCGGCTCAGCACGAACGCTTGAACAGGGCGGCGCTGTGCTCGGAGTCTTTCCAGACTGGGAGTTTGAGGACTCGATGGTCGAGCTGAGTGCTCGGGATCGATTGCTTCTTTTTACAGATGGGATTACGGAAGCTGCCGATTCCGCAGGGCAGGAGTTCGAAGAGACCCGGGTTGCGGAGTTTGCAACTGACCATGCAGCACTGCGCGCAAGCGAATTGAATCGGCAGCTGCTTGCCGAGGTGAGCGCGTTTTGCCACGATCAATTCCATGACGACGCGACCATGCTGGTGATCGCCGCAAATTAGGGGCCGAGTTCCTTGCGATGCTGGCTGTTACAACCTGAGAAGAATCCCAAAGCTCCCTGGCTCACATTGCTGGGGGAGGGACCGTTTAAGTGACTAGGGGAAAGCAAAGTCGGGTGCGCGCTGATAGGCTAAGAACAGGCATGAATGACATAGACGCGGCATGAACGATAACTTGCATCAGCTACGCTGTTTTGGGTGTGGGACACGGGTAGACGGCGCGATCACGAGCCCCGACTTCCGCTGCTTGCTTTGTGGCGAGCTCTTTGAAGTGGAGTATCCCGGCTGGGTTGAGCGGAAGGGTCATGACCGCCCGAACCCCGGGGCGCTGAAGTGGCTTTGGCGAGAGCGGCGCTGCTCGTCAGAGGCGCTGGATCACTCCGGCGTGTGGCGCTTCCGCGAGATGCTGCCCATACTGGACAATTTTGGGACCGCGGTGACGCTGCGGGAAGGCAACACCCCGCTTTATCACCTGCCGCGCGCGGCAAAGGCGCTGGGGATCGACCAGCTTTTTGCCAAGCACCAGGGTATGAATCCGACCGGCTCATTCAAAGACACGGGCATGACGACGGCCTTGAGCGTGGCAAAAGAACGCGGGTTTCAGTGGGTGGCTTGTGCTTCAACGGGCAACACGTCCGCGGCCATGGCAGCTTACGCAGCAAGGGCAGGACTGCGCAGCCTGGTGCTGATCCCCGATGGTAAGATTGCGTGGGGCAAATTGTCGCAGGCAATGGATTACGGCGCAGTAACCTGCCAGATCAAGACCGACTTCGACGGCTGCGTTCGGGTGCTGACCCAGGTGGTCAAAGAAGCCCATATTTACCTGCTGAATTCTGTCAATCCCTACCGGTTGGAAGGGCAGAAGACGCCCGCTTTCGAGATCGCCGAGGCGTTTGACTGGACCGTGCCTGACCACTTGATAGTTCCGGGCGGCAATTTGGCCAACAGCTCGGCGTTGGGTAAAGGGTTCAGGGAGATGCGTGAACTTGGGCTGGTAGCCAGGGTGCCGCGGATCTCCGTGATCCAGGCGGTGGGGGCAAATCCGCTGGTTCGCAGTTTGACCGATAATCATGGAGCGTCGATGGAGCCTGTGGAAGCGCACACCCGGGCAACCGCCATTCGCATTGGGAACCCTGCCTCATGGAGAAAAGCTGCGCGGGTCATTCAAGATACAGGCGGGTGGTGCCTCGATGTGTCCGAGGCGGAAATTGCCATTGCCAAGGCCGAGTTGGGGTCCGAAGGGCTGGGTTGCGAACCGGCTTCAGCTGTGACGCTGGCGGGGCTGAAGAAACTGCGCGCCCGGGGTGCTGTTGCTGCGGGAGAGACAGTTGTACTGGTTTTGACGGGGCACACTCTGAAGGACGCAGACTACACCATCGATTTTCATCGCGGCATGCTGCTCAAGGAAGAAGAGAAAGCCGGCAACGAGGAACGGATCGAGAGTTTGAGAAGAGATGCGGTGGTGGTAGAGGCGACGGCGGAAGCTGTATTAGCCAGAATCAAGGGCAGCGTGGGATGAATGACGATCTGATGCCCAACAGCGGCAGAATCGTGCTGCGTTTGCCGGCAACCTCCGCCAATCTTGGACCGGGTTTTGATACCGCGGCGGTGGCGCTCGATTTCTATCTTGAAATTGAGGCCGAGGCCGCTTCGGAATTCTCGATTACGACGACCGGACGCGATCGAGTTCGCTGCGGGCGCCTTCAGGACAATCTCATCCTGGGAATCTACGAGAGATTGCTGAACGAGAATGGCAAGCCGGTAACGCCGCTTGCGATGCGCATGGTGAATCACATTCCTCTGGGGATGGGGTGCGGGTCATCGGCAGCCGGCCGGTTGGCGGCCATTGCACTCGCAGTGCACTTCGGCCGGCTGGGCTGGTCGTCTGAACGCATTCTGGAAGAGGCCTGCATCCTTGAGGGTCATCCGGATAATGCTGCGGCGTGTTGGCTGGGCGGCTTTGTGGCGGCGGCCAATGAGGGGACGAAAGTCCACGTGGCGAGGGTGGTTCCTCCAGCGGAATGGCGGGCCATCGTGGTTCTTCCGCCCGAGCCGCTCGCAACCAGCCAGGCGCGTGCGGTGCTTCCCGGCAGCTACAGCAGCGGCGATGTGGTGGCCAACCTGCAATCCGTCGCCATGCTCGGGCTTGCGTTCGGGCAGGGCCGGGGCGACCTCTTGGCGATTGCCATGCGAGACCGGATACACCAGCCTTACCGGGCTGAGATTTGCCCGTTTCTCCCTCGGTTGCTGCCTTTGGCGGGGAGTTGCGGAATCCTAGGCGTAGCGCTGAGCGGTGCCGGACCGGCTGTGCTGGTCGTGGTTGCGGGTGAAGGGAGCCTGGCACAGGCGTCGGATGCCATCCGGGGAGAATTGAATGGCCTACCCCCGCCTGAGCTCCTGGAGTGCCGCTTCCTGCCAGACGGGGCAGGTCAAGTGCTTGAAACACGAATTTCGGGGCAGATCTGAGGCATCCACTTCGAACTCATTGAAGGTTTTCGTTCAAGGTAATCACTTGAGTAACGGGGCGTGCGGCTTGTTGTCATTTTAGATAGTCACCCATCGGTGATTACCATTCCAAGTACCGAAGATTCCTTGCTTTTCAGGTGAGGAAGACATAGATTCGCATCGTGGGCAGTTCTGGGGGAGGGCTGCTCTAGCGCCCGAGATCCTAATCGGATCCGGGCGCTTTAATTTTGCAGATTGGTTTAGGAATGGACGGTAAGTACCTATAGAAACCGAATTTGAGGTTTCGTGGCGAGACCCGGGTGTTCCAGCGGTGATCGGATGGGATGCCCAGTTTGCGACTTTCCCGCCACTTGCACCATCTCATGATTGCAGGGATTCCAGTACACTGGAATAGTACTGATGCCGCGAGGAGGATCATGGCTGGATCGGGAGTGTTGGACGTAAGTGACGCAACGTTTGATCAGGAAGTGCTGCAGAGCGTGCAGCCGGTACTGGTCGATTTCTGGGCTGGGTGGTGCGGCCCATGCAAGGCAATTGCACCGTCAGTGGAAGCAGTGGCATTGGCCTACGCAGGGAAGCTGAAGGTCACCAAGGTTAATGTGGACCAGAACGGCGCAGCGCCGTCGCGGTTCGGTATTCGGGGAATTCCGGCATTGCTGTTTTTCAAGGGCGGCAAGGTGGCGGATCAGATTGTCGGGTTTGTACCCCAGGATGTGATCGAAGAAAAGGTTCAACGCCTGCTGGCGTAACAGATTTCGCAGATTCTTCGAAAATATATGAAGAGGCCCGGCGCGGTTGCCGGGCCTTTTTCTGTCTTCCGTAGCTTGCAGCGGGGCAGCGCCGCTGCGGGAAGTCCAAGAATTGTCAGCCGCCTGCGGGGACTGTCGAAGTGGCGGTTTGCGTGACCGGTTCGAGACCGAGACGTTTGCGACAGTCTTCAAGCATCGCCTCGGTCCGGGTGGCTCCCACGCGGCTGACTCCAATTGCGCGAACGGCCAGCAGTGCATCGAAGTCGCGAATGCCGCCTGCGGCCTTGACCTGAACCGAGATGGGAGTGTGCTTGCGCATAAGTTCAAGGTCAGGGAGCGTGGCCCCGCTGGGAGCGTAGCCAGTAGAGGTCTTGACCCAATCGACGCCGATTTCTCCGCATATCCTGCAAAGATGGATTTTGGAAGCGTCGTCGTGATAGGCATTCTCAAAGATCACCTTGATCCTGGCTCCGGCGCCATGAATCAGGTTGGTAAGAGCAAGAAGCTCATCGTGAACATACTGCCAGTCCCCGCTGCGAGCCTTGCTGATATTGATGACGACATCCAGTTCCTGTCCCCCGTCTTGAAGCGCCTGGCGGGCTTCAGCGAGTTTGATTGCAGTGGTGTGCCCACCGTGCGGAAAGCCTATGGTGGTGCTGGCCTTGACCGTGCTGCCGGCAAGCAACTCCGCACACCGGGCAAGATAGTACGGCATGATGCAAACGCTGGCCGTGTCATATCGCACTGCCAGCGCGCAACCTTCCTCGAGCTCGCGAGTGGTGAGCGTTGGATTGAGCAGTGAATGATCGATCATTTTGGCGATGGATTGATAATCGAACGAATTCGACATGGATCGTCTCCAAAACTCGCATGATGCACTTGATCTGCGAGGGCGATAGTTTGGCGCGAAGCGGAAGTGTTTGAGAGTTACTGATAGAGTGGCACATTCGCGTTCGCTTTGTCTTGCTTGCGAGCGCGGCGCCGAGGCCGGAAGTGAGTGATTTGCCGAAAAAGAAAGGCGCCCCAGCGAGGCCTTTGACTGCCGCGCTGGGGCGCCTGGATGTTGCGGAGTTGTATTGCCCGGTTATTGCACGTCGCTCACTTTACCATCCTTGAAAGTGACCTTCATACCGTTGTAGTAATAGATGGTTTTGGGTCCGAGATCCGCCACTCGAGTAGGCGCGCCAAGAGCCGCCTGCACCTGGTCCTTGGTCTGTCCCATTTCCACCGAAGGAGTGGCTGCGGGAGAAGCAGACGCGCCAGCGGCAGCCATTTGAGCGGGTGCATCGGTTGAAGGCTGAGTTGCGCTAGCCTCGCCACCGGCGGGTGTTGCAGCCTCGGCAGTTACTTCCTTTTCGGCCTGGTCGGCCTGCTGATCCTGCTGTTGGATCGTGGCAGCATCGCTGGGATCCGGCGGGGGAGCCACCGCGGCATAGGCAGCCTGTGTTGGCTTGGCCTGAGCGGACGGAGGAGCCGCCGGCAGTCCACCAGTGCCTTGCTTGGACTGCAGATCCTGCAGGCCCTGGTCAATGGTCTCGCGCATGTGGTTCTGCATCTCCTGCAGATCAGTCAAATTCACCTGAACTGTAAGAGAGATCTGGCACTCCGGCGTTCCCTTGCTGGATAGGACAACCAGGTTGGCCGAGGTTGCGTCTGACGGAGGCGGAGTCCTGAGTTGGAGGGTATCGCCGTCACTGACAGCGCATTCCTGTCCTGACGCATCTGTCACGTCAAGATTGCCCCCGGCAACGAATACATGCGGGCGGCCGTCACTCAAGAGCCGGGCAATCCCACTTGAACCGGGATCGATATCGTGACCGGCTGCATTCGTGGTCGCTTCCTGGTTCTCAAGCGCGATCTGGTTCTTCACCTCGTCGGCGATCAAGGCCTTCACTTCCGGTGTCAGGACCGGTGGTCCACCTGCTGGGGGAGGTGTTCCATCAGCGATGGCTGCTTCCTGGTGCGCTGCGTAGGCAGCTTGCAGATTCTGAGAGATGATGTAATCGGTCAGCCAGAATGCGGCGGAGGGATAAACCGGATAGGGCTGGAAGTACCAACCGTAACGGCCGTACCAGGGAGCACCACCCCATCCCCAGCCGAAGGAGATGGGGGCAACCCAGGGGTTATAAGCCCATCCATAGAAGCCTGCGCCGTAAAAGTAGCCTGGGGCGTAGACGTTCAGATACATGCCGCGATAGCCCCACCCATGGTAGTAACGATTGTATTCGTGGCCATGGTAGAAATAGGCTCGGCGCCCGAAATCATGGCCATGGTATCCATAGCCGCGCTGCACATATCCGGGGCGCCCGCGCTCGGCGTAGATGTGTCCGTGACCCGGCCGCTCGACATCGACCCGCCTTCCGCCGGCGAGTCCGTGGTGCACATCCATACCTCTGCGGGCGTCATGGACGTCGCTGACCCGTCCGTTGGCTCGGGTACGCACCGCACCGCCGCTGCGGGTAACGTGCTCGTTGCTGCCGCGAGGAGCGGCACCGCCGTGGAAAGAGCTGTGATTGACGTTGCCACCAGCTCCACCGCCGTGCATTCCACCCGCCGCGCCACCGGTCGTGTGCATCCCGCCGGCAGTGGTGGTGTGCGCGCCGCCAGTCGTCGTGGTATGAGAACCGGTGGTGGTAGTAGTTGTGTGTGTGGTCGTAGTGGTGGTGTGTGTCGTGGTGGTGTGGGCGCCGGTGGACGTGGTTGTGTGCGCCGCACCGCCGGTTGCGCCGTGAGACGCACCTCCCGCAGGCTTGGCGGCGGGAGCCGCCTTGGGGGCAGGAGCCGCGGGCTTCTTGTTGTCGGCAGCTGCCGACGCAAGACTTGCTGTACCGAGCAGCCCGGTAAGAATCAATGCTGCTGAACCATATCTCATGGCTTTCCGTAGAAGTTGCGTGGTCATCTGATCCTCATTCCTGTTCCTGCCCGCGCTCCATCAGGGATGCGCCAGGGTTCTACTCGACGTTGCTGACTTTCCCGTTGGTGAAGGTTACCTTCATGTCTTTGTAATAGAAGATTTCCTTCACACCAATCTTTGCTGTCTTCGTCGGCTGTCCAAATGAAGCAGTCACCTGAGCTTTGGTTTGGCCGACGGAAATTGTCGGGGGCGGCGTATCGGCCGGTGGAGGCGGCGGCGCAATGTCAGGCATCGGCGCCGGAGGAGGCGCCGCAGGTGCCGCGGCTTGTGCCGGTTGACCGCCTTGATTGCCTTGATTACCTTGTTGACTTCCTTGATCACCCTTGTCATCGGAGGGTGCAACAGTGATGACTTCTGACACGGTATTGGCAAAAACGTCCGGCGGCGGTACGGCGCCTTTTGCGAACGGAAACTTGATTTCACCGTAGTAGCGGGTTTGATTGCCCGACGGGTCAGGGTAAGGGTCGCTGATTGTGCTGATGAGAATGCCGTCTTTTTGCGGACTGACGCCGGTGATCCAGAACTTTTCTCCGGCCACAAATTTCCGGGATGCACAGCCGTTATTGGCGGCGTCTGTCGCGCTCGTCTGGCTCCCGAATACAGGAATGCGGCCGAAGCCAAACGACTTAACTGCATCTTTCACGCGGTTTTTATAATTCGCCACGAGCACGCCATTGTTATACGTGTTTGAGAACGCATAAGAGGAGGCAGCGGCGCACATCATGAGCCCGTCTTTATGCAGCAGAACGACGTCGCCGGCAGTAACGATATCCGTGTGATCGGCGGTGGGTTTTGTCACCTTGATCTGGGAGATGAGCTTTGCCTGAATTAAGGTGGCCGGGTCACCTGCCTGGGCATCCGCGCCAACAGTGAAGACAATCGCCAACGCGGCCAACCCAAAAGCGCCAAGCCTTTGCACAGGAACCATATGTCACGTCCATTTCACGGGTGCAGGAAATCGTATGAAGACCCCAAAAACTTACATCAAGGCTAAAGTGATGTCAAGCAAATCGTGCGCCACAGACACGCAAGGCAAGTTACTTACGGAAACACGGCAAATGGTATGAAGTTCCGCGCTCTCTAACAAATTGCATTCTGTATCCTACTTCGTAAATAGCTGGGACGAGGACCGTGTCCCCAATGGTTCCAGAAGTCACGCGGGAAGCACAAGCAGAAGGATGCAGGTAACGTTATCCTGCCCGCCACGTTCCTTGGCAACGTTGATCAAATTGGCGCAGGCAGTGTCAAAACTCGAAGCGTTCAGGATCGCTGCGATTTCGTCCTGTTCAACGTAACGAGTAAGTCCATCCGTGGCCAGCAGGATTCCGGTGCCAGGGGTTAGATCCACTGAAAAAAAGTCGGGCTGAACCTCGGTTGCCACGCCGACGGCGCGAGTAATGATGGATTCCATTCCTTGCAGGTTGGCGCTGCTTGCATTCTCAAGGGTGAGGGTGCCGTTGCGAATGAGCTCGTTGATGTAAGAGTGGTCCACGGTGAGTTGCGTACACTTGCCATCCTGAATGATGTATCCGCGGCTGTCGCCAACGTTTCCGACGATGAGCTTGTCGCCATCGAGCGCCGCAGCAACAACCGTGGTTCCCATTCCTTGATTTGCCGGGGTCTGGCCGCGCTCCCAGACATCTAGATTTGCGATGGTGATTGCATGCAGCAGCCTTGAACTGACGGGCACGCCAGAGGAAGCGGAGGCGGCGAAGCTCTTCAAGATTCCAGCAACGGCAAGTGAGCTCGCCACTTCACCACTGGCCATGCCACCCATGCCGTCGCATACGACGTAGATGCCGAGAGTCTCGTTGTAGCCAAGAAGGTCTTCATTATTGGTGCGGACGCAGCCGATGTCGCTGAGCGCCGAAACGGCAATTCTGATGGCAGGTGGAGCGGCTCCAGGGACAGCCCCTTCATCCGATGCGGAGGCAATCGCCGATTCGGATGGCGCTTCGGGTTGCGGCGGAATGTCTGCGAATTCGTCGGTCATCGGCTCATGGTGACTGGGGTAGGGAAAAGACTGTAGGGTCTCTCGCGTTTGTGGCCCATCATTACCTGATCAGCAAACTTCAGCGAGCGACGTTGGAAACGCAATGGAAGCTCCTCATGAATTCTGGATTCAGCAGCGGAGCTCCAGGCCCTGAAGCGTCAAGCAGAACAATCTCAGGCGCCTGGTTATTAAAGCTGAAGGAAAACTTCAAGCGATTGGGTGAGACCTGGGGAGCACCAAAGCCGAAGTGGAAGACAGACCACGGTCCAGTCATGGCCGGCGCCGTATTCTTTTGAGTCTTGAGCGTGATATTGCTTGAGGGCTGAGAAACCCAGTGGAACGTAACCGGCTCGCCGCTGTTTTTCAGTTGCTTCCCATCGATGTTGAGTTGTGCATTGGAGACGTCGGGACCTTTGACCTCGGTCAACGTGAAGTCGAGTGACGGCTGGCTTCCGCCTGAAGAGAATAGGCCGTTTGATATTCTCTGGGCGCTGTTGAGGAAGTTGATGAACGAAGGGCTGATCTTAACAGTGGACCCAGGCGCAGGCACGTACTGAGAGCCCTGCAAGACTACGAGCGGGCGCAAAGTGGTGTTGTAGAACTGGATGAATGAGCCTGATCCGGGGGCGAAGATCTGCGCAACTTCTTCAGTCGAAGCCTCAGTTGAAGACTGGGGATTGAAAGGAAACTTGGCTAGAACCGGCCCGATCTGGGCGCAGAAGCTCTTGGCTCCTCCGCCGGCAGCCGACGCGGGTGCCTGGGCAGCCAGGTCCTGGGCAGACTTGATGGGAGCCTGGAGGAGATTGAAGCTGGTTTTGTCCATACCGCCGGTGGGATCGGGTAAGAACGTGTTGCGCAGGTTCTCCGCTGCCTGTTCGCCGGCAATGGCAGCTTGCGTGACAGGGATGGCCGCTGAAGGATCGTTTGCATTGGTGGGATTCAGGGTCAGGTTTTTGATGACCCCTTCAAGAGCCTGCAGAGATTGGATGTACGCCTGATTCGAGGACACAATCAGCCGGTTGTCGGGGATCGACGACGGCACGACCGCCTGCGGCGCCTGGAAGGCGTTGGAGATATCCATTGAAGAGACGCCAGTGTGGAATGAGATGAGGGAGAACAGTTCAAGCAGTGCCGAGGTATTGGAGTCAAGCGCGCTGAGCTTTGTTCCAGCATCTGGGAAACTTCGATAGGGTATGAATTGAGCCTTGGTCAGGTAACTCCGCCAGGTTTGAATGTAGTCGGCGGTGTAGGCGGACTTCAACTGGGTCGACAGTGCAGCGCGGTCGATCGGTGGGCCGGATGAAGGACCAAGTACCCATTCTTCCCCACGGAAATAGGGATCGGGATGCAGAATGGCATCCTGCATAAAGGTGAAGCCGTCTTTGCTGAAAGCGCCGGGAACCGGGAAACTATCCACTATATATTGCGCGGAACCGGGAAACTTGGCATTGAAATTGAAACCGGGGACCTTGTGATTGGCAGCAGCCAGCATGCTTTGATAGACGTGCTGGAATCCCTGGAAGCCATTGAGATAGGCACGAGCCTGGGCGACGACGACGTCGTTGCGGTACCCGCCGCTGCCGGAAAGGCACCCTGAGGCATCAGGGAGTAGGCGTGCGTAAAACTCGAATTGGGCTTGTGCGATGCGCGCCACGTCCGAAGAGGGTGTTCCATTCCCGCTCCATTCACCCTGTAGTGCAGAGGGCAGGAAATCATTGGTGTCCTGTGCGGAGTCAGGGTCGGGATTGGAGACGGTGATGATGTAGGCCTTCAGCGGCCGGTACGTCGCGCTGTAATCGGCGTCCGGGGTGGGCGCCAGGGGCACGGCGCGAAGCTTGGCGAGGATATTCTCCTGGGTGGGCGCTAAAAGAAGAGAACGAAACTTGCTGGAATAAGCCTGGCAGGCGACGGGGTAGAGGGCATCGCCGCGATAAAGGCCGAAGCGGCTCATCAGGGGCGGGCCATTTTTGCGATACTCTCCAAGCTGATCAAGGATGGCGCGAAGTTTATCAAGTGTTTCCAGATCCGCTTGCGCGGCGAACATGGTGGGCGAAGCAGGAGAGACTTGTGCGCTTGCCGCAGCGGCGACGCGCTGTTCCAGCGAGCGGTTGCGGAAGAACGAGATAGTGACGAGCGTCAGAGCAATGAGGATGATTGCGCAGGTAACTGCCAGAAGCGTCCGTTTGAGATAGCTGGTCCTGGTGCTGGAACGGCTCGCTTCAAGGGCCGACTTGTCCGCAAGCAGAATCTTTGAAAACAAATGAGGAAGGAAGACCCACTGCGGAACCTTGCGCGTGCCTCCTCTTCGAGGCTGCGGAGTCGAGGCCTGGGGCGCCTGAATCGAGGCGAGCGAAAAAATGCGTGTTGCCCCGGCCTCGCCAGAAGGAACGGCGGCCTGCGGCTGCGCTGGCCCGATATCGAGAACGTCTTCAACAATGTGCGCGCGCATTCCGGCGAAGAAGAAGCCACGCAGGAATGGGTTGACACCGATCTGGCTGGGGCGCGCCACCTCGGCGAGGAAAGAGACAATGCCGGCGCGGAGCTTGCGCAGGTCGCGGGGAAATTCATAGGCCCTGGCCAATTCCTGTAACTCGCCGCCGCGTGAGAGGATATCCAGCCGGAACTCTGAAAGCGCAAAAAGGAGTTGGTCGAACTTCGAGCTGATGAGAGCTGTCGCCTGCTCGGTATATAAACCTGAACCGCTGTGCAGCGATGACAACAGTGAACCGATGGGAAGCTTGACTTCTTCATCAGACAGATGGCTCACATACTCGGCAAAAGGTGTGACGGTATCCAGCTTGGTGAACAGAACGTAGATGGGCAGCGCTATGCCCAGCGTTTGTGAGAGCAGGCGGAGACGCTCGTTGAGGGTTTGAGCCAAAGCGCGAATCTGCTCAGAGGTGTTGGGCGCGAGAATCCGTTCAATGCTTACGCAGACGACGACGGAACGAGCGGGGAGGCGACTGTCTGACGAAAAGACCGATCCGAGCCGCGCGGGAATCGTGGCTTTCAGCAGCCTGGCCCAAAGTCCAGGCTGGCGCAGCAGTGCGCCTCCAGCCTCAGCTACCACGTAATTGCCTGCCAGCCAGAGATTGGCAAGCTGGGTTGGAACGATCATCCCATCGCGAAAAACGTTGCCAGCAAGCAGCTCAGGATCGAGGCCGGATTGAAGGACGGTTTGAGTCTTGGCGGAATTCTCGTCGCCAATGACATAGATCAACGGCATGGCGGCCAGAGATTTGGCTCCGGCTCTGCCAGCCTGCCGAATCCTGGCGTCTGCGTCGCGGAGGAGCGTGCTGAGGTTTACGGCGTCAGGTGTGTCTGGCCCGGTATCTCCATGGGCTTTGCTGATCTTATACAAGTACCAAACAACAAACGCCGTGGTTAGCGCTCCCAACAGGCCGAGAATCACGCAGAACAGGATGAGCTTGGTGCCTTCAAAGTGAAGGGCAAATCCGCCCCAGATGACAAGCGCAAGGTAGACGAGAAAGATGAGCGTCCCAATGAGAATCCGTTTCACAACGAGACCTCCTGCAGGCTGAATGCCTTGGAGGATGGCAAGACGGTTGCGAGAACGGTGGGAGACTGGATTTCGACGCTGGCGGCCGTTGGCATCGATTGGCCCAGAATCAGCACATAGCCGACATAGGCCAGCAGGGTGAAGACTGCGAGAAGGATTGCGGTAATGGCCAATGCTCGAACCCAGGAATCGGCCTTGCGCTTAGGCGGAGCGGCAGGAGTTTCCGATGGGCGAAACAGCCGGAAGGAGCCCCGGATGCGGGAGATTTTTTCACGGATGCGATGGAGGATGGAGTGAATCTCCGACGCATCTCCAAAAGCGAAGCGGCCGCGATAACCAAGCAACAGGCATAGGGCGTGCAGTTCCAGCACGTCGGCCACCTCCTGTGACTCTGGACGATTGAGCAAATCGGTCACGTTACGAAAGAAATACTCGCCGGCAAAATGTCCGCCGAACATCTCCTCTTGAAGCGGCCTGCGCGCCCAATCGGCAAAGGTCGGGTCTTTGGAGTTTAGAACACTTTCGTCAAGGAATCCGATCATGGCATAGATCGCCATTTTGGATGCTTCATCGCTGTATCCCATAGCCGAGGCATCTTTGACAGCGGCAGAGATCATCTTGCGCAAAGTGGCGCGAAAGGTGTCCGCATTTTCAACGCGTTGAACAAAGAAGCGTGTTCGAAGGACTACGGTGAATACTTCCTGGAAGGCAAGGGCCAGATCATTGGTCTTCATCTCTTGAGGAGCGGGAACTGGAGAAGAAGTCATGCGGAGGTCTCCGTAATGATGGTGAGGTCAAAAGTGGCGTCACCGAGGTCGCCGGGGAGGTAGACGCCGACTTGCTTGGTCTGGAGTATATGCTGCCAGCAAGCACCGCTTTGCGAGATAGCGAAATAGTGCATATCCGCCTGCGCGTGCAGCGCTGCGGGAGGGACGGGGAGATGCATCAATTCAAGGCCGGGCAGCGCGCGCTGGACCAGCTTGGCAACGCCTTCGGCGGAGCAGACCTTGACCAGCGCAGGTGTCTGGCGCAGGATGAGCGAGTCAGTAATGGAGGAACGGACGCCAAAGATCCAACGGGCACGGCGGAGGCAACGCTCGTCCTTCACCTCAGCGGCATAGATATAGCTGTCAGCCTTGCGGAATTGCAGAGTGACGGTATTGGATGGGGCGACGATTTCGAGGTAGCGGCGAATAAGAGAATCAAGCTCCTTGAAAGTGGACGCCAGGTCGCGATGATCGTACTTGGGGATCTCGGTGCGGTTCGTCTCGAGGGAAAAAGTGCTCAGGGCGCCGGCCAGGCGGACCAGGTCCTTGTAGACATCTTCAGGGTGACTGCGACGGTCTCGCAGATGATGGCGTAAGGCGGGAAGCGCCGAGCAAAGAGCGTGAAGGAACCAGTAATTGGAAACGTCGAGCGCTGAGGTGCCAAGCTCGAAGCGGCCGGAACTCAGCCGCATGTTGCGCGTGGTCTCAATCTTCTCTTCGATGGCCTGCGACTGGCGATGGAGCAGGAGCACCAGGCTTTCGCAGGCACCGATGCGCAGGCACGGGGGAATAAAGTCGGGGTCGCTGGTGAATCCGCCCGTGCCATCGCGCACAATGCGCGCAATGGGGAAAGAGACGATATCGCTGGAAAGCTGGGCCTGGCCAAGGAGCGCAAGGTTCTTGCGGGCGAAGGATACGTTGAACTCACCCTGGCCAACGGAATCGTCACGAAGTCTGCGTTCGACTGCGCTATATCGTGTGCCGACGCCGCCGGCGAGGTCACAATCAAGTCCCTGGTCAATACGCGGCGGGATCGCCAGGTAGAGCAGGATGTCACTGTCGGTTGAAGAGAAGAGATCCTTGAGCTGAACCGGTTCAGGGGCTGAGTCACAGTCGGGCAGATCGAAGATAAGACCGTCTGGCAGGATTCCGGAAGCATAGGTGAGGATGGCCAGACCGTTGCGAAGGGCTTCAACGTCGAGAGAATAATGTAGAAATCCCCAAGGCTCCTGGCGAAGATTGGAGTTAAGGAACCAGAGGGTGTCTTCGAAGTACCGACTCTGAGTCTGGAAATGGTGAGGACCGAGGTGCATCCCTTCAGACCAGACGACCCGCGACAGGAACTTCATAGTTGGGACACCGTAGGCTTGAGTTAGAAACCTGGTTCGATTCCGGATCGATGGGCAGCGCATTCCATCGATGTTCGAACAACCGAGTGAAAGCGCGTGCCGCCTAAAGGGGACGGAGTTGGGAGACCCTATATTTGTCCACTCGTCCGAAATGGCAGGGCGCAAACGGATTATACTCAAAATCTTTTTGGGTAAATAGGTAAATCGGGAGCAACCAATGATTTATGCTACCCGCAACGTACGGAGGTCATCCGCATGGACAAGCCGACAACGCCCGCCGGGCCAAATGCCAACCCCTGGCCCGACGAATCAGACGGTGGGCAGGGTTTTGGAGCGACGGGAGTTTTCCAGACGGTGAAGGGGCCTGAGCCCTTGCTGGGTTCGGCAGCTGACCCGATGCCGGATCAAAGCGCACCGGGAAATCGTGCCGGCGACGGTGGAAGAGCAGGGCTCCCCTCAAGTTCCACGCCGATGGCCGAGCCGGTAGTTCACAAGGTGGTGCCGGGTAGTGGGCCAGTTGGGGGCTCAACCGAGTTGCTGGAACGGATTCGGTTGGCTAGTGCGGAAAAGACGCCGGCGGGCACGCCGGGCGAAAAGGGCAGCGGGGGATTCACAGAGCTGCTGCGGACCCTGGAAAGCGAGAAGCAGGCTACGCCGAAAATGGCCGCGCCCGCAACCGAGATTGCGCGCCCCATATCGGACACTGGCTTCTCTTCTTTGCTGCGCACTTTGAATTCGGCGGAGCCGGCAGCTGGTCCTGCTGAGCAGTCGAAGATGGTGAGCCAACCTGCCGCTTTATTTACTCAAGATGAACCTAAGAACTCGCCGACAACTCCGGCGCCGGGCAGCTTTACTCAGATGTTGCAGACTGCATCCGCAAAAGATTCCGCAGTGAGTGGGCCGCCAACGTTTGGCTTGGGAATGAGTGCGTCGCCGGCCGGCAGCGGAGCTCCCTCGTCTGAAAGCAAGCCAGGGACATTTACGCAACTCTTTGGAAGTCTTAGCGGCGCAGATGCATCTTCCGCAGTGCCCGCGCCGAGCACACAGGTTGCCTCCGATTCTTCGCGCGAGAGCGCTGGTTCATTCACTCGGATGCTTTCACTTGAACCGCCGACTACGCCTGTGGCACCTCCCGCATTTCAGGAGCCGAAGCCTGCTTCGGGCAGCGTCGATTATGGCCACACCCCTACACCCGGCGGAACAGGACGTCCGGCCGAAGCAAGCGGCGATCCATTTGCCGCTCAGCCGGTTTCTGACGTGCCCGCGATGGTAACTCCTCCGCAGGCTGGCGGGGTGGGCATTACGCGTCTTATCCAAATGCTCGATGAGCCGGCAAAAGCGCCACCTCCGCCTCGGAGAGAAGAGCCGCCACCGTCTCCAACTCAAGGCCCGGGACCGGGAGTCTGGACGCAGACCTTCGCTTCATTGGGTGCAGCGAATCAGCCACCCGCACCCGCAGGCAAGTCACAGGAATATCCGCCGGCGCAACCTGCGCCTCCAGCTGCAGCCTTTCCGCCCCCGCCAGAAGTGCACCCGTCCGCAAGCATCAGCAGTGCGCCAAGTGCGGCTGCCGGCCCAAGTGAATTTACACGGATTCTTGACGCCTCGCGCATTCGAGAGATGGCAATGCGGGGCGGACAACTTCCTGCTGCAGAGTTACCGGCCGGATCGGCTGCTCCACCGCTAGCACCAATGCCGAGTTATCCTGTACCGGTAGTACCACCGGCTGTTGGTATGCAAGGTGGAGGTGGAGTGCCGCGGCCGGTGGTTTATCCTCCGCAGGTTCCGCAGGCGCCTGCCGTGTATGTCCCGCCTCCACCGGTCTCGCAGGCGCCTGGGATGTATGTGCCGCCGCCGATGGCGGCACCACCACCTGCGGCGAAACCCGCTTCGACTCCAGCCGGTAAGCTGCAGCAGTTGGTGCCCGTTCTCTTGATCGTGGTGATTGTGCTGCTGGTGGTTTTGATTGTCACGGTGCTGTTTTTGATGAAGCACTAAGCGAGGCTGAGGTCCCAAGGAGGCCAGGGAACTCGGCAAGCGGTGATCGACTTGAAAGCTAAGCGGGTTGCGCCAGCAGGATAATGAGCTCCATCTGCGGGTTCAGTAGTTCTGCGGGTGCGTAGACGGCAAAGTTGCGCGCGCGCTGAACCGATTCCCAAACAGGCCCTCCCTGCTCGATGGCGAAGTACTGGTGGCGCAACTTAACCGGGATTGACCGCGGTGGTGTGGGCACGTGCTGGAGACGCAAACCGGGCAGAGCGTTACGGATCAAGGTCTCAAGTTGGGTTGCAGAACATGCTTTAAGCAACTGGGGCGTTCGGTCGATCAGGTCAGCGTCTCGGATATCCGCGGAGATGGCGAGATAGAAACGCGAGCCTTCAAAGTAAGCATCCTTGTCGATTGATGTTGCATAAATAGTATCCCTCACCATCTTGAGCGGAAGTGCGATGAAGTTACTGGGGACAACTGTCTCAAGCATGACGCGAATGAGGCGATCTAACTCGCCAAAGCATGCGCCCAGCTGTTCGTGGTTATAGGCAGGCAGGTCTTTTGGGGCGATTTTGCTTGAGAAGGCAGTCAACGCGCCAGCCATATCGGAGAACTCGTTGAAGAGCATTTCAGGCTGGATATTGGTGGATTCGAGGAAATGGCGAAGGACGGGAAGATGACTGTTGATGGTATAGAGCAGCCAGAAGTTCGCTACATCGGAAGCTCCAAAGTCAGCCAGCGACTGATTTTTCTGGCGTCGGCTGCCCGAGAGTTGACTGCTCCGGGCCACAAGTAACTCAACCATGTTGCTGAGAATGCGTTTGAGGGTCGGGTGAGCGTGGATATCAATAAGCGGGGGAATGTAACTGGGGTCAACCTGGTAAATGCCGGTCTCAGAGCGGAGAATGCGCATGCATCCCAGCAAGACCGAACCCTCCCGGTTTTCGCCTTCGGCAAGAATCTGAAGGTTCTTGCGGGCCACCTGGACTGGCTTTTCGCCGCTTCCGGTATTCTCATCGCGGACCATCTGGAGTTGAGACAAAAAGCGGGTGCTGACATGGCCGCGGTCAACTGAGACATTCATTCCTCCCTGCAAGTATTCTGGAACTGCAAGGAAAAATGTGCAGCTTTGACGGCCGTCCTGAAAGCATTCGTCCAGTACGCGGGCGGGGGGTGGATATTCTGACGCAGGGATGTCGATGGGCAGGGCATCGGGAAAGATGCCGGAGGCGCGAGTGACCGCCAATCGGCCCTCTGACAGGGCCTTGGTGTCGATTTGTATCTCGCGAAATCCCCAGCACCTGGCGTTAAGGGAGTCGAGATAGAACCGGGCGCTGTCTTCAACAAAGCGCTCCTGCGCCTGCAGGTGCTGAGGCGAAAGGAAGGTGCCTTTTGACCAGATGACGGGTTGAAGCTGTCGCATGCGCTGAGCAACCTCGGTTGAGATGTGATGTTACCTGTTCAGCCAAGACGATGTCCAAACCGGACGGCAAGGGCGAGGATAGAGAGAATCAACGATCAATGGTCGCACAGGTGAAGATGCCAAAGAAAATATTTTTCTGCTGCTTATATTCGAAACTTAGGTTTAGGGGTAATATCATGCTGTCGAAGATTCCTCTGGACAGCCCTCACATTTTGTGGTTTCTTTGACTCTGTCAAGGTCCCAGTTTCGTCAAGTGCCCCGTATCACAGGAGGTTTATGGCTAGAGAGAGTTCGCAACAGAAGCTGAGTCGCGTCCGGGCGCCCCGGGTGCAAATCACCTACGACGTGGAAGTTGGAAATGCCATCGAGCTGAAGGAATTGCCCTTCGTGATGGGAGTTTTGGGCGATCTTACCGGACAGCCCGAGCAGCCACTTGCGGCTTTGAAGGATCGCAAGTTTGTCGAGATCAACCCCGATAACTTCGACAGCGTGTTGAAAGGGATGGCGCCCCATCTGTCGTACTCAGTCGAGAACAAGCTGAGCTCCAAAGCCGGGCAAATCGGGGTGAACCTGCACTTTGAGAGCTTCGATGACTTTTCGCCAGCAAAAGTGGCCGAGCAAGTAGGTCCGATCAAGGAGTTAATTGATCTACGGACGCGGCTTTCAAACCTGCGTGGAAGCCTGCAGGGCAATGACAAACTCGATCAGGCACTTTTCGACGCGGTCTCAAAGACTGAAGAGCTGAACAAGCTGCGTTCCGAAATTGGTGCATCGGCGGAGGGAGACAAGCATGAGTAGCCCAGCGAATCCAGTTGCGGCGCAGTCCGCTGAAACACAGACGACAGAGGTATCCCTGCTGGACCAGATTGTTGCGCAGGGACGTTTTGGCAAGGACACACTTGCCCAGGAACGCGGCAAGGATATGGTGAAGGAGTTCGTCAACCAGGTCCTTGAAGGACACATGACGTTGACCCGTGATGCAGAGGCCACAATTGGCGCTCGCATTGCGGATATCGACCGGCTCATCTCGCTGCAACTCAACGAAGTGATCCACCACCCGTCGTTCCAAAAGCTGGAAGCCACCTGGACAGGCATCAGGCACCTTGTGATCAACAGCGAGACCAGCGAGATGCTGAAGATCAAGTTGCTGAATGTCTCGAAGAAAGATTTGCTGAGGGATCTGCAGCGCGCGCTTGAGTTCGACCAGAGCGCGCTCTTCAAGAAGGTCTATGAAGAAGAGTTTGGCGTCTTTGGCGGTGCTCCATTCGCGGCGCTTGTAGGCGACTACGAGTTCGGACGCAGTGGCGAAGACATCGAGTTACTGGAGAAGGTTTCGCAGGTAGCATCGGCGGCCCATGCGCCCTTCCTATCCGCGGCTGCGCCGGAGATGATCAACCTCGGCGAATTTAGTCAGATGACTGGTATTCGCGACGTGGGCAAGGTCTTCGACAGCACCGAGTATGCGAGGTGGAAGGGATTCCGCGCAACTGATGACTCCCGCTACGTGGCCCTTACGCTGCCTCACGTACTGATGCGTGAGCCGTATGGCAAAGACACCAGGCAAATTGACGAATTCGCATTTGAGGAAGGCGTCGACGGCCGGGATCACTCGAAGTACCTGTGGGGAAATGCCGCTTATTCACTGGCGGGTCGTCTCACCAATTCGTTTGCGCGGTTCGGCTGGTGCGCATCGATTCGCGGCGTTGAAAATGGCGGCCTGGTGGAAGCGCTGGCCACCCACAACTTCCGCACTGATGAAGGCGACGTGGCATTGAAGTGCCCCACGGAAGTGGGCATTACCGATCGGCGCGAAAAGGAACTTGCCGACCAGGGCTTTGTGCCGCTTGTGCATTGCAAGGGCACCGACTATGCAGCCTTCTTCAGCGTGCAGACGTGCAATAAGCCGAAGCTATACGACAAGGCGGAGGCCAATGCCAACGCCAGGCTCTCGGCACAACTGCCTTACATGCTTGCGATGTCACGGTTCGCGCATTACCTGAAGGCAATGATGCGGGACAAGCTGGGAAGCACCATGAGCCGCTCTCAGGCCGAGCTCTTCCTCAATCAGTGGATCGCCAACTATGTGATTGCTGACGATAATGCGTCGCCTCAGGCCAAGTCAGAAAGACCACTTCGCGAAGCTCGCATTGAGGTCGTGGAAGTTGCCGGAAAGCCCGGTGCATTGCGTGCAGTTGCGTTCTTGCGCCCTCACTTCCAACTGGATGAACTGACAGTTTCCTTGAGACTTGTAGCGGATCTACCCCAGCCTGCGGGCAAGTAGTTTCGTTCCTCAACTCTCCGAATTCGAAATCCTCAACCGGCCTTCGCGCAAGGTCAATCACGAAAGGAATGTCACATGGCAGTTGATTTTTTCCTGAAACTCGACGGCATTCAGGGCGAGTCGGCGGACGACAAACATAAGGACTGGATTACCCTTCTGTCTTTCAGCTGGGGTGCGTCGCAAGTAACCTCGGTTGCCGGGACTGGCGGGTCAGGCGCCGGCAGGGCCGATCTTTCCGACTTCAACGTCATGAAACACATGGACAAATCAAGTACGCCGCTTTTCAAGGCGCTCGTGAGCGGATCGCATATTAAGACCGGAAACCTGGAGGCGAGGAAGGCGGGTTCGTTAAAACCCTTCCTCAAAATCGACTTCCAGGAGCTGTTTGTGACTTCACACCAGCTGTCGGCGTCAAGCGAGATCCCGTCGGAGAGCGTTTCATTCAGTTATAACGATATCAAGATCGAATACAGCATGCAGGACGAGAAGGGCGTCCTGACGACTACGGGATCGGTGGAATACAATCTCAAGGCGCACAAGGTCACCTAACAGACAATGACACCACTTGCGCTTTACCGCGAAGGAAAGCTGCGGGAAGCCATCGCGGCGCTTGGCGAAGAGTTGAGGTCGAACCCACTCGATGCCAAGCGCCGTACGTTCCTGTTCGAGCTTCTTCTGTTTGCTGGTGAATTCGACCGGGCAGAGAAGCAGTTGGACGTTTTGGCGGGAGCGAATCCGGGGTCTGCGATGGGGCTTTTGCTGTATCGAAGTGCGCTGCATGCCGAGCGCACCAGGCAAGGCATGTTCGCCAACCATGAAATTCCGTCTTCAAAGGATGAAGCCGTTCATGGTGGAGAATGCAACGGAACGGCGTTTGCCGAGTTTAGTGACGCAGACCCGCGCATCGGCGCCAATCTGGAAGTCTTCATAGCAGGCAGTTACACCTGGATCCCCGTCCATTACCTCCGCAGACTCGAGATCGAGCCTCCGACAAATCTGCGCGATTTGGTCTGGGCGCGGGCTCGCGTTGATACCAGTGCGGACTTTCGGCTCCAGGAACTCGGCGAAGTCCTTCTTCCAGTCCTTTGTCCCTTGTCACCGCGCCATCATGACGAAGCTGTCCAGTTGGGCAGGGAATCGGCATGGGAAGCGGATGACGACTTCGGGGAAATCCCCTACGGCGCGAAGATGATGGTTGTCGATGGGGTCGAGATGCCGCTTCTCGATATTCGCAGCGTCACCTGGTCTGGTCCGGAGAAGGAGTCTCAAGATGCCTCTGCGTGAGGATTTGCTTACGCCGATTGCAGGAGAGAATCCGTCGGGCGAGGACCTTTATTACGACAAGGTCTTTTCTCAAATCAAGGAAGCGCGCAAGGAAGACGAAGAAGATCTTCCTGAGGGCGATTGGGGGCTTTCGCAAAAGAAGAAGGCCGATCATCGAGCGGTGATCAAGCTGGCGGGCGAAGCACTGGCAAAAAGGAGCAAGGACCTGCGGCTGGCAGGCTGGCTTGTCGAATCGCATTTAAGAGTTGAGGGTCTATCGGAATTAAAGCCGGGGATCGAGCTGTTCCAGTCGATCCAGGAAGCGTTCTGGCCCACGCTCTTTCCGGTTATCGAGGAAGGTGATGATTTAGAACTGCGCATGATCACTGTGGAGGCTGGAGCCGCCTTGATGGCCGCCGCAGTGCGTAAAGTGCCGCTGACAAAGAGCGGATTGAGCTTTGAGGACTATCTGCAATCCCGCGTCGTTGGATACGAAAAGGACGCCACTTCTGACGCGAAGATGGAAGCGCGGCAGGATGCCATAGCCCGCGACAAGCTGACGGCTGAGGATTTTGACACGGCATTTGCTGGAAGTCCAAAGAGTCTTTATTCTTCGGCAGACACAGCACTTAGAGAAGCGCTGGATGCGGCCGAGAAGCTGGACGAATTCCAGCGCGATAAATACGGCGACAACTCTCCAAACCTGACCAAGATGATTGACGGTCTTGGTGAAGTTCATCGGGTTGTTGAAACCTTGCTGAACGAGCGCCGTAAGACGGAACCCGATCCGGTGCCTGTTTCTGAACAAACTGCTGCGGAGGGGGAAGGCGACGGAGCTGGCATAGCCGGTGCGGTGCCGGATGCGGATGGACTTCCATCCGGTCAACCCATTCGTCGCAGGGCCTCGACTGCCGGCCAGCTGGGCGGCGTGGCTGACGCATACGGTCTGGTCGTGGAGAGCGCGGAGTTTCTGTTTGCGCAGGATCCGAAGTCTCCAATTCCGTATCTCGTGTGCTCAGGATTGCGGCTGGGCGAGACTCGCATGCAGGGAGAAACGCCTGCGCCAGGTTTTGCCGTAGGGCCCAGTGCGGAAGTCAGGCAGTCGCTCCGGGTGTTGGCTAACCGGGGTGACTGGCATCAATTGTTGCGTGAGGCGCTACCAATTCTGGCCAGCGAATGCGCCAGAACCTGGCTTGATCTGCACCGATACATCTGGCGCGCAGGCCAAGAGACCGGGGCCGCTGCCATCTCCGATGCGGTTGTTGGAACAGTGAGAAGTCTGCTTGTGGTGCGGCCCGAGTTGCGTCATTGGACTCTTGAAGACGACACCGGCGCAGCGAACCCTGAGACACAACAGTGGCTCGATTCAACCGTTCTGCAATAGCGCGGTCGCCGCAGTTCCGGGAGGTTAATTTGGCCAGGGCGAAGTCTGAAATTCTTGTTACGCAATCGCTGATTGACCGGTTATCGAACATCGAGCAATGGCCTGAAACTCGCGCTTCGTCAATTGCCATGTACAGGGACTCGATGAAGAGAGACCTGGAGTGGTTGTTGAATACGCGCAAGCCGGTCATGCCGGAACTAGAGTCTTTTCCTGCGACGGCTGCTTCAATTTTGAATTATGGCTTGCCCGACATTCACAGCTACGACGGTTCTGCGGGAAGGGAACAGAACGCGCTGAGTGCAGCGCTTGAGAAGTGCATCAGGAATTATGAGCCACGGATCAGTCAGCCGCGTGTTTACTTGACGCGTTCCGATGTGCTGAGCCGCAGTTTGCGATTTCACATAGAAGGCCAGATCACCTACGAGAACATGAACGAAGAAGTCAAATTCGATACGGTGCTGGAGTTGATCAGTGGCGAGTACGAGGTGAAGTAAGAAATGCGCGAGGAAATGCTGGAGTACTATGAGCGCGAACTGACTTATCTTCACCAGATGGGGGGAGAATTTGCGCGCAAGTATCCCAAGGTCGCGGGAAGACTACTACTTGATCCGGATCGCTGCGATGATCCGCATGTGAATCGGCTGCTTGAGGGGTTCGCATTTCTCGCGGCAAGAGTCCACCGCAGGATTGATGACGATTTTCCTGAAATTTGCGAATCGCTGACCAGGGTGATTCATCCGGGGTATCTTCGTCCAACTCCTTCGATGACGATTGTGGAGTGCCAGCCGGATCCGGCGCAGGGAAAGAAAACGGCAGGCATGCGAATCCCGCGAGGAACGCAGCTTGTTTCAAAGGTGACAGTGGATGGTCTGCCCTGCCGCTTTCAAACCGCGTATGATGTCGATCTTTGGCCGTTTTCGGTTGTTTCGGCGGAGTGGCGCCAACCGGAGCGGATGCAGCGGCCACCGCGCGCCACAGGCGGTTTGCAGGCTGCGGCAGCAGCTCGCTTGCGACTTCGATGCCAGAAAGATGTTATCTTCGCGGGCCTCCCGCTTTCAAGGTTGCGCTTTCACCTGGCCGGAGATGCGAGCGTGGTGTATTCGCTCTATGAGCTTTTCTCTGAGAAGTGCATCGAGATTCAGCTTCGGGATCCAAAGGATGAAAAGCGGCTGATTGCGTTAGAGCCCAATCGGCTTCGCATGGCCGGATTCGAGGCCGACGAGAGCCTGCTGCCGTTTGTACGGCGGTCAATGGATGGTCATCGTCTTCTTCAAGAGTATTTTGCGCTCCCAGAGAAGTTCTTGTTTTTCGATCTCGAAGGGCTTGAGCCGCTGGCGGAGGCAGGCTTTGGTGAGGAAGCAGAAATCGTATTCCTGTTTTCGAGTTTTGAGCGGCCGGAACGACAGCAGGTCTTAGAGCTTGGGGTCAACGAGCGAACATTCAAGCTGGGATGCTCGCCGGCGATCAATCTGTTTGCACAGATGTCGGAGCCAATTCTTCTGAACCAGACGCGCGATCACTACACGATTGTTCCTGATCATCGCCATTCATCGGTGATGGAGATTTTCAGCATTGAAGAGGTCGTCGCGACGAATCCACGATTACGGCAGTCCGTGGTGCTGGAGCCGATACACGCGTACCGGCATCAAACCCGGGATCGCGAAGACCTTGCATTCTGGGTTGCGACTCGCCATTTGAACGAGTTTGGTGAACGCGAACCTTCGACAATGACGATTTCGGTCGTTGACCTGACGGGTAGCTTCAAAGATCCCGAAGCAGACGTGCTGATGGTCAGAACACTTTGCAGCAACTTCGATTTGCCGTCGCGCCTGCAATTCGGTAGTGAGGCCGGGGACTTTGAGGCGCCAGGATTTGTCGCGGCAAAGACGGTTACGGCACTGCGGCGGCCATCGGCAAGCGTAAATCCGCCAGGGGGGCAGGGGTATTTCTGGCGGCTGATTTCGCTCCTGTCGTTGAATTACCTTTCGCTGAATGAGGAGGGCCGCGGCGCCATGCAGGAGATCCTTCGCCTGCATAACATGACCGATTCAACGGCCAGCGAAAACCAGGTTGGATCGATTCTGCGGATGAACTCTTCACCGAAGTTTGCCCTTGTGGACTCGGCGTATGGATTGATTCCCGCGCGGGGCACGCAGGTTGAGATGGAGTTTGACGAGCAACAGTTTGCGGGCAGCGGACTGTATCTGTTTTCGGCCGTGCTCGACAGGTTTCTGGCCAGTTATGCATCGATGAACAGCTTCTCGCAGCTCACTGCCCGAAGCAGTCTACGAAGGGAGGTGCTGGGAAAATGGCCGCCGAGAGCTGGGACCCAAGCATTGCTTTAACCGGGCAGACGAGCGTCGTCAAAGAAGGACTCGAGTTTGAGAATCTTCGCAAGATGCTGGACGAAGAGCCATTTCGAGTGCACTTCTTTCAGGCGGTACGCATGCTGCAGAGGATGGAGCGCGATCTGAAACCGGTCGGCTACTTCGTGACGCCACAGGGCGAGACGATTCGCTTTTCCTCCCGGACATCGCTTGGATTCCCACCCAGCGAACTGCACGAGCTCAAGCATCTTGAGAACGGCCAGGTAAGCATGACCGTCGAGTTTATGGGGCTTTGCGCGGCGATATCGGTGATGCCTGCTCCTTATACCGAGTTTTTGCTCGAGCGAGCGCGAGAGAAAGATTACGCGATGGAAGATTTCCTGAATATCTTCAACCATCGCATGATTTCGTTTTTTTACAGAGGATGGGAAAAGTATCGGTTTTTTATTGAGTACGAAAGAACCAGGCAGGATCGGCTTTCAACCCGAATATTGGATCTGCTGGGGCTGGGCACCGAGGGCTTGCGTAACCGGGGTGGAGTTCCGGATGCAGCGTATTTGAACTATGCGGCGCTCCTGGCTCGCCATGTTCGATCGGCGGCTTCGCTTCAACAGATTCTTGAGGACTACTTCGGCGTGGGCGTTCAGATTCATCAATTCGCAGGCGCATGGCGCAGATTGAGCGCCGAGAATCAAACCTGCTTCACCGGCCTGGGCGGAGCGAATGAGCGCCTGGGCGTTGGAGTAGTTGCAGGCGATGAAGTGTGGGATCACCACGGGCGCATACGGATATCACTCGGCCCAATGCGTTTTGAGCAGTACCTGACGTTTCTGCCCGGACAGGAAGCCTACCGCGAACTTGTTGCCTGGTTAAAGTTTTACTCGAACGGAAGTTATGAGACCGAGGTTCAACTGGTGCTGGCACGCGAAGATGCGCCGCCGTGCGAGTTAGGTGCTGGCGGAACCATGCGCCCGCAATTAGGGCTGGTGAGCTGGTTAAAAACAAAGCCGCTGGGACGTGATCCTGCGGACGCGACTTACCTTGTGCAATGAGGGATCCGCAACGACGAGGAGATTGAAGGGTATGAGTACAAACCTGAAAGCACTGATTGAGAAGTTGAACGATACAACACGGCGTGCGCTTGAAGCAGCGGCCGGCCTGTGCGTGGCGCGAACCCACTATGACATCGAGATCGAGCATTACCTGTTGAAGACATTGGACGCAACAGACAACGATGTCGCGGCGATCCTGAAGCACTTTGGCGTTGACCGCTCGCGGCTGACGAAAGAGCTGGAGCGGAGTCTCGACAATCTGAAGAGCGGCAATGCGCGTTCGCCCGCCTTTAGCCCGGCCGTAGTGAAGATGCTGTCAGAGGCATGGACCGTGGCGAGCATCGACTTCAACGCTGGGAATATTCGCACCGGCTTTACTTTGCTTGCCTTGTTGGGCCATGACGAGCTTTCTCGAATGGTGAAAGACATAAGCAGGGAAATGCAGGCCATCCCGGCCGACGGCTTGCGGGCCAGCTTCTACGAGATTGTGGCCACTTCGAAAGAAGCCCACACCAGGCTCGCACAGGGCGGTGCGGCTGCCGACGAAGGCGATACCGGAGAAGATGCGGCTCCGTCAGCCTCGGGAGGGAAGACGCCGCATCTTGATCAGTACACTGTGAACCTGACCGCGAATGCGAAGGCGGGGAAGATCGACCCGGTGCTGGGGCGCGACCAGGAAGTTCGCCAGATGATCGACATTCTGATGCGGCGGCGACAGAACAATCCGATTCTCACGGGCGAGGCGGGAGTTGGAAAGACGGCCGTGGTGGAGGGTTTTGCGAACCGGGTTGTCAGCGGCGATGTGCCGCCCGCGCTGCAAGGGATCCACATACACAGTCTGGACCTGGCCCTTCTGCAAGCAGGCGCCGGCGTGAAGGGCGAGTTCGAGAATCGGTTGAAAGGACTGATCAAGGAAGTTAAGTCCTCGACGGAAAAGATCATTCTCTTTATCGACGAAGCTCACACCATGATTGGCGCCGGTGGGCAGGCCGGACAGAACGACGCTGCCAACTTGCTGAAGCCTGCGCTGGCGCGCGGAGAGCTGCGTACCATCGCGGCAACCACGTGGTCTGAATACAAGAAGTACTTCGAAAAGGATCCCGCGCTTGCCAGAAGGTTTCAAGTTGTAAAGGTTGAGGAGCCGACAGAAGACGTGGCCTGCACCATGCTGCGTGGAATTGTTGGATCACTCGAAAAGCATCACAACCTGCGCATTCTGGATGAAGCGGTTACGGCAACGGTTCGGCTCTCGCACCGCTATATTGCGGGCAGGCAGTTACCGGACAAGGCGGTATCCGTGCTTGACACAGCGTGTGCGCGGCTTTCGTTGGGACAGAATTCAACGCCGCCAAGGCTTGAAGACATTCAGCGGCAACTGGATGCGCTCGAAGTGCAAAAGCGGGTGCTTGGGCGCGAAACAAAGATCGGCGCCGATCACGCAGAGAGGCTGGAACTGATTGAAGGCCAGATAACTGCGGCAAAAGAAGAGGAAGCTCTTCTAAAAGAGCAATGGGAAAAGGAAAAAGGACTGATCGAGAACATTCGCACACTGCAGGAGAGCCTGGAGTCTGCCGAGAAGAAGGGCAATGAAGGAGATGCCAAGGAGGGCGAAGTTCAAGCTGAGCTTAAGAAAGCCGAGGCGGAGCTTGAAAAGCTGCAGGGTGAGCGTGGCATGATGCGGGTCTCAGTTGACGCGCAGATTGTGGGCGAGGTGATCTCAGCGTGGACAGGAATCCCGCTCGGCAAGATGGTTCGCAATGAGATCGAAACGGTGCTGACACTCGATGAACACCTGAAGAAGCGTGTGATTGGACAGGATCATGCTCTCTCTGCAATTGCGCAACGCATTCTTACTTCGCGTGCCAACATGGACGATCCGGTCAAGCCGGTTGGAGTTTTTCTGCTGGTCGGACCCAGCGGCGTTGGCAAGACGGAAACCGCCATTGCCCTTGCCGATGTGTTGTACGGCGGGGAGCGAAACATGATCACCATCAACATGTCGGAGTTCCAGGAGTCTCACACGGTCTCAACTCTGAAGGGATCACCCCCAGGATATGTCGGGTATGGGGAAGGTGGCGTGTTGACCGAGGCTGTGCGGCGCAGGCCCTATTCGGTTGTCCTGCTTGATGAAGTGGAAAAGGCGCACCCCGATGTTCTGGAACTGTTCTTCCAGGTGTTTGACAAGGGGAGGATGGAGGATGGCGAAGGCAGGGAGATTGATTTCAGGAACACGATCATTCTGCTGACAAGCAATGCGGCAACTGACACGTTGATGAAGCTGTGCGCTGACCCCGAGACCATGCCCGACAGCATAGGCATGCTGACTGCGCTGAAACCGGAATTGAACAAAATATTCAAACCTGCCTTTCTGGGCAGGCTGCTGATCATCCCGTACTTTCCGGTGCGTGACGAGGCACTGAAGCAGATTATCCGGCTCAAGCTGGGCAAGATTCAAAAGCGCTTGTTGGAAACCCACAAGGTTCGGCTTGTGTATGACGACGTTTTGCTGAATGAGATTGCCGGGAGGTGCACGGAAGTTGAAAGCGGGGCAAGAAATGTGGATAACATATTGTCCAACACGATGCTGCCCGAACTATCGCGGCAGATTCTAACCCAGCTCGCCGGAGGAGAGAAGGCAGATCGTGTGACAATCTCAGTGAAGGACGGCGCTCTGACCTACGCATGGGATTTGAGCTCATAGCCAAAGAAATGCATTCAGCAGCAAGGGAATTGAAGGTTCCTGAGAGACGCGAACGAGACAGGCGGAGTAGGCATGCCAAGCCCAAAGCAAACTGACCGGTTGATGCAGTTTTCAAGCCCGCTGGGCAAGGATGCGCTGCTGATTGAGTCGCTGGATGGCGCGGAAGGGATATCGCGCCTGTTTGAGTACCATGTGGAGTTACTTGCCACGGTTGATACCACCATCGATCCGAAGGCGATCACCGGCTCAAAAGTTTCGGTGGGGATCGCTTTGAATGATGTGCAGGGCTCGCGATGGATCAGCGGCATTGTTGCTTCTTTCGAGCAATGCGCCGGCGATCCGGAGTTCGACGTCTACAGGGCACGCATCGTTCCCTCCATGTGGCAACTTACCCTGAGCGCCAATTGCCGGGTGTTTCAGAACAAGACCGTTCTTGACATCGCCAAGGCGGTGATCGGCGAGTACGGATTGTCAATCTCAGACCAGACCAGCGGTTCTTACAAGCAGCTTGATTACTGCACGCAGTATTCCGAGTCGGATTTCCATTTCGTCGCGCGCATATTGGAAGAGAGCGGCATCTTTTATTGGTTCGATCACTCCGATCAGGACAACAAGATTGTGCTGGGTGATTCCCGGAATGCCTATCAGGATTGTCCGCTGTCTGCGACGTTGTCTTATGCTTTGAACGAGACAGGCAAGGAGGGTGCATATGGGGCGAGCGTGGAAGAGTTTACGGCAACGTCGACCATGGTCTCTGGCAAGCATTCGACATCGGAATATAACTTTATCGACTTCGCACGGGTCGATGCGCCAGACAAGAGCAGCACCAGTCCATTTGGAAAGAATGCTTTTGACCAGTATCTGTACCCGGCAGGCGCGGAGGGTTACGCGAATGATGTCAAGCAGACATCAACGGATCTGGAGACACTCTATATCGAGACTCGGGAGCTATCTTCAGACGCGACGGCGGAGGTTTATCGAGGCAGTTCGAATGGCCGGTCACTCTGCGCAGGTTATACCTTTACGTTGAAAGATAATCCCAGGGCAGCATGGAATCGAAAGTATCTTGTCACGGCCGTCACACAGCACGCGGATCAGGTGCCATCATATCGAGCAACGGATTCGAGTATCGGGCGCGAGTATTCGAACCGCTTTACTGCAGTATCCTCCGACATAGTCTTCAAGCCCGCGCTGACGCTGCTCAAGCCAAAGATCTATGGACCGCAAACGGCATTGGTGGTCGGCGAAGCCGGAGAAGAGATCACGATAGACAAATACGGCCGCGTCAAGGTTCAGTTTTTTTGGGACAAGAAAAACCCGCGGGGATCGACCGCCGACAGTATCTGGATTCGGGTTGCTCAGAGTTGGGCGGGCAACGGCTGGGGTGCGCATTTCTGGCCGCGAGTCAAGGATGAGGTAGTCATTCAATTTCTCAACGGCGACCCAGATAACCCGGTGATTACTGGTTCGCTTTATAACGGAGTGAATTCGCCGCCTTACACGTTGCCAGACAACAAGACGCGGTCCGGAGTGCTGACCCGCAGCAGCATCGGCGGTTCGGCGTCCAATGCCAATGAAATCCGGTTTGAAGACAAGAAGGGCAGCGAGCAACTTTACCTTCATGCTGAGAAGGACATGGATGAGTCGATCGAGAACGACCGGCGTATCTCGATTGGAGGGAAGGACTCGCTGGTCGTTACAGGCAACCAACTGGAGCAGATCGGTGGAGACTTCAACAGGGAAGTCAAGGGCAGCGCGGTCGAGAAGGTCGGTTCAAATTCGGATATTGGCATTGGATCGAATTTGACTGAGCAGGTGGGGAGCAATCACTCGCTGAATGTTGGCTCCAATCAAAGCATTAATGTGGGCTCGGCCTACTCCTTGAACGCCAACAATACGGTCTACATCAATGCGGGCATGAACGTGGTGATTCAAGCGGGGATGGAACTGAGCCTGGTTGGATCCGGCGGCTTTGTCACCATTGGACCATCCGGGGTTGCGATCTCGGGGACGATGGTGCTGATCAATAGTGGCGGGGCGGCGGGTTCCGGCAGCGCCGGCTCGACGCCGAGCCCGGCGGGCCCAACCGCTCCCGACAAGGCCGACGATGGCACCAAGGGCACAAAACTGTAAGCAGGGAATTGAATCCCCTGGGTTGCTGCAAGTTTGAGAGACTCTCCGGGACATGGCTGGTGACGGTTGACAGAATCATTGGCACAACCCGGTAATGCGACGGCTTTCCCCACGGTTGGTCGATGGTGCGTGACCGCAATTCCGTCAGGCTGGATTTATGTGGCGGAATTTGGGATCAGGCAGATGCCGATGGGGCCAGGTGCTGTGACTGCGAGTGTCGGAGTGGGACAGGACAAGCTCATCGCAGACGACGGCTTTTTGGAGTACATCGAGAAGCAGAAGAAAATGATTGGCGGGCATCTCAAGGATGTGAACTTTGCGGGACCACAAGCTTCTCCATTTCCTGGCGCCGACGAAGGTCAATTGTTGTTTGTCCGGCACAACGTGGCATCCGCGGGAATCATGCTCCACGCACAGACGTATGTGCAGGTGGCGGATTGGGTGGGAATTATTACCTTGACGACTTTGGAAGCGCAACTGAGAGCAGTTCGACCGGACTACGATGCTTTTGTAAAGGGCCTGCGTATTGCCCGTCAATGAGCTATCCAGATTGCAGTAAGTTGTGGTTAAAATGATGCGGGAGAGGAGAGAAACGATGCCGCCTGCTGCACGAGTGACAGATATGCACGTATGCCCGATGGTGACTGTCCTGGTGCCCCATGTGGGCGGACCGATCCTTCCGCCGGGCGCCCCCACCGTTTTGATTGATTTCATGCCCGCTGCCACTCTCACCAGCATGGCAACCTGCGTTGGCCCACCGGACATGATCATCATGGGATCGACGGGAGTGATGATTAATTTCCTGCCTGCGGCCAGGTTAGGTGATCCCACCGTGCATGGCGGCGTGATTGTAATGGGCTCGCCAACCTGCATCATAGGAGAGGTTGGCGCTCCGTCGCCGGGCGCAGGTGGACTTGGCGGCGTGATGGGCGGGATGGCTGCGAGCGGAGCCATGTCGCCGCCAGGTGGTCAATAACTGCCGCCGCTGCGAGCAAGGCGGCGTGAAACTCGATGGCCTAAGGGGTGACAGAATCCCAGACTTTCAACAACGATGGTGAAATATACGCGCGCACGGGATTGTAATTTGCCTTGCGGGCTTCTTTAAATGCGGACAATGCTTCCGGTGAAGGACCCTGCCATTGTGCTCGCGGCGTGATCAGGATTGATCGTTCTATCAGGGTTGCTCCGAGATAGAAATCTGCCGCGCCAGGATTCTTGGCGGTCTGTGGAGATTCCAGATAGTCAAGTAGTGCCCTGCGCGCATCGTCGAGCTGCGAGTGATAAAAATAGCGGATCGCGGATGTCAGCTCGTTGCGCGCAGCTGCCGGATCACTTTTGATCTGCTGCTCAAGCCGATTGGCGCTGCTTTGCGCTTCATCATTCGTCGGCTGAAGCTTGAGAACCAGTTGGTAATCATTCAGGGCGTCAGGCAGTTTGCCTTGCTTCTCGGCATCACGCGCATCGGTCATTAATTTGGCGGCCTTTTTGGCAATCTCTGCTGGCGACTCTAGAGCGGGCTTGGGCGCGGCGGGCACGAGTTGGGGCGCAACTTTTACCTGAGTGGGTTTCTGCAATGAGGCAATCAGGCTGGCCGTATTGCCCGGACCGTTCGGGTTGAGATTCTGCGCGGCTGTGAGCTGGCGAATCGCCTCCTGGGGATTGCTGCCTTGAATGCCTTTCGCCTGGTTGATATATCCGTTGTACTGATTCACGTCGTTGACGTACACGTTCGCAGCTGCCTTCAAATCCGGGTTGGTCATGCTCTGCGTCAGCGAAACGACAGAGTTGAAGTCACCTTTATCCCAGGCCGCCTTTACCTGATTGAGAAGTTTCTCGTTTCTGATCCGGTCGAGCAGAAACCGGGCTTGGCCGGATAGCTTCTGATCATACGTCGTGACGAGCTTGGCCTGGGTTTCAGCCTTGTCGAGGTCATGATTCTTGTACGCCTGAATGGCGATTGCAAGATTTGCAGTGTCGTCACTGTTCAGGCCTGATTTGTAGTTGTTGCATGTATCGACATACTTCTTGTTCTTGGGCTCCATATCAGCAGCGGTGCAGTAGTCCTGCACCTGCCTCGCCCTGTCGTTGTCTTCGGTTTTCGCTCTTTCAACAAGATCTTTCGCCTGCTCTCTAGGCGGCCCATTCGGGTTCTGGGCCGTTGCCAAAATGGCGCACAGGGAAAGGCAAAGAATGAGAATGAAATGCTTGATGCTCATTGCAGGCCTCCGACGATTTGATCGATTGTGGTGTCGTCGATGGGCTTCATTTCGATAATGCACATTTGCGCAGTCTGAGCCACGTCGCATTGCTGCTGCTGAGTGATTCCATCAGGGCCTTTGAAGCTCACCGTGTAGCGGCCCACTGGGATGTCATCGAGACGAAAGGGGGTCCAATGATCTCCAGCAGGGAGTGCGATGAGTTTGCCCTGATCGGAAGTAATGCTCACGATTTCGGCATAAGGCGTGGCGTTAAGTTCGAGGGCGCCCAGCGGAACGACTGGGGCAGGGCGCAGGAACCAATATGCAGCGCCCCCGATAGCTGCCAGCAGGAGCACGGCAACGACGCCCAGCAATATTCCTATTGGAAATCCAGACTTGGCCTTTGGAGCGACGCCAACCTGTGCTGCGGGCGTCGTCGCAGGAGGCGTGACGGCTACGCGCTTCTGAGCCGGTGGTGCGCCGGCCTCTTTGGCAAGGCGTTTCACGTTTGCCTGCAGCCCGGAGTCGGCAAATTCTATCGCATCGGAAACAGCATTCAATGAATCGACGGCGCGCGCCCGGTCATTGGATTGAATGGCGTGGGTTGCCGATTCAATTGCCGCAGTCAGGAGTTCATTGGCAATTTGAGCACGGCTGGTTTTGTGCTCGGCTATTGCGGAGGAAAGCCGCTTCGAGTCTGGGTAACTGGCTTGAGCAGATTCAAGCTCAACAAGGCCATTGCGCAGGTCACGCTGCATCAGCGCCATATCGGCATTCTGAATGGCTTGCGAAATGGCACTCTCCCGGACCTTTGCAGAGTTTATCCGGTCACTCAGCTCCCGTACTCGAGGTTGCCGCTGAAGATCCGCAGGCTGGGCCGCGAGAAACTCAGAAGCCTTCACGATGTCTTGCTCGCTCAGTGAGGATGCTCGGGTTACCACTGCATCAACGCGCCGCACCAATTCGCCCTGGCTGTTGGTTGCCTGGCGAAGCATTTGTTCGACAGAGGCATCGTTCGTTTCCTGGGCGACTGGTTGCAGAATTGCAATCGCGGCTCCAAAATTTCCAGACGCGATTTGCGTCTGGGCCTCGCGAGTTGCATTTGCAGCTTTCTGGGCAAGTTCGACAGTTCGCTTCTGGCCTTGTGCATAAGCGAGCAATGAGGTTATTTCAGAGCCTTCTCCGCACTCAATCGCCGCGGCCTCAAGAATTTGAGTGGCTTCGGCAAATTGCTTTGCATCGATGCAAACTTGGGCTCGCTTCAGGTATTGGAGCTTCAATTCGCCGGCGTTCGTCTTCTTTAGCTGCTCGACAACTTTCTCTTCCAGGGCAATCAACCGCGGCTCGCCCGGCATCTCCTGGAGAGCCTGATGAACGGCGGTAAGGGCTTCATGCGGGCTGGTGAGAAAAACGTTATAAACGTGCAGTGACGTCTTCTCCACAAGCTTCTTTGCCGCCTGTTCGCGTTTCTTTGCCTCAGCATCGGCTTTCAACTGGAGCAGCTCGGCCTCACCGGGAAGACGATCCTGGGCGCGCTGAATCAGTGCAAGGGCACGATCCAATTCTTCAGACGCAATGCACTCAGAGATCTCCGCAACAATCTGCTCGATGATCTTGCGACGCCGCTGCTCTTCCTGGCGCTCGACGGCGTCCTGATACATTTGCTGTGTCTCTGCGTCTGTGGGGTCAATCTCCAGCGCGGCACGCAAATTCTTGATTGCCTCGGTAAACTGCCGTGCATTCAGTTGATCCTTTGCGGCATCGCTGAACTGGCGACGTGAGCGATCTTTGGACGCCCGCTCAGACTCCTGCAAAATTCTTGCGCGTTCGTTGCGAAGATCGGTATTCCTATCATCGAGTTGCAGGGCCTGGTCAATCAGCTGGCCGGCTGCGCCAAAGTCGCTTCGCTTGCGAGCCTCTCGCGATTGTTCAAGCAGTGCGGCAACTTTATCGGCTTTCTCTTTCAATCTGCGCGCGTTCTCGATCTTGTCATTCAGCTCGGAATGAGTTCGATCGAGAGCTGCGGCAAGGGTGTACATCTCAAGCGCTTCAGCATACTTCTGTGCTAGGACTGCCTCGTCGGCATCCGACATCAGTTGCCGGAATTGAACTGATTTTTGTTGGCGAGATACCTTCTCCTGTACTTCGCGAAGCAGGCGCTTGACTTCAGTGTTTTGCGGATTGAGCTTTTGCAAGTCGAGCAACGCCGGCCTGACGCTGGTCCACTGCTCCTGTTCAATCTGCGGGCGCAATGTTTCAAGGACTTCTGCCACATGCTCGCGCTTCAATGTGTCGTTGATCGCCTCGATATCGGCAGCCATGTCTTCTGCCGTCTCGTACCGATCTTCCGGATCCTTGGCAAGACCACGATCGATGACGTGGTCTAGGCCATGCGGATAGCTGGAGAGCAGCGCCGAGAGAGGCTCATGCGGTTCGCGGATCACCCGGTGCAGAGTTGCAGGATCGTCGCCTGGGAATGGAAGACGGCCGGTGAGCAGGAGATAGAGGATGCAAGCGGCAGACCAGTTGTCGGACCGGCCATCAGCCACCTTGCCCAATAGCCGTTCCGGCGCAATGTAGTGGAAGGTTCCAATAACCATTCCAGTTTGCGTATGGCCTGATTTGTTCTCGAGGCGGGCGACACCAAAATCGACGATCTTGATGGTTCCGTCGGGCAGCACCATCATGTTCGCCGGCTTCACGTCGCGATGAACTACACCTTTCTGGTGGGCGTAGCCCAGGCCGAGACAGAGTTGCCGAACCATTTCGAGTTTTTGAATGAGCGAGAACTGGCGGCCAGACTTGAGAAGATTCTCCAGCGAATCTCCCGGCAGGTACTCCATCACTATGTAGGGAAGGCCGTCCTGTTCGCCGAAGTCGTAGACGGTGACGATATTGGGGTGGTTCAATACGCCCGAACGGGCCTCAAGCAGGAAGCGCTGGCGAAGCTCTTCGGTAGCTTCCGTGAGGGTCTTGATGGCAACCTCCCGACCAACGGAGTTGTCCATCCCCCGGTAAACAACGCCCATGCCTCCAACGCCGAGAACGCCGAGGATTGGGTATTTGCCGATTTGAGTGACTGTCGCCCCGGTATCCATGATTCTCGCGGTCCCTGTTCAATGGTCCTGAATCGGTTGCAGCCCATGATAAACCCCGATTTGGCGGCATTGCCAGTATCTCTCAGAACCACCCTCTTTCATAGTGAAATTGGCACCGGCAGCACTGGCTCTGGCTGCAACCTTCGGCTCAATCCAGTTACTTTAGCGGTATATGCTGCCCGGGTCTATGACACTGAGTTAGTTAGTGGGAACCGTGGCGTATTTTCCTGACTTCACCCACAGCAGATCCGCTCCATCCGATATTCTGGAAGGGTTCTTGACGACGAGTAGCAGCTCGGTCTGCTTCGCGAAACATTGCAGGTACACGTTGGAATCGGAACTCCCTGCACTTCCGAAATCGGTTACGAGTTCAAATTGTGGCGGAGCATCGTCGATGCGAAACATTCCGCTGTGCGTTTGCGAAAAGATCTCGTGAATAGCGCCACCGGAGAACGTGGCATGACCAGCCTCTCCAACGCCGAAAACATAACTGGGCGTAGGCTCCGATCCGACCTTCAAGTCGACGGCCACCTGGATCCCGCCAGAGATTGGCTCCATGGTTCCTGCCTTCACCACCCGGAAAATTACTGTGCATGGAGTCTTCGACCCCGGACCATAGATGCCTTTGACAAAGTCTTCTGGATCGCCGCCTGTAAGTGCGGCAATCTGTTCTGCTTCGGTTGGCGGCGGCGGGGCTTCGGCAGTTGCCGCGCAACTAGCTGGATAAACAAAAATCGATGCAGGCGGCGCGGTCAAGTTGATGCTGGTGACTTCGATGACGGTTTTGAGTTCCCCTCCTGGAGGGCTCATCTGAGCTTTCAGAATCATGCCGAACTTTGTATCGATCCAGGCTTTTACATGAGCAGCAGGGCTGCTCGCATCCATGATTTTTGCGGGCATTCCAAGGATGGTTTCAGTGCCCACTTGCCGGGCGCCCTGGGCGGTCACATCCGCTGCACCGGTAAATGGATCTCCCCAGTCGCCCGAGAAGGTTCCGGTTGAGCACCCCGCAGAACTGTCGGGCCAGGACCAGGAAAGATTCCGGCCTTTGTCGAGATCGTAGAGGCTGCGCGTGTGCGACGCTTTAGGGTCGGCCAGTTTGTCCTGGCTCACCAGGTCAACAAGTGCCTTCGACTCCAATCTTGAGACCTTCATGACTTGAGGAGAACCAAAGACCGAATTGGTCAATGTGACGGTGTAGGCAGTGGGCGGGGGAACTGTCTGCGCCGTGGCGGACCATCCGCAGGAAGCAAGAAAAGCAGCTGTGATTCCGAAAGTTGCAAAAGCGCGCGCGATCATGGTGTTTATCCTCAAAAATGCAGCTGCGAAGACATGATCCTTTATGGCAAAACAGGCATGAACAATATAACAACATTGCGTGAAGGACAAGCCAACCCTTCTTCCGGGAAGAATGCGCTGCCCAAACTCCACGCCTTGCCCGCAGATTCGACATCAGGACTTTGTATGACGCGAATGAGTTGAAGCCAAATTGAAGTGGCCGGCGTGTACGGGGTCAGGCTGAAATCCCGCTTGACAATTGTCTGGTTCGGGGTTTTGATTATCCCATCCCAATTCCACGCCCGTCCTACTGAATCGTGGCCGGGGCTTCTCCTGCATTTGCACGCCCTAGGCGAGCGTGGGGCACCCGAATCAGCAGTTCATTTTCGAAATTGAAAGGATCTACAGTGCCTGACGAAACTCCGCAAAGTGGCCTAAGCGAGAATGCCGCCTCGGGTCTTGCCTACGTGACCCTCATCCCGGCGATCATCTTCCTGGTGGTTGCGCCCTACAACCAAAATCGGTTGATCCGTTTCCACGCCTGGCAGTCGATCTTCCTGTGCATTTTTGCCGTTGCAGGGCAGGTGGTGCTGACGATCATTCCCATTGTCGGATGGATTCTTCTTATCCCATTCGGCCTTTTGATTCTTGTGGCCTGGGTGATGTGCCTGATTAAGGCCTTCGGTGGACAGCAATTTGAGCTGCCTATTATAGGAAAGTTTGCAGCCAAGCAAGCCGGCGTATAAAGCGATACTGGCTCTGAATGCCTGAGGCGCTCGAGACCGAATGGTCCGAGCGCCTTTTATATCTTTTTCGGACCCTGGTCGTCGACAGACTTACCTGTACTTTCGCAGGACTCCGAGTACCCGTCCCTGGATGGCCACCTGCGCAGCGGGGACGTAGATTGGCTCCATCTCAATGTTCGACGGCTGCAGCCGAATCACGCTGCCCTCGGTGTAGAACCGCTTCAACGTGGTCTCTGAGCCATGGACCAGGGCGACAACGATCTCACCCTGACGAGCAGTGCGAGTGCGTTCCACCAGCACGTAGTCTCCACTGATAATGTGCTCGTCGCGCATCGAGTCTCCACGCACTTCAAGAGCGAATACGTCTCGGTTTCCAACGACATCGTGAAGGGAAATGCTTTCGGGAGACTCGATCGCTTCCACCGGAAGCCCGGCGGCGATGCGGCCAGCCAGGGGAAGCCGGTCACTTGATCGGGTTCGACTGCCCGGCGGAAGCACATCGATGGACCGACTGCGATTGTGCACCCGGTCAAGTAACCCCTTCTTTTCAAGGTTGGTGATGTGTTTGTGGACCGTTGCCAGGCTTTTGAGCCCCATTCCGCGTGCAATCTCCTCAAATGAAGGGGAGTAGCCATTGCGGACCACAAAAGACTCCAGAAAATCGAGAACCTCTTTTTGCCTTCGAGTAACAGCCATGGGCGGATTAAAGCGAATGACTCTCGCTACCCCTTTCCAAGTTTCTGATTCTAAATAAGAAATCGCGATCATAGGAGAAGCAGGAATTAGCTGAGCCGGTCCCATTCGCGGAGATGCTACTTGATGGGCAAGCGCCCTGATTTGAAACGAATCGAGTTCGAGCGCTGCTGTTCATCTGGAACACTGTAGCACGAAAGCGAAGTAATGGCGAAAGAATAGGGCGATCGGAATGGTTGAAAATGATCGTTGCATCCAGGTGGTAACCTCTGCGCCAACAGCCCTCAAAACTTGATGAGGGCGCTGCCACAAACCCCTTAAGGTCATCAACGATCTCCTACCCGGTTTCTTCAGGTGGCTGGAAAATCGACCGACAAATGCCGATAGTAACTGAAACCAAGAAGCTGGTTATGTAACTCATGAGCGCGGCATCCCAAAGGCCGCGTCAAAATGGTTACACCCGAGGCCTCCTGAATGAACGCTGCAAGGCCGATGCGTAGCATGCGCCGATGCCCGAAAGGTCGACACCGGAATGATTTCACTTGGGAGATTTCTCAACTCGGATGATCCAATTGCGCATAGTTCCGAAATAGAAATCGATGACTTTACCGCCGCGACACTGGAGTGCTATCGAGCTGCGCTCCTGGCCATAGGCAAAGCTGCGGTTCAAACCTGTCCCCCAATTGGCGTGGAGCTGGAGGCAGATTTGCAGGGCCTTGAACGCCGACTGGCTACCGACCCGTCAATTGGATTGATAAAACGCACGCAGAAGCAGGTCGAAATTCAGCTGAACGAGTGGGGCGCCCGCGCGTCCGGACAATTCAGAGCGCAGTCAGATGAAGTGAAGGAATTGCTGATCGCGTTGGCCAAGACTGCCGAGTCAGTGGGGAATCGCGACGAAGGCTACTCCAGCAAGTTCACCGATCTCAGTGGCCGCTTGGCAAAGATTGCCAACCTTCAGGATCTCAAGCAGATTCGGTCGTCCATTACGGAACGGGTAGCGGAACTTAAGACCAGTGTCGACCAGATGACCAGGGATAATCGCCAACTGGTGGCGCAGCTGAAGGCGGAGGTTTCGACCTACGAAACCAAGCTGAAATCGGCAGAGCATCTTGCCCTGAAAGACCAACTTACCAACGTTGCAAACCGGCGCTGCATTCAAGAGAGAATTCGATCGAGCATGGAACAAGGCGAGTTCTGTGCCGCGATGATCGACCTGAATGGATTCAAAAAAATTAATGACACCCACGGCCACGTTGTGGGCGACGAACTGCTCAAGCAATTCGCAAACGAGCTAAAGCAGAATTCGCGGCCGGGAGACCTGGTTGGGAGATGGGGCGGCGACGAGTTCATCGTGGTGCTTGCAGGCAACCTGGCCTGTGCAAACGCGCACATTGAACGCATACGAAAGTGGGTCTTTGGAAAATACACGATCAACGAGGGAGGCCCAGCGCCCATTGTGATTCACGTCGAAGGAGCCGTTGGGGCTGCTGAATGGCAAAAAGGCCAGACCATCGACGAATTGATCGCCGAAGCCGACGCGAAGATGTACTTGGAAAAAAGGCTAGCGCACCGAAAAAGCGCCTAGCCGGTTTGAAAGTCCGCTACCGCGGTGCCAGCCTGAATTCTTCTCATTCTTCCGAAAAACTTACAGATTGTCGGACGCCGGGTCCTTGCACCCTGTTCCGCTCCTCGGGTTTGGGAATGTATCTTTGTTGTCCTCCGCACTGGCGTCCAGACAAGCGAAATCCTTCTCAACTGACAAGCTCAGCTTCCATTCCCCGGCTTGCATATCGCCGTAGATACCTACCTGGTCACCCTCGGCCCATCGACGCGCAGCCAAGGTTGAAAGGACAAAAGTCACGTCTTGCGGCCGGTGGCGGAGGGAAATCTCTTCTTCACTCTCAACGTGCTCCAGCGCATAGGAGAGGCGTGAATCGCTTTCCTCGCCAAAATGGACAGTTTCTTCGATTCGTCCACTTTGCAGGAGCCGCGCCATCTCCGGCTGAGACACGCGTATTCGCAGCGAATCCCCTTTGATCCTTAGCTTCATATTGCTTCCCTTGAGCAGAATGACGTTCCAGCACACGGTGCACCTCAACGTCACCAGCTTGTTTCCATGCTACCAGTGAGAGTTCCTGCATTGCTTTGATTCTTCTCTCAGCAATGCTCATGCACGATGTTCCTTGACAGATTGGTTGTGGCGGGTCACCGTCAAATTGAAGCAGGAGAGGCTGAACCCGGTGCGCACACCAGAGCGAAGTGTCGAAATTACGCAGGTCACGGAATGGGAAGATGGCGCGATCCGCTCTATACAGGATTCTCTGGCAGCCGAGGAACCTCTGGAGATTCGTGTTGGCAAAACTCCATTGACTGTCACCATGCGTACACCGGGGCATGACCTGGAGTTAGCGGCAGGACTTCTACTCACAGAAGGGATCATTGAGTCGCCTGATCAGGTTGTTGGAATTCGGCAAGCGTCCGGCCGCGGTGAAGGCAAGAGCAATGTGGTGGAGGTTGATCTAGCGGTCGGTTCATTTGATGCGAAAGATGTGCAACGCAATTTTTTTGCAGCTTCCAGTTGCGGAATCTGTGGCAAAGCGTCGATTGAGATGATTCGAAGGCGCGGCCTGGCGCAGCCTGACCGTACCTTTCGCGTTGATCCCCGGGTGTTGTGCAAGCTGCCCGATACTCTGAAATCTGAACAAGCGGTTTTTAGCCGGACGGGCGGGCTGCATGCTGCAGGTCTGTTTGACGCCAGCGGCCAACTCATAGCCCTTCGCGAGGACATTGGGCGACATAATGCGGTGGACAAGATCGTTGGATGGGCGCTTCTTCAGGGGCGTCTTCCCCTGTCGCAATACGTCCTGCTGGTGAGCGGCCGGGGTGGCTTCGAGATTGCACAAAAAGCACTCGCTGCGGGAATTCCCGTTCTTGCCTCGGTGTCAGCTCCTTCGAGCCTGGCCGTGAAGCTTTCCCGGGAGCTTGGGTTGACACTGGTGGGTTTTTTGCGTGGCAACCGCTTTGTGGTCTATGCCGGGGAATACCGCTGCATGATCGGTGGTGATTCATAGGTTAGAGGCGCTGCACAAGACCCGCCCAGCCCCGGGGGCATTTACCAAGAATTAACAAAACATAAAGAAACAATTGCCTTTACGAGTGTGTGCTTGAAGAACTAGCATCAAATTCCTCGTGGGGGCGAGGCGAACTCATGGCCGCGAATATCAACGGAAGATCGATGGACTTTCATCCTGGCGAGCGAGTGATCGACGTCATTAACCGTTCCGAGGTCAAGGTTCCGCAGGTTTGTTACCATCAACAGCTTGGTCCGATCCAGAGCTGCGACACCTGCATGGTAGAGGTGGATGGCAAGCTGGAACGGGCATGCGCCACTTTGGCTGCGGACGGAATGAACGTCGTCACCTCATCAAACCGAGCCGACGCGGCGCAACGAGAGGCTTTCGATAGGATTCTCGGCAATCACCTGCTGTACTGCACGGTCTGCGAGAACAATAACAACAACTGCACCGTTCATAACACCACGGCTCTGCTCGGCGTCGACCATCAGGAGAAACCTTTCACTCATAAGCCTTATGAAGTGGACCGGTCGAATCCCTTTTACCGTTACGACCCCGACCAGTGCATCCTGTGCGGTCGATGCGTGGAAGCCTGCCAGAACTTGCAGGTGAATGAAACGCTGAGCATCAATTGGGAAGATCCCCATCCACGGGTTCTGTGGGATGGTGGAGCGCCGATCGGAGAATCCAGTTGCGTCTCCTGCGGCCATTGCGTCACCGTTTGCCCCTGCAATGCGCTCATGGAAACGTCCATGTTGGGCGAGGCGGGCTTCTTCACCTCGCTGCCGCAGGCTGCTAAAGACGGCATGATCGACGTGGTCAAAGGGATTGAGCCGGAAGTGGGGTACGGCCCCATCCTTGCGCTTTCAGAGGTGGAAGCGGCCATGCGTGAAACCCAGATCAAGCGCACCAAGACAGTCTGTACGTACTGCGGCGTTGGCTGCAGCTATGACATCTGGACCAAGGGCAGGAAGATTCTGAAAGTTGAGCCGGAGTCTGGCCCGGCCAATGGGGTTTCAACCTGCATCAAGGGAAAGTTTGGTTGGGACTACGTCAACAGCCCGGACCGGCTGACCAAGCCTCTGATTCGCGAAGATGACGCGTTCCGCGAGGCGTCCTGGGACGAGGCGCTGGATTTAGTCGCCCGCCGATTCACTGAGATCAAGGCTGCTTCGGGTCCCGATTCGCTGGCTTTCATCTCCTCTTCGAAGTGCACAAATGAGGAAAGCTATCTGATGCAAAAGCTGGCGCGGGCAGTCATCGGCACCAATAATATGGATAACTGCTCACGGTACTGCCAGGCGCCGGCCACCACCGGGCTTTTCCGCACGGTGGGTTACGGAGGTGACTCAGGCTCGATCGCTGATATTGAGAAGGCGTCGCTGGTATTGATTGTCGGCGCCAACCCGGCGGAGAACCATCCCGTTCTGGCGACCCGCGTGAAACGCGCTCACAAGTTGCATGGCCAGAAGCTGATCGTCTCTGATTTGCGCAAGAACGAGATGGCCGAGCGAGCCGATATTTTTCTGCGTCCTCGTCCAGGGACTGACCTGTTCTGGCTTTCAGCTGTTACGCGATACATCCTCGACAATGGCCTTGCCAATCAAACCTTTCTTAACCAATGGGTGACCGGCGAGGAGGAATACAGGAAGAGCCTCGAGCCCTTCACACTTGAGATGGCCGGCCAGCGTTGTGGGATTCCCATGGAGACGCTGGCGACAGTCGGTCGCATGATCGCAACATCAGATTCTGTGTGCATTCTTTGGGCCATGGGCGTGACCCAGCACATCATGGGTTCTGACACGTCCACCGCAATCTCCAATCTCCTGCTGGTGACGGGCAATTACATGAGACCCGGCACCGGGGCGTTTCCTCTGCGCGGGCACAACAACGTGCAAGGCGCAAGCGATCATGGTGCGATGCCGGCATACTTCCCTGGATATCAGAAGGTCGACGACCCCGCGATTCGAGGCAAGTTTGAAACGGCGTGGCAAGTGACCTTGCCAATCAAACCGGGGCTCGATAACCATCAGATGATCGACGGCATTCACGACAACCGCATCAAGGCCATGTACGTCTTCGGCGAAGAATTGAGCATGGTCGATTCCAATGCGAACTATGTATCCAGCGCGTTGTCGAAACTGGAATTCTTCGTGATGCAGGAGATCTTTTTCACTGAAACCTGCCGATTCGCGGATGTGATTCTGCCTGCGTGCCCAAGTCTCGAAAAAGAAGGCACTTTTACCAGCACCGAGCGCCGCATCCAGCGCCTATACCAGGTAATGGAACCGCTCGAAGACAGCCGCCCCGATTGGGCGATTATTCAGGAAATCGCAAATCGGCTCGGTGCGGGCTGGGACTATGCGCATCCTGCAAAGATTTACGAGGAGATCGCGCCGCTGACTCCATTGATGGCAGGCATCACGTATGAGCGGTTGGAGGGCTATAAGTCGCTGCAATGGCCCGTGGCGCAGGACGGCACGGACCAGCCTCTTCTTTACACCAGGGAATTCAATTTGCCGGGCGGCAAAGCGAAGCTCTTTCCGGTTCCGTGGTCGGAGCCTTCGAGTCAACAAGACGCAGAATTCGATCTCCATCTCAACAACGGCAGGCTCCTTGAACACTTCCATGAAGGCAACATGACCTATCGCACCGAAGGCATCCGGGCAAAGACTCCTTGCACCTTTGTCGAAGTCTCACCGGAACTTGCGGCCGACCGCGGAATTACGACAGGGAACTGGGTGCAGTTGACTTCAGCCTATGGAAAGCTCAGGGTCCAGGCCGTGGTTACCGAGAGAGTTCATGGCAAGGAACTCTATATGCCCATGAACTCCGTGGAAGAGCCGGTGAATCGGCTCACCAGCAGTTTCACGGATAAGGTGACCCATACCCCGGCATACAAAGAGACCGCGGTTCATCTGAAGTTGCTCGGCCACACCGGTGAAAACCCGTTGCCTCGAACCAATTCGCGTTTCGGACACCCGACCCCGCAGAAAGGAGTGAATGTGGAGCGCAAATGGCAGCGCCCAGACTACCGCAAGCCGGGCAGTGAACTGGTACAGATCCAGACGCGCCAGCCGGAGTAGCAGCACCGTTCCATGAAAGGACGAACACCAGTGGCTCAACCGATTTCGTTCACGCCGCCGCGGCCCGATCCCCGAGAAGAATTGCGCAACCGGCTTGAGAACGCTCCTGTAGAGCATGCAGAAGCCCTGCTCGACTTTTATGCGCTGCTTGATGAGTTACATGCGCACGGTGTCTTGCAGTTAGTTCGGGGCATGGTGGGCGCAACCGACAAGCTGGTTGAAGTTTCGGTGGAAGCGGCCAAGACCGATCAGTCGGTCCGCGCGCTGCGCAACATGATCATCCTGGGCAAAATGCTCGGCTCCATCAATCCTGATCTGCTGCAGGGTATTGCCGTGGCCGCGCAGGAGACGCTCGGCGTCTCCCGAAGACCGGCGATAGAGCCGCCCGGCCTTTTCGCGCTGCTGAGCCAATTCCGCCACAAGGAGTTGCGACGGAGTATCGCGCTCATCAACCGCTTCCTTGAAGCTCTCGGTATTCAGCTGAGTGCCCGGGGAACAACCGAGAAAGACAACTGAATCTAGACTTCTTTGCAAGAGAGTGATCATGAAGAATCTGAATCGCTGGGGTATTGCAGTTGCCGGGTTCCTGATGCAGATGGCGCTTGGCGCCGTCTATGCGTGGAGCGTCTTTCGAGTCCCGCTCTCGAAACAGTTCCACTGGTCCATCTCCGACGTCACGCTCACCTTCACAATTTGTATTTTCACACTCGGGGTATCTGCTTTCTTTGGCGGCCTCTGGTTGCGCAACAAGGGACCGCGCGTGGTTGCCATGACAGGCGGGTTTTTGTACGGGCTCGGCGTCTTTCTGGCGAGCTTCTCCGCAAACAAGCTCTGGTGGTTGTACCTGAGCTACGGCCTGATTGGAGGCGTCGGGCTTGGGTTTGGGTACATTGTCCCAATTGCTGTGCTGGTGAAATGGTTTCCTGACAGAAGGGGTCTAATTACGGGCGTTGCCGTGGGCGGCTTTGGGGCCGGTGCACTGGTCACTGCTCCCGTTGCAACAAGGCTCATTCAAAGTGTCGGCGTACTGCAGACCTTGGCTTATCTGGGCGTTGCCTATCTTGTAGTGGTGGTGGCGACAGGTTACTTGATGCAGAATCCACCCAACGGCTGGCAGCCTGCGGGCTGGGTCGCCAGTGCAACCCAGTCGAAGCAACGCGCGGCAAAAGATTACCTGCTTGGTGAGGCGCTCAAGACCTGGCAATGGTGGGCTCTATGGATGCTTCTCTTTCTCAACGTGTCCGCGGGGATCTCGCTGATCTCGCAGGAATCACCCATGTTCCAGGAGATTGCCAAGGTCAGTGCCGTGGCAGCAGCTGGCATGGTCGGCATCGCGAGCATTGGCAATGCTGTGGGCAGAATCTTCTGGGCCTGGACATCCGATGCCATCACCAGGCGCTGGACATTCGTTGTCATGTTCCTTGTCCAAGTGGGGCTATTCTGGATGATGCCGAGTCTGTCTTCTGCAACGGTCTTGACCCTGGTTTCGTTTGTCATTCTCATGTGCTATGGCGGAGGGTTCGGGACGATGCCCGCCTTTGCTGCGGACTACTTCGGATCTAAGAATGTTGGCCCGATCTATGGCTTGATGCTGACCGCGTGGGGTTGTGCCAGCGCGTTTGGCCCGTTGCTGATTGCCCACCTTCGCCAATCCAGTGGCTCCTACCTGAGCGGTTTACATGTCATCGCCGGCATCATGGCCATATCAATGTTGCTTCCGGCTCTGGTCTCGCCTCCAAGAACTCGAACATGAGCGGTGACCAGCCTGGTTCATGACAACGAAGTGGATGCTCGGCAAGGCAGACGCGGGCACACTTTCCCATACTAAGATGCTTAGAATCATCTGGATGGCCACAGGACTTGCGAGGGATGGGTTGCCGTATCCTCCATGGTGGCGCCGATCGCTTGCTGTGTGTGCAGTTGTGATCGCTGAGACTTGAGCCCTGAATCGCGCCCTCTTGAGCCGAATGAGCATTTTCGGAGAATGAAAATCGAGGCTCAATCGATATTTCCTTGAGCCAAAGCCAGTTATCCACGCCAGGAAAATCCGATGTGGTCAAAAAGGGCCATACGCATGACTGATTAAAGGGCAGACTTCTGCCGATATTTAGAGACAACTGTCCACACATCGATCGGTCTCGGTCAAGGACGCCCCGAGGAAAGATGATTTCACTTAAAAAGTACCTTGATGCTCCATCATCTGCCGGTTCTTCTGCGGCGTGCCCGGAAGATCACGACGTTCTGGCCGCGACTATGGCTGCCTATAGCTCAGCCCTGCTGGAAATGGGAGACAGCGGGGCGGAGGCATGTCCAGGGCTGGGGGATGGACTGAAGCGGAGCCTGGGAAGACTGCAGGAGAAGCTGTCGGTCGACATGACCCGGGATCAAGTCGATGCTGCGGAAAGGAGCGTGCGCGAACAGTTGCAGAAATGGGGCATTGGTGCAGCCAGGCAAAACCAGGAGAGGACCAGCGAGGTAAAGGAACTGCTGATCGTGATGGCGCACACCGCCGAGTCGGTGGGCGAAAGGGACCAGCGGTGTGCCGGCCAGATGAACGCTGTAACGGCCCGGTTGAAAAAGATCGCCAGCCTCGACAATCTGACTGAAGTTCGTGTTTCGATTGAAGAGAGCGCGGCACAACTAAAGACGCAGATTGACAGAATGACTAGTGAAGGCAAGGCGGCCATTGACAAGCTGCGTGCTGAAGTCACGGAATACCAGGCCAAGCTCGAAGAGGCGGAACGGGCCGCATCCCTGGATGGCCTGACAGGGCTTCGCAGCCGCGTGTGGATGGAGAGCCAGATTGAGCGTCGCATGGCCGCAGGAAGCCCGTTGTGCGTGGCCATGATTGATATTGACGATTTCAAAAAGGTGAACGACAGTCATGGACATTTGACCGGAGATGAACTGCTGAAGCAGTTCGCAGGAGAGATCAAGTCTGCATGCCGCTCAACAGATGCGATTGGACGGTGGGGCGGCGATGAGTTCATGATCCTGTTCGATTGTGGTTTACCCAAGGCGTCTGCCCAAGTTGACCGGACCAAGGAATGGGTCTGTGGAAACTACAGTGTGGAAGGCAGGGCCGGGCAAATCAAACTCAGAGTCAACGCATCGATGGGCGTGGCTGAGTTTCGCGCGCCGGAAACGATGAAGAATCTTCTCTCCAGGGCGGATGCCGCGATGTACCAGAACAAATCTTCTTCACGGGCCGATGGGACTTCCATGAACGCTTGACCTCATCGGGTCTCAATATTTACTTCCAGCGATGAATTATCGTGTACGGTAACCCAGGAGACCATCAACATGATTCACCAGAGGATGTTTTGACTGGAGATCCGGACGCCCGGCATTCACCGGGCGCGCCCCTCGATAAACAAGCCTTTGCTTTGCGCAAGTGCGGTCCCCTCACTGTTCAAAATCCGAGCTTCGGCCCAGTGCTTTCTGTCCTCGTCGCGCACCACGCGCCCTTCCATACGAAGGGGTGCGCCAGACGGCACCGGGCGCAGGTAATCGACCTCTATCTGGCGTGTCATCGCCGTCACGCCGCGAGAACGCACTGCCTTGCTCATGGTTTCGTCCAGCAGAGTGGCAATGATTCCGCCATGGAGGTAATTCTGGGGGCCCTCGAAGGTGTCTGGAATGGTGGCGAGGCAGACGACCGACTGATCTTTGGCTAGCAGAAAAGAGAGGTGCAGCCCCGAAGGGTTTGCCGCACCGCAACCAAAACAGCGGTTCTGGGCAGCATGGGCAAGTGGCGTCAGATTCTCAAGTGTTTCGGACATTTTCCTTGTTAAACCTTTCCTGCAAGCACGTTCATGTAGGTCTCTCGACCAACGTTGCCGCCGGTCAGAATAATGCCCAGCCGCTTGCCGGCATAACGCTGTCTCTCTTTGATGGCCCCGGCCAGAGCGGCGGCTCCAGCTCCTTCGGCCAGGTTGTGCGTGTCGTGGTAATAGGCGCGCATGGCCAGTGCAATCTCCTCGTCTGAAACTTCGATGATGCGGGCAACCTGTTCCCAGATGATCTCCATGGCCTGGAGATTGGGAGTGCGGCAAGACTGACCATCGGATATTGCAGTGTGCGACGGGGCTTCAACAATCTTCTTTTGCTTGAAGCTCAATGCGTAAGAAGGGGAGCCCGCAGCTACGACGCCGACAATCTCGCTTGTGAGACCGAGCGCATTGCGTGCCGCCGCAATGCCACAGATTGAAGAGCCCAGGCCGATGGGCACGTATACCGTGTCCAGCGGGGGCGCCACTTCAAAAAGCTCAAGGGCATAAGTGGCTGTGCCCATCACGAGGCGTTGATGGAATGAATCAACCATGGCGAAGCCGCGGTCAATCGCAACAGTGCTCGCAAACTCCAGGGCCTCCTGAAAGTCATGGCCATGCTCGACCAGTTCAGCGCCCTGGGCGATCATGGCCTGATTCTGCTCCTTACTGTTGCCATGGGGAACCACAATCACGGCCTTCAGTCTGTAGAGGCGCGCGGCCATGGCCACGCCTTGTCCAAAATTTCCGCGAGTAGCTGCCACAACCCCAGCGATTTCCGGCCGCGTTTGTTTCAGCCATTCCATGTACACGAGTGCACCGCGCAGTTTGAATGCGCCCACCGGAGTGTGATTCTCGTGTTTGATCCAAGCCTCGGTCTGCGCGTGCTCAGACACCGAGAGGCGCTCGTTGATCAGTGGCCAGGTGTACTGGGGTGTGGGCGGCATATATCGATACACGACGGACTGAGCAGCGCGAATCCCGCCTAATGAAGGAAGTGCCATCACTCAAGCATACGTTCTAAAGCTACAAGGGTGACGCCCAGGCTTCGCAAACGTCCCAATCGCCAGCTTGACCTTAGCTGCGTGCCCGTTCAGACTGAGTGGGCGATACCTTTGCGGCGGAATTCGCCGCCGCCGGCTTCAAGTCAAAGTCTCAGGAGGAGGATCTTCAATGACGTCGATCAATCGCAGAACCGCTTTAGTGCAGATGGGGGCTGTGGCAACGGCTGCCCTGATTGCTGAAACCCTGCCTGCCGAGGCATTCCCCACCGGCCAGGCTGCATCCGCGCCGACAACACCGCCAAGCGGCCCTTTTAAACTGCCTGACCTGCCTTACTCGTACGACGCGCTTGAGCCAAGCTTCGATGCCGCAACCATGCACCTGCACCATGACAAGCACCACCAGGCCTATGTCAACAACCTGAATATCGCTGTAGCCGCGCACCCGGAATTGAACGGCAAGACAGTTGAGGAATTGGTCACGAACTTGAATAGCTGGCCTGAAGCGGTTCGGACGGCAGTGCGCAACCAAGGCGGAGGTCATGCGAACCACTCTTTCTGGTGGCCGACGCTGGGCAAAGGCGGAGCGGCTCCTTCCGGTCAGTTGGCAAAGGCGATCGATGCAAAGTTTGGTTCGTTCTCTGCTTTTCAAGACAAGCTGACGGCTGCATCGATGGGCGTTTTTGGCAGCGGCTGGGCGTGGCTTGTGAAGATGCCCGACGGCATGCTGTCCATTGAGACCACTCCCAACCAGGACAGCCCTTTGACTGCTGGTCACAAACCGGTGCTCGGCGTGGACGTGTGGGAGCACGCCTACTATTTGAAATATCAGAACAAGCGCGCCGACTACGTGAAGGCCTTTTTCCAGGTCGTGAACTGGGACTACGTGAGCGGTCGATTTGCCGAGAAAGCGTAGAAGGGAATTGGGCAACGTGGCCGAGCGGGGAAGAAGTAAGGCGGTGGCTTTCGCCTGGGCGGCAGCCAGTCTCGGGATCGGGCTGGCAGGGTGTCATTCGGCATCGCAATTGACACCTCAAGAGCAGGAAGGGAAGCACCTTTACCGGGTGCGCTGCGCTCATTGCCATGAGGATAACGATCTCGCCCTGAAGAAAGCGCCGCCTGATCTGCATTGGCTCTTCAACAAGAGCACGCTGCCCAGCGGCATTCCCGCAAATGACACCGCGGTGCGGCAAAATGTACTGACCGGCAAAGGCATGATGCCCAGCTTTGCAGGACGATTCGATGAGGAACAGATGTCGGCGCTGCTGGCCTATCTTCACACCGGGCTCCGGTAACCGATAAGCCGTCGCCGTCGATGCCACTATTCGTAACGGATGGCAGTCATTGGGTCGACCTCGGAGGCTCGGCGCGCCGGGATTGCGCAGGCAATTGCCGCAACTAGCATCAGCGTCAGCGTGGAGGCAACCAGCAGCAATGGGTCGCGTGGGCTGACGTGCGTGTCTTTTGACCAATGCGACATCACATTGCTCAAGGCAACTCCCAATGCAAGGCCAGCAACAATGCCGCTAGCCACGCTTACTACCGTCGAGCTAAAAACGATGCGCAGGACGTGGCTGCGTGGAGCTCCCAGTGCCATGCGAATCCCGAATTCATTGGTGCGCTGAACTACGGAATAGGAAACCACGCTGTAAAGTCCCACAGCCGCCAGCGCCAACGCGAGTCCTGCAAAGGCTGCAAACAGCCAAGCTACCAGATGTGCACGGCCCCACTCATCCTGATCGGTGATCCAATAATCCAGATCATGGACGTACCCGCCGGTCTGCTGGTCGTGATCGACAGAAACCACCATCTCCCTGACAGTGTGGAGCAGTGTGAGTGGCGGAACTTCCGCGCGCACCAGGATTTGCGTCCACATGCGCATCGAGACCGTGTACGGAACAAACGCTTCCGGCAGGATTGGGTTGGAAAGTCCGTCGTCACGCTTGTCTGCGATGACGCCAATAATCAGCAGCGGGCCGCTGGCGCCGGGGCCTGCCAGATTGTAGGGTGGTTCGTCTGTTAGCGATGGCAGCTTGATCGAGTGACCAACCGGGTTGTCGTTGGGGAAGTATTTCTGCGCCAGCGTCTGATTGATCACAATCAGTGGCGCTGCGCGGTGGTTCTCATCCTTATCCCAGATGCGGCCCTGAGCCAACGGAATTTTGAGCAGAGGGAAGTATTCCTGACTCACCATGTTGATTCGCATGGACTGGTCCTGAGCCGAGGGCTTGCCAACAATCTCAAACTTTGCGTTATGACCGTTCGATGGCGGCGTGGCATTGGTCGAGATGGCCGTCATTGTTACGCCCGGCGTCTCCGCTACTTTGGACCGAAGCCGCTCAAAAAATGCTGCTCGTTCGGGCCATGTCTTGTACGTTCCATCATGAACGGGTATACCGACTGACATGACATTGTGCGGATCATACCCCAGCTTAACGTGAACAAGTTGAATGAACCCTTCGATGGCCGCGCCCGCTCCGGTCAACATCAGCAAGGTCAGCGCGATCTGCCCGGCAATGAGCGTGCTGTGGATCTTGCGCCCGCGAATATCACTGGTTGTCTTGCGGGTATTCGATTGCATGATCTGGCTGACTTCGGGCTTGGATAGCTGTAGCGCAGGCCAGATTCCGAAGAGGATTCCCGTTCCGACGGCAACTGCTATGCAAAAAATCAGGACCGGCACGTTAATTTGAATTGCCGCTTCATGGGGGAAAGTGTATTGCGGCAGGTTTGAAACAATTACGCCGAGCGTTTTGTAGGCCAGCAAAAGCCCAAGCCCTGCTCCGGACAGCGAAAGAAGGAGACTTTCGGTTAGCAACTGGCGGACGATGCGGCTCCGGCTGGCTCCAATGGCCGCGCGAACCGCGAACTCGTGCTGACGGGCAGTTGCGCGCGCCAGCAACAGGATGGATACATTTCCACAACCGATCACCAAAAGCAGCGCCACTGCGCCGAAAAGAAGATAGAGCGTTCCGCCCAGCCGTTCAATAAACTGGTCGTTCAATCCCGACAGTTTTAATCGGAACTTCTCCTGCGGAAAGTGTTTTGGGGTGTCCTTTGCGAACTGCTCGATGAGCGGTTGCAGAGAAGCTTCTGCCTGTGCGTGAGTCACACCTGGTTTGAGGCGAATCTGGACACCGAGTGTCTTGGTTGGATCCTGGCTGATTTTCTGCGGCACATAGACGTCACCGTCGTCCCATGTAAAACGAGGTGCGGCTACACCCACGATCGTATAGGTCTTGTGGACCATTTGAATCGTTTTACCAACAACGCTCGGATCGCCGTTGAAGTGCCGCTGCCAAAACTTGTGACTGAGCACTACGACTGGTTGCGGATCCTGTCCGTCGATCGCGTCAGAGGGTTGCAATCCGCGCCCAAGGATCGCTGGAACGCCAAAGAAGTTAAAAGCATTTGAGCTGAAATAGGTTCCTTCAACATCTTCGGGCAGGTCGCCACTGGTAACGGTAAGGCTCCATCCGTCCTCCGCGATGGCGTCATCAATCACCGGTGCTTTGCGGAGCTGCTGCCATTGCGGTCCGGTGAGGCCGAATCCTTGCGGCTGAGCAGCAGAGGTTATCAGGTCAATGTGGGCCATGCGGTCAGGGGCTGTGTACGGATATGGATCCATGAGGATGGCGTAGATCACGCTGAAAACTGCCGTGGTTGCGCCAATGCCGAGTGCGAGGGAAATCACGGCAGTGAAGGTGAATCCCGGCATCTTGACCAATTGCCGAATACCGTAACGGATATCCTGAATCACAGTCAGCATGATGAGTTTCCTTATCGTGCCAGATGGGGAATTTGGAACAGGGATTGCCAGGAAACGTAACTCTTAAGAAGCAATGTAGCAAGTCGATTGCCAACCAGACGGCCTGTAACTCATTGATTGTATTGCGAAGAAACGGTCAAAGCGCGTTCCGGTTGTTCGCTTTCAACATCTTCGTGTCCAGAATCGGACAGAGCATTGGCTGATTGTCGATTGGGACGGGCAGAGCTGAATTCACGCTATACTCAGGATTGATATGGCAACCGAGAAAACCTTCTATCTTGAGACATTCGGCTGCCAGATGAATGCCCATGACTCCGAAAAGGTGATTGGCACATTGCAGCAGCAGGGATACCGGCAGGTGGAAGCTGAAGAAGACGCAGGCCTGATCCTCTACAACACCTGCTCCATCCGCGACAAAGCCGAGCAAAAGGTCTTTAATCGTCTCAACGACTACAAGAAACTGCACAAGGCGGGCAAGCGCTTTGCCGTGCTGGGCTGCGTGGCTCAACAGGAGGGCGAAAAGATCTTCGATCGGGCGCCATATGTTTCGCTGGTTTCAGGATCGGCCTCCTACCGCAAGCTCCCTGAGATGCTTACTCGACTGGAAGCCGGCGAGAACCGGATTACGGGCCTTGATGACCGCCAGACCGATGAAACCTTTGAGACGGAATTCACAGCGCGTCAGAATCCCTATCGTGGCTACATCACCATCATTGAAGGCTGCGACAAATTCTGTTCGTATTGTGTCGTCCCCTATACGCGGGGCAAAGAGCGCAGCCGGGGTTCTGACTCCGTGTTGGCTGAAGCGCGACGCATTGCCGATCTTGGATATACCGAGATCCAGCTCCTTGGCCAGAACGTCAATAGCTATCGTGACCCGGAAGGGAAGCGAAGCTTCGCGGAGTTGCTTGCTGCGGTCGGAGAGGTCGTTGGGATCCGCCGTGTCCGTTTCACAACCAGCCATCCGCGCGACTTTACCCGGGACATTGTGGAAGTGATCGATGCCGTGCCCACCTTGTGTGACCATGTCCACCTCCCGGTTCAGTCGGGATCGTCACGGGTGCTGAAGATGATGGCCAGGGAATACACCACCGATTGGTACCTGGAACGGATTGCGTGGATCAAGGCTGCTCGACGGCCGATTGCACTGTCTACCGATATCATTGTTGGTTTCCCAGGCGAAACCGCTGACGACTTTATCCAGACCATGAATTTGCTGGCTGAAGTTGAGTACGATTGCGTGTTCGGTTTCAAATACTCGGCACGCCCGAACACCCCTGCTCTGACCATGATTGATTCGATCCCTGAAACAGAGAAGGCAACTAGGCTTCAGTCTCTGCTTGACCGCCAGCGCGAGATACAAAGAGTGAATTACGCCAGGCACTTAGGTCAGGTGATGGAAGTGATGGTTGAGGGAAACAACCCGGCCCGCGGGCAGGTATCAGGCCGAAGCAGTCAAAACAAGCCGGTAAATTTTACATGCGGGCAACCCATTGCGCCGGCACCTGGGAGCTACTTACAGGTAAGAATTACCGCGACGCATCCGAACAGTTTGGTTGGCGAAGCCGTCTAAAATAGGTTGAGCGGTCGGAAGAAGGCATTCATGGATATTGAGGTGAGGATACGCGGCCTGATGTTGGACCCTGCCACCAACATGCCCATCGTGGTTCTCAAGGATGTGGCATCGGAGACGGTGATGCCCATCTGGGTTGGAATCTTTGAGGCCAACGCGATCGCCATCGAGATTGAAAAAGTTGCCGTTTCCAGGCCGATGACTCATGACCTGACCAGAAATCTGATCCGGAACTTGAATGCCCAGCTTGAGCGGGTTGTGATTACTGAACTTAAAGACGACACATTTCTCGCCGTTCTTTGGCTGCGGCAGGGGGACGAGCCGCTGACCATCGACGCGCGTCCGTCAGACGCAATTGCGCTTGCGCTGCGCGCAGATTGTCCGATCTATGTCGCTGAACAAGTCATGCAGACCGCCAAACTGAACACCTCTGGTCCGCCAGAGGGCCCAACCGCAGAACAGTTGCGCGGCTGGCTTGAGGGATTGAACGACGAAGACCTGGGCCGCTACAAGATGTAATGGGCCTAGGCCCGGCGGGGCAGACGCCTGAGAAATCCCATCATTGGCCGCCGGGTTGAAGGCAGTTGGAGCGGTTTCACTATACAGAATATCCGTTATCAGACATGGTGAATACCTGCAAATACGGCTCTAATTCCGTATTTCACTCAGCAAAACCTCGATTTCAGCCTTCTCCTCGGCGGAGGCCGGGAGCAGCGGCGCCCTCGCTCGGCCGCCATAATAGCCATTGAAGTCGCATGCATATTTCACGCCGGCAATCCCCAACTGACCAACCACTCGTTGGCTTGCAGCGGCAATGCGCAACTCCTTCTCTGCCGCGAGCACCGGGTCGTGGTCTTTCCAGGCCAGGTAGATCTCCTGACAGGATTGCGGTGCGCACGCGGCGAAACCAAGGACGGCTCCGGCGGCTCCGGCGTCAAGCGCTTGAAGCAGCCCGGCTGTTGACCCAGTAAGCACCTGAAACCCAACTTCCTTGGTTCGGGTCTTGATGGGCACGGCCGGCGGCGCGGCAGTCAGGGCCACACCATTGCCCAGGTCGTGGGCAGAAACAAAGCTGCCCGCTGTCTCCATCTTGGCATTCAGCATGCGGCGGGTCACACCTTCGAAGATCGGAGTGACGGCGACGGTCCTTCTGGGAGCGATGTGGGTGGCACCAACCAGGCTACCAATGCGCTCGACATCCCCTGTTGAGTCCTTGATCCCAATAATGTTGGGATGTTGAGCAAGTTCGGCGACCAAGTCAACGGGTATCAGGTAAGGCACGAACTTGGGAATGTTGTAGAGGACCAATGGCAATGGCGAGCGATCGGCCACGCTTCTGAAGTAATGCAGCACCGCCGCGCCGGGCATCAAGGGACTGTAGTACGTGGGCGTGCGAACCAGAACTGCATCAAAATCGCATTCTGCGGCGAACTCCGCCAACGCAACGGTAGCTCTTACGCTGTCCCGCCCTACTCCCGCGATTAAAACTTTATCCGGCGCCGCATACTCCGCGGAGACGCGCAACACTTCGCGCGATTCCTCGTCGTCGAGCATGACAGCCTCGCCCGTGGAACCCAAAACCACCATGCCTGAAAGCAGGGTCCGCGAGTAGCGAGCCATATTGGCTTCAATCTTGCGAAAGTAGATCCGCTCATCCGGGTAGAACGGCGTAGGGACGGCGGCAAAAATGCCCTCAATCAGCATGGGTTCATTGTAGAACCCTGGGCGTATATTGGGGCCAACCGCTTGCCTGCTTCGAACGAAAATGGAATAGTTGAGTGTTTGAGGTGCAACGCCTGCTCACGGGCAATAGACTTTAGCTACAAACTGTTTGAGGAGCTTGATGTGGAGTCCTTTTTTGATGAAAGCGGTGAGGAAAACAGCCTCGCAAAGCTGTCGCGTCAGTCTCTATGGTTCGTGATACACAGCGTTCTTGCGCTTGTTGCATGGTTTGTCCTGATGGTTGCCGGCTACGCGCTCAGCCCTGAAGGGGTCTCCCAGTCATTCATTCTTGTCCTGTCCATGCTTGTGCCGCTGGTAGTTGGCTATTTCGTCGCACAGATCCATCCGGATGAAATGGCAACTGCGGTCTGGCTTCTGGGCCTCATCTGGCTGCTCATCATCAGCTTGTGGGTTCTGGACATGCCGACGGGGCCAAACCAATGCTTCCAATGCGATGCAACCGACAAGCTCACGCGGACTTTCTTCAGCATTCCCAAGCCAAGTGGGCTCATCGATGATGACGGCCCATTTCTGGCGACATGGCCGGCGGCGGCGTTGGTGGGCTACTCCATTGGGGCCTGGCTTGCTTTCAGAAGACTGAAGTCCATCGAATAAATCCAGACCAGGGCGGCGAACTTGTTTTTAAGAGCCATTCGCCGCGTGCAATTCCTGTAGCGCGTATACCGTAGTTTGATGCTTCTGCATGGCCGCAATTCCCTCCACGGCCGCCTGTGCAGCCGCGATGGTTGTGATGGTTGGAACCCGTGCCAGCACTGCGGCCCGGCGAATCGCCTTTTCATCGAAGATCGTGTCCTGACCGCGCGGTGTGTTGATAATCAGCTGGATGCGGTCACCCTTGATCAGATCGACAATGTTGGGCCGTCCCTCCTTCACCTTGAATACCCGCTCCACGCTCATGCCCGCAGCTTCAAGAATGTTGGCCGTTCCATCCGTGGCCACAAGTTTGAAGCCTAGATGCACGTAGCTGCGAGCCAGATCCACGGCCACCGGCTTGTCATGATCGTTCACGCTGAAAAAGACGGTACCTCCTTTGGGCAACACCTGCCCGGCTGAGAGTTGGGCCTTGGCAAAGGCTTCGCCAAAGCTGGCAGCCACACCCATCACCTCACCCGTTGACTTCATTTCAGGGCCGAGAACCGTATCCACGCCGGCAAACTTTGACCATGGAAAAACCGGAGACTTCACGTAATAGTACGTACCCGTTCCAAGATCCTTGCCGGCTGCCAGCTGGTCCGGCAACACCTCGCGGAGTTTTCTGCCAGTCATCAGGCGCGCCGCGATTTTGGCAAGCGGGATGCCGGTAGCCTTTGAAACATACGGTACGGTACGCGATGCCCGTGGATTCACTTCAATCACGTAGACATGATCTTCCCCCGCAGCATCGCGCTGAATGGCGAATTGCAGGTTCACCAGGCCGACAACCTCGAGGGCAAGAGCGAGCTTGCGGGTATAGGTGCGCAGTGTCTCAAGAGTTTCTGGCCGGATGCTTACAGCGGGCAGCACGCATGAGGAGTCGCCGCTATGGATGCCTGCTTCTTCAATGTGCTGCATGATGCCGGCGATGATCACATCCTGAGAATCGCACAAAGCATCAACATCAACCTCGACAGCGCTCTCAAGAAAATGGTCGACAAGAACCGGCCGCTCCTGCGAGTACTCGACTGCCTGTCGCATGTAGAGAGCCACAGCTTCAGCATCGTAGGCAATCACCATGGCTCTGCCGCCCAGCACGTAGCTCGGCCGCACAAGCACCGGGAATCCGATCCGTTCTCCGACGGCAAGGGCCTCTTCAACGCTGGTCGCGGTGCCGCCGGGTGGCTGCGGAATTTCAAGGTCTTCCAGCAGCTTTCCAAAACGTTTGCGATCTTCCGCAAGGTCAATTGACTCTGGCGAAGTCCCGATGATGGGCACGCCAGCGGCACGCAGCCGTTGCGCGAGGTTCAGCGGAGTCTGTCCGCCGAATTGCACAATCATGCCGATCTCAGCACCTGACTGCGCTTCGTGGTTGTAGACGGCGAGCACATCTTCAAGCGTCAATGGTTCGAAATACAGCCTGTCGCTGGTGTCGTAGTCAGTGGAAACGGTCTCAGGGTTGCAGTTCACCATGATGGTCTCGTAGCCATCCTCTTTCAGCGCAAACGCGGCGTGACAGCAGCAATAGTCAAACTCGATGCCTTGCCCGATTCGGTTTGGCCCGGAACCAAGAATGATGACTTTGTGCGTCGAAGTCGGCGGAGCCTCATCCTCTTCGTCATAGGTTGAGTAGAGATATGGAGTCATCGATTCAAACTCGGCTGCGCAGGTGTCAACCAGCTTGAAGACCGGTTTGATTCCCTTCGCTTCGCGCAGTTCCCTCACCTGCTTGACGCCGGCGTGACCTTCGAGGTTCCACTCTAATGCAATTCGCTGATCGCTTAGCCCAAGGCGCTTCAGGCGGCGCAATTCATCAGTGGTTACCGTGTCAGGCGAAGTCGTGGCAATCTGATTCTGCTCTAGAGTAATCTCGCGAATCTGGTGCAGGAACCACGGATCCATCCCTGTATATCGGGCAACCTCGCGCACAGTCATGCCCCGTTCAAAGGCGAAGCGAATATAGCTGAGCCGCTCGGGTTGCGGCGTCACTAGTCTTTGGATCAGGCGCCGCGGCTCCAAGGATTCACTGTCGGTCTTCTTGCCGGTTTCAAGCGAGCGAACCGCTTTCATCAGCGATTCTTTAAAGGTGCGGCCGATTGCCATCACTTCGCCCACAGACTTCATTTGCGGGCCCAGCGTGTCATCGGAGCCGGGAAATTTTTCAAATTGCCACTTGGGAATCTTGACCACCACGTAATCGATGGTCGGCTCAAAACATGCAGGCGTTTTGCGCGTGATGTCGTTGGGAATCTCATCGAGCGTGTAGCCGACGGCGAGCTTGGCGGCGATTTTAGCGATGGGGAAACCCGTCGCTTTCGATGCCAGCGCCGAGGAGCGCGAGACGCGCGGATTCATCTCGAT